>NZ_JBSWTI010000001.1:0-5431 GCF_056158465.1 Ruegeria sp. ABV4_181
AAAAAAAAAAAAAAAAAAAAGGGGGGGGGGGGGGGGGGGGGGGGGGGGGGGGGGGGGGGGGGGGGGGGAGGGGGAGGGGGGGGGGGGGGGGGGGGGGGGGGGGGGGGGGGGGGGGGGGGGGGGGGGGGGGGGGGGGGGGGCGGGGCGGCGGGGCCGCGGTCCTGGCGCGCGGCCGGGCGGGCGCGCCTGCGCGGTCCTGGGCCGCGCGGCCGGCCGCCGGGTGCGTCTTTTCCCCGGCCGCGCCCGGCCCAGACGGAGTTTTGTGAGGTGGTTTGTCTATAATCTCGCTGCGCTGCGGGGAACGGCGAGGTAGCAGTTTTGCTGCCTCGAGAACTTCGTAGGCTGGGGTGGGCCGCCTGTCGATGCCATTGCCGGACCCCGTGGAGATCATGCCGAATGGCGTTGGGACAGTCTTTCCCGAACCGGCGGAATAGGCCGCACTCAGCTCCGTCGCGCGCAGCATCAGAGACCGAAAGTCTTCAACGCCTGAAAGATCTGGATGCAAAGTATCGTAAGAGAAGCCAAACGGTTCACATGCCGCAGCGAGAACCAACTGCTTGGTCTGGGACTTCATCGTGAAAACCCTGATCCAGGCGGGACCGGACACGACCGCCGCGAACAGGATGATCACAAACATGATGCCCGGAAACATCATGTTGAATGACATCAGGGAAGAAATGGCGAGAAGAATGGCGACAAAAATCGGCAATCCCGCGCCGATACACGACCGCGTGATCGCAGTTCGAATGGCTTCCTTGCGATCAGACTCGCGGCGCGCGAGCTCCGGCCTCAAGACATCTGACCAGACTTTCGGCACATGGGCGAACTCAGGCCGCTTTGCAGACAACACCTCCAAAGACGGTGCGCCTGCCAAGGCATCACTCAGCTTTTGTGGATTGAACCCCGACATGCCGCTCCCCCTAATCTGATCGACCCCGGTCCCGTCCGGGATGCCATCAGGCGGCCAGCGTCAACTCTCGCGAGGCTGTCACGCAATTTCGTCCATTGGCCTTGGATTTATACAAGGCTGAATCGGCCAGTTCGAGCATTTCGTCAAAGTCCGAATTTGGCGGCAGAATGGTCAGGCCGAAACTGGCCGTCACACTAACCGGCTGCCCATCAACGATCATCACATGGTTTTCAATCGAGGACCGAAGACGCTCACAAACGCTATGAGCCTGCTCAGCGTCGACATTACTTAGCAGGATGACGAATTCCTCGCCTCCCCAGCGTCCAAGCTTGTCGAAAGGACCGCGCAGTTCGGAATATGCCACCGCGGCAATCTCGCGGAGAACCCTGTCCCCAGCGGCGTGCCCGTGCCGATCGTTGACCGCCTTGAAGTAATCAATGTCAAACAACGCAACGGCTGCGGTCATTTCGGTCCGCCCCATACGGGCCATTTCCTCGCAAGCGAACTGTTTGAAGAATTTGCGGTTCAGCAAACCGGTGAGAGCGTCTGTAGACGCCATGTCTTCGAGGGTTCGCTGGTAGATGCGCATCTTGTATTCGTGTTGTGCTGCAATTGCTGCAGTGGGGACCGCCACGCAGGCCGCAATGAACAGATTTGCCACGATAAATTTATGAGGATCGGTCGGAAAGCCCATCGAATAAACAATCACGGAAAACGTGAAACAGAGGCAAAGCGCCGTGATCGCCACAAAGGCGAAAAACGTCAGCGAATTCGACCAGATCCTCTAGTTTACCCTGCACATCCTGTCTCCCGGTTATGGGGATGTTGTCGCACAGGAGTTATATTTTACCGTCAATCTGCCGAGATATTTTCTGGCATTGCCATTCATATTTTGGAAAGAAGCTATCTTACCAATTTCATAAGCCGCTTTTCACGAAGCGTGCGATCCTTACAAAAATTTCGCAATGACGAACTTGACGCTGCCCAAGCGCCCTCTTTAACTGCCCACCATCGTTAGCAGTCAGCAGGGGTGAGTGCTAAACCTCCCTGAATGTTCCTGCTCACGAGCTAAATTCAATTGAACTCGTCAAAGAGACAAGAGGGCTAAATCCAATGAAACTTCGTCCCCTGCACGACCGTGTCGTCGTGCGCCGCGTCAAGGAAGAAGAGAAAACCAAAGGCGGGATCATCATTCCTGACACCGCCAAGGAAAAGCCGCAGGAAGGCGAAATCGTTGCTGTCGGCAACGGTGCTATTGGCGACGACAACGAGCGCGTTGCACTCGACGTCAAAGTCGGCGATCGCGTTCTCTTCGGCAAATGGTCCGGCACGGAAGTGACCGTCGACGGCGAAGAGCTGCTCATCATGAAAGAGAGCGACATCATGGGTGTGCTGGAGAGCTAAGCTCCCGCCCGTCGCATTTCATCAGACAGAATTCTCAAAAGAGGTAATCAACAATGTCAGCCAAACACGTAGTTTTCGGCGCAGAAGCACGCGAACGCATGCTGAAAGGCGTCGATACGCTTGCCAATGCTGTGAAGGTAACGCTCGGCCCGAAAGGCCGTAACGTCGTTATCGAAAAATCCTTCGGCGCTCCGCGCACCACGAAGGACGGCGTCACCGTGGCAAAAGAGATCGAGCTTGAAGACAAGCTGGAGAACATGGGCGCGCAAATGCTGCGCGAAGTCGCTTCCAAGGCAAACGACGTTGCTGGTGACGGTACGACGACTGCAACCGTTCTTGCTCAGGCCATCGTTCGCGAAGGTATGAAGCGCGTTGCCGCCGGCATGAACCCAATGGATCTGAAGCGCGGTATCGACAAGGCCGTGACGGAAGTCCTCAGCGACCTGGCTCACCACTCCAAGAAAGTGAAGTCCAACGACGAGATCGCCCAAGTCGGCACGATCTCCGCGAACGGCGACACCGAAGTCGGTGGCATGATCGCTGAAGCCATGGCGAAAGTCGGCAATGAAGGCGTCATCACGGTTGAAGAAGCCAAGTCGCTGGAAACCGAACTGGATGTCGTTGAAGGCATGCAGTTCGACCGCGGCTACCTGTCCCCGTACTTCATCACGAACCCTGACAAGATGATCGCGGAACTCGAAGATCCGTTCATCCTGCTTCACGAGAGCAAACTGTCCTCTCTGGCAGCCAATGCTGCCGATCCTGGAAAGCGTTGTTCAGAGCCAGAAGCCGCTGCTCATCATCGCCGAAGACGTCGATGGCGAAGCATTGGCAACCCTGGTGGTCAACAAGCTGCGTGGCGGCCTGAAAATCGCAGCAGTCAAAGCACCTGGCTTCGGCGATCGCCGCAAAGCCATGCTGCAAGACATCGCAGTTCTCACCGGCGGTCAGGTCATCTCCGAAGACCTGGGCATCAAGCTCGAGAACGTCTCCATGGACATGCTCGGCACCGCAAAGCGCGTTTCGATCTCCAAGGACGACACGACCATCGTTGATGGCGCTGGCGCGAAGAAAGACCTCGAAGCTCGCGTTTCCCAGATCCGCAAGCAGATCGAAGACACCTCGTCCGACTACGATCGTGAGAAGCTCAGGAGCGTCTGGCGAAACTGGCTGGCGGGGTTGCTGTCATCAAGGTTGGCGGCGCAACCGAAGTGGAAGTGAAAGAGCGTAAGGACCGCGTCGACGACGCGCTGAACGCAACACGCGCTGCTGTTGAAGAAGGCATCGTCCCAGGCGGCGGCACGGCACTCCTGTCCGCTGCCGGCAACATTGATGTCAAAGGCGCCAATGACGACGAGCAAGCTGGTATCGACATCGTTCGCAAGGCTCTGGAAGCTCCGGTTCGCCAGATCGCCGAGAACGCTGGTGTCGAAGGTTCGGTCGTTGTTGATCAGATCCGCCGCGGCAAGGGCAAAGGCTTCGGCTTCAACGCCCAGACCGAAGAGTATGGCGACCTGGTCGGGATGGGTGTGATCGATCCGGTGAAAGTTGTTCGCTCTGCCCTGCAGAACGCAGCATCTGTCGCTGGCCTGCTGATCACCACCGAAGCCTCGATCGCAGAAGCACCGAAGAAAAATCCGCTGGCGGCGGCATGCCCGACATGGGCGGCGGCATGGGCGGAATGGGTGGCATGGGCTTCTAAGCCCAACTGTCCCAGTCAAATTGCGAGAGGCAGCACTTCGGTGCTGCCTCTTTTTTGAACCCGAGATCCTTGAACGCACGCCGATTTAACTTCTCTGCCCCGGCGGCAACCTCCTGGGCTTCTCGCAAAAAAACAAACTGGGAGAAATCGCCGTGACGGCTGCAGAGGAACTGAATTTCGGAGACATGCTTGACGTGGTTGGGGATCTCCTCGGCCCGGAAGACCTGGCCCTTGCGCATGGAAGCCGCCGTATCTACTGGCCAGAATTCACGGCGCGCTCCAATCGACTGGCGCGCAATCTACGCGCAATGGGTGTTGAAACCGGGGACAAGGCTGGCTTCTATCTGCGCAACCAGCCGGAATACACCGAAGCCTTCGCCGCGAGCTTCAAGGCGCGCTTTACCCATGTAAACGTCAACTACCGCTACCTCGCTGACGAACTGTTCTACATTTTCGACAATTCAAGACTCTGCCGTCGTTTTCTACGACGCTCAGTTTCTTGACCAAGTCGAGCTCGTCCGCGGGCGTCTTCCGAAGGTGAAAGTCTGGGTTCAGATCGGCGACGGAGATATCCCGGACTGGGCTGAGGATTACGAACGTCTCGCCACGGAGGGCGATCCCTCGCCGCTCGGCATTGAGAGGTCTGCTGACGACCTCTTCTTCCTTTATACCGGCGGCACGACCGGCATGCCCAAAGGCGTGATGTGGTCACAATCGGTTTGGAGGCGAGCCGCCAGGGAAGGCGCGGAAAAGGCGGGACTCCCCTACCCGTCGACACTGGAAGAATTCAAGATGGCGGTCGAATTGATGGGACGCACCGCCCGCCAGGTTCCCGCCTGTCCTCTGATGCACGGGACGGGTCTCTTTACCGCAATGGGAGCGTTCCTGGCGGAGGCGCCATCATTACACTGGAACAGAATGCCAGCTTTGACCCCGAGAACCTCTGGGACACGGTCGATGAACATGGCGTCACCAGCATGGCCATCGTGGGCGACGCGTTTGGCAAGCCAATGCTGAAAGCTCTCGATGAAAATCCGGGGCGTTGGGATGTCAGCTCCGTACAGACCATTGTTTCATCGGGCGTGATGTGGAGCGCTGAAGTCAAGCAAGGCCTGCTCAAGCACATGCCTCAGGCCGCAATGATGGACAGTTTCGGCTCATCGGAAGCTGTTGGGTTCGGATCCTCTACGACTACAGCCGAAGGCGGCACGCAAACATCGAAATTCGAGATTGGCCCGAACTGCAAAGTGTTCTCCGAAGATGATCGAGAAGTCGTCCCCGGCAGCGGAGAAGCCGGCATTATCGCGCGCGGTGGTGCCGTGCCGCTAGGTGTGGCTCGAAGAGATCTTGTTGATCTGCCTAGAGATGCTCGGCGGGGTGCAGAAATGGTTGGGAAAAAAAAAAAAAAAAAAAAA
>NZ_JBSWTI010000002.1:0-37500 GCF_056158465.1 Ruegeria sp. ABV4_181
AAACGCACGCCTCTTCACTCGTTGCATGTTGAGTTGGGGGGTAAGCTGGTTGATTTTGCGGGATGGGAGATGCCTGTTCAGTATCCATTGGGGATCATGGGGGAGCACAAGCAGTGTCGTGAGAAGGCGGCGGTGTTTGATGTGTCTCATATGGGTCAGGTGATTTTGCGCGGTGAGAATGTGGGGGAGAAGCTGGAGGCTTTGTGCCCGCAGGCTTATGCGACCCTGAAGCCGGGCAAGGCGCGGTACGGGTTTTTCACCAATGCGGATGGCGGGATCATGGACGATCTGATCGTGTCGAATGCGGGGGATCACTACTTTGTGGTGGTGAACGCAGCGCTGCGGCATCAGGACATTCCGCATATGCGCGAACATCTGGACGGGGTTGAGGTGACCGAGATTTTCGACCGCGCGCTGGTGGCGGTTCAGGGTCCTGCCGCGGAAAACGTGGTGGGTGAGCTGTGCCCGGCGGCGCGGGATCTGACCTTTATGGAAACCACAATGGCCGACATCCTGGGCGTCGAATGCCGGATCTCGCGGCTGGGCTACACGGGTGAGGACGGGTATGAGATCTCGATCCCCGAGGACAAGGCGATCGAGATCACCCGCGCGTTTCTGGCGCATGAGGAGTGCGAACCGGCGGGTCTGGGCGCGCGCGACAGCCTGCGGCTGGAGGCGGGGCTGTGCCTTTATGGCAATGACATCGACCAGGGCACCTCGCCCATCGAGGCCAGCCTCGGCTGGGCGATCCAGAAGCGCCGCAAGGAAGAGGGCGGCTTTCCGGGCGCCGAGCGGGTGCAAAAGGAACTGGCCGAGGGGCCTGCGCGCAGGCTGGTGGGCATCAGGCCCGAAGGCCGGGCGCCGGCCCGTCAGGGCACGGAAATCCGGTGCAGCAATGGCAACCCCATTGGCCAGATCACCTCGGGCGGGTTTGGTCCCACGGTCGGCGGACCGGTGGCGATGGGCTATGTCGCGGCCGGCCATGGTGAGCCGGGCGAGGTGGTGCAGCTGATCATCCGGGGCAAGGCGCAGCCGGCCGAGATTGCGGCGCTGCCCTTCGTCAAACAGAATTACAAGCGTTGAAGTCAGGAGAGAGACACCATGGCAACCTATTATTCCGAAGAGCATGAATGGCTGGCCGTTGAGGGCGACATCGCCACGCTGGGCATCACCGCGCACGCTGCCGAGCAGCTGGGCGATGTGGTGTTTGTCGAGCAGCAGGAAGTGGGCGACACGTTCGAGAAAGATGGCGAGATCGGGGTGATCGAATCCGTCAAGGCCGCGTCCGAGCTCTATGCCCCGGTCGATGGCGAGATCACCGAAGTGAACGAGACGCTGGCCGACAATCCCGGCGCGCTGAACGACGACCCCGAGGGTGAGGCCTGGATCTACAAGATCAAGGTGACCGACGCCGCGCAGCTCGAAGATCTGATGGATGAGGCCGGCTACAAGGCCTTCATCGGCTAAACCCATGTCGGGGCCCTGATTCCGGGGCTCCGCCCGTTCGGGCCTGAACCAGTCCGCCGGACAGGTTCCGGGACGGCCCTTACCCCACGCCGGAGGCCTCTGCCGCCTCCGCCCGACCTGACCTATTCGACAGGAGCGCTGCAATGGCCTTCAAACTGACCGATTACGAAGCCTATGACTTTGCCAACCGCCGCCATATCGGCCCGTCGCCCACCGAGATGCGCGACATGCTCAAGGTGATCGGCTTCAAAACGCTGGACCAGCTGATTGATGCCACCGTGCCGCCGGCGATCCGGCAGAAGGAACCGCTGGACTGGGGCCCGGCGATGACCGAGCGCGACGCGCTCTTTCATATGAAAGAAGTGGCGGGCAAGAACAAGGTTCTGACCTCGCTGATCGGTCAGGGCTATTACGGCACCACCACGCCCGCGCCGATCCTGCGCAACATCCTGGAAAACCCGGCCTGGTACACCGCCTATACGCCTTATCAGCCCGAGATCAGCCAGGGCCGGCTTGAGGCGCTGTTGAACTTCCAGACTATGGTCAGCGACCTGACCGGGCTCGATGTGGCCAACGCATCCCTGCTGGACGAAGCCACCGCAGCCGCCGAGGCGATGGCGATGGCCAAGCGCGGCGGCCGGTCGAAGGCCAATAACGCGGCTTTCTTTGTCGACAAGAACTGCCACCCGCAGACCATCGCGGTCATTAAAACCCGGGCTGAGCCTCTGGGCATCGAGGTGCAGGTCGCCGATCCGGATACGCTGGATGCGGGATCGGTCTTTGGTGCGATCTTCCAATATCCCGGCACCCATGGCCATGTGCGCGACTTCACCGCCGAGATCGCGGCGCTGCATGAACATAAAGCGATTGCCATCGTGGCCGCCGACATCCTGTCACTGGCGCTGCTGAAGTCACCGGGTGAGATGGGCGCGGATATCGCCATCGGCTCGACCCAGCGCTTTGGCGTGCCGATGGGCTATGGCGGGCCGCACGCGGCCTATATGGCGACCACCGACAAGCTGAAGCGGGCAATGCCGGGCCGGATCATCGGCGTCAGCATCGACAGCCGCGGCAACAAGGCCTATCGCCTGGCGCTGCAGACCCGCGAGCAGCACATCCGGCGCGAGAAGGCGAACTCGAATGTCTGCACCGCGCAGGCGCTCTTGGCGGTGATTGCCTCGATGTATGCCGTGTACCACGGCCCCGACGGCATCAAGGCCATCGCGCAATCGGTGCACCGCAAGACCTCACGCATGGCCGCCGGTCTGGAAGAGGCGGGCTTTGCCGTTGAACCCGAGGTGTTCTTCGACACCATCACGGTCGAGGTCGGCCATCTGCAGAAAACGGTCATGGAGGCCGCCGTGGCCCGGGGCGTCAACCTGCGCAAGGTGGGTGACACGAAAGTGGGCATCAGCCTGGACGAACAGACCCGCCCCGAGACCATCGAGGCGGTCTGGGGCGCTTTCGGCATCGACCGCAAGGATGACAGTTCGAACAAACTCTATCGCCTGCCGGACTATGCGCTGCGCGAAAGCGCCTATCTGACCCACGAGATCTTCCACAAGAACCGGGCCGAGGCCGAGATCACGCGGTACATGCGCCGTCTGGCCGACCGCGACCTGGCGCTGGACCGGGCGATGATCCCGCTGGGGTCGTGCACCATGAAGCTGAACGCCACGATCGAGATGATCCCGGTCACCTGGCCCGAGTTCGGCAACCTGCACCCGTTCTGCCCTGAAGATCAGGCGCAGGGCTATCACGAGATGATTGCTGATCTGAACGACAAGCTGTGCCAGATCACCGGCTATGACGCGATCAGCCAACAGCCCAACTCGGGCGCGCAGGGCGAATACGCAGGCCTGCTGACCATCCGCAACTATCACTTCGCCCGCGGCGAAGGGCACCGCAATGTCTGCCTGATCCCGACCTCGGCCCATGGCACCAACCCGGCCTCGGCGCAGATGGTGGGCTGGCAGGTTGTGCCGGTGCAATCGGATGAGAACGGCAATATCGACCTGAACGACTTCCGCGCCAAGGCGGAAAAGCACAGCGACCATCTGGCCGGCTGCATGATCACCTACCCCTCGACCCATGGCGTGTTCGAGACCACCGTGCAGGAGGTCTGCCAGATCACCCATGATCACGGCGGTCAGGTCTATATCGACGGGGCCAACATGAATGCCATGGTGGGTCTCTCGCGACCGGGGGATATTGGCGGCGATGTCAGCCACCTGAACCTGCACAAGACCTTCTGCATCCCGCATGGCGGCGGCGGCCCCGGCATGGGTCCGATCGGCGTCAAGGCGCATCTGGAAGAACATCTGCCCGGCCACCCGGAATACGGCAGTGCCGTCGGTCCGGTCTCGGCGGCGCCTTTTGGCTCGCCGTCCATCCTGCCCGTCTCATGGGCCTATGTGCTGCTGATGGGGGGGGCAGGTCTGACGCAGGCCACGAAAGTGGCGATCCTGAACGCCAACTACATCGCCGCGCGTCTGGCCGAGGCCTATCCGATCCTCTACACCTCCGAGACTGGCCGGGTGGCGCATGAATGCATCCTCGACACAAGACCGCTGGACGAGGCGGCGCATGTCAGCGTCGATGACATCGCCAAGCGACTGGTGGACAGCGGCTTCCACGCGCCGACCATGTCCTGGCCGGTGGCCGGCACCCTGATGGTGGAGCCGACGGAATCGGAACCCAAGGATGAGCTGGACCGTTTCTGCGACGCCATGCTGTCGATCCGCGCGGAAGCGCAGGACATCATCGACGGCAGGATCGACGCGGAAAACAACCCGCTGAAAAACGCCCCCCACACGGTGCGCGATCTGGTCGGCGACTGGGACCGCCCCTACACCCGCGAACAGGCCTGCTTCCCCCCGGGCTCCATGGGCGTCGACAAATACTGGTCCCCCGTCAACCGCGTCGACAACGCATACGGAGACCGAAACCTCATCTGCACATGCCCACCCATGGCAGAATACGAAGACGCAGCAGAATAGCCAAAACCCCCGCCTCGGCGGAAAGAACTTAAGCCTGGGACGTTGCCCGACGGGGCAACGTCCGCATCCAGCAGGGAAAGGAACAATGAAACACTACGTCCTTCGGAATGGCCGTTCGCATTGGACCGGATCCGCACCCTGGAAATCGGAACGTCTGCAACATGTTGATGTCATTCTCGCCGGCCCGGAGGCCAGGGCATCGGCGCATATGATTGATGATTTCTTTCGCGCCGTGAACGACTTGGTCGAAAACCACAGATATGTCGTGAACATGCGCGTGCTTGCCGACGAACCAGTCGGCGGCCCCTTGTACTGGGCCGGGCGACCTGCGGTGTTCTGGGGCGATATTCACGGCAACTGGCCGCTTTCAGAACAAGAAAAGGCGTGGTGCGCGCAGGTTGTGAATCTGTCGCCGCGCACAATTCTGGTTGGCGGGGCAGTATTGCTATTCGGTCAGGTCGGACGGGCCGCAAATACAGTTGCGGCCATTCACCCCAATTTCGCAGCCGCGGCGCAGGAAATCGGATTGATCGACAGCGGCACAGGCAGTCATTTGGCTAGCGATGGTCGGGTGCACAGCGCCTCGACCCGGCTGAGCGCGTTGCGGTTGCTGGCCGAGTTTCTGGCGGCGGACCACGGTGCCCATCTTGCAGACACCCTACGCAGTTACATCGGTCTGGAGGAGCCAAAGCCATCCTGTAACAGCCACCTTGCGATCAGGCTTGTGCAACGGTCAGGCGCGGACCCTTTGGTGCGGCGGACCATCGAGACCATGCTGGAGCATCTTGAGGACCCCTTGCGGATCTCAGAACTGTCCGGGGTGCTTGCGACGTCGACACGTCAGCTACAGCGGCGGTTTCTGAACAAGACGGGCACCAAACTCCTGACAACGTACAGGGAACTTCGTCTGGAACACGCCCATAGCCTGCTTCGCAACACCGATCTTTCCTATCGCGAGGTTTCGGCTGCAACAGGGTTTTCTTCCGCGGTCGCCCTGACGCGTGCATTCCGGGATCACTACGAAACGACGCCGGAAACCATCCGCAACCAAAGGTTTGGTGGAGAATTGTCAACGCTGCAGGAAGCACGATAACCGGGTCGGTAGCAACACAGGTTGCTGGCGTGGCCGGCGCCAAGGATCCTCATTCGATCCCTGCCCGTTTCGGCCAACGAACGGCAATGCAACTCAGAGCGCCAGGTCACCCTGAATCGAGTTCTCGATGACCCGCCTTGCGTTGGGAATATCATTGATCAGGGCGCGGTCCCGTGCTGCATCCCGGCTCAGGCCATGCATGATCCACCGGTCTGTCAGGCGTGCCTCCAGCGTCGGCAAATCGACATCCAGAAAGATTTTCAGGTTCCAAAGTGGGTTCAGGTCCGACCAGCCGGGTTCGTTGAGGAACAGGTAATTGCCTTCGACCAGCACCGTTTGCTGATCCCGGGTGACGATTGAGCGTGCGGCTATAGCCTTGTCCAGATCCCGGTCGAATTCCGGCACGGCGACGTCGTCCTCGGCCAGCAACCGGAAAAGAAGCGCGTGGAAACCAGCGATATCGAAAGTTTCTGGCGCGCCTTTTCGATGGCTGAGATCGCGCGCATTCAGGATCGCGTTGTCATAGTGAAACCCGTCCATCGACACCAGACCCGTTGGAATCCCCCGCTGCTGCAAGGCATTCTGCGCCAGCGCGGCAACGGTTGATTTTCCCGCGCCAGGAGGGCCGGCGACCGCCACCAGATGCCGCTTGGATGCATTGGGCAGCAGGCAGACCGCATCGGCAATTCGTTCTGCCAGTCTTTCCGGAGGGGCGCTTTGCCCGCTCACGCCGCCTCGTCCTCGGCCGGTGGTTCCTTGGCCCCGGTCATGAAGGCCACCGCGTCCGACATCGTGTAATCCTTGGGGTCTACAACACACAACCTTTTGCCAAGGCGGTGAACATGGACGCGGTCGGCGACCTCGAACACATGGGGCATGTTGTGGCTGATGAGGATGATCGGTATGCCGCGCGACTTGACGTCGATTATCAGTTCCAGAACCCGGCGGCTTTCCTTGACCCCCAATGCGGCGGTCGGTTCGTCCAGAATGATGACCTTGGAGCCGAAAGCCGCAGCGCGCGCCACTGCCACGCCCTGACGCTGTCCACCGGAAAGGGTTTCGACCGCCTGATTGATATTCTGGATGGTCATCAGGCCCAGCTCGCTCAGTTTGTCGCGGGCAAATCTCTCCATCGCCGGGCGATCCAGCATCCGGAACAACGACCCCATCGGCCCCTTGCGGCGAATTTCGCGGCCCATGAACATATTGTCGGTAATCGACAGCGCCGGAGACATTGCCAGCGTCTGATACACGGTTTCGATCCCCGCATTGCGGGCGTCGATCGGCGAATGGAAATTCACCTTTTGCCCGTCCAGCCACACGTCGCCCTCATCCGGCACAACCGCGCCTGATACGGCCTTGATCAGTGTCGATTTACCGGCACCGTTGTCGCCGATCACCGCCAATATCTCACCCGGCATGAGGTCAAAGTCGCAGTGATCCAGCGCAGTGACCTTGCCATAGCGTTTCACAAGGTTTCGTCCTTTGAGAATGGGTTCCATCAGGCTGCCACCTTTCTGATCCACTGGTCGACCGCGACCGCCGCGATGATGAGGATACCGATCAGCAGGAAGGTCCATTGCGCGTCCGCGCCAAGCAACCGCAGGCCCAGTGTAAATACGCCCACAATCAGGGCTCCGAACAGCGACCCGAGTATGGACCCCCGCCCGCCAAACAGGGATATGCCCCCGATCACCACGGCGGTGATGCTTTCGATATTGGCCAGTTGCCCCGAGGTCGGAGAGACCGATCCGATCCGTCCGATCAGAGCCCAGCCGGCAAAGGCGCATATCAGCCCGGACAGCATGTATACCGACATCAGGGTGCGATGAACGTTGACCCCGGAGAGTTCCGCCGCCTCCGGATCGTCCCCTACTGCATAGACATGACGTCCCCAGGCGGTATGCCGCAATGCGTAGGCAAGGCCGAGGATCAGAGCGAGCATAAAGATCACCCCAACCGTAAGGACCGCCCCGCCAATGTTAAACTTGGTTCCGAACAATTGCAGGATAGCGGCGTTTTCTTCGATATCCTGCGACCGGATCGTTTCGTTTTGGGAATAGAGGAAATTTGCGGCCAGAATGATCTGCCACATACCCAGCGTGACGATGAAGGGCGGCAGCTTGATCCGGCTGACGAGAAACCCGTTCACCGCGCCGATGGCGGTTCCCACGGCCAGCCCGCACAGGATCGCGACCGAGGGCGGCATCCCGTAGCGGAACGTGAACTGTCCCATGACAACCGATGACATGACCATGATCGCGCCAACGCTCAGGTCGATCCCCGCAGTCAGGATCACCAGGCTTTGCGCCGCGGCGACGATGCCGACGATTTGCACCTGTTGCAGGATCAGGGTCAGGGCAAAGGGCGAAAAGAACTTGGCCCCCAGCAGAACCCCAAAAATGACGATTGCTGCCACAAGAACGATCAGCGGAACAAGAGACGGGTTCACATGCAGAAAGTGCTGAACCGTGCCAACAAACCCCCGGTGGTGATCGTCAAACTCGGCTACCTGTTCGGGGCTGCCCTTGGCGGCGGCTTCAAAGTCATCGGATTGTCGCGACGTTTCGGTCATAGATATTCCCCCATGCGTCAAGCGCCCGTATACGGACCACTTTAGCAAGTTTTCGGGTGACGAGGTGGTTTTGTATCAGGAGGCCGCCTCGGCGGCCTCCTGTCGGTTCAGCTTAACCCCAGCAGAGGTCCATGCCTTCTTTCACCGAGATCGAGTCGACGCCGTCCGCGGTCTTGTCCGTAACAAGCGCAACGCCGGTATCGAAGAAGTCTTTTCCGGGTGTGTTTTCGGGCTTCACGCCTTCATCCGCCCATTTCTTCACGGCCTCGACCCCAAGCGACGCCATCAAAAGCGGATATTGCTGCGAAGTCGCCCCGATGACACCGTCGGCCACGTTCTGAACGCCGGGGCAGCCGCCGTCCACCGATACGATCAGCACGTCATTTTCTCGCCCGATGGCCTTGAGCGCCTCATAGGCCCCGGCCGCTGCGGGTTCGTTGATCGTATGCACCACGTTGATTGTCGGGTCCTTGGCCAGAAGGTTCTCCATGGCACGGCGGCCGCCTTCCTCATTCCCGGCGGTCACGTCGCTTCCAACCAGGCGCGGGTCGTTCTCATCCCCGATGACGTTGGGATCTGCCAGATCAACACCAAAGCCCTGAAGGAACCCCTGATTGCGCAGCACATCCACTGTCGGCTGGCTGACGGCCAGGTCCAGAGTCGCGATTTTGGCATCATTGGCTGCGTCGCCCAGCGTGGCCTTGGCCCATTGGCCGATCAGCAACCCGGCAAGAAAGTTGTCCGTGGCGAATGTGGCGTCGGCAGAGTCAATCGGCTCCAGCGGCGTATCCAGCGCGATCACCAGAACACCGGCATCCCGCGCCTGCTTTACCGCTGGCACGATCGAGGATGTGTCGGACGCCGTCAGCAGAATGCCCTTCGCGCCGTCCAGAATGCAGGTCTCGATTGCCTGAACCTGGGTTTCGTGATCGCCGTCGACCTTGCCTGCAAAGGCTTTCAGCGTCATTCCCAGTTCATCAGCCTTGGCTGTGGCGCCCTCTTTCATTTTGACGAAGAAAGGGTTGGTGTCCGTCTTGGTGATCAGGCAAACGGTTTCGCCCTCTGCCAGTGCACCCCCAGCCATCGCCGTAAGCGCCAACGCGGTAGCGCCTGCAAGATTTGCAAGTTTCATAGGTCGTCCTCCCAGTTTCTCCCATGCCCAGAGGGGCATCTGAGCGATCGGGCGGATAGAGACCCGATCCCACACCAGAAACCTTCGCCAGATTCGATATATGAGTCAATAAATAAATCACTCTTAATTATTATTGACACGGGTTTGGCTTTTTCCCACTGTTGCGACAAGGAGGGTCCGTTGTGAGTGCTGGATTGCCACAGGACAAACCCGGGGCGCAGCGGGTTTCGGAGGTGCGCGGCACGAACCAAAGCGGTATGCGTGCGCATAACGAACGCCTAGTCCTGTCGCTTGTCCGCAGGCACCAGGCCCTGGCCAAATCCGAGATCGCGCGCATGACCGGGCTGTCCGCGCAGACCGTGTCCGTGATCATGCGTCAGCTGGAAAAAGACGGATTGCTGTTGCGGGGCGAACCTGTTCGCGGAAAGGTCGGACAGCCGTCTGTGCCCATGCGGCTCAACCCGGAAGGGGCGTTATTCTTCGGTCTCAAAATCGGGCGCCGCAGCACCGAACTGGTTCTGACCGACTTTCTGGGAAATGTCCGGCAGCGCGAAAGGCGGACCTATGACTATCCCGAACCCGGCGCAACGCTGGACTTCGCCCATGACTGCCTGCGCAACATCATGTCCGGTCTGTCTCCGCAGGCCCGAAGCAGGGTTGCAGGCCTTGGAATCGCAATGCCCTTCTACCTTTGGGACTGGGCACAGACGCTGCAGGTTCCGCAAGAGGAAATGGACCCCTGGCGCACGGCCGACATCCAATCTGAACTGGCGTCGGCCTACGATATTCCGGTATTCCTGCAAAACGATGCCACCGCCGCCTGCGGGGCCGAGCTGGTCTTTGGCCCGGCCGGAGGTCCCAGGGACTTTCTGTACTTCTATGTTGGGTATTTCATCGGTGGGGGCGTGGTGCTGAACGGCTCCATCTTTTCCGGGCGGGGCAATGCGGGCGCTCTTGGACCATTGCCGGTTCCGATTGAAACCGGTCGCGTGAAACCCTTAATCGACGTCGCAAGCCTGTACGTTCTGGAACGTTCGGTGTCCCGGACCGGAACCGCCACCGCGATGTGGGAAACGACCGAGCAATGGGATGTGCCCGAGGCGCAGCTTGAGAGCTGGCTGAAACAGTCCGCTATCGGGCTGGCCTATGCCATCGCCGCATCTTGCAGCGTCGTCGATTTCGAATGTGTGAAAATTGACGGCTGGATGCCGCTGAACGTGAAGACACGGCTTATAGAAGAGATTGATGTGCAGCTGTCCAAGCTCAACCTGACGGGTTTGGAGCGGCCCGCGGTTCTGGCGGGTTCGGTCGGCCCTGATGCCCGCGCCCTTGGTGCTGCCAGCCTGCCCCTGTCCGAAAGATATCTAGTCGAAGCCTGACAGATCGCAGCAACAGCCGGGCGCCCCAAATGAGCTACCTGCTCCTGCTTCGCATCCGGCGGTGACCCCCGTCAGACGAGGGGAAATTCGCCAATCCGTCAGAAAACTTGCCAAAGCAACGTGGTTTAAGGCATATTTGCTTAGATTTAATACAAAAAATACGTCAAAAAATTGAATTGCAGAGGATCAGACCGGGCAGCGGGCGCAAAGCGCCCAACACATACCTTTGGGGGAAGGGAAGTTAGGTTTGGCCTGGTTAAGATTGTGTTGTGTTGTTTGGTGTATTCTGGTCCTGCCTGCGCAGGCCCTGGCCAATATCGGAAAAGTCGTGGGCGTCAAACAGGGCGCCGAGGTCACGCGCGCAGGTAAGTCTCAGCCCCTGCGTGAAGGCATGGAAGTTGCCTCCGGCGATTCCATATCGACTGACCGCAGCGGGGTGGTTCAGTTGATATTCGTTGATGAAACGAAGATCGCTATTGGTCCGAATGCGCGCATGATCCTGGATGTCACGATGCTGCGCGGCAACAAAAAGGCCAAGAATTTTGCCGTGCAGGCCCTGGGCGGCAGTTTCCGCTTTATTTCCGGCAAAAGCAAAAAGCGGGCCTATTCCATTCAGACCCCCACTGCGACCATGGCCGTGCGCGGCACCACGTTCGATATGTGGGTTGTACCCGGAACGCAAAGCGCCATGCTGGTTCTGGAAGGCCGGGTCGAGATGTGCAGCCTGAGCGGCAACTGCCAGTCAACCGGACGCCAATGCAGCCTGTTCGCGACGACCCAGCGCGGCGGGATCGGACGTCCCGCGGACCCGGAGCAATATCAGAAAGCGCTATCCGAAGGGTTCCCATTCATACAATCTCAGCAACGATTGCTGGCCCCGCTGCAAGTTGATATCGGCGGTTGTGCGGCCGAAGCCATACCGCTGGTACCGATCAAGTCGGATGCACCCGTCCCGGATGCGCAGCGATCGGAGGTCAAAAGTACCGAAAAATCCGCGCCGCGAAACGAACCGCGGACCGAAACGCCCGCGCCCGGCTCCAAACCGGGCCGGGGCAATGGCGGTAATATCGGCAGCAACACCGGAACCGGGAACGGGAATGGCGGCAATATCGGCGGCGGAAACGCCGGAGCCGGAGATGGCCGTGGCGGCAGCATCGGTGGCGTCAGCGGCGGCGGCGCGGACGGCAGCGGCGGCACGATCGGCGGCGGCGGTGGCAACACCGGCGGTGGCCCGGCCAGTGGCGCGACCGGCGGCAACGGGGGCAACAGCGGCAACTGAACGGAACGGTCCCCGATCATGCAACAGATAAGCGGACCCTTGCGTGACGACAAAGGCAATCGCGCCATGGCGTCCCGAGGGTTCGGCCACGGCAACCGGAGGCTCAGGTGACCGGAAAACCCAAGGACAGATCCGGTCGGCGTCGCGCATTTCAGCTTGTCGGGCTGGGCCTTATTCTCTTTGGGTGTTTCATCCGGGTGCTGGACCCTTACCCGGTGCGGATGACGCGGCTGATCTACTTTGACATTCTGCAACGCCTTTCACCGCGGGACTATGACCCCGGCCTTCCTGTGCGGGTTGTCGATATCGACGAGCAGTCGCTGGCGAACTGGGGGCAATGGCCCTGGCCCCGGACCCTGCTGGCGCAAATGGTGGAAAACCTCGGCGAATACGGCGCGGCGGCCATCGCCTTTGACATGCTGTTTATCGAACCTGACCGGTACTCTCCTTCAAGGTTGCTGAACGATCCCTCCCTGGCCCGCGTGTTGACCGTGGATCGCACGGCCGAAAACCTGGACAATGATCTTCTGTTCGGGTCCGAAATAGCCAACTGGCCCGTGGTTCTGGGCGCCGCGGCGCGGCTGTCCGACGAAGGCCGGACTGTCACCACAAAGGCCGGGATCATTGAAATCGGCGAAACACCAACTGCCGGTCTGGTCTCGGTCCCGCACTGGACACCCCCTGCCGAACCTCTGGAGCAATTCGCGACAGGTATTGGCGGCGTAAATGTTTCGCCCCTTGGCGGCACGGGCATTGTGCGCCGCGTCCCGGTTCTCTGGAGCGGCCCGGGCGGCGCCTTGCCCAGCCTGGGCATCGAAGCCCTTAGAGTCGCCATGGGGGAGACCATCATTATCGCCGAGGGCACCCCGGACGAAGCCGGCATAATGCTGGCCGTTGAAATCGGAGGGTTCCGCCTGCCCACCACCGAAAACGGTGAGGTCTGGGTGCGGTACCGGCATGACAGCCCGGATCTGTACCTGTCGGCTGACGACGTGATGCAACCGCCGGACAACCCCGACCTGCGGGCCGAGATAGAAGGCCGGATCATTCTGGTCGGGACATCGGCGGCCGGGCTGTTCGACATGCATCAGACCGCATTGGGCGAATCCGTGCCCGGCGTGTCCATTCACGCGCAGATACTCGAGCAGATCGTGACAAATGAAATGCTGAGCCGGTCGGATGTCACCGCAGCGCTGGAACTGCTTTCCTTTGTCATCCTTGGGCTGGTGGTGACGGCGGTTATGTCCCGATTTGGCGCGGTTGCTTCCTTTGTCGCGGGCGGCGTGTCGGCGGCGGTTGTACTGGGGATTAGCTGGCTTGCCTTTCAGAACCAGCTTGTGCTGTTCGATGTCACCTTTCCGCTGATGGGAGGCATGGCCAATTTCGGCCTGCTGGCCGGGTACCTGTTCATCTCGACCGAACGCGAAAAGCGGGTCATCAGACGGGTATTCTCGCACTATGTCGCCCCCGAGATCCTGGATGAGATGGAAGGCACAGGGCATCAGTTGCAACTGGGCGGCGAGACCCAGGAAATCACCGTGATGTTTTCGGACATCCGCGGCTTTACGCCTTTGTCCGAGTCCGTTTCAGCGACCGATCTGGTGGCTTTGCTGAACGAGCTGTTCTCGCAGATTGGCGACCAGATTTTGCTGGAACGGGGGACCATCGACAAGTTTATCGGCGATGCGGTCATGGCCTTCTGGAATGCCCCCCTGCCGGTCGAGGATCACCCCTGCCGCGCGGCGCAGGCGGCGCTGCTGATGCGCCGTGCGCTGGTGGATTTCAACGCCTCGGACGTGATGGAAGGGCGGCCCCCGATTGCCCTGGCGACGGGATGTGCCACGGGTCAGGCCTGTGTCGGGAATATCGGGTCGCGAAGCCGGTTCAATTATACGGTCATTGGTGACGTGGTGAACATTGCCGCGCGGATAGAACAAAGCTGCCGCCATGTGGACTACGACATTCTGGTTTCCAACTCTGTCCGGGAAAAAACGCTGCACGATATGGCCATGCTGGAGGCTGGCTTTGTCGATCTCAAGGGAAAGTCGGATCTGGAGCCCGTGTTCGTTCTAGTTGGCAACCGGAACCTGCTGAAATCGCCTGAATTCCAACAACTTGAGCAAAAGCACAAAACACTTATCACCGCGATCAGGGATCGCCAGCCGCAGGTCAGAATTGAAAAGATATGCCGGGATTGTATCGCAATGGCGGAGCCGATCGAGCCTGGCCTGCGACGGTTCTACGATGCACTTTCGGGCAGGGCGGCGGATTTCCGGTTCGAGGTTCAGACGAACCGGCTGGTCTTCAGCCACCACAATGGCAAACGACGAACCTCGTGACCGCTGCTTGCGGTACGGTGCATTCTTGCGGATCGGTCCAAATTCCTCATGATGGGCGCCAAAGAAACTTTGACAGCAGTCGGTGCCGGCCCCTGACGATGTCGGATGCCGTTGCTGCGGGCAAGACTATGAGGCGCGTTACATGGCATTCAAATTGGTTTCCTGCGATGGGGGCGGGATCAGGGGATATCTGACCTGTCTGATCCTGCAGGGCCTTCACGAAGAAACCGGATTTCTGGACACGGCGGACGGCTTTGCAGGCACGTCCACCGGCGGTCTGATCGCCGTGGCGCTGGCGGATGGACGGACGCAGGGCAAGGATATGGCGGCGCTTGTCGCCGAACTGGCCGCGCATTACCGCGACGATGCCGACAAGATCTTTCGGGAAAACGAACGCAGCTTTCTTGACAAGGCACTTGACGATCTGATGCGGCGTTTGCGGCTGGGCGGCGGTCCGGGCATCCTGGCGTCACAGTATAACGCAACCGGGCTGGAAGAGATCGGGATGTCGCTGGTGGGCGAGCGGACGATCGGAACCTTGTCGCCGGAACTGGTTCTGGCCATCAATACCGTCTGCCTGCACCGTAGCGACAAGATCGGGTGGTCCCCCTTCACGATCACCAACCAGAACCTGGAACAGGAATCCTGGCTGAACATGAGCGCAGTCAGGCTGCTGGACGTGGCCATGGCCAGCTCGGCCGCGCCGTCCTACTTTCCGCCGCATCTGATCAAGGCAGGGGGTGAGGATTACGGGTATTTCGCGGATGGCGGGACCTTTGCCAACAACCCTGTCATGAACGGAATCAACGTCGCCATTGCCGCGGACAAGGCACATGGTCTTGAGGATATAGAGGCGCTGTCGATCGGCACCGGGCAGCAACCGACGGACATTTCCGAGGCGATGGTCCGGAACCCGGACGACTGGGGATTGCTGAAATGGTTCGGCATTACGTCGGACGCACCGAAAGGCGCTTTGATCGAACTGCTGCTGACCACGTCGGCCGAGAACCAGTATTGGATGGCGCAGCTGGTTCTGAAAGACCGTCTGGTGCGTATCAATCCGCCGCTTCCCAAGGTCGTCGGGCTTGCCACCCACAGACCCGATTCCTACCGGATGATGGAGCAGGCTTTTGAGGCCAGCAAGCAAAGTGAATACTGGGAAAATGCCGTGAAATTGCTGCGCGGATGGTGACGCCACGAGATCGTTCGCCGGTTTGACTGCCGCTTTGCCTCCGTCGTTTCTGTTGCCTTTGAAAGAAGACCGCGTATGGTTAACGCGCCGTTTTTAGAGATTTTTCAAGGTTCGAAATGGGGGGAATGGAATGAGCAGTCCCGGCATCGCCGAGAAGCTGGTTGAGGTGCTGCATCGCGAGGATGGTGATCCCGCACTGCGTCCCGTTCACACGATCGGCATCAGTGCGACGGGGTATTTCAAACCCTCGCCGATTGCCCGGAATTTTTGTGTCGCCGACCACTTCAACGCCGAAAAATCGGATGTGATTGTCCGGTTTTCGAACGGATCGGGCTGTGCGGCGGTGCATGACGGCTGGTCGGACGTGCGCGGCATGGCTGTTCGGTTCCACCTTGGCGATGGCACCGACACGGACCTGATCGCAATGACTCTGCCAGAGTTTTTTGCGCCGACCCCCGAAACGTTTCTGGAATTCGCCGAAGAGGCCAAGCCCAGGGAATACGAGGGCGAGACGCCCTGGCAGAAAATCATCAACTACCTGCAACTGATCCTGCCAAAACGTGACCCCTATCCCGGTGAAACCATCAGCCCGGATGACGGCGCAATCGAATTTGCAGACAAGAACGCCTATTCTCAGCTTGGCGTCATGCAGGCCGCACAGATCGGCGCCCCCACCAGTTACGTGCGTGCGGCCTATCACGCGGTTCACACCTTTGTCGTCACTGATCCGGACGGGGTCAAACGCTGGGTCAGGTTTTCGTGGCAACCCATTGCCGGGGTCCTCAAGACCGACCCCGAGGAAACGCCTGTGGACGATTATCTGCGGGCAGAACTGAAAGAACGGCTGGCCCAGGAGCCCGCGCGGTTTTCCCTGATGATGATGATCGGCGAGGTAGGCGATGACTTCAACAACTCGTCCCGTCCGTGGCCGCCGCACAGAAAGCGGATCATGATGGGCACGCTGACCCTGAATGCCGTGCCCGAGGATCAGATTGCCGACTCGGAAAAGCTCAGCTTCAACCCGGGCCTGCTGACGAAGGGTATCGAAACTTCGGATGACCCGGTGCTGAAAGTGCGCATCGATGCGTACAAGGTTTCCAGCGCCTGGCGCGGCGGATCCCCCTGCCCGTTTTCGGAAGGGTAAAAGCATGACACGCCAAAACTCGTGGTTCAACGACTACGTCAACTCGCTTCCGGACCGGGGATGGTTCAAGTTCCTGTCCCGCTATATCGTGGTACCCTACTGGCACTGGCGCGACCCGAAACCGAAACTGCCGGGCGGACCGCGCCCCTCGCCCCAACCCAGCGAAAACGTGCAGCGCATGATGAACCTGATCATGCCGCTGAAAGATCCCTCGCCCGCCGGACGCGCGCGGGCAACGCTTGCCATTGCTCAGAACGTGGATGAAATCTTTGCTGGGCTGGATAATGTAGGCACCGTGCATTTCGCGCGGTTTCTGCTGATCGACAACAATATCTGCATGATCTCGGTCTATGACGGGGATTTCAGCAACTACATTCGCGACTTCATTACCACTATCGGCAGTGTGTTCAACGACGTGATCTCTCTGGTCGACGGGGCAGAGCATCTGATCCCGACCGAGCACAACGTCGAGGAATTCATCGACTGGGTTCACGCGCATGACCTGTTTCAGGCGGCCGATTTCCCGACCGATCTGTTCGGATTGCAGGACGCGGCCAAAGGTCTGCCGCCAAACAAACCGCCGCACATGCTGGCGACGTTGCCACGTGAGTTCGTTCTGCAACTGCATGCGAACCGGAACCTTTCACTGGGGGGTGGCTATCGCGCCTATCCCGGAATTTCAGCCGCGCAGGTGCGCCAAAAATTCGGACAGGGCTGGTGAACAAAAAACTCGATCTCGCCGATATTCAGGGCAACATTCTGCGCGGCTATCGCCGGGCTCAGGTACGCCATCTGATCCTCGAAGCCTCTGATCCCGCAGCGGCCCGCCGTTTTCTGGGAACAGCCGTTGATGGTGGAAGCAACACCATACCCGAGATCACCCGCGGTATTCTTTGGAAGGTCAAACCGCCCTTCTGCTTCAATATCGGCATCACCTTTGAAGGGCTGCGCGCGCTGGGGACACCGCCCGAGCACCTGAAAACCTTCCCCACCGAGTTTGCGCAGGGCATGACGAAACGAGCCATGAAACTGGGGGATTTCGGAGACAGCGCGCCGGATCAATGGCCCGCCCCGTTTGACCGGCCGGACCGCGTGCACCTGATCGCATCCATTCATTCCGACACGCCCGATCATCTGGACAGAGTCGAAGAGCAGGTCGCCAAAGCCTTTACCGTTCTGGGTGTACGCAATGGCCGCAGCCTGCCGGACGGCAAGGTTTTCTTTGGCTATGTCGACGGTATTTCCCAGCCCCGTTTCGAACAGGTCTATGATCCTGAACAGGCAGAAGTCGAAGAACCCATCGACCCGCTCGGAACCGCGCTGCTCGGCTATCGGACCCGGCAGGAGGGCGTCGAGTTTCGCGTTCCGTCACCTCATGCCCTGGGGTTCAACGGGTCATTCAACGCCTTCCGGATTCTGGCGCAGGACGCCGCCGGGTTCGAGGCTTATCTGGATCGCGCCGCCGACATGCTGATGGAGCATCCCAAACGCGACCGTCTGGCTGACCCCGACAATCTGGAACGTATCGGCAAGGGTCTGGACATGCACGGAGCCCTGCGCGAAGTCGTTGCCGCGCAGATGTGCGGGCGCTGGCGCAACGGGGTGCCATATGAGCTGTCGCCGGATGCGCAATGGCCCCGCGACAAGGTCTCACCGACCAATTTCGACTATACGCACAGTTCGCGGTGTCCGGCCGGATCACATATGCGGCGCGGCAATCCGCGCGGCGGTCCGATTGTTCAGCGCATTGCAAATTATACACGGCGGCTGGTGCGGCGGGGCATGTCTTACGGGCCAGATTTCGACCCGCAAAACCCCGATACGGAAGAACGCGGTCTGCTTGGCAGCTTTATCGGGGCCAATATCGGCGCCCAGTTTGAAGCGGTCATGTGCGACTGGATCAATCTGGGCCTGCAAGATCCCAACATCACCGGCGCAAACGACCCGTTGCTGGGGGCAAACACGCCCGAAACCAGTTGGTTCGACATGACGCTGCCGGACGGCGAATCGATCCGCCTGCGCGGGTTTCCGCGCCTGATCAGAACCCGCGGCGGCGCTTACACGTTTCTGCCCAGCCTGACAGCCATCAAATACCTGTCCGAGTTGACGGATTAAGCCAGTTCGGCCAGCGCCGTGTCGATCCGTTTCAGCATCGGGGACTGACCCGCCGTCTCGACAATGACGCGGGCCCGGGTGAGGTGATCAATGGCCTGCGACTTCTTCTTCTTTGCCTTGTAGAGCAGGCCCATGATCATGTCGCAGCGGGCGATGTAGTGGCCCTTTTCGTCAAATTGAGGGTTCTTGCGCACCTGTTCGATCATCGCGATCAATCGTTTCCGGCCGAACAGCAAGACCCAGACGATGGACCGGAAGTTTCTGATCAGAACACCCGGCGAGCCGCCGCCCTCTCCGGTCAGGATGGCCAGATACATCTCGCACAGGAACAGGCGCGCCCAGTCGGCCGAGACCATTGTGCCCTCATCCGTGCGCTTCTGTATCGCCCATTCGACCTGACGCAACCCGGCGGCGACCTGACCCTTCAGGGCATAGGCCACGCCCAGCATGGTCGCAGGTCCGAATGTGAAAAGGGTCCAGCCCTTTTCATTACACTTCCTGATGTGCTGTTGAACGACGTCCAGCGCACCTGGCTTTTCCAGCGGGACCATCGCGCCCACTCTGGCGGCCTCGGCGATGGCCAGCTCAAATTCGACTTGGGACGCCTGCCGCGCCTCTTCCGCCATCTTCAACGCCAGTTCGTGATCGTCCGACACCATGGCGATCAGCGCCTTCATCGCGGTCCCATAGCCCAGCGCGCGCGGGTCGTTTTTGGTCTTGCCTAGGGCAATCATGCGGTCCGACGCGGCATGTGCCCGCGCCACCCGGCCACGCGTCAGTTCGTTCCACCCGACGGTGGCCAAAAAGAAGTTCTGGATATAAGCGTCGTCGATCTTGGCCAGCGCCGCCTCAATCTCGCGCTTCTTGACCTCGAACCTCTCATTCTCGATGGGAGCGTGGTAGATCGACACCGACAGTTCGTTCACCATGGCATAGGCGACAGAGGACGGGTCTTTCAGCCGCCGCGCCATGTCCGTCAATTCCTGCTGAACCCAATGCGCCTCGTGATATTTGCCGTTGCACACCAGACAGGACACATAGTGATGCAGGAACAGGGCGTGGTGCCGGTTGTCACCCACCTGTTGCAGGATCGGTCGCACTGTACGGGCCAGATCGATGATCGTTTTGACCCGCAGCGAGATATTGGAACACAAGGCAAAGCTTGCCAGAAACTCGGCAAACTGTTCGTTCGAGGCACACTCCGGATCGCTTTGATACAGTTCCAGCGCAGCAACAAAATACCTGTTGGCTTCGTCCAGCGAATAGACGCCCAGGCTTTTGGCGCCTGCCATCGCGCTGTACCGAAACGCCTTGTCTGTGTGGTCCGTCTGGCCGTAGTGGTACGCCAGGGTTTCAGCCGCCTCCTGCAGCCGGTTGGCATTCCGTTCGACCAGCGCATCCGCAATCGCCAGATGCAATTCGGCACGGCGCGACAGAACAAGGCTCTGATAGACGGAGTCGCGCAACAGAACATGCTTGAAGATGTAATCGGACGAATTCGTCTCGCGGTAGAGCACATCCAGCGCTTGCAGCCGTTGCAGCGCAACGCCGGTATCTTCGCCATTGCCGATCAGCATCGCCAGCAACCCGGGATCAAAGCGGCGGCCAATGACGGCGGCGGCCTGCAGCAATTCGCGGTCTTCGGATTGCAGACGGTCAATTCTGGCCGCCAGCAGGCTGCGCATGGTGACTGGCAAACCGCTGTCGTCCATCTCGGCATCAAAATGCGCCTTGTCGCCCTCGACGCGCAAGGCACCCTGATCCAGCAGAAAACTCAGGATCTCTTCGCCGAATAACGGGTTTCCGCCGGCGCGTTCGGTCAGCTGTTCCGCCAGACCGTCCGGCAATTCGGTGACGCCCAGACGGTTCTGCGCCAGGCGGGCCAGATCATCGACCCCAAGGGGTTTCAAGGCCACGGTGGCAACGACGCTTTGGTCCAGCCATTTCGGCGTATATTCCGGTCGCCGGGTCTGAATGATCAGCAGGTTGGAAAACCCGGTATCCTCGATCATGATCTCCAGCAAATCCTCGGACGCGCTGTCGATCCAGTGGCCGTCCTCGATCAACAGAATGACCCTGTTGCGGCTGCATTTCTCTTTCAGCAGGGCCGGTAACAATTCCCGGATACGCAGGCCGATCAGAACACCGTCCAAACCGTCCAGCGACCCTTCGGGCGGTTTGACACCCAAAAGGTTCATCATCAGACCCAGATTTTGCCGGGTATAGAGGCCGGACTTTTCCAGACCGACTTCCAGCTTCTTCTGAACCCGTAACGGGTTGTCAGCATCCAGAATCTGAAACGAGTTCCGGATGATCTCCAGAAACGGCAGGAACGGGACCTGCTGCCGGTCCGCAAAGCAATAGCCTTTCAGAACCGCCACGTCGTCAGACTGCACCTGATTCAGAAACTCGAATACCAGCCGCGTTTTGCCCAGCCCGGGTTCCGCCACCAGATCGACAACTCTGCGTGCCGATTTTGAGCCATCAAGCGCTGCCGACATCGCCCGCAGCTCGGTCAGGCGGCCGACATAGCTGCTGAGCCCCTGCGCCACCGAAGCGTCAAACCGGGTGGCGCCTTCGTTGATCGATTGCAACTGCCACAGTTTGTGCGGCGTCGACAGGCCCTTGATCTGATGCTCGCCGAAAAAGCTCAGTTCGGTAACCCATTCGACCAGCCCGCGCGTGGTATCACAGATCAGCGTACCGCCAGTGGGCGCGAGGTTTTCCAGACGCGCGGCAAGATTTACCGTGCTTCCCACGGCTGTCGCGGGGCTGCCTTCGCCCTGCACCGCGGCCATTACAACGGTGCCCGAGCTGATGCCCACCCGCATTTCGGGACGCACCCCAAATCGCCTTTCCATATCCGCGGCGGCGGCCTTGAATGATGCGTGGATCGCCATGCCGGCGCGGCAGGCTCGTAAAGCCGGATCTTCAAGCGCCTCCGGCACGCCAAACAATGCCATGATGCTGTCACCGGCAAAGTCGCGCACCGTGCCGCCATGTTCCTCGGCTGCGCGCACCAGCTTGTCATAAACGACACGAACAAATTCCAGGGCTTTTTCTTCGCCCAGCGCCGCAACGATCCCGGTGTATCCGACCAGATCGGCAAACAGAACCGAGACCTGGCGCCTTTGCCCCAGATCCGTCGACTGCTTCGCAGGATTATCCGCAACTTCCCCCATTTCGGCAAAGGGTTTACAACACCCGACCCGGCCCCGCCAGTATTTGCCACCAAAAGACCTTAATCGCGCAGTCAAATGGCAGCTAAAATGTCACGACTGGCATGTTTTGAAAAAACTCTGCTGGCTGTGACGCGCCGGTGCACCTCAGGCATTGAAGGCCAGTTTCAACCCCGGGCGCGGCCATCTGGTCTTGTAGATCTTGCCGGTACTCGAAGCCGTAATCCACAGATCGCGCATGTCGCTGCCGCCAAAGCACATGTTGGTTGTAAACAGGTCGGGGATTTCGACATGCTCGGTCGTGCCATCCAGGCTGAACACCGTAATCCCGCCGTTGAATATTGTGCCGACGCAGACGCGCCCGTCTTCTTCGACCTTGAGGCTGTCGAGCCATTGATAACCCGGCAGGGTTTGAACCACATTTCCGGGCATCCCCGGAATTGGACCGGGTTTGACCGCACCTGGCCCCGTGATCTCCAGCGCCCAGAGCCGCCCGAACACGGTGTCCGAGACGTAAACCGTCTTTGCATCCGGCGACAGCCCGACCCCATTGGGCATGGGGATCGTCGCCGCTTTGATCAGCGTTTTACCGTCAATCGAAGCATAATAAAGCCCGCCATAGCGGGTGGATTCCTCATCCTCGATTCCGGTGTCGGTGAACCAGAACCCGCCGGATGTGTCGAACACCAGATCATCCGGGGCGATCAGTCTTTTGCCCTGATACGAGTCAAACAGCTGCGTCACGGTCCCGGTTTTCAGATCGACGCGGTGCACCGAACCGCCTTTGTAATTTGGCCGTATCGGCGCCGGCACCGTGATCTTGTCAGGGCCAAACGGAACAAAGCTGTAAACACCGCCATTGTTACAGACATAGGCCGCGCCGTCCGGGCCTATGGCGACGCCGTTGGGTCCGCCTGGTATCTCTGCCACAACACTGACCTGCCCGTCGGGCGTCAGCCGCGCCAGAGTTTCTTCCTTGATGTCAACAAACAGCACCGATCCGTCGTTCATCGCAACCGGGCCTTCGGGGAACCCCAGCCCGCTGCACATCTCTTTCAGTTCCAATGCCATCCCGTCGCTCCCTGATCGCGTCGCGGTTCCGGCCCTTCCGACCGCCCGCTGGTTCTTGTGTCGCCAACAAATGCTACGGCACTGTGACGGGAAAACACTGGCCGTAACTGTGAGACAATACAAGCTTTTGGCACAACGCCGTCCGGCAGCAATCGCGAGGTCCCTGACGTGCCCGCCCTGTGCGCGCTGCCGCTGGGTGCCCTCTATCGCTGTGTTTTGGCCGTTCTGAACAGCAACAGAAACACGAAAACCGATCCGATGGATGTTGTGACGATCCCGACCGGCAGTTCTTGCGGCGCAAGAAGCAACCTGCTGAGGATGTCCGATCCGGTCAGCAAAGCTGCCCCCACGATCGCTGCGGTGGGCAGAAGCGGGCCGTGCAAGGGGCCGGCAATCCCCCGGGCGATATGGGGCACCATCAGTCCCACAAAGCCGATGACCCCGGCGACCGAGACAAATACGGCGGTCACCAATGCAGCGACGAAGAACATGCTAAATCGCAGGCTGCGAACGGGCACGCCCAGTGTCGCGGCGGTCAGGTCCCCGGTCAGCAACGCATCCAGCCACCGGCTGCGATACAGCGAAAAGCTGAGGATCAGGATCAGGCCGACGCAGACCAGCGGGAAGGTCTCCCACCTTGCCAGCCCCAACCCGCCAAGCATCCAGAAAATGACCGAGTGCGCAGCCCGGCTGTCACCCGCGAAGATCAGATAGTTGGTGAGGGCCGAAAACAGGAATGAGACCGCAAGCCCCGCAAGGATAAGTTTTTCCGGCGCGCTGGTGCGCAACCCGTGAACCAGCGCCAGCACAATCCCCGACGCCACAAGCCCCCCGCAAAACGCGGCCAATGGCAGGGTCCAGAAACCCAGAATATCCCCGGTCACGGTGATGACGAACACGGCACCTGCGGCTGCACCCGAAGACAAACCAAACAGGAACGGATCGGCCAGATCGTTGCGCGTCGTGGTTTGCAGAACCACACCGACAATTCCCAGCCCGGCGCCAATCACAGCGGCGAACAGGGCTCGTGGCAGGCGCAGATCAAACACGATCCGGTGCAGCGGAGACATGTCACCGTCGATCAGGCCGGTCCCCAGAAAGACTGCCGTAACCGTGTCGGAAATCGGAATCGACGTGGTTCCGTAAATGGTCGAAACCAGCAAAAGGGCGATCAACATGACCGCCCCCAGCGATAGCATCAGAGCCAATCGGCCCATATCAGTTCAGACCCGGATGCATGGCCTGCGCCATCTTCGAGATCGCCTTGATATTTGCCGGTCCGGGGGTCAGTTCCTCGTACCGCAGGCCGATCCAGCGCTCATTCTTGACCGCGTCGGTCTGGGACATCACCGGATGTTCCTGAAGAAATTTGAACGTGTCCGCGGCCCCGTTGCCGGTTTGATAGTCCAGCAGCACCAGAAATTCGGGGTTCGCCGCCGCTGCAGCCTCCCAAGACGTGCGACCCCAGCTTGTGTCCATGTCATGCGTGACGTTCTCGCCCCCGGCGGCGGTGATCATCGCGTCAGGGATAGCGAACTTGCCGGCGGTAAAGGGCGCGTCTGCCGGGCCGTCGAGCAGAAAGACGCGGGGTCTCGGCAGATCAACGGTTTGCGCCTCGATCGCGGTCAGTTCTTCTTTCCAACCCGAAACCAGCGCCTCGGCCTTGTCCTCGACATGCATGACCTTGCCCAGCCGCAGAACATCGTCGAACAACAGATCCATGCTCGCCTCTGGCCGCGTCTTGTCCAGATGCACGCAGCTTTCGGTCAGGACCATGGTCTTGATCCCGAAGGGTTCAAGCGTATCCGGGGTCACATCGCCGCCCGGCTTCATGCCGTAATACCAACCCGCGAAAAACAGATCCGGCTGGGCCGCGACCAAGGTCTCGACGGTCGGGTATTTCGGTGCCAACTCGGGTATGTCACCGCGCAAAGTGTCGAATTCCGGGCTGGTCTTGTACCAGCCGGTGATCCCGGTCAGGCCCACGATCTTGTCCTGCAGGCCAAGTGCAAAAGCCATGTCGGTCATGTTCATGTCATGCACGACCAGACGCTCGGGCTGAGTTTCGAACACCAGCGGCTCGCCGCAATTGTCGACGGTCACCTCATGGGCGGCGGCACCACCTGCCATGGCTGTGGCCAGTGCCACGGACCAGATGTGTTTCATTGCGGATATACTCCTTGGGTTAGGTTGAAACAGTTGTTTTTCGGATATCCAGCGCCGGGATCACGCGACCGTCGTGGTGAAAGCACAGATAGTCGACGCCGAACGTGTCGCGGACCCGGTCGGGTGTCAGCACTTCGCCCACCGGTCCAAAACCGGTAAGGCGCGTGGATTTCATCAACGCGACATGGGTGGCGAATTCGGGGATCATCACCAGATCGTGGACGATCATCACCACGGTGATGCCCAGTTCCGCGACCAGCGACAGCATCCGCCCCTTTGCGTCCGGATCCAGGTGGTTGGTGGGTTCGTCCAGAAACAGCAGCGAGGGGTTCTGCGCCAGCGCCCGCGCGATATGCGCGCGCTGTCGCTCACCGCCTGACAGCATCGCCATCCGTTTGTCGGACAACCTGCCCAGCCCGGTCAGGTGCAGAATCCGTTCAAGCTCGGCAGTATGCGCCTTGGCCGAGCGATCCGCGCGGATGGGAATCTGACCCAGAGCGACGTAATCCCGCAATAACAGCCGCCCATCCGGCATTTCCTGCTGACTGACGACGGCTATCATGCGGGCGCGCTCGGTGGCGGACATCTGTTTCAGGCTTCGCCCCCTGACCAGCACGTCGCCCAGTGCAAAATCCGCCGCGCCGCACAAAAGGTTCAGCAACGTGGTTTTCCCTGCCCCGTTCGGCCCGGCAATTGCCAGAATAGCCCCTTCGTCCAGTTCAAATGACGCGCCTTGCAGCAGAACATCACCATTCAGCGCGTAAAATTCGAGATCACGCGCAACAAGAAAGGCAGAGGTCGTCATGAAGGTTCCCCCAATTCAATTCGCGGTATTCGGGAAAGTGTTTTTGTGAACAGCGGGCGCGGTCTGTCGGTGGCATTGGTCCACCCATCGGCGCTGTTCCGGTACTGGTGTGCGAACTCCGCCAACGCCTCATCTTCGGGAAGGGTCCGAATGCCACCGAAGAGATACTGCGCTTTGCCCACCGCCTGAAATCCGACGGTCGTTGGCTGCGCACAGCCCGCCATGCAATCGACGGTGCGGATTGCAAAGCCCGAAGGCAGTCTGGCTGACAGGACGTCGCGCAGCGCATCGACCGTCATTGTGCCCTGACAGGTCGCACAAATCAGAAGAACATGATCAGAAGACTTTGGCATTGCCCGCTCCGCTTGGTCGCAAGCGCGGACAGAAGGTGCCGGATCTGTAAACACGCAACAGACGTGTCATCAAAGCCTCCTTCCAGGACGCCCCGCCCCGGGTTGGTTGAACATATGATGGCAGGTCTCCTGACTTGCGGGTCGATGCTTGGCCATCCTTCCCGGCCCAGAGGGCCAGTGGGTGTTTGGCGTCGCTCACCGCTTACAGTTGCGGGGGCAGTTACGGAATTGGCGCCGAAAGGCAAACCGCACCGTATTCCCTTTTCATCCCTTGGGCGCACCATCGGGAACCATCCGGGGTTTGAGTGCATGAATTCCGGGAATGCGTCAATACGGAATTGAACCGCAGGAACGCGGGCCCGGCGCCATTTGAGCGGATCAGGCCCGGCACGACGCACGGCTTGACTGCTGCGTACGCAAACCTGACTGAACCGACTTGCCGCCGCCCCCTTGTTTGGCGGGTTCAGTCACCGTCGCGGGTGCGTGAATGGCAACGCCTGCCATCACAAGAACCACCCCCAGCACATCAGCCGGATCAGGAATTTGCCGCAGGACAACGACACCGATGATCGCTGCCGACGCCGGCAGCAAGGCCAGCAACAGAGCAAAGCTGGCACGCGGCAGGCGTGCCATGGCAAGCTGATCACAGACATAGGGAATGACCGAGGAACACAACCCGACCCCTATCCCGGCCAGCACAAGCAAGGGTGCACCAAAGGCTTCAAGCGCCTGCAAAAACCCGATCGGGAACACAAAAAGGAACGCAACCGACATCGCAGCGCCGAGGCTCTCAACCCCGCCAGAGGCTCCACCTTGCGAAATCCTGTGCCCCAGGATGACATAAAGAACAAAAAGCGCGCCGTTCAGAACCGCCCAGAACAAACCAACAAGGTCCGTGTCTCGCAGGGAACCGTCCGCCGCAAACAGTGCCGGCACGTCGATCAAAAGCGCCACCCCTGCGACCACGCAACCGAACGCGATAACATTGCGCCCCGTGCGAAGCCCCCACAGCGCAATGCCGACTGTCCCGGTAAATTCGATTGCAGCCACCAGCGCGATCGGCAGCCGATCCAGCGCAAGGTAGAAGGCACAGTTCATCACTGCCAGACACAGGCCGAGCGCGACCAGCAGACACCTCTGTGATCTGGTCGCCATCCTGAATGTGCGCCACGGCTTGGTCATCGGCGCGAATATCAACGCGGCCGAAGTGATGCGAAACCACGCCACGCCAAGCACGCCGACAGCCGGGAACAGAAGCACCGCGAAGGCCGGGCCGAGGTAATGAAAAACAGCTGATACGCCGAACCAGATTTGGGGCGGAAAAGCTTCCGAAATGCGCGACATGGTGCAGGACGCTCTGGCCCGGTGCACAGGGTTTGAGGCTTGATCCGTCATTCCACCATGATGCAAGGTGATCCGGACATCGCATATGGAGATCGAGAATGTCTGTGGATAAAAATGGACCTGAAGCGAAGGCACGCGGAGGCTTTTCCCTTCGATCCGAAGAGTCCAGCCTGGACCGTATCGATGCCGCTATTCTGCGCCAACTCTGCGCGGATGCGCGCATTCCCCGGGCGGAACTGTCCCGCCGTGTCGGACTGTCCGCCCCCAGCGTTGCCGACCGGGTGCGTCGCCTGGAGGACACGGGCATCATCACGGGCTACGGCGCGCGCATCAATCCGGCACGGCTCGGCTATGGTCTGACACTCCTGATACGGGCACGGCCGCTGCCGGGTGCGATGCAGGACATGGTTCAGGCCATTCGGGACACTCCGCAGATCGTCTCGTGCGACCGCGTTTCAGGTGAGGACTGTTTTGTCGCCCGCGCCCATGTCCGCGACGTTGCAGAAATGGAAGCCGTCATCGACCGGATCGTTCCCTTTGGTGCGACCAATTCCTCAATCGTGCAATCCTCACCTGTCGAGGAGCGGTTGGTAGAGCTGTGATGCGGCCGAGAAAGGCGGTCCTTTTCAGGATAACCCTGCGATATTCGGCGGCACCCGTGCGGGTCTGGCTGGAGAATAATGGTGAGTTGTAACCGAACCTCAGCTCAGCATTCTGGCGGACACGTCTTCCAGCAGATCGTGCAAATCGAATTCTTCGCCCTTTTCCGCAAGCCCCTGGTCGCGCAGGATGAACGACAGACCGTGAACGAAACTCCATAACAGGAACCCACGGCGACGCACCTCATCGGTGATTCCCGGCTCACCCAGACATTTTGCGACCTCGGACAGCAGGATGCCAAAGCTTTGTTGGCCCCCTGCCTCCAGCCGTGGATCGGCGATCCGGTCGGTGAATCCGCCGAATTTCAGACAGAAAATCCCCGGCTCGCGCAGCGCGAATGAGACGTATTCCATACCGATCGCGGTAATGCGCTCGGGTGACCCTTCGGGAATTCCTTCCAGCGCGGCAAGCATGTTCTCGCGGTGCCTGGCCATGCCCTCCAGAACGGTAGCAACAAGCATTTCCTTCTTATCGCTGAAGTGTTTATAGGGCGCGGCGGTCGAGACACCGGCCAGCCGGCACGCATCCGAAACCGAAAAACTGTCCGGTCCCTTCGCCTCCACCAACTGCCGCGTGGCTTCGATCAGCGCGGCGCGAAGATCACCGTGATGGTAGGATTTTTTTCCTACCGATGGGTGCCGCGATCCGTCATCGGACTTATGAATTTTTTGTGTGCTCGTCATGGTTAAAGATGTGGCAGATCACGTTCCCCTTGTCAAAGTTAGCAACGCTAACATATGTTAGAGATGCTAACTTGCTGAGATTGCCAAATGCCGGATCGAGAAAAGAACCGTTCCTCGCGAACCAAGAGAAGCCTGTTTTCCAGCGTTTTTCGCGTGGGTTTGCGGTTGGGGGTGACAGCCAGTGTGTTTGCCATTGCGGCAGCGGCCGTCTATTTCGGGGCCTCGGAACTTTCGCGCAGGGCCGAAGCCGTTCCTGCGCCTGACGCAGCGGCCGTGACCCCGGTTTCCGTGACGCCGATCAGGCAGGAAGACGCCTATGTCGTCGATCGGGTGTTCATCGGTCAGGTTGAACCGCAGCGCGCGGCTGATATTTCCTTCGAACTGAATGGCACGCTCGAAGAAATTCTGGTGGACGAAGGTGACGAGGTTGCACAGGGTCAGAGGCTGGCCACACTGGATATCGTCCTGCTCGAAGTTGAACGGGACCGGCTGACCGCTTCGCGGGACGCCATTGCGGCGCAGTTGGGTTTTGCCCAAAAGACGGTCGAGCGAAACGCCGGACTTATTGAACAGGGCTTTACGAGCCAGGCGCGTCTGGACGAGGCTGTGGCACGGCAAGACGAATTGCTTTCGCGGATGGGGGAACTTGACGCCGCCTTGCGTGACGTGACTGTGCGGATCGAAAAGTCCGGGATCAAGGCCCCGTTCGCAGGCCGGATTACCGCCCGCCATGTCGATGGCGGGGAAACCTTGCGGCCCGGTGATCTGGTGCTGGGGATGGTCGAAATCGTATCTCCGCAGGTTCGGATTGGAATACCGCTGGATGTGGACCCGGCGCTTTTGTCCGATGTCGAGGTTGAAATCGCCGGCACCCGTCACCCGGCCCGTCTGGCGACGTTGCGACCCGATATCGATCCGCTGACACGGACGCGAACCGCGCTTTTTGATCTGATTGGGGGCCTTGACGTGGCCTTTGGGCAGACCGCGCGCGTCCACATCGGCGAACCGGTGGAAAGCACCGGAACTTGGGTCCCGACGACCGCGCTGAAAGAGGGCGCGCGCGGGCAATGGACGCTGCTGGTTGCTGACGCAGACAAGACGGTGCGGGTGGCAAATGTCGAAGTGCTGCACGCACGGAACGACCGTGTATTCGTCCGCGGTGAATTTCCCGACGGAACTGTCCTGATAGATCAGGGTCCGCAGCGCGTAACCGTTGGTCAGCGGGTTGCATTCGGGACGGATGGGTAACGGAGCAGGCCAATGGAAACGCTCACTTTTCGCCACCCACGGCTTGTCGCGCTAATCGTACTGGTTCTGGTATCCGCGGGGCTTTCGTCGTTCCTGTCGCTCGGGCGGCAGGAAGACCCGACAATCACCAACCTCTTTGCGACTGTGACCACCCAATATCCCGGCGCTGACCCGGAGAGGGTCGAAGCCCTTGTCACAGCCGAAATCGAAGAAGAGCTTCGCAAGATCGCCGAAGTCGACGAAATCAGTTCCGTGTCGCGATCCGGTGTCTCGGTCGTATCCGTCGAGTTGCTGGAAACGCTCGACGAAACGACCATCGAACAAGTCTGGGCCGAGGCCCGGGATGCTGTGGATGACGCGAGCCGGAAATTTCCTGCCGGCGTTCTGCCGCCCGAGTTCGACGCCGAAGGCATTTCCGCCTATTCGGCCGTTATCGCGGTAGCAGCGGAAAACCCGGATTACCCCGTGACGCTGCTGTCGCGCCATGCCGAAGCTCTGGGTGACAGGCTGCGCGCCATCCCCGCCACCCGTGCGGTGGATTACTTTGGACAGCCGGAAGAAGAAGTTCTGGTCAGCGTCGATATGGACAAGGCCGCTGCGCTGGGGCTCGGTGCTGCCGAGATATCGCAGCGGATCGCCGAGGCGGACGGAAAGATCCAGTCCGGGCGGCTGCAATCCGACGTTGACCTGACCATCAACATCAGCGGAGAAATCGAAACGCTGGACCGGATCCGGAACATCGTGTTGCGCGAAAGCCCCGAAGGCGCAGTGGTCTTGCTGGGTGACCTAGCCAGCGTGGATCGGGGCCCCCGCGACCCGCAGTCTTCGATAGCCTTCGCCAACGGCATGCCCGCCGTACTGGTCGGTGTCCTGGCGCAGGACGGCGTGCAGATCGACCGCTGGACCGGGTATCTGCGTGACGAGCTTGAAAGCGGGGCCGCGTCGGTTCCCCTTGGCGTGCAGGAGATACTGCTTTTCGATCAAAGCCAGTACACGACGGATCGCCTGACCGAGGTCGGGATCAACATGGCAATCGGTGTTGCTCTGGTCGTGGCCGTGCTGTTCGTAACGCTGGGTGTTCGCGCTGCCGCCATCGTTGCACTGGTCTTGCCGGTCGTTTCACTGGCGACGCTGGCGACGATGAACATGATCGGCCTGCCCATTCACCAGATGTCGGTGACCGGCCTGATCGTGGCACTGGGATTGCTTGTTGACGCCGCAATTGTGATGACCGACGAAATTCGCCGCCGGTTGCAGGCGGGCATGGCGCGTGTCGATGCCGTGCGGGACGCGGTGCGCCGTCTGACGGCGCCGCTCTTGGCATCCACTGTCACGACAGCACTGGCCTTTTTGCCGATGATCCTGCTGCCCGGTCCCGCCGGGGATTTTGTCGGCGCGATCGCCATCGCCGTTGTTCTGATGCTTATGTGGTCCCTGATCGTCGCGCTGACCGTGACGCCTGCGGTCGCCGGTTGGATGCTGTCAAACAAACCGGATGCAGGAATGCTGAGCCCGGGCATCACGATCCCGGCTTTGGCCCGGCTATTTGAGGCCTCCATCCGGCTTTCCGTCGCCAACCCGCTGCGGTCCATCGCACTGGCGCTGGTGTTGCCGGTCTTGGGATTTGCGGCCTTCCCGACCCTGACCGCGCAGTTCTTTCCGGGCGTGGATCGCAACCAGTTCTACATCGAAGTGGATATGCCCGGCGGAACGTCAATCGCAACCACCACCCGCACTACCCGCAGGATCGACGACATTCTGCTGGCCGACATCGGCGTTCGCAGCGTCTATTGGACCGTCGGCGAATCCGGTCCGGCCTTCTACTACAACATTGTCGGCAATCGCGCGCGCGAGCCCGGGTTCGCACAGGCCATGATCACGACGGAAACCGCTGAGGACGCCGCGCGCCTCGTTGGCACCCTGCAGGCCCGTCTCGACATCGAATTCCCCGATGCCCAGATCATTGTGCGCAACCTGGTGCAGGGGCCTCCGGTTGCGGCCCCGGTCGAGGTCAAAATTCAGGGTCAGGACATTTCCGTCCTGCGCAGTTTGGGTGGCGAAGTGCGTGCAGTCATGGCCAATCTTGATCTGGTGACCCAAGCCCGTGCCAGCGTTAACGGCGGCAACCCCCAGATCCGCTTTGAAATAGACGAAGTCAAGGCCCGCCTGCTGGGTCTGGACGTTGCGGACATTGCCAGACAGTTGGACACCGCTTTGGTCGGCGTCACCGGAGGATCGCTGATCGAAGGGACCGAGCAGTTGCCCGTGCGCGTGCGATTGGGTGACCAGGTGCGATCTGACCTGAGCGAAATCGTCAGTATGCCCATTCTTCTGCCCAATGCTGCGGCCGTGTCGGCAACCGGGGCTTTTCCCGCCCTACCCCTGTCAGAACTGGCCAAACCCGTCATCGAACCCGCGGAAAGTGTCATCACCCGGACGGATGGTGTTCGGGAGAACACCATTCAGGCCTTCATTGTCCCCGGTGTGCTGCCGGAAGAAGCGCTGCAGGACGTTCTTCTGGCGCTGGACGCGGCGGGGTTCGCGCTTCCGCAAGGTTATACGATGTCTCTGGGTGGCGACAGCGATGCTCGCTCGAACACCGTCGGTAACCTGATGGCATCGGTCGGGCTGATCGTTACGCTGTCCATCGCGACCATCGTGTTGACCTACAACTCATTCCGACTGACCGTGGTGACGTTGATTGTCTGCGTCCTGTCGGCCGGCCTGTCGATGCTGTCTCTGGCAGTCATGCAGTTCCCCTTCGGCATTCAGGCTATCATCGGGGTCATCGGCTCGATCGGGGTCTCAATAAACGCAGCGATCATCATTCTGACAGGTTTGCAACAAGACCCGCAGGCAAGTCGCGGTGATCAGGCTGCCATCGCCCGCGTGGTGACCGGTTCCAGCCGCCACATTGTTTCGACCACGGTCACGACATTCGGCGGATTCCTTCCCCTGATCCTGGACGGCGGCGCCTTCTGGCCCCCCTTCGCAGTAGCCATCGCCGGAGGCGTCTTGCTGTCGACCGTCGTGTCCTTCTATTTCACGCCCCCGGTGTTTGCCCTGATATACCGATGGCGCCAGCCCGGCGAACGGTCAGACGACGAGCTACACTCACGGACTGGAGAAGCCATTGTTCCCTTGGCGGCAGAGTGACTTTATCCGGTACTTTTATTCGTCTTATCAAGCCGAATTAACACTGCCGGGTGTTCGGGGACACCTACTACGGTTTCTCAATGCCTAGAAGGAACCTTGCGCATGAGCCGGTGAGGTTTCTGAATTGCTCTCGTCTTGCTACTACCAGCGAAGGCTATGAAGGTTCTGCTTTCTGCCATCCGGGTTGTTTCCACAATGCTTCCAGAGAGATTAGCGGGCAGCGGTGTTGCCGCTTGCTCCGACTGTTAATGCTTTGCTTTCGTTGAGAAAGCTTGGTTTCAGCGGGAGGATTTGAACCTGCGACCTTGAGGTTATGAGCCTGACGAGGTGAAGACGTCAAGCAATTGATCCAGTGGACTGTTTGTAGATCGAACGGGCTGTTGGAAGTTTGGTTGCGGGGAGAGGATTTGAACCTCTGACCTTCAGGTTATGAGCCTGACGAGCTACCGGACTGCTCCACCCCGCGACACTTTGGTGGGCCTACCGCCTATTCGGCTACTTGAGGCCGGGTATTATTTCATCGTGTTAGAGAGAATATGGGCTTTTACTAGGTTTGGCGGTGACCTACTCTCCCGGGGCTTAAGCCCAAGTACCATTGGCGCGGCAGTGCTTAACTTCCGGGTTCGGTATGGGACCGGGTGTTTCACTTGCGCTATGACCACCAAACCGAGGAAAAGCCCATGTCGACTTTCTTGCTGTGCAAGAAAGCGACAGGTGGCAGGCAGCGTCTTTGCTTGCAAAGGCGCGTTGCCACTCGGTTGTTATGTCGATCAACAGTGCCGCTTGGTGCGACACAGCCGTCCATGTTCAAGGTGTATGTTTTTGATTTGTCTTTCCATTACTGGATCAAATCAAGCCTATCGGGCGATTAGTACCGGTCAACTGAACGCATTACTGCGCTTACATCTCCGGCCTATTGACGTGGTGGTCTTCCACGGCCCTCAGGGAGACCTTGTTTTGAGGGGGGCTTCCCGCTTAGATGCCTTCAGCGGTTATCCTGTCCGATCATAGCTACCCAGCACTGCCGTTGGCACGACAACTGGTCCACCAGTGGATCGTTCACCCCGGTCCTCTCGTACTAGGGGCAACTCCTCTCAAGTCTCCTACACCCACGGCAGATAGGGACCGAACTGTCTCACGACGTTCTAAACCCAGCTCACGTACCTCTTTAAACGGCGAACAGCCGTACCCTTGGGACCTGCTCCAGCCCCAGGATGAGATGAGCCGACATCGAGGTGCCAAACACTGCCGTCGATATGGACTCTTGGGCAGTATCAGCCTGTTATCCCCGGCGTACCTTTTATCCGTTGAGCGATGGCCCTTCCACTCGGGACCACCGGATCACTATGGCCGTCTTTCGACTCTGCTCGACTTGTCAGTCTTGCAGTCAGGCTGGCTTCTGCCATTGCACTCAACGAGCGATTTCCGACCGCTCTGAGCCAACCTTCGCGCGCCTCCGTTACGCTTTAGGAGGCGACCGCCCCAGTCAAACTACCCGCCACGCAGGGTCCCGGATCCGGATAACGGACCGCGGTTAGACATCAAGAGTGCGAAGGGTGGTATCTCAAGGGAGGCTCCACGGATACTTGCGTTTCCGCTTCAAAGCCTACCACCTATCCTGCACATCACAATCCTGATGCCAGTGCGAAGCTGTAGTAAAGGTGCACGGGGTCTTTCCGTCTAACCGCGGGAAGCCTGCATCTTGACAGGCAATTCAATTTCGCTGAGTCGATGTTGGAGACAGCGGGGAAGTCGTTACGCCATTCGTGCAGGTCGGAACTTACCCGACAAGGAATTTCGCTACCTTAGGACCGTTATAGTTACGGCCGCCGTTTACCTGGGCTTCAATTCAAGGCTCTCACCTCTCCTTTTAACCTTCAGGCACCGGGCAGGCGTCAGACCCTATACGTCGTCTTGCGACTTCGCAGAGCCCTGTGTTTTTAATAAACAGTCGCCACCCCCTGGTTTGTGCCCCCAGCCCCTAGTTGCCTAGGAACCGGGCCTCCTTCTCGCGAACTTACGGAGGTATTTTGCCGAGTTCCTTCAACATCGTTCTCTCAAGCGCCTTGGTATGCTCTACCAGTCCACCTGTGTCGGTTTAGGGTACGGTCTGATGGAGGGCTATTTCCAGGAACTGCTCAGCAGCCCAACCAATCCGATAAGGCTGAACTACATCTGCAATCCGTCACATCCTCCTGGCCTAGGAATATTAACCTAGTTCCCATCGCCTACGCCTTTCGGCCTCGGCTTAGGGGCCGGCTTACCCTGCTCAGATTAGCTTTAAGCAGGAACCCTTGGACTTTCGGCGAGAGTGTCTCTCACACTCTTTGTCGCTACTCATGTCATCATTCTCACTAGTGATCTCTCCACCGGATCCCTCACAGGCCGGCTTCATCGAAAGAACTCGATCCGTCATTACATCCACTAGGGATGCAAATACGGATGAGTTCTATGTCACACTACGCTCTGCTACCATGCCTTACGGCATCCTAAGCTTCGGCTCATGGCTTGAGCCCCGTTACATCTTCGCCGCAGGACAACTTGTTTAGACCAGTGAGCTGTTACGCTATCTTTAAAGGATGGCTGCTTCTAAGCCAACCTCCTGGTTGTTTTGGTCGTCCCACCTGCTTTCCCACTTAGCCATGAATTGGGGGCCTTAGCTGTAGGTCAGGGTTGTTTCCCTCTCCACTACGGACGTTAGCATCCGCAGTGTGTCTGCCATCTAGTACTCCCGGGTATTCGGAGTTTGGTTAGGATCAGTAAGCCTGTGGGGCCCCATTACCCATCCAGTGCTCTACCCCCCGGGGTATTCGGATGACGCTCTACCTAAATAGATTTCGCAGAGAACCAGCTATCTCCGAGTTTGATTGGCCTTTCACCCCTAGGCACAGCTCATCCCGATCCTTTTCAACGGATGTGGGTTCGGTCCTCCAGTAAGTGTTACCTTACCTTCAACCTGGCCATGCCTAGATCACTCGGTTTCGGGTCTGATCCCACGAACTCATTCGCCCTATTAAGACTCGCTTTCGCTACGCCTACACCTAACGGCTTAAGCTTGCTCGTGAGACCAAGTCGATGACCCATTATACAAAAGGTACGCCGTCAGCTCGCAAGGAGCCTCCGACTGATTGTAGGCGTTCGGTTTCAGGTACTGTTTCACTCCCCTCGTCGGGGTGCTTTTCACCTTTCCCTCACGGTACTGGTTCGCTATCGGTCAGCAAGGAGTACTTAGCCTTCGAAGGTGGTCCTCCGATCTTCAGACAGAATTTCACGTGTTCCGCCCTACTTAATACGTCCGTCAAAGCTTCCTATACGGGGCTGTCACCCGCTATGGCCACGCTTCCCAACGTGTTCTAGTCACTTATCCGGCTCGGCTGGTCCCCGTTCGCTCGCCGCTACTAGGGGAGTATCAATTGATTTCCTTTCCTCCGGGTACTTAGATGTTTCAGTTCCCCGGGTTTGCTCTTAAAACCCTATGTATTCAGGTCTTAAGTACCTGTTTAAATCCGTTGTAATATTGCGGAGCAATTTACAACGAACTTTCAGGTGGGTTGCCCCATTCAGAAATCCATGGATCAAAGCTTATTCTCAGCTCCCCATGGCTTATCGCAGAGTATCACGTCTTTCATCGCCTCTTGCTGCCAAGGCATTCACCAAACGCCCTTCTCGCGCTTGATTTGATCCAGAAAAAGAAAGACATGACTTTTTGCGCTACCGCCTATTCGGCTACTGGAGCACAAGTATGTCAATCGAGACCGCCCAGCTGGTAACTAAAGGCAGCCATTCTTCTGAACCAAAAACATACATTTCCCGCCCCCGCCACTTGGACGAGGACAATTGAGCAACCCCATATGGTCTCCCAGCCGTGCAGCTGATCAACGCAGGTCGCTCGGGTTAGTATATTTGACTTGGACAACTCTGTTCGTTTCAGTCGCGATACGCATTCCAGGCCGGCTAGACCCAAACTGCGCCGCTCATCCGAAGATAAGAACGACCGAGATCAGTGCCACACTCGGCACGATCAAACAGTGTTGATTGATTTCTCTCTATACGATGTCAATGTTGGCGACTTTCGAAGAAAGTCTGCCAGGTGCGAGGCAGCGTATCTTCAAAGAAGATGC
>NZ_JBSWTI010000002.1:40000-327500 GCF_056158465.1 Ruegeria sp. ABV4_181
GCGATTTTTTTGCTTTTTCTTGTTTTTCTATTTTTTGTCAGTGAGTTACCATCCTCTCTGACCCTCCCAAAATGCTGTCTACATGCCGAAGCGGCGTTCCGGACATTCTGGTAGCATCAGATCCGATGCACACTGACCCCATATATAGTGCGTCTGTCATATACGCCTACAAGACCAAACCGAGTCGGACGCCCCGGCCGGTTCAGTATTAGCCCGGTTTTCGCGCCTCGCCCTACGCGTCAGGCATCAAATTCGGCACTAACCGAATCCCGGGCCTTGCGCATTAACCCTTAATACGGTCAGGTCAGCAGAAAGATACGCCCGCACTGTGACATGAACTTAACGCACGCTGACCCTTTCCCTTGCATCCGAACGGTTGGCCTGGACGGCCTGTTGATCTCGTTTGCCGACACGATGGCGGAACCCTCGAACCGGGCGGCTCTGGCATTTCGCAATGCAATCGACTCACTAAAGTGGAAGGGTGTGATCGAGACGTCCGCCTCGCTGGCCTCTGCCTATGTGCGGTTCGACCCCCTGAGCCTGCCTCATGCCGAACTTCATGCACGGATTGAACAGGTGCTGCGGCAACAGAACTGGTATCAAACGCCACTGCCGGGCGGGCGCAGACTGTGGCGGGTGCCAACTGTATATGGGGGCGTTCTTGCCCCGCAACTGGATGAGGCGGCCTCCTCGGCGGGGCTGACCACTGACGACGCAATACGGCGCCTGAGCGAAACGCGCGTTCGGGTTCTGACCATCGGCTTTGCCCCGGGGCAGCCCTATCTCGGGCCGTTGGGACCCGAGTTCAATATTCCGCGCCTTAGTGAACTTACACCGATGGTGCCGGAGGGCGCGTTGGTTCTGGCCATTTCTCAGTTTGTGCTGTTTTCGGGCCCGACCCCGACCGGATGGCGTCATGTCGGTCAGACGGCTTTTCGCTGTTTCCGGCCGGAAGCCCGGCAAAGCTTTGCGCTGCGCCCCGGCGATGAAATGCAGTTTCTGCCGGTCTCGGAAAAGGAACTGGAGGAAATCCGTGCGACCGCCACCGATGGTTCGGGCGGAGCGACCTGCGAGGAGATCCCGGGATGAGCCTGCGCGTGATCAGTATCGGCCCTGCCTGCACAATACAGGATCATGGTCGCAGCGGGTATCTGGATCAGGGTCTGTCGCGATCGGGCGCTGCGGATCAGCTGGCCCTGCATGAAGGCGCGGCCCTGTTAGGGCAGAGCCCGGATTGCGCGGCATTGGAAATGGCGGGCATGGGCGGTGTATTCGAAGCCACGCAACCCGTACGCATTGCCCTGACGGGTGCCCCGATGCAGGCCAGCGTCGACAATGTTCCTGTGGTCTGGAATGCCTCTCATTCCCTTATGACCGGGCAACAGCTGTCCATCGGGGCGGTCAAGCAGGGGAATTACGGTTACCTGCATCTTGGTGGCGGGATCGAAACGCCAATGGTGCTGGGATCTCGCTCGGCCCATCTGACTGCGAATGTCGGGCGCGCGGTGCAAGCCGGGGATATATTGCCGTCCGCGCCCGACACGGGTGATGCCGGCGCGAAACTGCGCCCTGATGAGCGGTTTGCCGGAGGAACCTTGCGCGTGGTGACCAGCTTTCAGTCCGCACTGTTCGATCAGGACACGCTGGACCGCTTTGGCCAAACCGAATTTCGCCGCGGCGCGCGGGCCAACCGGATGGGAATGCAGTTGGACAGCGACGGAGAAGGGTTCGCCGCCAAAAGGCAGCTGAACATTCTGTCCGAAGTCATAACGCCCGGTGACATTCAGATGACCGGCACCGGAAACCCCTTTATCCTGCTGCCCGAATGCCAAACCACCGGAGGCTACCCCCGCATCGCCACTGTCCTGCCTTGCGACTTGCCGCGCGCGGCACAGACCCCGGCAGGCGGGTTGGTTCGGTTTTTGTTCGTGACGATGAAAGAGGCCATCGCCCTGCAGGCTGCCTTTGTGGCGGACCTGTCGCGGATGCGGTCCCGGGTGGAACCACTGGTGCGCGACCCGCATGACATCCCGGACCTGTTGTCCTACCAATTGATCGGCGGAATGATCTCTGCCACTGACTAAGGAGTGCTGCCAATGCCCAGCGTCGATCTGAATGCCGATATGGGGGAAAGCTTTGGTCCCTGGAAGATGGGCGACGATGACAGCCTGCTGAAGATCATCACCTCGGCCAATATCGCCTGCGGCTTTCACGCAGGTGACCCGGATGTGATGGCGCAGACGATGGCTCTGGCTGCTGAAAACGGCGTCGGCATCGGTGCGCATCCCGGCTTTCCCGACCTGCAGGGTTTTGGCCGTCGCAACATGAAGGTGCCGCACGCGACCCTACGCAATCTGGTGCGCTATCAGCTGGGCGCGGCAATAGGGATGGCCAAGGCGGTTGGCGCGCAAGTGCGGCATCTGAAACTACATGGCGCGCTGGCCAATATGTGTTCGGTCGATATCGACATGGCGCGGGCCTGCTATCAGGGCGCGCTGGATGTGGACCCCGACATCATCATCATGGTTCTGGCGGTCACCAAACAGGAAGAGGCCGTACGCGAGCTGGGCTGCAAATGGGTCGGCGAGATTTTTGCGGATCGTGCCTATAATGATGACGGCACACTTGTAGATCGCAGCCTGCCCGGAGCCGTCATCCATGACCCGGACATTGCCGGCCCCCGTATTCTGAACATGGTCCGCGAAGGGGCCATCATCACCGAATCCGGCAAGCGGCTGGAGACCTCGATTGACACGATCTGCCTGCATGGTGACGGACCAACGGCGGTTCAGATCGCCCGGTCGGTGCGCCAAAACCTGATAGACGGCGGTGTCGAGGTGACAAAATTCATCCGATAGCCATCCCGGCGTAAGGTCAGCGGCCCACTTTCTTACTGTTGCCCGCGCGGATTTCAGTCCCTAGCATGCCGGCAAGTGCATGTTCTGAATACTACAAATCCAGGCAGCGCCGCGCCTGATCGCAATCGGGTGCACGCAAGGAGGTAAGTTAATGTCTTTCGATCTGATGTCTTATGAACCCCGGGGCGACAAGAAAAACTCGGACTTTTTCAATGAATACCTGCCGATGATTTACGAACGGCGTGACATTTCCGGCATTGCCGATCAGGTCGGCGCGATGCGGGCAATCGTTCTTCAGGTGGAAACCACCGCGCTGTTCGACACCCTGATCGAACTCTATGTCATGACCCCCTATCGCCACACGGCCACGTATCTGGGGCAAACCCACAAATTTTCGATCCTGCATTCACATCCGGACTATCCCGCGCTGATCGTTATGGCCCCGCTGAGCTCCGGCTTCGAAGACTTCATACCGCGCATCAACCGGATGTACCCGCTGGCCCGCAGCACTCCGCAAACCCGCTATGTCGGCGAGATTTACGGTGCGACGGAACTCAAAACCCTCTGCAAGACGCTCGAAGATCAGAACATCCGGTTCGAATACAGCGGTGACACCGAAAACCCGTTCTACACGCTGGATGGATTCTGCTTTACAACGCCGTCCGATTTCACCTGCAACCGGGTCGGTTATTCCACGCTGGATTTCAACGACCCCGACAGTCTGGGCCTTGGTGATCGGGTCTTGCTTAACGATGCGGAACAGGCGCAGCTGGAACAGGCCGCCGCGTTTGGCGCCGACAGCAAGATCGCGCCACTGATGCTGGGCATCGATCACCTTGCCACCCGCGTCCTGGCCGGCGAGCGCGAGGACGCAATCCTCGAGTTCCTGACCATGGTGCCCTATTACTTCTGGGGGGCGTACAACATCTTCGACATGAACTCGTCGACCAATGTAAACCGCAACGCCAATGTGGATGACGACAAGAAATCGCCAGCCAAGGTTTTCACAGCCAACAACACGCCTTCTTTTGTGAATTCATTCGCCAAGCTGCCGATGCCGACCGAGGATTTCGTACGCAATTTCGGTCGCCGCCTGCACCACATGGCGGTTGAAATTCAGGATGGCGATCACAACGCGGGCGAAAAGAACGTGGATTTCGTGGTCAACACGCTGAAAGACAAGGGCGTGCCGTTCCTGGCCCATGTGGTGGGCGAGTGCAAAGACGATCCGAACCTGAAACAGATCTTCTCGAAACACTCAAAGAACACGCTGCTGATCACGGAATATATCGAGCGCTGCCACCACTATGACGGGTTCTTTACCAAGGACAATGTAGCGGCCTTGACGGCCGCCGCCGGGCAGGATGAACAATACCAGCACGGCCACGTCTTCGACTGACAAAAAAGGCTGCGGGTGACCCCGCAGCCAAATCCAGCCAGGAGAGAGCATGTCGGGTCTTATGACGGCCCGATCATGAAACATGTGACGTTCCGGGCCTGCAATCTGCGGCAGGCCAGATCGGCCTGTTCGCGGGTCATGCCCTGAAACGTCGCATCAAAGCCGCGCGAGCTTTGGTTCACCTTGCGCAGCGTGCCTTCCAGAGTGGTCATTTCCGACAGGGCGGTTTTCAGCAAAACCTTTTCCGCCTCGTATCGGGTGGTATAGCGGCCGACATTGACGCCCCACAGATGCCCGCCGGATGTGGACAGCCGGGTGACGATTTCCTGCTCTGGCTCGGGTTGTACGGCCGGATCGGTCGAGGCCAGAACAAGATCCCCGGGACGAGCGGCAGGCCGCGTCGTATCGTCGGTGGGTGTCTGGATATCCGCCGCGGCAATTGCGGCTGCAATTCCATCCTGAATACGCGCACCGTTCTTGGCGGCGGTTTCGGCAACAGTGCCCGCGACTTGCACCGCGGCACCCGGCCCCGGACGCAGCACCGGACGCAGGCTGGATTTCGGCGCAACGGTCAGAGCGGCAATCGTGGCGCCCAGCCCGGAATTTCCGGCATAGGCCGGGCGGGCTGGTTTGCGGATCGGTGCCCGCGAGGGGGCACGACGAAAGCCCATATCCAGCAGCTCGGCCACGCGTGCATTGCGCGACGCGCCGGACTTGCCACCAAAGACCGTGGCAATGATGCGTTCGTCCTTGCGCTTGGCGGACGCAACCAGGTTGAAACCAGCCGCACGGGTGTATCCCGTCTTGATCCCGTCCGCCCCTTTGTAGGCAGCCAACAGGCGACGGTTCGTGTTGGGAACCGTCTTGATCCCCGCATGCGTCGACTGGCGCGAGAACAGGTTGTAGTACTGCGGATAATCATACAGCAGATGACGGCCCAGCGTGGTCATGTCCCGCGCGGTCGACAGGTGACCCGATTCCGTCAGCCCGTGCGCGTTCTTGAAGGTCGTCCGGCTCATGCCCATGGCCTTGGCGGTGCGTGTCATGCGACGGGCAAACGCCGCCTCGGACCCGCTGATCGCGATTCCGATTGCAGTGGCGGCATCATTGGCCGATTTTACCGCCGCCGCCCGGATCAGATAACGGAATGCAATCCTTTGGCCGGATCGCAACCCCAGTTTTGACGGCGGCTCGGAGGCGGCCTTTTTGGTGATGCGCACCTGAGTATCCAGGTCGATCTCTCCGTTCCTCACCGCTTCGAACGCAATATAGAGCGTCATCATCTTGGTCAGCGAAGCCGGGTGCAGCCTGGTGTCGGCATTGCGCGAATGCAGCACTTCACCGGTGCGGGCGTCGATCACCATCGCCGCATACGGTGCCGCGACCCCTTGCACAGGCGCAAAGGAAAGCAGCCATATCAACGCCATAAGGATTAAGCCCATCCGGGCTGGAACTTTCCGCCGAACCTGCACGATCTTTGCCTCTGTCTACCTCAGGCCGCCGGGTTTTCCCGGTCGGCAACCATTTATTTTATTATCTGTCAGGCTAGCACAGCGCCCCTTTGAAATAAACCGAAAGCTCGTGTTTTTGCGGTTTCGTTATCACCTTGACCCACCACAATATATTGTTCGCTCCAGCGCGGCGGCCACTAAATGCGCAATACTGGCAAGACTGTGTCGTCGAATCTGCGCGAAATTCCGGGACTGCGGCCAATTGGCAACATCAACTCAGCGCGCGGACAAGATCCGAAAGCCCGCTCAGATCCCTCAGCTCTTTGTAACGCGGGTTATCCACAGGGGTTTCCGCGTGTTCGACTTCCCAGACCAGCCCATGCGGCACATAAACACCCCAGCACCCGGCCCGAATCGGCGCGACCACATCCGAGCGCATCGAATTTCCCACCATCATCGCATGTGCGGGCCCCTGACCATGGCTGGCAAATATCTCACGATAGGTTTCCGGCGACTTTTCCGACACGATCTCGACCGCATCGAACAGCTCTCCCAGCCCTGATTGCGCCAGCTTCCGCTCCTGATCGATCAGGTCGCCCTTGGTGATCAGTACCACCTGATGAGTTGCCGCCACGCTTTCGATCGCCTCGCGCGCATGGGGCAGCAACTCGATCGGATGGGCCAGCATTTCCTGCCCGGCCTCGATCAGCCGTCGAATAACAGCGGCTGGAACGCGGTCCTCTGTCACCTCGATCGCGGTTTCGATCATCGACAGGGTAAAACCTTTGATTCCGTAGCCGTAATGCCGGATGTTGCGTTTTTCAGCGGCCAGCAGACGTTCCAGCAGGTGGTCCCGGTCGGCGTGATCGGCCAGCAATTCGGTGAAATAGGTCTGGGTCAGCTGAAAAAACCGCTCGTTATGCCACAGGGTATCGTCCGCATCGAAGCCGATTGTGGTAAGATTTTGGTCCATGTCGAATACGTCCTGCTGGCTCTTTTCTCCGGCCCTAGTGACGTTATATAACCGCACAAACAAACCGAAGCCTGAATCGGATAGTAGAACGCGATGCTGGAACACCAATGGATGATGTCTGACGAGCCGGACGACGACCCCGAGTCGTCCGTTCTGGTACAGACGCGCCCCAAGACCAAGCGTCCGCCGCTGTACAAGGTTCTGCTGCTGAACGACGACTACACGCCGATGGAGTTCGTCGTGCATGTGCTGGAGCGGTTCTTTGGCATGACCCACGCGCAGGCGTTCGAGATCATGCTGACTGTCCACAAGAAAGGCGTGGCCGTGGTCGGTGTCTTCAGCCACGAGATTGCCGAGACCAAGGTGGGCCAGGTCATGGATTTCGCCCGCAGGCATCAGCATCCCCTGCAATGCACTATGGAACGGGAAGAGTAAGGCCGCGCCGCTCTGACCGAAAACGCTTATGTCCCCTCGCCTTGATCTTGCCCTGCAAAGCGGCCTGACGTTGTCGCAACCGCTGACGGTTATGGGGCCGACGATGGCCGATGACTTGTCAGCTCTGCCTCACGAGACACAGGTGGTGCAGCCGTTCAAACCGTTCCACGATCACTTTGCCAATCAGGGTTTCGATGTTGTTCCCGAGTCTCAGGATGCCTGCCAGGACGCCATCGTGTTCCTGCCCCGCGCAAAGGCTCTGGCCCGCAGTCTGGTGTATCAAGCCTGCAGCCGCGCCAGCGGTGTGGTTGTGGTGGACGGCGCAAAAACCGATGGCGTGGACAGCGTGCTTAAGGACATCCGCAAGCGCGTTGCAGTCGAGGGGCCGATTTCCAAGGCTCATGGCAAGATATTTTGGTTTCAGTCCGATCGCGCTGCGTTTTCCGACTGGGCCGCGCCCGCAAGTCAGAAGGTGGACGGGTATCTGACCGCGCCCGGTGTGTTTTCCGCGGACGGAATCGATCCTGCCTCTGCCCTGTTGCTTGGTGCGTTGCCGGGCAAGATTGGCCCGCGGGTCGCTGATTTAGGGGCCGGATGGGGGTTTCTGTCCGCGGGGCTTATGCAGACCACGGGGCTGAAATCCATCCATCTGGTCGAGGCGGACCATATCGCGCTGACCTGCGCCCGCGCGAACGTGACCGAACCCCGTGCCCTGTTCCACTGGGCCGATGCCGTCACATGGCGGGCGCCCGACCCTGTTGATACGGTCGTGATGAACCCGCCGTTCCACACATCGCGCAGCGCCGATTCCGCATTGGGGCAAGGCTTTATCGCGTCGGCGGCCAGAAACCTGACCCGACAGGGTGACCTTTGGATGGTTGCCAACCGCCACCTGCCCTATGAGTCCACGCTTGCAGAGACCTTCGCGCGCGTGGAAGAGGTGGCCGGCGACAATCGTTTCAAGGTGTTTCACGCCTCTCGCCCTCGGCGATGATCCCGGTTAACCTGCGCCGCAATTCAGGAGGAAGTGCATGTCCTTTTCCATAGCTGGCAAGACCGCAATCGTGACAGGGGGCGCCAGTGGCGTCGGTCTGGCCATCGGGCGGCACTTTGCCGACGCGGGTGCCAATGTGATGTTCGCCGATATGGACGAAAAGCGGCTGGCCGAGGAACTGGGCGAGCAGGCCGATGACAGCAACATCCGCTTCTTTGCCGGCGATCTGCGGGAAAAGCTGACAATCGCCAACCTGCTGTCGGCCACCATCGACGCCTTCGAACAGATCGACATCCTGATCAACGGCTCGCGCCAGGTGATCCCGTCCGATCCTCTGGATACCGAGGATGACTCGGTCCGCACCCTGCTGAACCAGAACCTGATGCCCGCCCTGCGGCTGAGCCAGCTGGTCGCCAAACGGATGATCAAGCAGACAGGCGATGATGACGAGGACCCGGCCGGGTCGATCATCAACCTGTCTTCGATTGCCGCGCGGCGCACGCATCCCGATCTGATGGCCTATTCGGTGTCGACGGCGGCGCTGGATCAGATGACGCGTTCACTGGCCGTTGCCTTTGCCCCCCATCGTATCCGGGTGAATTCCATTGCGCTTGGATCGGTGATGAGTGCATCCCTGCAATCGACACTGAAGGAAAACCGGAGCTTCCGCGACGACATCGAGAAACACACGCCTCTGGCCCGGATTGCCGCGCCTTCTGAGCTGACCGAAACCGCGCAGTATCTGGCTTCGGATGCGGCCGGGTTCATCACCGGACAAATCCTGACCATTGATGGCGGCCGCACCCTGCTGGACCCCGTCGCAGCCCCGGCCCACTGACCCTCATGTTCGATACAGAAAAATCCACCGCATCCGCCTGGTTCCGCCAGTTGCGCGACGACATCGTCGCGGCGTTTGAATCCCTCGAAGACAGCCACACCACCGGACCTTTCGCAGAAGCCAGCCCGGGACGGTTCGAGATCAAGGAAACCAAGCGCCGGTCCGAGGACGGCACGGATGCGGGCGGTGGGCTGATGTCGGTGATGCGCGGCGGTCGGGTGTTCGAGAAGGTCGGCGTCAATGTCTCGACCGTATACGGTACGCTGGGCGCACGCGCGCAACAGGCCATGGCCGCGCGCAAAGGGATTCCGGGCATGACCGAAGACCCCAGATTCTGGGCTTCGGGCATCTCGCTGGTCGCGCATATGCAAAACCCACACGTCCCGGCGGTTCATATGAACACCCGCATGTTCTGGACACCCCATGCCTGGTGGTTCGGTGGCGGTTCGGACCTGAACCCCTGCATCGAATACGAAGACGACACGGCCCATTTTCACGCCACCCAGAAATCCCATCTAGACCCGCACGGACCCGGGCACTATCCGCGACTAAAGGATTGGGCGGACGAGTATTTCTATATCCCCCACCGCAAGCGCGCGCGCGGAGTCGGCGGGATATTCATGGATGACTATTGTACCGGCGACTGGGCCCGGGATTTCGCGTTGACGCAGGATATCGGCCGGGCATTTCTGCCCGCATTTCTGCCGCTGGTCGAAAAGCGCCGGGTGCAGGCGTTCAGCGATGATGACAAGAACACCCAACTTGTACATCGCGGCCTTTATGCCGAATACAACCTCGTTTATGACCGGGGCACCAAGTTCGGGCTGGAAACCGGTCACGACCCGGACGCGGTCCTGATGAGCCTGCCGCCGATGGCAAAATGGGACTGAGCCGCCCTCAGAACCCGAAATCCATGAAATTGTCAAAGCAGTAGCCCTGCGCGGAACCGGCGGTCATGTTCTCGCCGACGCGCTTGACGGTGACGGAATAGCCCGGCGTGGTGTCTACGCCTTCGGGCGCGGTCAGGGAAAACTGCACCGTCCGCGTTTGCTTCTCATACGCCTTGGTGATGTAGATGCGCTGTGTCGCCTGCGTGCGCAGGGTGCGGATGGCAAAGTCACCGATACCACACCAATAGGCGACCGCAGCCGAGGTACCGCTGGTGGACACCTGATAAATACCGCCGTTCAGCGGGGTGACCGTTGTGCGAAATGCAGGGTTCAGGCCAATGCCGAACCCGACGGCCTGCGCCAATCCGGGCAACACAACCAGTGCGAGTGCGCCCCACAACCTCCAGTACCGCATGGCAATAAATCCCTAAAAACAAACCAAACCTGACAAGGATCATAGTCGTCGTGCCGAACGAGTAAAGTTCGCGTCCCGTGACGTTGGGCTGCAACCCGGCTCGCCATAGGGGAAACCGAGGCCAAAACAGTATCATTTCAAAACTTTAGAGGTTAGAATCCGGATGTCAGAATTGAACGGGGTTTGTATTGAGCAAGGCATTCCCAAAAGACTGGTTCGACTTCCCGCCCGACAAATATGCGGATTTCGGCGCGATGTTCTATCTTGCCTCGCTGACCCGGACGCACCGGGACCGCAGTCTGGGGCAGGTCCTGTACGCGTTTGAAACTCCGTTCCGGCTGGGACAGTATCACATCTTTCGCCAGAACGGCTTTCCCCGCGGCTTTGTGACATTTGCGGGCCTCAGCGCCGAGGCGGAACACCGGTATGCGGTGCAGGAAACACCGCTGACCGACACGGATTTCACCAGCGGATCATCATTCTGGATCGTGGATCTGGTTGCCCCTTTCGGTCAGACCAACCAGATCGTGGAACTTCTGAAGAACCAGATCCCGCATCCCCGCGTGCGAACAAACCGCATGGATAGCGACATGACCCGAAACCGGATCGTGGAATGGACCCGCGACGATGCGGGCGATGTGCACATGCGCTTGTACCGCAAACAGGAATTCGAACTGGCCCTGCAGAAGGAGGGTATGTGACATGGCATCTATCGCGGGCGACACAACAGGTCTGGTCACCGGCAACCCGCCGAATATGGCGACCGGCGATCTGGACGTCGATACACCGGGCACGATCACGTCGCAGACCTGGGTTATTTCGTCCCCGCCGGCCTTCGGCACCGCCTCTGTCGATCCAAATACCGGCGAATGGACCTATACCGTCGACCCGGTTTTCTTCGACAGCCTCGACAGCGGAGATATCGCCATTGACACGTTCACGGTTCAGGTCACCGGAACGGTTGCCTTTCCCTTCGGCACGCTGCCTTTCAACCTCTCTCAGCCCGTCACCATCACCATCGAAGGGGTCTGTTTTACAGCCGGCACTCTGATTGACACGGACAACGGCGCGCGGCCAATCGAGACGCTGGCCGCGGGCGACAATGTCCACACGCAGGATCACGGCCCGCAGCCGATCCGGTGGATTGAAAGCAGCGCCCTGCCGCCGGATCGGTTACGGGACAATCCGGCCATGCGTCCCGTCAGGATCAGTGCCGGCAGTCTGGGTTTCAATACGCCCGCTCGCGATCTGCTGGTCTCTCAACAGCACCGAATTCTGGTCCGGGGTCCCAAAGTCGAACTTTTGTTCGGCGCGCGCGAGGCCCTTGTCGCAGCCAAACACCTGTGTTCGTGGCCGGGCATCGATATTGAGATGTCGGATGAACCGGTGGAGTATTTTCATATTCTGCTCGACAACCACGAAATCCTGACGGCCGAAGGCGCACCGGCAGAGAGCTTGTTTCTGGGCGAGGAATCCCTCTACACCCTGTCTTCGGACGCATTGCAGGAACTGGCCGCGATATTCCCCGACACCGCCACGCCAACAGGGGCGGGGTTCGGTCGTGCCGCCCGGATGATCCTGCGCGAATTCGAAGCCCGCGCTCTGGTTTAGGGCGCGTTCACACGCCCACCGACATCCTGCGGCGCCAGCGCGACTGTTTTGATCACTGCAAAACAGGGTTTGCCCGGCTCCAATTCCAGCGCCGCAACCGAGCGGCGGGTGACGCGGGCCAGAACCGACCCTGCGGGGGTTTTCACCGAGACGATGGCCCCGGGGCCTTCGCCCGCGCGGATCGTTTCCACGGTGCCCCCCAACATGTTCAGGGCAGAAAGGCCCTCGGGCCTTTTGCTCGACAGGATGACCTCCTGCGCGGGAATACGGATCCGAAGATCCTCACCGATCTGATGCGGCACCCTCGGCAGGAACAGGCTTTCGCCGCCGGCATCCAGTTCGGTCAACCCGTCGGCGTGATGCTTGCGGACCCGGACCTGCAACACCGCACCTACTGCCCGCACACCGGCGGGGGCCACCGACGGGTCGGCCATCACCTCGGATGCCGGTCCGTGCCGCACCACTTTACCGTCCTGCAGCGCAACAACTGACGTCGCCAACCGGGCGACCTCGGCGGCGGAGTGGGTGACGTACAGAATGGGGACCGAGACCTCATCCCGCAGCCGTTCGAAATAGGGCAGGATTTCAGCCTTGCGGGCGTCGTCCAGCGCCGCCAGCGGCTCGTCCGCCAGGATCAGGCGCGGGCTGGCCAGAAGCGCCCGACCAATGGCCACGCGTTGTTTCTCGCCCCCCGAAAGCCCGGCCGGGCGACGGTCCAGCAGGTGGCCGATACCCAACATATCAATCACCTTGTCGGGGTTTTCGCGGCGCGCGCCTTTGGGGGCGAACCAGCGCCCATAGGAGAGATTTTGGCGAACCGTCAGATGCGGAAACAGGCGGCCTTCCTGAAAAATGTACCCAAGCCGCCGCCGATGGGGCGGCAGCCACAGGTTTTCCTCGGTATCGAACAGCTTCCAGTCGTTTACGGCCACACGCCCGGATGTGGGTCGCAACAGCCCGGCTACCGCGTTGACCACCGTGGTTTTGCCGGACCCCGACCGCCCGAACAGAACCGTGACCCCTGCCGGAGCCTCAAAGCTGAGGTCCAGCGTCATATCGGGCAAATCGTGCCGCAGGTGGACGGACAGGCTCATGATCCGGCCACCCGCGCGGCGGCGCGCCGACCGACGTATTCCGACAGCAACAACGCCCCCATGGCGATCACGATTGAAATCACCACTAGTCGGGTTGCCGCGCCTTCGCCCCCCGGCACCTGCAGGAATGCGTAGACCGCCGAGGGCAGCGTTTGCGTCTGTCCCGGTATGTTCGACACAAATGTGATGGTTGCACCGAACTCGCCCATCGCTTTGGCAAAGGCGAGGATGGACCCGGCGATCACGCCCGGCAGGATCATCGGCAGGGTTATGGTTGCAAACACAAACGGTCGCGATGCCCCAAGTGTCGCGCCAGCCTGTTCCAGTTTGGGGTCCACGGCCTCAATCGACAGGCGGATGGCGCGCACCATCAGCGGGAAGGCCATGATCCCCGCCGCCAGCGCCGCGCCCGTCCAGCGAAAGGCCACGACGATGCCGAATTCGGCCAGCAACCTGCCCAGCGGCCCCTGAATGCCAAAGGTCAGCAACAGCAGATATCCGGTCACAACCGGGGGCAGGATCAGCGGCAAATGCACCAGCCCGTTCAAAAGCTGACGACCGGGAAATCGCCAGCGTGCCAGCGCGTAAGCGACGAAAATTCCAAAGGGCAGCGCCACCAATGTCGCCCAGAACGACACGCGCAGGGACAGCCTCAGCGCTTCCAGTTCCGCTGGTCCCAGCCAACCCACCCGGTTAGCTGCCCGGCAGGGTAAAACCCTGCTCTGCAAACACGGACCGGGCCACTTCCGACTGAAGATAATCCAGAAACTCTGATGCCCCGGCGGCGGCGGCACCTGTCACCGCGGCCGGATAGACAATTGGCGGATGCAGATCAGAAGGGAATGCGGCGACGACCTTCACTCTGTTTTCCGCCATCGCGTCAGACCGGTACACGACCCCCAATGGGGCTGCTCCGGTGGCAACCAGAGCCAGAGCCGCGCGCACATTGTCGGTTTGCGCGACGTGATCCTTTACATCGCCCCAAAGCCCCAGGTTTTGTAGTGCAGCCTTGCCATAAATTCCCGCCGGAACGGCATCGACCAGAGCCATCGCCAGATGGCCGCCAACCAGCAACCCCGGCAGATCGACATCCGCACGCATGTCTCCGATGTCCGGCTGATCCACCGCACCAATCAGAACCAGCCCGTTTCCCAGCAGATCAACGCGCGACGCAGGATCAACCAATCCACGCTCTTGAAGGAAATCCATCCAGTCCGCATTGGCCGAAATGAACAGATCCGCAGGCGCGCCCAACTGAATCTGTCGCGCCAAAACCGATGAGGCCGCAAAGGATACGGTGACGTCATGCCCCGTCTGCTGCTCGAACACCGGCGCGATTTCATCCAGCGCATTTTTCAGGCTGGCAGCGGCAAACACCAAAATCCCGTCCGCTCCGGCCCGGATCGGAGCCAGCGTCAAAACACCCAGAGCCAGAGCCGCGATCAGAAATCGGCGGACAGGGGACAGGATCATATGTACTCCCGCCTGGAAGATTACAGTCCTTCCGGGGATATCTGAGGCAACGGGGCACGCGCAAGCGCCTTTCCCGTATCCCGCAGGCACAGCATACGGAAAAGGCACGACATTAACCCGGTTCACGATCATTTCCGTCAGTTCAGCCTTCGCCCGTGTCGCAAACGACATTGATCCCGTTTGTCATCGCGTGGATGCTGCCCGTGACCCAGGAAGCAGGACGCTGACAATGCTGCAAAACACACCCGGCCTGATCGACGCCATCCGCGCCCGGTTTGCCCATGTCGACGCCTGCCCGTTTCAGGGACCCCGCATTTTCTTCGAAAACGCAGGCGGCGCGCTGACGTTGAATTCCGTCATCGAAACCTCGGCAAAGTTTGCAGCCATCCCTGACAATCAGGGGCGCGATAATGTTGCCAGCCATGCCCTTGTCGACATCATCAACACATCAAAGGCCGATCTGTCCGTTTTCATGAATGCCTCGGCCGGTCAGTTTTTTGTCGGCGAAAGCGGGACCGAACTGTTGTTCCGAATGATCCGAACCGCCTGTGTGAACGCGCCCAGGGGCCGCAAAGTCATCGGCAGTTCGATCGAGCACCCGGCCAGCCGCAGCGCCGCGCGCCGTTGGGCCGGTATCGCCGGGCTGGTTTATGTCAACGTTCCACATGATGACGAAACCGGTCTGGTCACCGCCGAAGACTATCGTGCCGCCATGACGCCGGATGTATGTGTCGCCACGATCCTGCACGCTTCCCCGGTAACCGGGATGGGCATGGATGTCACTGCCATTGCGCAGGCCATTCGCGCGGTTTCGCCCGACTGTTTCATCATCGTCGACGGCATCCAGCACGCAGCCCATGGGCAGGTGGATATCGACAGCTATGACATCGATGGCTATGCAATCTCACCTTACAAGGTGTTTTCGCGTCACGGCTATGGCATCGCCTGGATTTCCGACCGCCTGACCGCCCTACCCCATGATCAATTGATCGATGCACCCGCAGACGGGTGGGAATTCGGCACCCGCGACACCGGCTCATACGCCACAATGTCGGATGTGGTGCGCTATTTCGACTGGCTTGGCACGCAAGTATCTGACGCGTCCGACCGGCGGGCCCGAATCGAAGCCGCAGGCCGCGCAATTCACGCCTATGAAACTCACCTGACCAACGCGATGATCAACGGCACCGGCAATCTGCCCGGCCTGCGGGACATGGACCACGTGCGCATTCTGGCCGGGGCCGACAACCCGGCGCGTGAGGGGCTGGTGTCCGTGGTTCTGCGCGATGTCCCTTCAGCCGAAGTCGTCACCAGGCTGAACGAACAGGGCATCCGCACCCATATCCGAAAAGCCGACCATTACAGCGGCAATGTGCTGACCCCGCTGGGCCTGAGCGACTGCATCCGGATTTCGCTGTGCCACTACAATACCGAGCAGGAAGTGGCCCAGTTGCTGGCCGCACTGAACGAGATGGTAAACTGATCCGCCTTCAGGCAAAGAAATTCTTCCGGACCCTCTTGCGCCCGCGCGCAGGCTTGGCTACATGCACCGTCACGGGTGATTAGCTCAGTTGGTAGAGCGCTTCGTTTACACCGAAGATGTCGGGAGTTCGAGTCTCTCATCACCCACCATTCTAACCTTTTGAAACAAAAGAAAACCCTTGCAAACAGGGCGTTATGTCCGTTTGAAGGTTACAACTTTGGTTACAAAAGGTGTTTCCATGGCAGGTAAGATTCGTCACCTCGTCAACCGTTCCGGGCGGTATCATGCACGTGTTGTGGTTCCGAAAGACCTGCGCGGAATCATCGGGAAGACCGAGCTGCGCATCGCTCTGGGTGGTGACTACCGCGAAGCGCTCAAACTTTTGCCGGGCGCAGTTACGCAGATTCAGCATCAGATCGCGGTGGCAGAGCAAAAGGCGAACCCAAACCGACCACCAAACGCCCCTGCCCGCTTCCCTCTAACACCGAGTCAGATCGCACACAGCCACTATCACCAGCGCATGGCCTTTGATGATCAACTCAGAAATGATCCACGCTATTCTGCTGTCGGCATTGATGACCTACTGGTTGACCGCCTGCGCGCTGCCATAGCCGGGAATGCCAATGACGCTGAACTAGGCGAACTGGTCGGCGCACAGATTGAACGCTTCCGGGCTGCTGGCAATGTGGATGCGGCACCGGGTAGCACCGAATGGCGAGCGATAGCCCGTGCCCTTCGCCAAGCAGAGCTTGAAGCCCTTGCGCGCTCCCTAGAGCGCGATGAAGGGGATTTTACAGGCACACCCACAGCGCCAATCATTGTGAACGCACAGCCCCCGGAAAACGCCCCTACGCCGGTCAGCATCAAACAGCTCTGGAAAGACTACGTTGCGCACCGCCAGCAAGCCGGGTTCATGCGGTCTGGCACAGGTCGACAACAGCCGGTCATCGATAAGTTGGTCAAATACCTAAAGCACAACGACGCAACACGAGTAACAAAGAAAAACCTGCTGGCGTGGCGTGATCACCTGATGCGTGACTTGTCGGCCAAGACGGTTAGCGATGTGTATCTCTCAACCATCCGGTCACTATTTTCGTGGGCAGTCGAGAATGAATTCCTGAATGAGAATCCGGCAGCCAACGTGCGGCAGGCAAAACCTAAGAAACAGCACGCTCGGGAACGTGGATATGTAGATCCCGAGGCAAACAAGGTCTTGAATGCAAGCCGATCCTACCAACCCAACGAAGATGAGCGCGGCTATATCAGAGAGAAATCACATCTGGTTGCCGCCAAACGATGGGCACCAATAATATGCGCCTTCACTGGTGCGCGCGTCTCAGAGATTACTCAGCTCCGCAAAGAAGACGTGCGCAAGATCGATGAGCATTGGGTTATTCGGATTACGCCCGACGCCGGTTCGGTTAAGACAGGTGGATATCGTGACGCTCCGCTGCATCCCCAAATCATAAGCGAGGGCTTCATTGACTTTGTCGAAGTCGCGAAGCCCGGCCCAATGTTCCACGGCGGCACGAGACAAGAGGACTATTCACGCAAGGCGAAGCGTATCGCAAATCAGATTGCAGCATGGCTTAGCAAGTCCGGGCTGGCGCCAGAAGGATTGCTGCCCAATCATGCGTGGCGGCACCGGTTCAAAACGCAGTGCCGCGAACTCGGCATCTCAGATCGCGTTGTCGATGCCATCCAAGGGCATGCCGGAAAGACAGCCGGCGACGACTATGGCCTTGTAACTCTAACAGCTAAGATCAATGCGATAGAACAGTTGCCTTGGTATGAACTGGGTGGGAACTAGGGTTCGCAAATTTTCAAACTTGCCCCTACTGGAAGTTTTTTTACTGCTTCTCCCGCCGCGCATTCCCATCCAGATCATCGCTATACCAAAGACATGCAGCGTGTGTTGCGACACTTTCTAGAGAGTAGCGATGACTAAAAAACCGTATGAAGATTCCCGGATGGCGACGTATGTAAAACGGAGGGTGCTCGAACAGAAACCTACTAAAAGCCAAGCCAAGATCGCGGCGCAGGTAGGATACGTCAACCCGAACATGATCACGATGATCAAGCAGGGTAGTTCCAAGGTGGCATTGGATCGCGTCCCGGCTTTGGCGAAAGCTCTAGAATGCGATGCCGCCTACCTTATGCGCCTCGCAATTGAGCAGTCGATCGGCCCGGCTGCAGCCGAGGCAGTTGTCGAGGTGTTCGGAGAACCCGTCACGTCGAATGAGCTTGGTTGGCTTAATGCAATTCGCAAGGCTTCCAACAACACCGATCCTAGGCTGACCAGCCGGTCAGAGACGGCGATCAAGACCATCTTTGGGAGGTAGCTGCCATGTATGACCGGAAAGACGACCTGACATTGAATGAGCGCGCCTGGTTGCAGTTCCTCCGTGACGTAAGCAACGGAAGCGATCCTGAAGCTACGTTGCGGCGGGTGCAGCTTCTACGTCACCTCTGTGTAGTTCGCAGAGCTATGAAGTAGTCAGCATCGGTCCTGCGGTGAGGAATGGCTGGTTCGTCCTACCTCGCCGGATCCCGCAACAACGTCAAAAGGTTGCATAAGGTTGACAAAGGTTTACATGGCGCCGGCCGGGATCGACGGAATGTAAACCTTTCACCCCTCAAAACGACCGATTTCGGGCCAAAAGGTTTACACTAAGTTTACCTTAAGTTGACAGATTTCGGCTCAAAACCAGTTTTTCAGACCAAAATGTAAACCTTTGAACCTAACAAACCCATTAAACAAAGGTTCTCAGAAAACACATATCCGAAGACAGGCCAGAAAAGCTCATCAGAGAGCGAAACACAGGCCAGCTAGCACCAGACACACAAACAAACACGGAGGTAGCTCAGGCCAGCTTATAGAGCTCCTGAGACAAAACCTCATAGAGAGCAAACACACAGGTCTAGGCCAGCAAAGCTGTTGAGCATCTCCGGAGATCAAATACCGACGATTACACATAGAGCGGTAATAGATGCACCTAGAGAGAAACACCCTAAGAGAACGGACACACGTAAGAACGCCCTAGAGAGAGAAAGTCCCTATAGAGAGCGTCAATGCCTAGAGAGAAGAGGTGCGCGTGTTTAGAGGGGTAAACGTAGGGAGGAGTGCTGAGGGACGCCGCCCTATCCACATCGATCTTTGACCAGTGAGTTTCGAAGCTCCGCAGGTAACTATCTGTGTGATATGTAGAATTTACGGAGGCGGAAACCGGGTAGCATGCTTCAGGCCCAAAAAGCTAAAATGACACAAAGAGGGGCAACGTGCCCCTCTTTTCATTGAATAGTAACCCGAAGTGCCCTATTTTGAGACTGCAAGAGGGAGAATTTCAATGTCGGGTAAGTATGGCCAGGTAAAAAGTCAGGTCATCAAACGCCGGAGTGCCACTGGTGTGTTTGTCTCTGGCCGCAACGTCAAAAGCACGGCCGGAGAGTTTCGGACCGTTACCCTCAACGGCGTGAAGAAGCCGCTTACCGCCGAGGAGCGCAAAGCCCTGATCCGTGAAACCGCTTCAGAGGTAGAAAAGCGCTTCAAGGGGTCCATGAGAATCCTCGCCTAGTGTCCTTCGAACTGCCGGAAGGCCTGGACGGGATATTCTTCCCGAACCTTGAACATGTAATCTTGATCCATGACGAGTTTGCCCTGCTGACCGGTGGCCTGCCGGGCATGCTTAAGGTTGATGACCTGGCGGGTGCCGTTGGGCGCCCGGTTCAGGCTGCTCATTACGACCTGGATGCGGATTTCATCAAGATCGCCGCCTATTACTGGCATGGCATCTCGATCAGCCACGGATTCTCCGATGGCAACAAGCGAACCGGGCTGATCACGGCGATCACGTTCCTCAATATCAACGGGTTTGACGTGGAGGCAGACGAGAGCGAGTTGGGTGTCATTGTCGAGGATTGGATGGACAGGGGCATATTCACGCTCGACCGACTCGATGCGCTCCTGCGCGAGCGCACCTATGTCCTGCCTCAAGTGCTGGAGTAGCTGCACTCTATGAAGGCGTAATAGGCGTCGTTAGTATTGTAGTGTAGCCAACTGGAGGCATTCTTATGCCTCATTAAATTGACACATCCGACCCGTTGGAAATACTCTAAACAGCACCGGATTGGCTCTAGGAGGAGAACGTGAAGAAGGAATGCAGTGCTCCCTCGAGCGAAGAATTATCTGCGATGCTTCGCGAATCTCTGGTTCAATCCATAGAACGCTCCAAACAACCAGCCTGGCGCATTGTGCTGATGCCAATGCTTTTGGGAGTATCATTCACCCTCGCGATTATGATCTTGGTTGCATGGCTCGTAAAATCCGGATTGCTCTGAACAAATTGAAGAATTGCCAGTCGTGACTGAATCGAACTACACGCCTGTCGCAAAACTACTGATTTAATTCAAATAGTTAATTCTCCACACGGAATTGCTGAGTAGCCCGGCATATACCTTCGCCGACTTCCCAGGTTGTAGATGAAGTCCTAGAAAAATCCTCCAGATGCGAACAGGATGCATTCTGGTGCCGTCGCGTTGCGGCGGTTTGAACCTGCTACTAGATGCGTCAAGGCAGTTTGCTTGGCCAGAAGGTAAACCGATTGGAAGTCACTGATAAAAAAGTAGTAATCAGCAACAACTGAATCCATCTGGAAGATGTTCTGTCGCAGACATAGGGCCGGCTCGCGCAATTAGGCGAGGAATGGCCCGGCACCTCGCTCTAGCCCGTCCGCCAGATCCCTCAAAATCGAAGTCCTAGGTTTCCCCAAGCATGATTAAGGGGATGGGTTCTGGCTCCGCAGCATCCGGGTGTTCCAAACCTCCTCTAGATTCAGGGACACTTTCAGCGAGCAAACTAGACGTGCAAATCTGTTGTTCAGGGTCTCATTCGCAGTCTTAAGCATAGCCGTGCTTCTGGGGCCTGTGCTGATCTGAACTTCCAAGCAGGAACTGGATTTGCTTGTCCGAGTTATAGTGTGCTTCGATAATCCCGTTCCATCGAAGCACACTTCTTTATGGAAGTGTTTGCACTCGTGTCACAGAGCGAGGGTTATGCTGCCTTAGGTGATACCTTCCTGCCGAGAAATTCCGGATAGCGTTCGCGTAAATGCCTAACGGCCCGAGACGCCTTGGCATTCAAATAGTGCCATTGAGACAGGCCTTGGGGCTGACCCTTTTCGGGGATAAACTTAATGCTAAGCATGTCCAATTCCTGAAGCGCTTCGAAAACTGCTATCGGAAATTGTCTGTCCTTCTTTTCACCTGCGATACGCCAAGGTTCTCGCACATACTCGGGGCTGTTGACTAGTATCTCACGCACCTGGTTATCACCTGCAATCGGTGTTCCAATCAGCAAGCCCATCCCAAGCGTGCGGCGAGCTCGTGAACTGTCCGTCAGGCGAACAATCTCATTCAAGATCGGCGAGGTTAGCTGTGTTAACTCCATGCTGAATCTAGAGTCTGCCTCATTCCATGAAGCCGTTTGGACATCCTCTACGATCCACTGCAATGGAGGAGCGCGTTCAATTAGAGGTAACCAAACCGGACAATTAATCGTTTTATCGTAGATCTTTTGCTCTCCCGCACCATAGATGCGGTATCGCCAACCTGCGAAAATAGAAAAAGAAAGATACGCGACACCTTGGCGCTTGCGTGCGCGGTTTGCCAAAAAGTGGGCGATCGCACCGAACTCCGATGTTGGATCGCCTGCAATACCTAATGTTCCCGTTACGGCTGCATCGGTATGTTCTAAAACTTTAGCGCCCGGGATGAAATCAGTTGCAACATGTTCAACTTTTGGCATGAAATTTGCATTGGCTTCAATGCGATAGATGACTTCTTCAATGCCACGTTTTCCAAGTGCAGAGTTCGTGGGATGGAATTTGGATGCAATCCGCTGGACAAGCTCGTCACGCTCCTCGTCAAACTGCGAAAGCCTGAATGGGACGAACCCGGTTCCAATTACAATGTGCTCCGCCAGAGTATATACCAAGTCTGAGTGGATACCCCAGTTGTTGGTTTCTTTTCCCGTTAGTTCGCGCAGCCTGTTGGTGAAGCTACCAATATCAAAAGTGCCGTAACCATAGAACTTGTTGGCATCAATGCCGACTTTTAACGCCGCATCAGATTTGTATCCGAACCCGGCAGCTATCGCCTGCGAGATATGACTGCTTCTAAAGCCACTGTTTGTTGTTCTAAGCTGATTGCGTAACAAGCTTCGTTTGATGCCTGCGACAGACTCATGCGAGCATGGTAGGATGAACATTACCAATCTCCTAGTAAATCGGGAATTGTTCGTCGATTACACGCACCCGGACAGAGAATGGGATGTGCTCATTTTGATATAAAAACCAACTGTTTGAGTCGACGATAGCTCAAGCCGTTTGCGCTCACTCCATCGATATCGTGGCGTCAAAGAAGATGTCAAGGTCAGTGCCTTCAAAACGTTAGGTTTTTGGGGGGGGAGTGCTTCACTATGCCATCTGTGACCAAGTCACACGCGGCATGAAATCTTAGCTAGTCAGGGATAAGCGAAGTCCTAGAAAAACCTTCAGATACGTTGGGGATGCGTTCTGGTGCCGCCATGTCCGGGTGGGTGGAACCTCCCATCCTTTACGGCGCGCGTTTGCCTGGACGCTCTAGACACACGCGACCGACAAATACCTCGTGCAATTTTCTATGACGGGAAGCGAAGTGACGTGAGTTTACATCGAAGCCCACCTGAACGTCGGAACGCCCCGCCTTATCCGGTCCCGAGCCTTATCCTCTGATACTCCATATCTCTCCGCTAGAATCTTAGATGCAGCAGTCATGCTCCTGAAACTCTCTCCTTCGAACTCGAAATTCTCGCCTTTCCTAGAGGTCGCTCCAAGCGGAGCCGTCAACGCTTCTTCCACGGACATGCCCCGCTTGAGCCGAAATTCGAATGTCCCCTTGCCGATACCATAGTCTCGACAGGCTGCCGTTCGGCTTAGATACCAATTTCCAAAAACCGAAAGTCCCTTTCCGTGAACGCTGTTCACTCTGTCTTGCGGAGTCCCCCAAGCAAAGTTTTTTGGCCCCCAAGGCAAATCAGGGTCCGGCCGGTAGAAGTCCAGTTTCTCCTTGCCGTCTGCCGCGGTATCCCGTTTCCAAACATCGTAGCTTGCCTCCCAATCCGGCATCATTGATCCGGTTGCGCCTTCTCGAACACGCTTGCAGAGACCAAGCCATTTTCGATAAAGGATGGAGCCGGCCTCTGAATGCTTGCTGTGTAGTCTGGCCTTATCAGGCAGTGGCACACCGGCCGTCAAACGCGTCAGAATGACGTGTTCCGCCAGACCAGTCTCGTCTGCAATATCACGCGCTGCGGCCGCACGGGACTGATAGGCTTTACCATTGTGCCAAGTCTCACATCCCTCGACGCGGCCGATGCTACCGCCCTTGGCGATATTGAAGCCCGCCGGATATTCCGTTCCGAGTTCTCTGATCCAAAAGCGTTCGCGTTCACCCAATTCTGAGCCAGACATCACACGCTCCTCGATCACATCCATACGAAAGTCTTCTTGGCCAGTCTTGCGCATTTCTCTATGTAGGGGGGCTTTGCCGTCGTTTTCAAAAGCGTCTGCCAAGTGGTCCCGCCAGCGTGTCCGTTCCCCGCGAACACTGATTCCGACATAGCGCAGTCCGCTTGAAACCTGGGTGATCACGTAAACAATGCTATAAGTTCCGTCCCTTTCGATCGGAGGCCTACTTAAAGCATCATCAATGTCCCAACTTCGCTTCAATCGCGCTTGGATTGCAGCCCGGTCACTGTAGCGCCCAATCTGTTTCAGGAAAGATGTCACTGAACTGTAGTCGCCACGCGCCAATGGATAGAGATCGCCGTCATAGTTGAAACCTCTCCGACGCCCTCCGCCATAGTGGGTGATCCAATCCTTAGTCGACATAGTCGCGGCATCCTGGAGCAATTTACCCGTGAGATCGCCACGCTTAACGATCCGCTGACGGAAGGTAGACCAGGAGACTACCTTTTCGGGTAACTCCGCAAAAACCAGGCCGAGATCGGTCGCTTTACCTTCGATAGTCACCCAAGTGCGGCGAATACCATACTTCGATTTGAATTCCTCCGTGCTGGAGTAGAGCGCTTCGTCGAGCCAATGGTCTTCATAGCTGACGTGGTGCTTAAGGCCGCAGCGCAGCCTTCCTGATAGTGTGTTTCGGCTTACAGTCGGGGGTGGAGTTACCTCTCGAAAAAACTCCATAAACGATCTGTAGTTGCGACCCTTAAATGGGATTGGAAGCGGAAGGAGCGAATTATGAGCGGCTTTATTCCGGTGGAGATAGACCATGAATAGCACGAGGCTCCTTTAAACCTTCAATCCAACCGCCGAAGGGTGGTTAGAAAATCGCATCTTCGGTTTGATATTTCATAAACATACTTAGTTTTCGGGGTAGCAGTAGGCTGGTTGTTCTGAAACATGTTGCTGTATAGATGCGCTAGAATTTTGATTTCTGGCGTGTTCTGAGGAGAGATCGACCATGTGCCAGCAAACTGCGGACTTTCGTATGGGTGCCGACTGCCGCGACATTCTTCTCGTGGGAGCTTGCCCCGGTGAGGCCGAAGAGCGACTGGGAAGGCCATTCATTGGCGATGCTGGTCAAAACTTGCGCACCATGATCATTGCTCTACATGAGCGAGATCCAGTTATTTTTCCCTCCGCAGACCTGGACGATTATAGCATGCTCAACGCTCATCCGCTGCCGCGCTACAGCGACCGAGATGGGTTTGACGGTAAAACAGAACCGAGTGAGGAAGAGGTTTTGGCTCCAGAAAATATCGAAAGACTTAGAGAGCATATCGCACGCGTCAGCCCCAGGATTGTGCTATATCTGGGCAAAACAGCTAAGTATATTGATCCGATAATCAGAGACACTGCTCCCCGGGCAGAAGTTTTAATGACTGGCCATCCTTCGAGATCAGCTTGGAACACACGGCAAGAATACCAAGGCCTGCCTGCAAACGAAAAACTCAACAGGTGGGCCATCGACAAACTGGTCGAAATCTGCCCTCCATAACGTGCTCAACAACGGAATACCTGTGTAAACTTGGTGAGCGATCTGAAATGGCAACTTTTTTCTACTATTTGAAAGTGTATTACGATCAGCTTCGTTTGCGTGAAAGCCCTTTTCCCTATGGCGCGCGCCCTAAGCCGCGATGCCCGATCCTATTTACTTGTAAGTAAACGCTTACTTGTGACGTCATTTCTCAGCTTAGATCACAAAGAACTGAGCTGTTACCTGCACCCTAACTTTCAAGCCACGCTCTCCGTTCCCGCTCACCTAGGTGTCGGAAAGCGGTGGAGACTTTCTTATTCAAAACCTCATATGCAATCAAATTAGAAGTCGCGCCGCGGCCAACCCGGTTCTGTGTGATAGGCCATCCATTACGCCGAAATACCTTCTTAACTTCCGGTCTTGTTGAGCGAACATGCTCCTCCCACACCTCGTCTCTTCTCATGAGCGCAAGTAAGCCAGATTTCAGGAAAATTTCAGCACGTTTCTCTTCTTCCAGACCGTTAACTGCGCGGATTGCTGGGCTTCGTTTACTGTTAAGGCTGGCGAATGTGGGCAGCATAAATTGGAAGAATTTCTTCTGTAATTTTGTGTATTTGAAGCCTTTCAGATCGGGCAACTCGTAAAGCCCAAGGTCGTGAAGGTCTCGGCATTTGAGCGTGACCTCGACCCGGGCTCTCTTCTGATCTTCAGTCAGCTGCTTGAATGAGCCCTTCGAGGGGTTTTGCTGATCTTTCTCCTTGTTTTGGATGCGGATCATACCGCTCGTTCCTTTTTCTCCCATATACATCGTGCCATCTAAAAACGGGCTGCGAAACTCATTCGGACTAGGTCTCACTGTGAGCGAGTCCTCACGCTTTTCTCCCATTACGGGCGGCAAATACTCGGTTGTGGTAGCACTACCAGGTTGTTCGGAGATGGCTGCGGTCGAACGAGGCATATCCAATTCAGCCGCCCACCGATCCGTCGCAGCATAGTAAGTCCTCTGCAGCAGCCCTATCATTTGCTCTCTTTTGTCTTCTGCACCATCTCGGCTATATACGTCCAAACTGAATTCTATTTCCCGAATTTGAGGCGTCCTGCGTTCGCCTCGTTTTGCGCCAACAGCTGCAATCGCTGCTGCCACGACAGCGATTGATTGGGGTTCTTGGATCCTAATGTCGAACTCGTCTGCCCCCGTGCCTCCACTGGGGTTGGTGGAGGTGATCCAGCTATCACGCGGCAAGACGGTGCGAAGTTCTTGTTGGATCCACTGGAACTGGGTTCTGTTGGTAAACACCCTGACAACCACAAAGTCGATGACCGCCTTGAAGCGGAAACATTTGAGGTCCAACGTTGGTATCAGCACCTGACGGTCTCGGAAACGCGCTTGTTTGCCACCGACTTCAGATTCAACAAACGTCAATTTTCGCACTGGGCGTAGAGGATCCAGTGGCGACAGGTTAGTAGAAGTTGGCAGTGGCATTCTTGAGCCTCGAAAATTGGTTTTCGGCTGAATTTTGAAGATGTGTCTCTCGACGAGAATTGAGTTTGTATTCTCGGTCAATCGTTGGTCAAAACTTCAACAATATAGTCCAATAGTTTCTTCTGCTTTTCCCATCCTGGTGCATGCAAGCTAACCAAATCGAAAAACTCTGGACTGTGGTCGTGGTGTTTGAGGTGGGCAAGTTCATGCACGACGACGTATTCGATGCACTCTCGCGGCGCCTTGACCAAATGCGGGTTCAGGATAACTTGACCCTGAGGCGAGCAGCTTCCCCATTGGCGTGACATTTCTAACAACCGGAAAGGCGGAGGCTGATCGATCCAAGGCAGCTTTTTGGACTTCTGATCGATCAGCCGCGCGAAGTAATCTCGAGCGCGTGTGCGATACCAGGCGCGAACGATACCACGGACTTTTCTGGGATCTTTGGATTGCACCGTCACTTCCAACCGGTTTCCGCGCAATCGCGCTGTGCCTTGGGTCTTGTCGCTCTGAACTACTTTCAGCATATAGCGACGCCCCAGATACAGAACCTGTTCACCTGATACATAAGATTTGGGATGAACGTGGCGGTAGCGATCCTTAGCTTCGGCGACATGATCAGCGATCCAACGGGCCCGTTTATGCACCGCTTTGTGGACCATCTCAACGGGTTGGTTTGGTGGAGCATCGACTATGACACTTCCATCAGGCTCCACGTGGATTGCAATTCGGGTCGTTCTTCGGGGATCCGGATTAACCTGATACGGTATCTGTTCCTTGCCGTAGGTTAGAATGTTCTGGGCGGTCATGTGCCACGCCTCGCATCACCTGCACGGACGATTGCGACAACCTGCTCAATCACAGAATTGGCTGTGTCCAATCCTCCCAGAAGATTAAATAGCCGGGGCAAAAGAGCTTTTCGAATTTCCGCTTCGATGCCGGCAGGCTTGATCGAATGAGATCGAACAGCGTCTTGAACCACACCGTCGATGAAAAGTGTTTCTTCAACGAGTTTGTCTTCTCCTAGATCGTCAATCTGATTCCGAACCAGTGACATTGCGAAAGCCCCGTAGAAGGCTTGAGCCATTTTGTTGTCACCAAACCTATCCGGCACTGAGGGTGTGTCGCGATCTTCCACCATCGCTTCCAGATCAGCAAACATAGTGTATTGCTTGCCTGGGTGATCGAATAGCGCCTCGGCTTCACGGATGGCTTCCTTAAGCATTTCTGAGAACACCCGCTGAGCATAGGGATCATCTATCAGGTCCTGTTCAATCGTCTTGCGAATGCGGGTCTTGATGACATCCGCCTCTGTCCGAGTTTTTTCGTCAGACCATTCTTCAGGATCACCTGCCTGGCCCAGCGTGTCGACCCGGATGAAGCCTTCTGGGTCCACAACTTCTTGGCCGATAACTTGCTTGTCCACCATTCGTCGTATTTGGTCTTCGTATTCAGAGAAATCCACGGTCTCTTGTGCATCACGCTTGGCCTGCACACGAAGTTCGGAAAAAAACCTGAGGTCTCGTTTATAGCTCTGAATTGTCTTTTCATCGAAGGCACCGTCCTCAAAGAACGTGCGGGATGAAAGAGCCAACTTCAGGCACATTCCAAACTCAGTCAGAGCGTCGTAAAAGTCTTCACGGACTTTCTGGTTCTGGTCGATGCTATAACCAGTTCCATCCTCTGCCACTAACGGCACCAGCACGCGACGAAACTGTTCCATATCCTGTTTGTTGGCTACATCTGCAAAGATTTCCCAGAGTGCGTCATGCAGCCCGGGAAGCCGCTTATATTCGACAGATACGTTGGATACGGTGCCAGCAAGATCGTCTATCTCGTAGCCTGCTTGCGTCTGTGAGGCGAGGTCTTGGTAATCTTGGATTGAGGTATCAAGCTCGGCCAGGATGCCTCGGTAGTCGATTAGGTAGCCAAACTGCTTAGCATCATGGAGCCTGTTCACCCGTGCGACGGCTTGGAGAAGATTATGACCCTTGAGATGTTTGTCGATATAGAGCACCGCGTTGCGGGGCTCGTCAAAGCCCGTCAAAAGCTTGTCTACGACGATCAGGATGTCTGGTGCCCCGTCGGAGCTAAACCGTTCTATGACGTCCGTCTCATAGCCCTCGGGATCATTACCAACGTTCATCTTCCACCAGGCCTGAACCTCAGGGGTTTTGGTCTCATCGGTGTCTTCGTGACCTTCGCGAGTATCAGGGGCTGAGATCACGACTGCACTGGTCACCATACCAGTCAGATCAAGTGCGTTTTTGTAGCGGATAGCAGACAGTTTGCTGTCCGTTGCCAGTTGCGCCTTCAGGCCTAAACCCAGTTTGGCGAAGTTCTCGGTGAAGTGCATGGCAATGTCCCAGGCGATGAGATCAATGCGCCCACCCGCTCCGTAGACCCGTCCTCGACTGGAATACTTTTGTTTCAAGTCTGACTTCTGGCTGTCTGACAATCCCATGGTGATCTTATCGAACCAGGTATCAATCGCCGTGTCGTTGATATCCACGATGGGTCTACGTTCTTCGTAAACCAATGGGGTGACAGCCCCGTCCTCAACCGCATCCTGCATCGTGTAAGCATGCAGGATCGGGCCGAACTTGTTGCGTGTCTTATCTTCCTTCAGCAGAGGTGTTCCAGTGAAAGCGATGAAAGCCGCGTTGGGCAGTGCCTGTCGCATCCTCTCGTGGTTCTCGCCGCCTTGGCTGCGATGGCCCTCGTCAACCAGCACAATGATTTTGTCAGATGTATTCTTGCACTCCGGTAGCTTGGTGGCTGAGTTGAACTTCTGAAGCAGAGTGAAAATGATCCGTTCCGATCCAGACCCAATTCGTATGGCAAGGTCGCGCCCGGACAGGACCTTGGAAGTTTCCCCATCCTTTTTGGTCGCAACAGCCGAGCCGAACGCCCCGCCCGTCAGGAAGGTAGAAGCAAGCTGTTTTTCGAGGTCCACGCGATCTGTGACAATGATAATTCGACACCCCGCCAAGTCCTGATCAAGCAGAAGAGCCTTTGCTAGGAACACCATTAGGTTGGACTTGCCTGACCCCGTGGTGTGCCAAATCACGCCGCCCTCACGACTGCCATCGGGCTTCTGCTTGGCCACCTGTGAAAGGATCGCCTTGGCTCCCTGAACCTGCTGATACCTCGCCGCGATCTTGCCGAGCTTTTGGTCGAAGAAGATGAAGCGCCTTGTGAAGTCGAGCAGGCGGTCAGGACGCAGCAGGCTGATAATCAAGCGATCCTGCTCTGTGGGCCACACAGCGCCGCTGTGGAGCCTGTCGAAGTCGTCCCGCATCCAAGCGGGCTTGTCGGCGAACAGTGCCTCCCTCTGGGCCTCTGAGAGGGGGGTGGACTTAACCGCCTGCATCTCGACATCTGTGATCTCTTCTTCAGTCCACGTCCCCCAAAACTTGGCAGGCGTCCCCGTGGTGCCATAACGCCCATCGGTGCCGGAGATTGACAGCAGGAGTTGCGAGTAGACGTAGAGGTCCTGGATACCGTCAGGCTTTTGGTTCCTCAGGTGCTGGCTAATCCCTTCTGTGACCATCGCGGTGTCCTTGGTGGAAGACACGGGCCGCTTTGCTTCGATCACCACCAGGGGAATACCATTCACATAACAGACCACATCAGGCCTAAACCGTCCCATGCCCGCAGGGCGTTCAACGCTGAGCTCTTCGGTGACCTGAAGCGCGTTGGCGGTTGGATTAGTCCAGTCGATCAACGGCACGGTGACGGATGTGCGTTGCCCATTGACGAACTCGGTCACAGTGATCCCTAGCGTCAGATGTTTGTAAATCGCCTCATTGGCAGGGATTAGGCCTTCGTTCAGTCCGGTTGCACTGATTTCTCGCACCACCTGGTCAATACCGCCAGGAGAAAGGGAGTAGCTCTGCCCCTTGAATTCGAACCGATGGCACCTGAGGCGCTCGCGCAATACAGGCTCCAGCAGGACTGCACGTTCAGATCCGCGCAAGGCCAACGCATCAGCGGGGGTTATGTAGTCCCAACCCATCGCCATCAACGTATGCAAAGCTGGGAGCTTGGATGCCGCTTCTTCACGGGTGTCGGGAGTGCGGGAGTGGGTCATGATGCAACGGCCTGCTGCCAAAAAATTTGCATTCTGGTAGGAAGTTTCCTACATACTAGGCAAGGATTGGGAATTACCTGGTCGGCGATAGGGTGCTGGGAAACTGGTGCCCTTTTGCTCTTTTGAGTCATGGAAACTGCTTGATCGCTCCCATCTTGGTCAAAATTACATCGTAGGCGCGGTTTGGTTGATTGGGGCGCAAGGTCTTCAATGCAATGGGTCGTGCAGTGAGATCAGCAAGCTGAAGTCCCGTTGAATTGACAGATTTCTTGGCGAATTTTGGTTCAAAATCCATGATTTCAAACTTGTGCTTGCGATAGCCCCAATGTCCGTCTCCAGCTACTATCCTACGGAAGGTTAGCTCAAGGTCGTCATCCTCTGATTTGCCACGGCATTCGAAAACGACGTGTGTCAACTTTCCTTCCTGACCATTTTCTCGCAGGAATGTCTGCAATCGCTCCAAGCAGAAGTGCAGCGCTAGATCATACGGACTCCAAGGATTGGCATACTTGTCTGTCAGCTTCACCTTATCGATGACGGATCCGATGATCGTGATTGGCGCATCTACCATCACCTGGGTCAGGTCTTCGTAAAATTGTTCGCGTAGGGCGCGATCCGTCAGCAAGAAAGTGAAATCGCCTTTCGACTTTCGGATTTCGTGCTCATGCAGGACAACGGAATCGTGGCCCCAATACTTGAACTTGAGCGCCTGCATGGAGGGAACGACCTGGACCAGATAGTCGTCTTTTTTCACCACGCAGAACGACAAGGAGAATACCGGAAAATCCGCGTCGATGGAGGTCACGCTGTGATCACCGCTTTCATCAACATACACGATGTAATCCGAAAACTCCGCCATGCGTTACAGCCTGTCGAACACGGAGCCTACGCGCGGCTCAAACAACTGCTGATAACGCTTCGTGGCATAGTCGTCGGTCATGCCAGCAATGTAGTCACAGATAACCCGCTTCTTCAGGTCATCACTCGAGGCTTCGTCATGCCGACGAGCATCGCGTTTGGGCAGAAGTCTTTCCGGATCAGTTGCAAAGGCGTGGAAGAGTTCGGTGACAATCTTCTGACCCTTGAACTCAAGCTGCTGGACCGTGGTGGTAAAAATCACCTGATTAACAACTAGGCCTTGCAACACATCTAGAACCGCACGGGCCTCCTTTGCTAGAACGGCCTGATACCCGAAGATAGGGTTGCCAAATTCGTGAGGGTTTGATGTGTCCAGTGTCGTATGACGGATGCAGAAATCGACCAGCGCACCGATGGCCTTCTTCCGCTTGTAGGTATGTGACGAAAACAGGTTCGCGATGAGATTGCTATAGCTCATCCCGTCTGACCATTCACAGAACCCACCAATGTCTTCGGCTTTCACTCCGGCCTCGAATGCCGCGCGGTCGATTAGTCCCAGACCAATCGCATCCTCAAGGTCATGAACCCCGTAAGCGATGTCGTCGGCGATCTCCATGATCGAAGTGTCGAGAGCGTGGTGCAGAGTCTTTTTGTGCTTGTTGTCGCCCTGGTGCTTGAGCTCACCACTGATCCGAGCCCAATCGCTGAGGTCTTTGGCGATCCAATCGACAACCTCGATTTCCGTATCGAGGTAGCACTCAGGTGGTTTAAACGGCTTGGCCTTGAATACCGAGGAGGCGCCGTCGGTATCCGCCCCTTCATACTGTTTCTTGTTCACCACTGCGCTCAGCGGTGCGGGATACTTGAGCACACCCAACAGAGACCTGCGGCTCAAGTTCATACCAAGCGTTTCATGATACGGTTCGATCAGCGCCATGATACGCAGGGTCTGACCGTTTCCCTCAAACCCGCCATGACCGATCATGCAGCGGTTCAACGCAATCTCGCCGCCATGACCGAACGGAGGATGGCCGAGGTCATGAGCAAGACATATAGTGCGGATCAGGATCGGGTCAGGCAGGATGTCGTAGCTGGGTGTCCCTTTGATCGCAGCGGCTTTGAACCGGCGTGCGATGCCTTCACCGATCTGGCTGACTTCCATCGAGTGGGTCAGGCGTGTCCGGTAGAAATCGCTGTCACCGACACCAAGCACCTGCGTCTTGGCCTGAAGACGGCGGAAGGCGGCGGAGTGCACGACCCTAGCATAGTCCCGTTCATAAGCAGTGCGCCCGTCTTTGGTGACACCACCATCCCTACGTTCTTCCCAATACTCGACCATTAAGTCTCTCATCAAAGTCTTTGTTTATCAATTTGTTAAACCACTTCTACTGTCTAAACACTAAGCCCAACCGTTCAAGCTTTTTTGCGAATTCGGGCGCGTCACCCGTCAAATGGCCACCGTCGTCTTGTGTTTGCCCGTCATTTTTGGCGACGCAGATAGGCAAACCCGGTATTTCGCCTAGAAGTTCAACACATCGGGTTCCAATGCCCTGATGAAGATATTGGCGGTTGCAGCCCTCCAAGAAGGCGTTGGTCATTTTCAGGTAATAGCCATCAGGAGCCATGGAGACTTCAATGAGCCTGCATTCAATTGCCCCTATTCGGTTTCCGGACTGATCAAAGACCGTCGCGTCATAGTTGTCTTCATCAATCTTGATCGTGACGATTGAGCCGTTTTTTGTTTTGAATGTTGTCTTCATACGGAAACCCGCCGTTTGCCCGTGAGAAGCTGCTGCATCAGCGCTTTCTTTTCGGCGCGGAGTTTGGATACTTTTTTCTTTAGAATAGATATTTGGCCGTCTTCGGCGTCCAGGATTTCGGCAATGCGTTCCTGCTCAGGAAAAGAAGGTAAACGGACCATGCAGTTTCCGATTTCCCCCAGATTGATTTTCTTGGGAAACGCCACGTGGATCATCCGCTTGTGAAGTTCGCGTTGAAACGGCTGAGCGTTTAGATATTGCGAAAGAAAATGGGGAACAACACGATGGGCGGGTTTGATCAACGCTAAGCTAACATAAAAAGAAGCCCGGACATCCCAGTCAATCAAACGAGCTGTTCCTACGTCCCCGATGCGAGTCATCAGTATGTCTCCATGCTCTAGTTTGACTCTCTGATTTTCCTTTTCAAAGACTTCCTCAGAAATAAACTTGGTTACTGAGAAATCATCCTTTGTAACGTGTTCGACGCTGTAGAATGGCACACCCAACTCAACATACTTTGGGGTGGAGTGGGTGCCATCGAAAATCTTTGCGACATCCCGTAGGCGAACTTCTTCCCAGGGTTGGTCGTCGAACCCCGAGAAGCGGCGCTTGCCTGTGAGGAGGGATTGCATGAGGGCACGTTTTTGGGCTTTCGCAGTGGTCAGCAGGGCCTCAGTCTTCTCGATGGCCGCATCCCAGGTCGAGAGGATATCCGCGATCTTCCGCTGCTCGGGGAGTGGCGGGAGTGTGATCTGCAACTTGCGAAGATCAGCCAGCGAAATCTCTGTAAACGTGCTGCCCTTTGAGACGGCATGAACCCGCGCCCGAACAGCGTGGCTGCCGAGTTGATACCTAAGAAAGCGATTGTCAGCATTCCCGTTCACCGCCAGACGGGCAGTGCCTTGGGTCAAGTTAGCTTCCGGCAAAGTGTCGGGCACAATGCTGGATGCGCCCGTATTCCCCCGCAGTGAAATGATGATGTCACCAGGCTTAATGGTGGAGCGTTTGTAACGTTTGTGGATCTCTGGCGATGTTCTTGCCAATCCATCGGCCTTGATTTGCCCGCCAACGTCGGAACTCTTGATGTAAGGGATGCCGTCATCGACATGCTCCCCAGCCTGAACAATTCCGTAGACGATTTTCTCGTCGCAGACCTGTTGCAGGAGCCTTTCATCCCACCCCTCAAGAACCATACCCAAGCTCCCGCAGAAATCCCTCCATGCGGGCTTCCAACTCGGCCAGATCGGCCTTCAGCGCGGCCCGCTGGGCTCGCACAGCCATCAGGTCAATCTCTTCTTCCTCCTCGAACGTGTCCACATAGCGGGGGATGTTGAGGTTGAAATCGTTCTCCTCGATCTCCTTTCTCTTGGCACGGTAGGCATACTTGTCCACGGTTTCCCGAGCCTCGTAGGTCGCCACGATCTTGTCGATATGGGTCTGGTCCAGGGTGTTCTGGTTGGTGCCAGAGATAAACTCCCGACTGGCATCGACGAACATCACGCTGTCGTCTGCTTTGTGCTTTCGGAACACCAATAGCGCCGCGGGGATGCCTGTGCCGAAGAATAACTTTTCCGGCAGGCCGATGACAGCATCAAGCAGGTTTTCCTCCACCAGCTTCTGCCGGATTTTTCCCTCAGACGATCCACGGAATAGCACCCCATGGGGCACGACCACCACGGCGCGACCTGATTTGGGTTTCAGCGTCTCGATCATGTGCAGGATGAAGGCGTAATCGCCTTTGGTTTTGGGCGGGATGCCACGTCTGAACCGTCCGAATTTGTCCGTCTCGGCGGCCTCGGTCCCCCATTTATCCAGGGAGAAGGGAGGATTGGCCACGACCACATCGAAGTGCCGCAGCGCGTCGTCTTTAGTGCGCAGCTTGGGGTTGCGGATCGTGTCGCCCCATTCGACCTGGTGGTTCACTTCCCCGTGTAAAAACAGGTTCATCTTGGCCAGCGCCCAGGTGGATCCAATGGCCTCCTGTCCAAACAGCGCGTATCCCTTGCCGCCCTTGTCGTGGATCAGCTTGCCACATTTCATCAGCAGCGAAGCCGAGCCACAGGTAGGATCGCAAATGTGGTTCCTAGGTTGGGGGTCGGCCAAGCGGGCCATGAGATCAGACACCTCGGCAGGGGTATAAAATTCTCCCGCTTTTTTGCCTGCCGTGGCCGCAAAGCGCGAGATAAGGTATTCGTAAGCCCCACCGATGATGTCGAGTTGACCGACACGTGACGGGCGCAGATCCAAAGCTTGCTTGGCGAAATCTTCCAGTAAGTGGCGGAGAATGTCGTTCTTCTGCTCTTCGTCTCCGAGCTTGTTGGAGTTGAAGCTGATATCCTGGAACACATCGCGCAATTTGTCGCCGTTGGCTTCTTCGATCGCATGAAGGGCCTTATCGATACGTTCGCCATTCCCGGCCTCGTGGCGACGGGCATGCAGATTGTCAAATCCAGCACCAGTGGGTAGGACAAATGCCTCCTGCTGCATCAATGCGTCCACCAACTCCGGAGCTCCGGGGTGTTCAGCTTCATACCGAGACCGATGATCTTTCCAAACGTCACTGACATATTTCAGGAAGAGCATCGTTAGGACGTAATCTTTATAGATCGACGGATCGACCACGCCCCGGAAAGTGTCACATGCTCCCCATGCGGATTTGTTGATTTCGGATTGGGTGATGGGGGTCATCGTCTCTGCCTGCTCGTTCGAGTTTTGTTTTGCCGTAAGTATCTTGTGGTCGCCTGGGGAACTCAAGGGTCTTCCAAGCCTTTGGACATATCTGATTGGTGTTCGATTCAGCGATTGAGGAATATTGAAATGGCAATGACACCAGCGGAACGAAAACGTCTACAGCGGCAGCGGGAGAAAGAACAGCAACGTGCCACGTAGGATAGCACTTACCCCTTCCTCAAACGGACATTCAGTGAGCAAGCAGAAGCACGCGGCGGGTTCACTGAATTCGAGCTGCCATTGTGGACGGCGGGCATAGATGCGCCCTCGTTCGACGATGAGCGCGGTCCAGAGGCGTTCGTGCTGGAGGATGCGACTCAGGGAATAGAAAATCCGTTTGGCGGCGCGCAGGGCACCGTAGGGCGGGCTGAGGTGATCATCGATTGCCTAATCGACGCAGCCGTGGGGCTAGCCGTGGTGGTGAATGCCTATAAGCAGCAGGAGATCACCAACTACCTGGCAGAACTGGAACGCTCTGATACGGCAGACAAGACCACGGCCATGAGTGAAGCCGTGCGGCTCAACAAGATGCTGGATCAGCTTGATAAGCAGGTCCGCAGGTCTTTCCCTCAGTGGAAAGTTACGGGCATCTAGGCGCTCAAAGGAGCGACGTGGCTTCAGTTTGGCGACCAGAACCACGCCGCATTTTTGCAATGTTCAACAATAGGATGAACACTATGAACGAGAATACCACCAACACTCCGGCAGGGGCAACACTGACTCAGAAAGAACTGTTTCAGCGATTCCTGGATTCTCCGGTCTACCCGCGCACACACAAGTCCACTCTTGTGGACAACAAAGCTGTTAGTGATGAGACGATGAAGGATCACTTGTTTGGATTTAGCGCATGCTCTTGCGTGGGAATACCCGAAGATGTGATTGACCGGATCATTGACGATCTTCGGGCGGATGACGATCCTGCTGGCTCTCTTGAAGAACTCATTGATCAGCTCAGAGGCCTTCTTGTGGAGATGCAAAGGCTTGAAGTTGAATTCTCGGCTGTTGCTGCACTTACTCGCACCAAAGAGCCCGAAGAGGATGCACCGGACGAAGTGTTCCGCGAGTGGGAAGACAACCCCCGCTATGTGCTGCCGGTGGTCGAAGTAGGAAAGGATGCAGCATGAACGCCGCGTCTAATGTTGTCCCGTTCCCGGAGCGAGCGCGCGACTGCGCCTGGAAGGCTGCCGAAACTGAATGTCTTCTGGATACTATGCTTGATGCAGCGTCGAGGGCAGCGGAAGAGCTCCGCGCGGCCGAGCGGATTTTGACTAAGTTGAAAGCTGAATTTGCTGACAGTCAACCTGATGATTAATCTAGAAACCCGCCGGTGCAAGCTGGCGGGTTTCTTGATTCAAAGTCATACCTTTTAACCGGTTCGATTCTCATCTACCCCTCGTGTCATGGTTGCACAGTTTAGGAGCTGATATGCGAGTTGAGGTTCAGGTCACTGACACCACCCTTGAAGGCGAATACCGGGATGTAGATGGCCTGTCAGGCCAGTGCGAACGGTGTGGTCACACAGTCGAAGTCTATGGCGATAGTGACGCCTCAGAGCGGGCGCTTTGTGCGAAAATGCGTGAAGAATGCCTAGAGGGAGAGAGTAATTTTTAGGTGGCAAAACGCTGATCGGCAAATTGATCATGATTTCGCATTGGCAAACTTGGCGCTAATAAAATGAAAGTAATATCAGATATTTCCTTGGAAAACGCATCTAGCTTTAACGAAGCGGATGTCCGCTATCACTTTGTCAATAAAGTCGTCGAGCATCTAGGCTATGACGGGGCTAACGGAACATACCTGAAACTCGAAGAAAAACTAGAATACCCCTATTATTACATTGGACACAAATCGAAAAAGAAAGACCTACCGCTCGGATATCCAGACTATAGAGCCGGACTTAAGGGGCGAAGGGGGAGTTTTATCATAGAAGCGAAATCGCCGTCCAAGCCAATTTCAGATAATGTTGTGGGGCAAGCACACTCGTATGCCACACACGCGGAGGTGGGTGCAAATTATTTTGTCTTGTGTGACGGTTTGCGTTTCCAAATCTATGAGTCGCTTTCAGGGCCGTCTCCGGATCCTATAGTTGATCTGAAAGTATCCGAAATTAACGAATACTTCTACGAGATCGAAAACATACTATCTCCCTTAAACCTTCAAAAAAACTGCAACAAGACTCATGATACCGGCCTGCGTTTAAGCGACGGCTTAGGTTCTAGTATAGGTGTTCTTGTTGGCTCGTATGACCTGCAATGGGCAGAATACCGGTTCGATGTGGGTGGCGTCGACCAAACAGAGACTTTTAGAAGGCTTTTACCTCAACTTGCTGAATTAGATAATCAAATTGCAATGATGAGAGAATGCAAGTTGGTCGTCGAAGATGGAACTGCATCACGAAATGAACACGGGCGCATCGTTGCCGACGTTAAATTCTCCGGAATCACAAAAAGTAATCAACAAGCGATGCAGTTGATGGGCTTGGACAAGATTTCGTTCGAAACAGAAGAGAAGTTTATTTCGACGGACAGTTCGCAACCAACTGCTTTTGAAGCCGTGACAGGGTTCGAAGTTCACAAAGGTGTCGCGTTGCCTACAAGTCTGTTCGGCGTCCAGATTCGGTCAATTGATGTTGGAGTCAATGGCGATCTTTTCATAAGTGCAAGTATGGTTTTCAGTGAGAACGCTATCTCCGGTAGCTACGGTGGATCTGCAAACTACTACCTACAAATTCCCGGCATCGGGAAGACAGTTATGGAGTTCGATTTTTCAGGTAAATTCAATTTACGACCTTTGGGAAAGGTATAGCCTTGTAAGCGAGCCTTGACGCCACGTCATCCGGCCCATTTTAGGGCCGGTTACACGGTTACAAAACCACACGTAAGGCATTGATTTTACACGATGCGTCGGGAGTTCGAGTCTCTCATCACCCACCATCCCGCTTTCGCAAATTTGCCACGGACTCGGCGTCACACAGCATCGCTGATTGCAACCGATTGCAAGTCTGGTGCAATGGTGCATAGTATTTCCCCCATGTTATCACCTTTCCGCCATTCCCCCATTCGCGGGTATCAGCCATGAGTGTCACCCTGAAAGACGTCGCCGCGCTGGCGGGTGTTTCGCGCTCGGCAGTCTCGCGCACCTTTACCGAGGGCGCGTCCGTTTCCGCCAAGACACGCAGCAAGGTCGAAAAGGCCGCTCAGCAGCTGGGCTATAGTCCCAATGCGCTGGCCTCGTCGCTGACTACCGGGCGCACCAAGCTGATCGGTTTGATCTCCAACAACTTTCACAACCCGATATTCCTTGAGGTATTCGATCAGTTCACCCGCGCCCTGCAGGAACGGGGGTTGCGGCCACTGATCGTGAACCTGACCGATGAAACCGAACCCGCCAATTCGGTTCGGATGCTCAGGCAGTATTCGGTGGATGCCGCCATCGTGGCCTCATCCACGCTGCCGCCCAGCTTTGCCAAGGCGTTCCACGACGCAGGCGTGCCGGTGGTGCACACGTTCGGGCGTTCCGCCACGTCGCCCGAGGTGCATGTCGTGGGGATCGACAATGTCGAATGCGGGCGCATGGCCGCGCGCGAGTTGCTTGCCCGCAGCTATCGGCGCGTCGGATATCTGGGCGGACCCAGGGATGCCACCTCGGCGATGGACCGATATCGCGGTTTCATGGAAGAGGTTGAGCGGCATGCCGATCTTGAAGTGACACATTCCTTTGCCGACAACTATTCCTTCGAGGCCGGACGCGCCGAGATGCTGCGCCTGTTGCAAGGTACCCCGGCCGAAGGGTATTTCTGCGGCGATGACATCCTGTCGATCGGCGCATTGTCGGCACTGTCGGATCACGGGCTGAAACCGGGCCGGGATATCGGGATCATCGGCCTGAACGACATGGAAATGTCACGTTGGGAAAGCGTCGATCTGACCACCATTCACCAGCCGATCAAGCAGATTATCACCTCGTCGGTCGATCTGGTCGAAGAGATGCTGAAAGATCCCGAGCGCTATCCCGAAGCGCGGATTTTTCCCTGCCGCGTGATCGAACGGGGCACGTTGCGGCCCCGCCCCTGATCAGCGGAACATCGGCGGGCGCGCGTCTGTCCACGCGCCGTCATTTCTGGACGACGCGACGGCGGCGTGCACGGCGGCAATCGAGCGGACCCCATCGGACGGTGTGGGCAGCCCATCCCGTGCCTCACCCAATATGGCGTCTGCCAGATCGCAATAGATATTCGCCACCGCCAACGGAAAACCTTCGGGATGTGCGATAGCCACGCGGGACAGGCGCTGGGTTTCTTCGTGCAGGCCGCCTTCGCCCTTTTCGATGATCTGAGTGCGCCCGCCCACGGGGGTATAGACCAACTGGTTGGGATGCTCGGACGCCCAGCGCAACCCGCCCGTTTCACCGAATACCTGAATGTCGAACCCGTGCTGACGCCCGATGGCGACGGACGAGGTCCACAAACGGCCAACCGTGCCACGCTCCATTCGGAAATTGACCATGGCGTCATCCTCCAACTCGCGGCTTGCGATAGTAGAGGCCATGTCGGCGGACAGCGATTTCACCTCATCGTCGCAGATGAAGCTGGCCATATGCAGCGCATGTATCCCGCAATCGGCAAACTGGCCGGAAACCCCTGCCATCGCCGGATCGTAGCGCCAGCGCACCCGCGGGTTGTCGGCATCGGTGGCATCGCCGTGATGGCCGTGGCTGAAGTTGGTCACAACCAGCCGGACCTTGCCCAGATCCCCCGCACGCACCATCGCCCGCGCCTGCCGCACCATCGGGTAGGCAGAATAGCAGTAATTGACCGCGCAGATCTTGCCCGAGGCTTCGGCAACGCGAACGATCTCTTCGCCCTCGTCCACTGTCATGGTCATCGGCTTTTCGCACAGAACGTTGAAGCCGGCCTCAAGAAAGGCTTTGGCGATTTCGAAATGCGTTGCGTTCGGCGTGGCGATCGTCACCAGATCGATACGGTCGGCGCGATCCTTTTCGCCTGACAGCATTTCCTGCCAGTTGCCATAGGCACGGTCGGCGGAGACACCCAGTCTTTGGGCGTATTCGCGCCCCACATCGGCGCGATGGTCCAGCGCGCCGGCAGCAAATTCGAACATTCCGTCCGCCAGCGCGCCCAAACGGTGGGCGGGTCCGATCTGGCTGCCTTCGCCGCCACCAATCATGCCCCATTTCAGCTTTGCCATGGTTCTTGTCTCTCTTCGGTCTTTCAGTTGTGCGCAGCGCCTAGAAGTCGCTGACCTTTTGCCAACACCGCTGCTCGGACGAGGCCAGAGCGGCAGACAGTACGCGATTGACCTCGTGCCCGTCGCGGAAGGTCGGCCAGATCGCCTGTCCTGTATGGATGGCCTGCAGGAAATCCTTGGCCTCGATGATGATCTGATCCTGATACCCGGTGCCGTGCCCAGGGCCCTGACAGAACGGCTCATAATCCGGGTGGGCCGGGCCGGTCAGGATCTTAGTGAACCCTCTTTGCGCCTCGGGACCTTCGCGCCGGTACAGCCACAGCGCGTTCTGATCTTCCTGATCAAAGCGAATTGCGCCTTTCGTGCCCGAGATTTCATACGCGTAGCCCATCTTTCGACCGGTTGAGATGCGGCTGACATAAATGTTGCCCATCGCGCCATTCTGAAACCGGCACATGATCTGCGCATGGTCATCATTGGTCACGGTGCCGCCGGGACGTGTGTCGTGAACGGTCTCGACCTCAGCCATGACTTCCGCAACAGGCCCGATCAGCGCCAGCGCCCCGTTGACCATGTGCGGGGCAAGATCGCCCATGGTGCCGTTGGCCATCCCCGTGGTGCGCCAACTGGCCGGAGCCTGGGGATCGGCATAGAAATCCTCGGTATGTTCGCCGCGAAACCAGGTGATTTCGCCCAGTTCGCCATCGGCAATTAGCTGGCGGGCAAACTGGGTGGCCGGCGTTCGGACATAGTTGAAGCCGACCATGTTGGTCACACCGGCCGCGTCGGCCGCGTCCACCATTGCCTGACCGTCCTCCATGGATGCGCCCAGCGGTTTTTCGCACAGCACCGGCTTGCCCAGCGCAAGGGCTGCCTCGGCGATTTCACGATGCGTTCCCTGTGGCGACGCGATGACGATGGCCTCGACGGCGGCGTCACCCACCAGCGCGCGCCAGTCCCCGGTCGCGCGCCGGAACCCATAGGCAGCACGATACCGTTCGGCGCTTTCAGGGCTTGCCGCGCAGATCATCTCAAGCCGCGGGCGCAGCGCGGTATCGAACACCGCCCCCACTGCCGACATCGCAACTGAATGGGCCTTGCCCATATAGCCGCCGCCAACAATTCCAATTCCGATTTCCGGCATCTGTCACGGCTCCGAACAATATATTTGCAACCGGTTGCAAAATCAGTATCGTGTGAATCGACACAACGCAAGGTCCATACCACTTTGCACGCCCCTTTTTGCCGGAGGACATAACGTGAGCGCTTTGATCGACGGTATCAAAGGAAACCGGTTTGCGGTATTCGGACGTGCAGGCATGGACATGTTTGCCGCCCCCGTCGGCGTCAAAAGCGAAGATGCCGATACATTCCACGCCGATCTGGGCGGATCATCGGCCAATATCTGTGCCGGTCTGGTCAAACTGGGCAGTCAGGCGGCATTGATCACCTCGGTCTCGGATGACGCCGTGGGGCGGTTTTGCTTGAACCGGCTGCGCCATTACGGGGTGGACACGTCCAATATCCGGGTACTCGGCGGCGAATACCGGATGTCGTTGGCCGTTTACGAAAGCCGGATCGAGAATTTCCAGAATGTCATCTACCGCAATGGCGCGGTCGATTTTCAGGTCACCGAAGAAGACATGGACAAGGTCGACTATTCGGCCTTCTCAGCCGTGATCTCAGCCGGAACAGTACTTGCCGCCGAACCCTCGCGCAGCGCCACATTCCGGGCTTTCGACAACGCGCGCGCATCGGGTCTGCCGATCATTTTCGATATCGACTACCGCCCCTATAGCTGGCCTTCGCCAGAGGTCGCGGCCGATGTCCTGTCCCGCGCGGGCGAGGCCAGCGATTTGATTGTGGGGAATGACGAGGAATTCGGCTTTATGGCCGGCGGTATCGAAAAAGGGTTCCAAAAGGCCCGGGAACTGGCTGCGAAGCCCGGGCGGATCGTCATCTACAAATTGGGCGAAAAAGGCGCGGTGACGCTGACCGACGGTCAGGAAATCAGAACCGGGATCTACCCCGTCACTGCCGTCAAGCCGAACGGTGCGGGCGACAGTTTCATGGCCGGGTTGCTGGCATCCGTCGCAGCCGGGCATTCGCTGGAAGACGCGGTGCTGCGCGGCTCGGCCTGTGCATCCATCGTTGTCTCGCAACCGGGTTGCGCACCAGCCATGCCCACAACCCCGGAACTGGACGCGTTTCTGGCGTCCCACCCCGGCCCGACGACATAGGAGAGACCCATGCACATCGCGCCCTATGACAACCAGAACAAACCCATCGTCGACGCGGACGATCCGACGGTGCCGTTGAATTACTTCAATATCGTCAAGCTGCGCCGGGGCGAGGCCTTCGAATACCAGGTGCCCGGGTATGAAACCTGCATCGTGCCCGCCACCGGCAGCGTCGATGTCGAGGTCGAGGGCGTGCCGTTTCCCCGGCTGGGCAACCGCGGCGAAGATGTCTGGGATGGCGAGCCCGAAGGCGTCTATGTTCCCGTCGGCGCCAACGCGCAGCTGGTTTGCATGTCGGAAGAGGCCGAGGTGTTCATCGCAGGGGCAAAGTATGACAAGGTCCTTGATCCGTTTGACGTGCGCGAACATGACCTGGTGCAATACGGCAGTGACGACACGAAGACCCATCGCAAGATCAAGCATATCCTCGGCCAGAAACAGCACGATAAGGTTGGCCGCCTGCTGGTCAGCGAGTTGTTCACTGTCGGTCAGGGCGGATGGTCCGGCTTCCCCAGCCACAAACACGACACCAACCGCCTTCCGGACGAGTCGCGCCATGATGAGACGTATAATTTCCGCTTCAGACCCAAATGGGGCTCGGGCCTGCAGATGCTGCAGCGTGAGGATAACGAGCCCGGCGATGCCTATCACATCGTCGATGGATCGACGATCTGCATCGACAATGGCTATCACCCGTGCTGCGTTCTGCCGGGATACGAGATGTACTACTTCACCATTCTCGGCGGTCTGACGCAGCGCTCTCTGGTGCAGTATTTCCAACCCACCCATGCTTATCAGATCGAAACGATCCCGGGCATCAAAGACATGATTGCAAAGTTCAAATGACCCTTGTCACGCTGAAAGACGTCCTGACCCCTGCGTATGAGCAGGGCTATGCCGTGGGTGGGCTGGTGACGCTGGGCTGGGAGGACATGCGCGCCTATGTGGCGGCGGCAGAGGCTGAGAATGCGCCGGTGATCCTGCAGGCCGGGCCAAGTTGCCGCGAGCACACGCCGCTGCCGGTTCTGGGCAAGATGTTCCGGCATCTGGCCGAGAACGCCTCCGTGCCTGTCGTTGCCCATCTGGATCACGGATACACGTTCGAGGATTGCAAAATCGCGCTCGACAGCGGGTTCACCTCGCTCATGTTCGACGGGTCGCGCAAACCCCTGCAACAGAATATCGACGAGACCGCGGCCATTGCCGAAATGGCGCATAAGGCCGGGATTTCCTGCGAGGGTGAGATCGGGTTCGTGGGCTACTCCGGTGGCGAGGGCTCCAGCGGGACCGACCCTGATGAGGCCGCCCTCTTCGCACGCGAAAGCGGGGTCGATGCAATGGCCATATCGGTCGGAAACGTCCATCTGCAGCAGAACAAAGAGGGTGGTCTGGATGAGGATCGCATCCGCCGGATCGACGCCGTAACCGATGTGCCCCTGGTAATCCATGGCGGGTCAGGCGTACCGGTTGCGCAACGCACGCGGCTGGCGCGCGAGACCTCGATCTGCAAGTTCAACATCGGAACGGAACTGCGTATGGCCTTCGGCAGCGCGCTGCGCGAGGCGGTCAACCGCGACCCGGAACGATTTGACCGGGTGACCATTCTGAAGGAAACCCACGATCCGGTCGAGGCCGCCGCCCGCGCGGTGATCCGTGCCTTCGGGGCGCCGCCGCAACACCAGAACCCCGGCTGAGAAATCAGATCGTGAAGGCCGCCCGGAACGCCTCAAGGGCAGCCTCTGGGTCGCCGGACGCAGAAGCCTCCAACCCCACAGGGCCGCGATATTCGAGCTCGTACAGCGCCTTGGCGATTACCGCATAGTTGATTTCCCCGGTTCCCGGCTCGCACCGGCCGGGATTGTCCGCAACCTGAATTTCTCCGATCCAGGGCAGGCATTTGTCGCACCAGCGGATCAGGTCCCCCTCTCCGATCTGTGTGTGGTAGAGGTCCAGGTTGATACGCAGTTGCGGCCGGTCAATTGCCGACACCAAGGCCAATACGTCGGCCGTGGACCCGAAGGGGCAGCCGGGATGATCCAGCTGGTTCAGGTTCTCCAGCGTGAAAACCACGCCTTCTTCCTCGGCCAGATCACAGATGCGGTTCAGCGTATCCCGCGCCTTCAGCCACATTTCACCGGTCACAACATCGTGCTGCCTGATCGGAATCCCCCCTTCACCCAGCCCGGTTCCGTGCAGGTTCAGCCGATCCACGCCCAGCCGCTTCCCAACCTTGATTGTTTCACCAGCAGAGGCCAGCAGCATCGCGGCCCCCTCGTCATCGGCCAGCCGCCCCTGAACATAACCGTCCATGATGGTGAAGTTCGCCCCAATGGCTTCCAGCTTGGCAAGGTCCAGGTCAGGCCAGCTCCACAATCCGACACCAAGGCCCATCTCGGTCAGGCGCGCGACGCGCCAGTCTATCGGCCTGTCCAGCCACAGCATTTCGGCACAGGCCGCAAGTTGAAAGGGTGCGGACATTCCGGACCTCCTGAATTCAGAAACTATCGGGTCTCAGATCGACCCGCCTTCGACCATGAAATTACCCGCGCTGCACATGGCGGCGTCGTCCGAGGCCAGAAACAAAACCATCCGCGCGACATATATCGGATCAATCGGGTCCGGCAGGCATTGACGGTCGATCTGTTTGGCCAGCGCTTCGGGCGTGACCCACAGGTCCTTCTGCCGGTCGGTCATGATCCAGCCGGGAACAACGGTGTTTACGCGGATGCGGTGATCGCCCAGTTCGCGCGCCATCGTGCGGGTCAGACCGTGGACCGCCGACTTGGCGGTGGCATAGGCGGGAAAGCCTGCCCCGGCCTCCCACCACGAGTTCGAGCCGAGATTGATGATGGAACCGCCACCGGCTTCGATCATCCCCGGTGCGAGGGCCTGAATAGTAAAGAACATGTGCCGGATATTGGTGGCCATGCGCTCATCCCAATAGTCCGGGGTGACCGTGCGCCAGTCGTGGCGGTCGTCATGGGCTGCATTGTTGACCAGCACCTGGGCGGGCCCCAAATCCTCTGCCAGTTGGTCCAAAGCCGCGCGCAACGCGTCAATGTCGCGCAAGTCACACTGGGCAAAAGCGTGCTGGCCATCCAGTTCCGCCAACAGCGCTTGCCCCGCGTCGGCATTGATATCCAGAAACCCCACCTTCGCGCCCTGATCCGCGAATGCGCGCACCGTGCGCGCACCGATACCCCCTGCGCCGCCCGTGATAATGACCGTCTTGCCGCTGAGGCTGGTGTAGCTGGCGAAATCCTGTGTCAACTGTCGCGCTCCATGATCCATTTGACCTCGGGGGCCGGGACGAACCGCCATTTCCGCAAGGGCCCGGCCATGACGTTCAGATAATACATCTCAAACCCATATGGCGCACCGCAAGGGTGATGGCCACGCGGGACGGTCACAACATCGCCATCTGACACCGCCATCGTCTCATCCAGCTGTCCGTCGTCGGTATAGACCCGCTGAATGCCAAAGCCGGAGGCCGGGTTCAGGCGGTGGTAATAGGTTTCTTCCAGATACGTTATGCGGGGATAGTCATCCTCGTCATGGCGGTGGCTGGGATACGAAGACCAGTGCCCGTTCGGCGTGAACACCTCGGTCACCAGAAGGCTGTCGGCATAATCCTCGGCCTCCATCGCGATGTTGTTGATATGGCGGGTGTTGGTGCCCTTGCCGCGTTCGGTCAGCGTTATGCCGTCGGGTCCGATCCGGCGGGCCGAATGGCCGCCCTTGCCCGGCGCGGAACAGACCGCTACAACGCAGTCCGTTTCGGCCACCGCCGCCCACTCGGTACCGTTCGGCAGGTAAAGGCAATGCGGCGGCGTCTTTTCGAAAACATTCATCCGGTCGCCCAGAATACCCCAGTCCTGACCCGCCCCGGTGATACGTGCCTTGCCTTCGACCATGACCAGAATAACCTCGCGATCTCCGGTCACCTCGGCAGCCTTGTCCCCGGCACGCAGGTGATACAGGCCGAACCCGACATAGCGCCATCCGGCGCTGACCGGCGTAATGTCATGCACCTTGCCGCGGGTTCCGAACGGTTTCTTGAGCAGGTCTGCCATTCAGTCGTCTCCTTCAGGGGCGGGCACATCGGCCCGCCCGGGTCATGTGTCAGGCAGCCCGCCGCGTGTTCAGAGCTTTCAGAGCGTCGGCCAGTTCCGCCGCGCGCCAGCCCTCGGACACCGCGCGATGCAGAATGTCGGCCTGACTGGCCGGCGCGTTGCCCCCAACCGGAGGATCGGTGTCCAGATTGGTCGGGAACGGGTAGCCCTCGGCCGTGGCGGCAATCGCCGCGTTCAGTTCAGCCCCGGTCAGATCGCCCCGTTGTTTCAACGCGACCAGCTGCGGGAACACCGCCAGGGACATGGCCTGACGGTCGATCGCCTCCATCGCGCGTCCAAAGGCCGACGAGATCTGCAACAGGTTGGCCATCCGGTGAATATCCGTGCTGCGGTTCTCGCCCGCCGCATGGAACAGCGCCGGGTTGAAGAACACCGCATCACCTTTTTCCAGCGGCAACTGGATGTAGGACGCTTCGAAATGGTCCCTGTGGCCAGCGTCGTGAAACGCCAGATACCCGGCCGGGTAGAGCTGCGAAAACGGCAGCAACTTTGTCGGCCCGCTTTCCACCGGCATATCGCAATGGGCGACGGCCCCCTGCAAGGTCAGCGATGCCGTCACCAGATGCGCATGCGCCGGGTAACGGGCTGCATTTTCCGCAGTCTGAAAGCCCAGATGATAATCCCGGTGCGCCTGCTGCGCCTTGCCGCCGGGGCGCACCTGGTTGATCTGCGCGGTGACCTGATAGTTGGGGCCCAGCCACGCCTCGCAGGCCGCTGCAATCGCCGTGTTGCCGAAATAGAGCGCAAAGCCTTCGGGGTCGCGCAGGCATTGTTTCTGCAACGCATTCCAAACCCGGTCATTGGCACCAGAGGCTGCGAAATGGTCGCCTTCCCCCGCTCCGCCCCGGCGTTCTTCTTCGATGATCCGGCGAAACACGTCGGTGGCCCGGTCGATGACCGAAATGTCTGCGTAAGCCCGTTTCAGCGCGATCACACCGGCCGAGCTGTTCAGTACGCGACCCCATTCCGCCATCAGATCGCGGCGCTGGTCCGCGTCTTTCAGCGCCGGGCGCAGGGCGTGCATGTCATAGACGGGTACGTTCTGTTCAATTGCGGCCGCACGGGGCACGTCATCAGCCTTCAGGCTCTGCGAGGTCAGCACCTTGAATTCATCCAGATCACAGGATTCCCGGTCAAAATACCCGACATATCCAAGTTCCTGACTTACCATGATGTTCTCCTTTCTCATGGCGTTGGTGCTGCCGCTTTGGGCGGTTTGTTAACTGCTGATCTCCAATCCCGCCTGCCCGCAGACATCGACGATATGTTCGTAGCCCGTTTTGGAATATTCATAGGGCGGCGCCTTGGCGGGGTCCTGTTCGGCCTCGACCACGATCCAGCCTTCGTAATCCATCGCCCTGAGCGCGTTTGCGACGGCCTGAAAGTCAATGCAGCCATCGCTGGGAACCGTAAAGGCACCGGCAATCACGGCATCCAGAAAACTGCGGTTATTCTCGCGCGTGTCCTGAACCACTGCGGGGCGGATATCCTTGAAATGCACGTGATGCACCCGGTCGCCCCACCGATTGAGGGTGGCCATGACATCGCCGCCGCCAAACAGCAGGTGGCCGGTGTCGAAACACAGCTTTACTTCGGGGCCCGAGCCTTCCATCAGCCAGTTCACGTCCTCTTCGGTCTCGATGATCGTGCCCATGTGATGGTGATAGGCCATCGGCATTCCCTGATCGGCCATCCAATTGGCCAGTTCGGTGATCCGGGCTGCGTAAGCCAGCACTTCGTCCTTGGACAGTTTGGGGCGGTTGTTGACCGGCGTCCCGATCTGCCCCTGCACGGTGTTGGAACATTCGGCGTAGACGATGCAGGGGCTGTTCAGCGCCACGAACTGTTCGACCTGTTCGCGCACGGCTTCGCGTTCGGTGGCAAAATCGTTGACCAGCGACGCGCCCGAGCACCAGCCGCCGCACAACGCGATGTCATTGCCGTCCAGATAGGCCCGCAGCCCCTCGGTGTCGCCGGGCATCCGCTGACCGCGCTCGACGCCGGTATAGCCAATCTCGCGCGCCTCTTTCAGCGCCTGTTCCATGGTGTAGGCCGCCGTCAGGTCCGGCAGATCGTCATTCTGCCAGGCGATCGGAGAGATTCCGATTTTCACGCTCATTTAGTGTTTCTTTCCTTAATGGCGACTTCATAGGCCGCCCGCTTTTCATTCACTTCGGGGCGGGTGCTGACCTCGGGCACCGCCACTTCCCACCACGTGCCGCCATATTCGGTCGAGGGGTACGGATCGGTGTCGATGACCACCACATAGGGGCCCGTAATGTCGCCACGTTTGGCCAACGCGCCCTCCAACTCGGAGATCGAGCCGACTTTGACCGAAGTTGCGCCCATCGCCGCTGCATGGGCGGCAAAGTCGATAGCCGAAGGGTTCTGATGCACGGCGTGATCCAGCAGGTTGTTGAACTCGGCCCCGCCGGTGCCCATTTGCAGGCGGTTTATGCAGCCGAAGCCGCGGTTGTCGGTGATGACCACAGTGAATGACACGCCCATCATGGCGGCGGTCGCCATTTCCGAATTGGCCATCATATAGGTGCCGTCGCCGGTAAAGCAGATCACGTCACGCTCGGGCTGCGCCATCTTGATACCCATGGCACCGGCGATTTCGTAGCCCATGCAACTGAAACCATATTCCATGTGATAGGCCCCGGGGCGTGGCGCTTTCCACAGCTTGTGAAGCTCGCCGGGCATGGTGCCCGCCGCGCACATCACAACCGTGCCATCATGTGCGGCACGCTGCACGGCGCCCACCACCTGCATATCGGTTGGCAGAGCGTTGCCGTCACCCGGGGCGTCGGTCAGCTTGTCGACTTTACCGTACCACTCGGCCTTCAGCGTGTCGGCGACCGGGTCGGCGCGGTAACCTTGCAAAGCTGCGCCCAGTTCCTCAAGCCCCACGCGCGCGTCGGATTGCAGCGGCATTGCGCCGTGTTTTTCGGCGTCATAGGCGGCGGTATTCAGGCAGATCATCTCGCGTTCCGGGTTAGAAAACAGCCCCCACGATCCGGTGGTGAAATCCTGCAACCGCGTGCCGACCGCCAGAACCAGATCAGCCTCGGCGCAGGTTGAATTCGCGGGCTCGCCTCCGGTCACCCCAACCGGGCCCAGGTTCAGGGGGTGATCCCAGGCCAGCGCCGACTTGCCGGCCTGCGTCTCGGTAACCGGAACATTGTGGGTCTCGACAAAACTCTGGAGCGCATCCGTCGCGCCTGAATAGTGCACACCACCCCCGGCCACGATGACGGGCCGCTTGGCCGCTTTGATCGCGGCGACAGCGCGCGCCAGTTCATTCTCATCCGGACGAATGCGGCGCTGATACCAGACGCGCGGCTCAAAGAAGCTTTCGGGATAATCATGGGCTTCGGCCTGTACATCCTGACAGAAGGCCAGCGTCACCGGGCCGCAATCGGCTGGGTCCGTCATGGTGCGGAAGGCGCGCGGCAAGGCCGTCAGCAGGTGTTCAGGCCGGGTAATGCGGTCAAAATAGCGGCTGACCGGGCGGAAGCAGTCATTGGCGCTGACCGTGCCGTCGCCGAAATTCTCGATCTGCTGCAACACCGGGTCGGGCCCGCGGGTGGCGAAAACGTCGCCCGGCAGCAACAGAACCGGCAGGCGGTTCACATGCGCCAGCGCAGCAGCCGTTACCATATTGGTCGCACCCGGCCCGATTGACGACGTCACCGCCATCGCGCGTGTCCTGCGCATCTGCTTGGCATAGGCGATCGCGCAATGCGCCATGGTCTGCTCGTTATGGCCGCGATAGGTCGGCAGGCTGTCTTTCACGCCATGCAGCGCCTCGCCCAGCCCGGCCACGTTGCCATGGCCGAAGATGGCCCAGACACCGGCGATGTAAGGCTCTCCGGCCTCGTTCATCTGCGCACCCAGATAGCGGACCAGAGCTTGCGCTGCGGTCAGTCGGATTGTCTTGCCCATTGTGATCCCTTTCAACCCAAGGCCACCCGGCCGGTCCATTGGTATTGAGTTTTAAAGATTCAGAATTGTCCGGCGGACGTCACGCGGAAAGGAACGGGTTTACACCGTTCCGCCCAGCGATCCTTCCAGTTCCGCCATTTCCTGACCGCCCGCCATCAGATCCTGCAGTTCCTCGGGGGTGATCTCGCCGCGCTTGGCCGTTCCCAATGTCTTGCCCCGGTTCAGCACGGTAAAGCGATCCCCAACCGCCAGCGCGTGACGGACGTTGTGACTGATAAAGACCACGCCGACGCCCTGACTGCGCACCCGGTCGATGGTGGCCAGAACGTTTGACGTCTGGCGCACGCCAAGCGCCGATGTCGGTTCGTCAAGGATCAGGATCTTTGCGCCGAAATAGACGGCACGGGCGATGGCCACGGTCTGACGTTCGCCACCCGACAGGGTGCCGACTGCCTGATCCGGTCCGCGCAGGTTGATGCCCATCTTGCGCATCTCTTCCATGCAAACCTCGTTGGCCTGTTCCACGTCGAACCGTTTCAACAGCCCCTTTCCCTTGGTCGGCTCGCGCCCCATGAAGAAGTTGCGTGTCACGCTCATCAGCGGGATCATCGCCAGGTCCTGAAACACGGTCGCAATACCGGCTTCCATCGCATCGCGGGGCGTGTCGAAATGCAGCGGTTTACCTTCGAAATATATCTCGCCTTTGGTGGGTTTATGCACCCCCGACATGGTCTTGATGAAGGTCGACTTGCCCGCGCCGTTGTCGCCCAGCAGACAATGACACTCGCCCGGCTTCACATCAAAGCTGACACCGGCCAGCGCGATGATGTTGCCAAAGTGCTTTTCGATATCTTTCATCTCGACGATCGGAGCGGCGTCGGTGGCGGTGTCTCCGTGGTGGAACTTGGTATCTTCGGTCATATCAGCGCTCCCCGGTTACGCGTTTACGGATCGCATTGTTGAACAGAACGGCGATCAGCAGCATGGCGCCCAGGAAGACCTGGAACCAGTCCTGATCGAAGTCGGTATAGGTCAGGCCGATGACAACCATACCAAAGATGATCGAACCAAAGAACGCTCCGATGGCCGAACCATAGCCGCCGGTCAGCAGACAGCCACCGATCACCGCGGCGATGATCGCCTCGAATTCCTTCTGGAAGCCGCGGCGCGCATCGGTCGAGCCCGCATCCATCACCGTTATGATGGCCACCAGCGCAGCACAGCAGGCCGTCAGCATGAACAGCGAGACCTTGACGCGGTTCACCGGCACACCCGAGTTTGACGCGGCAGTCTTGTCGCCACCCGATGCGAAAATCCAGTTCCCGGCCGGGGTGCGCAGCAACACATAGGTCGCAGCCAGCGCCAGCACGATGAACCACAGAATTTCAACCGGGATACCGGGAACCTTGGGCGCACCGCTCTTGAATGTGTCGATGACGCCGCTTTCAGCCAGCGAACTGAACAGGCTGCCAAAAGCTTCACCCGAGAAGAAAGGGGCAAGCCAGTCGTTTTCGACCGCATCCCGCACACCGCGCAACTGGGTCGATCCACTGGTCGCCATCTTCAGACCAACCAGCGACAGACCCCGCAGGATGAACAGAAAGGCCAGCGTCACGATAAAGGACGGCAGACCCGAGCGGATCACGATATTGCCGTTGATCGCGCCGACCATGGCGGCAAACACAAATGTCATCGGGATCGCCGCAATCAGCGGCAGTTGCCAGGTGACCACGCAGACGCCGAAGAACAGCCCCGAAAACGCGACCATGGAACCAATCGACAGATCGAACTCACCACCGATCATCAGCAATGCCGCCCCGATGGCCAGAATGCCAAGCTGGGCCGCAGGCGTCATGAAGTTCATGACCCCGGCCAGGGTAAACATCGAGTCGTCCGCGGTGATCGCGAAAAAGATGAAGACCAGAACGACACCGGCCATAGCCCCCAGTTCGGGGCGCTTCATTAGCTTGGTCAAGAAAGGTTCCTTCTTGACCCTTTCGTCCGCTGCAACTTGCGCTGACTGGCTCATGTTTCCCTCCCAATTCGGTTGAAACGGCGCAGGTCGCGCCGTTTCAGATTTCAGTGTCCCGTGTGATTAACGGATGCCCTGCGAAGACAGGTCGATCACCTGAGCGGCCTTGTCCTGGGTGACCAGGTTCGGACCGGAAGGCACGTTGCCGCCGGGCATCAGGCCGTATTTGGCGTGCAGACCCATGAAGTTCACCGACAGGTAGCCCTGCAGGTACTGCTGCTGGTCGATGGCAAAAGCCGCGTCACCATCCGCGATCGACTGCAGGAAGTTAGCCGACAAGTCGAACGAGGCGACGTTCACGTCACGACCCGACCCTTTGACGGCTGCAACCGTGGGCTCACCCGCCGAGCTGGCGCCCAGCGCCATGACGGTGTCGATGGCTTCGTTGGCGGCCAGAGCAGCGGCCACTTTCGACTCGATCTCCGACGGGTCGTTCGAAGTTGGCAGCACCTCGACATTGCCGCCAAAACCCTCGGCGAAACCGGCGCAGCGCAGGTCCAGCGCGACGTTGCCCACCTCGTGGTTCACACAGATCGCGGTGCTTCCGCCCATCGAAGCCAGCTCTTCACCCGCGGCCTTGCCGGCGTCAAATTCATCCTGTCCGACATGCAGCAGAGCGCCCAGATCCTTGGACACGTCCGAGCCCGAGTTGATCGAGATCACCGGAATTCCGGCAGCCACAGCCCGTTCGATTGACGGCCCCAGCGCATCCGCATCCGGGATCGAGACGATCAGGCCGTCAGGCTCCTGGTTCACGGCGGCGTCGATCAGCTGTGACATGGCCACCATGTCAAAGGTTTCGGGCGCGCGGTATTCCACGTTCACGCCGACATCCTTGCCGGCCTGTTCGACGCCGTTTTTGACAACGTTCCAGAACGCGTCATTCGCCTGACCGTGCGACACAACCACAATTTCCTGCGCAAAAGCAGGTGTGGCCAGGGCCATTGCACCCGCAGCCAGTGCGCCTTTAACGAACTTATTCATTTGGTTTCCTCCCATTAGAACAGTTTGTCTTGTTGTCGGGGTCTTGGCCCCAATCATTCGGATCGACCGAATCTCCTCCGCTCCGGATCGTGGCGGAGCTTTCTCCAGTTTCCGTATATCCGCTCATTTTGCAACCGGTTTCAAAACATCAGCCATCGCAACCGGGTTTCCGGACTGGGCCGAGCGGGTCGCGGCCTCGGCCATTGCAAGCGCGGCAATCCCGTCCTCCAGCGTTACCGGCATTTCCGTTCCGGCCAGCACTGCCTGTACAAAAGCATCCCATTCCGCGCGGTAGGCGGGCATATAACGTTCCAGGAAGAAATACGTTGGCTTCGCCCCGATCACGCCCTGTTCGGTGGATTTGACCACCGCATTTTCAAGCACGTTATGGGCCTGCAAAAGCCCGCCCGAACCCAAAAGCTCGATCCGCTGATCATACCCGTAGACTGCGCGTCTGGAATTTTTGATCACGGCGATCCGGCCATCGTCATAAGTCATTGTAACCACAGCGGTATCAACATCTCCTGCGCGGCCGATCTCAGGGTCGACTATGGATGTTCCAACAGCAGAAATCTGCACCGGCAACCGGCCCATCAGAAAATTGGCCATGTCAAAATCGTGGATCATCATGTCCCGGAACAGACCGCCCGAAACCCTGATATAGCTGACCGGCGGCGGCGCGGGATCGAAGGACGTGATCGACAACATTTCCGCCGCGCCAATCTCATCCCGGTCCGCGGCCGATTTCAGTGTGGAAAAGCTGGGGTCAAAACGACGGTTGAACCCTACCATGACCGGACGACCGGTTTCATCAGCCAACGCCTTGCAGGAAACAGCACGGTCCAGGTCAAGATCGACAGGTTTTTCGCACAAAACCGCCTTGCCGGCGCGCGTGGCCGTTTCGATCAGGTCCGAGTGGGTGTCCGTCGGCGTCGCAATCAATACCGCATCGATTGACGTGTCGGCCAGAATATCCTGGGATTCGCGCGCCGTCGCGCCATGTTCGGCAGCAAGGCTTTCCGCCGCTTCGGAAATCGCGTCGGACACCGCGCAGAGCCGGCTTTGAGGATGCGCGGTTATGGCCTGTGCGTGAACGCGGCCAATGCGCCCGGCACCTAGCAATCCAATTCTGAGCATGCGGTTCTCCCAATTCCCGTATTTTGCGCCACAATGTTTCGCTTTGCAACCGGTTGCAAGAAATATTTCAAGAAATCTGATCTGCAGTCGGAAAAGCCCCTTGAACCCCTTTTTCTGATGCCCCGCAGCAAGCCCCAGGTTGATAGCTAACGGGACTTGAATTGGACTACGCGATTAACCGCTTTGAATTTCGGATGTGTGATGTGCCAAAAAAGAGGCCGTACAGGACTCTGTCAGACAACGTGAAGAGGCAGAGCATCTAAGGCTTCTTTTCCCTTTAGATTCGCGTGCTTCGCCGCAGGGCATTGCAAGAAAAATACAGTTCAGACCGGTCCTCCTGACTTTGCAATGCAACACCCTTTCAGGCACCCGTCAACGCCCATTTGAAGACGCGCCGTGCTGATCCCTGTTGGGGGCGTCGATAAGCAGGGCACGAACGCCTATTTTGCAGAACCAAATATGATAGGACCACCAAGCCGCATGCAATAAATCATGGAAAAAGCGGGCTTTGTACCTGTCTGTTAGTACCGGAAAGTTCAGCTTTAGCGTAGGGTCAACGGCGCTGTCGAGCACCTAGCCAAATGTCGGCTGGCTGCTCGGCTGCCGACGCTATGGTACCGATTGGCGTAGAGCAGATTTGATAGACAGATGGATACAGGCACGCATCCTTTGCTGAAGACTAGGCTAGGTTACATACAGGCGCAATATTGCCTCAAACGCATCAAGGCCATGTTCTACAAGATCATGGAGCAAATGCACATCGCCACCAAATACTACAGGTTCCCAAGGTTTTCCTAGCCGCAATCACCGTTCTCGCTATCAATCGGCCAAGTGTCTCAAAACCAAGGCAACTCCACAAAATGAAAGCGATGATTAGACCTAGCCTTTCAAAATGACTATCGGGTATTTCGTGTTGTTGCAGACCTTTACAGTAATCTCGTCAAAACCCCTGGGTATTTCTCGCGGATAGTGAACTCCCGCTTCAATTCGTTGATCCGTTGAATCTCCGCCGTTTATAGAAATTGACAAAGTTCCAGGAGTTATCGGAATAACCACGTACGGAAAAGAGTACGTGTGTTCCGTACAGGCGCCAGGTGGATAGGTAATCATTACCAATGGGCGCCCAGACGCCCTAGGTAGATACTCATCAGGTAAAAAATGGTAACCTTCATTCAGAATCTCAATATTAGGTTTTTTGTCTTCATCGGCCATGGTTTACCCCCAGAACAAAACTATTGCCGTTAATCCAAAAGTATGAGGAAATCTAATCGCTGATTAGGGTGGCAGAAATTGCCATATTCGGCAAGAATATTCTTCCTTGCGGAGAAATGACCACGTGACAAATCGGGGGTACAATCATGATTCCAATGCCTTATTTGGGGCCGAACTTAAGTTGGTCACATCGCTTTTTGTTGACCTCGTGGGGTCATTGGAAGCAATATCTGACATCGGGACTCAACAAGCTGCCTTACTTCTGTCCGAGTGTCGTTCTGCTCTAACTCGCGTCGCCCACCGTCATTCAGGCACCGTCGCCACTATAGCTGGTGATGGCATTCTATTTTTGTTCGGAGCTCCTCATGCTAGTTCCAAACAAGCATCTAATGCCTGCCTAGCTGCATTGGACATGATCGAGGAAACAAAAGCCGAAAATTGGCCGCTGCAGGATACAAAAGTACGTATCGGAATCTGTAGCGGCGAAACGCTCGTAAAACCTGTTAGCACTGACATTGGATGGCACTACGACGCGACAGGTGTTTCGGTTCACTTGGCATCGCGCCTGCAGGCGATCGCTGAACCAGACACGGCCATCACGGATCGACTAACCCGAGATTTGGCACAAGACGGTTTGTTGTTTGAAGAACTCGGTGGGCAAAATGTACGTGGTGTAACAAATGCCATACCAGTCTTTAGGTTAAAGAAAATATCCAGGAGCGCGAAGGTTGGATTGCACTCCGAAAGATCACCTTTTGTCGGACGAGAGAAAGAAGTCACGCAATTGGTAGAAATCTGTAGGAGATCATCTAGCGGCTCTAAGAAAGTCGTTGTTGTCGCTGGCGATGCCGGCATTGGGAAAAGCAGATTGATTTTCGAGACCCAAAAAAATCTTAAGGCCGAAGCTTTGGCTCCGACCCTGATCTGCCGTGGGTTTTATGGACTATTTGACTCTTTTTCCGGGATCCGAACTTGTATTGAGCAGTTGATCCAAAACTCAGACCTGACAAGTCAGGAGCAATTCTTGGCGCGATCACTACAAGGCGTATCCCCTGAAAAGGTGTCCGCCAAAGACGAAACTAGCCTGAAAAATTTGTTTAGCACATTATTTGGAACTGCAAAATCCGAATCTAAACCCAAAGAGTTTCAGCTAAATGAGGCCATTGCTCAGAAAATTACAGTGGTCCGACGAGGATTCGAAACTTTGGTGAAATTCAAATCAAACGACAATTCATTTTCGATATTTGTGGATGAATTTTTCGAGTTGGATAGTGAAAGCCGAGAGATATTCTATCAGTTAATGGCGAGAGACTCCGATTTCGAAGGAAATTTTATTATTAGCTGCCGCCCGGAAAGATTGGCTGAGCTACTAGAAAGAGAAATCACAAATATCCAATTAATGAACCTCGCAGGATTAGACGAAGAAGCGTCCACCATATTGGCGCGCGCACTAAAGAGCGGTATTGAAGGCAGTCAAATAGAAGAATCGCGCCAGGTGTTTGACTTAGGCAACGCAATTCGCAAATCTGACGGCAACCCGCTTTTTCTAATTGAAATCGTTAATGCTCTCGTATTCAGCAGAAGTGATTCAAAATTTGCCCGCCCAACTTCAGGGGATTTAAATTTCGCTATCCAGACCCCGTTCCTGCAAACCGTCATTGCCGAACGCATCGACCAACTCGATCAAAGTCAAAAACAGTGTCTGAAAGTTGCATCTATTTTGGGAGAGGTGATACCAGAAACACTGCTTTCCAAAGTTTTGTACAATTTGGAATTCGATGCATCAGCCGTGGATAGGTTAATCTCCGAAAGAATTTTGGGCTTTACAGCCATTCAATCGGGTCGCGGTTTGTGTTTCAAGCACCCTCTATTTAGAGAAATTGCTGAAAAGTCCATCATAGAGCGTGACAGAATTTCTTTTCACATAGCAGCATTTCGAGTCTTGGAAAAGTCGCTCGCCGACGGAAATAAAGTAAGCTCATTATCAATGGCTTATCACGCGAACTCTGGTCAACTTTGGGCTGAAGCATGCGAAGGGTTTCTGGAGGCTGCGGCAGAATTGAATGAGCGCGCAATGAATAGCCACGCATTGGATCTTTTGGATCAGGCATTATGCTCTTCAAATAATCTAAATGACGTTAAATTAAGGGCGCAAACTAGGGTAAAAATTCTGCTGGAGATGAGAAACCCTCTTTATCAGGTCGCTGACCTAACCGGCGTTGCAAATTGCTTGAAGAAGGCCAGTGAAGCCCTCATCGAAAGTGAGGAGCCGCGCGTCAGAGGCCGGATACTCGCCTTTGAAAGCCATATGTTTTGGTTGCAGGGACTTCCTTCGCTTGCGCTGAAGAGCGCCCAAAAGATTAATCAAATTGCAAGTGAATATGGAGATGAAACCTTAAGAGTTAGAGGAGAGTTTCACAAAGGACTTGCAAATTTCGGTTTAGAGAAACACACGGAATCTTTACGGCACATGCAAAACGTTTTTAACGTGATTTCGAGCGGCAGTCGCGATGCTGAGTTAGGCGTCAACCTGGGTCTGTCTGTTCTGGCAAAAAGCTATATGGCACGGTCATTGGTTTATCTGGACCGCCCGTTCGAAGGGAATGTGGCGATGGAGGATGCACTGGAAATTGTCGCGCAATCAGAAGACATCTTTGCACATATCATCGCTCAACTCTCAGCTGGTGCCGTGTATTTCTTTTCGGGAGACCAAGGTCGAAGTGCTAGCGGTTTCAATGCGGCAGGTCGCTTTCTGGAAGCCGTTGAGGCTCGATTGATGCAGCCGATCTTTGAAGCATACTTTGGTTGCTTCAAGGTATGTACTGGGAACATAGTTGGTGGAAAGCAGTTGATTATTCGATCTATCGGAGAAAGCAACGACATTGGCCTGGGGCTGGAGTTGGGTCGCAAGTACCTAAGCGCGGGTTTGTGCTGTTTGGCGACTGGTGACAGGAATGATGCCGCCGCCGCGTTTCAAGCGGGTATCGAAGCGTCAAGTCGAAGCGAAGCTCACCAAACCGCCTCCATTTTGGAGGCAATGTTGCGGTACGCGCAAACTGCTCGTTCAGAAAGCAATATGTTTGAAGGTCTGTCTACGCCCCCCTTCGAAAATGACCCGGTGATTAAGTCATTTGTCCGATCCTTTAGCCAAACTTCCGATTAGTGACCGTCAAACTTCGACGGACCTGCCCTTCTTTTCCGAAGAGTTCCGAACCCAAGGGCGTGAGTTGAGGTTCCAAATGGATCGCTACTGAATGTAGTGGGTAAGTCAGCGATTTGTGACTGCTTGCCTTACTTGGCTGCGCATAAACAACTTGCGCGGAAAACGTCATGTCATCCAAAGTTCGTCAGGCGTCATCGATGGAGGACACACTGAGCGTAGAGCAAATCACGCCGTCCAGCGCCGGAGCCGGACTCTTGCAACTGTATTCCCGAGCGGTCAGAGAACACCATTTTGCTGATATCTCAATGTCGTATACGAGTGGCCTTTTCGAAATAAGAAAGGCAGCTTCCCTACTCGTCGGAACACTTGCAACAATGGCGCCCACGGGAGGACTCGAACCCCCAACAGCCCGATTAGAAGTCGGATATTCTATCCAGTTGAATTACGTGGGCGCTGCTCCGCTGTTATTGGACAATGGCGGCAGATAAGTCAACTTGGTAGTATGCTGGTCTCTTCACCAATCACTTTTTTCTTCATAGTCAGACATTTACGCGGCTCTTGCGAACCGTCGGGTTCCTTTGACCTATCCTGTTGAGCCAATGGACCGCAGCGCCCTTCCCGTTGCTACTATGGGCTGGGTTCAAGGCCCAGGCGCATGAATGCGCTGTTCGGATCAGCTTTGTACCCGTGGATCGGACCGCAATAGGAATAGCCCAGAGCCTCATAGAGTTTGCGGGCCGCGTCATATTCGGGCAAATGCGCCGCGCCGGTTTCCAGAACCAGTGCAGACGCCCCTTCGGATCGCGCCTTTTCGGCCAGATGGGTCATCATCACCCGCGCCAGCCCACGCCCCCGTGCGTCAGGCAGGATATGAACCGACTTCACCTCGGCCGTATCATCCGGCAGCACCTTGAGCGCCCCGCACCCAACTGGGTTTCCGTGCACATACATGGCCCAGAACCGAATGCCCGGTCCGGCCAATGCGGCGGCATCCAGGGTATGATTGCTTTCCGCGGGTCCCGCCGTTTCGCTATGGGCGAAATGCGCGTCGATCACCGGGCGCAACGCATCCGATGTCGGATCAGCCTCGCGGATTTCGATCATTCAGTGCGTCCAGGGACCGCGCCGATCGGTGGCGAAATTCTCTCCATACCCGCGCGCGCGCAGGTTCGGCTTGCGCTTCTGCGGTTCGCTGACCTGCGCGTCAATGCCGTTGTCCTTGGCATAATCCAGCGCCTCTTCCTTGGTGTCGAATTTCAGGCGCACCTGGGTCTGCGTGTCATTGGATGAGGTCCAGCCCATCAGCGGATCGACCTCGCGCGCAGATGCCGGGGCAAATTCCAGAACCCATTTGCGGGTCTTGGCCATCCCCGAGGTCATCGCATTTCGCGAAGGCTGGTAAATCCGTGCGCGCATGTCGCCTCTCCGTACTCACTTGGCTGGGCTTGTTTATGCGCCAGAGCGCCGCTCGGGACAAGATGACAATTGTCGCGGAATGCAACAACGGCCTGATGACAGAAACTGTCATTGGCCTCGCCTATGATCTTGGAAAGATCAGCCAAAGGATTGAACAGATGATCCATTTTGAACAAACCCTCGAAATCAACGCGACCCCCGAAGCCATCTGGGCGGTACTCAGCCGGTTTATGCAGGTTGACGAGATTGCCCCACAGATCACGCATGTAGAGGCCCTGACCCACGGGATTCATGGCGTTGGCTCAAAGCGGCGTTGTTATTTTGCGAACGGAACCTCTCTGGTCGAAGAGGTCACCCGGTGGAACCCCAACCGGGGCTATAGCGTGCGCCTGTCCGAAATGTCGGCGATGCCACTGACCGCCGCGCACGCCGCGATCGCTATCGACCCGCTGGCCGGGGCTGGCACCCGGGTGATCTGGAGCATGGATTATGCTGTGAAATATGGCCCCCTTGGCTGGCTTATAGGGCAATCCCTGATGAAAGTGATGATGTCCAAGGTATTCAACGGCAACCTGAAAGCCCTGGCTGACAAGGTGAATTCGGATCACGCTCCGGATGCGCAACCCGCCTATTACTGAATCTGAGCTTTCCGGACCGGATCAGCCCTTGCAGTTGGACAAAATAAGAACAAATGTAAGGGCCTGACCCGGAGCCAGCCCATGCCTTATGCCCATTCCGACAAGACCCAGCTGACCGTCGATGACGTCCGTGCGCGCCTGAAACTGGAAGGTGGCAAACAGTTCGTCATGCATACTGAATTCGCGCCTGCCGGCGACCAGCCGACCGCAATTCAGGAACTGGCCGGAGGTGTGAACGACGGCGAGCGCGATCAGGTTCTGCTGGGCGCGACCGGCACGGGCAAAACCTTCACCATGGCCAAGGTGATCGAAGAAACCCAGCGCCCCGCGATCATTCTTGCCCCTAACAAAACCTTGGCGGCCCAGCTTTATGGAGAGTTCAAGGGATTCTTCCCTGAGAACTCGGTCGAATACTTCGTGTCCTACTACGATTACTACCAGCCAGAAGCCTATGTGCCGCGCTCGGACACCTATATCGAGAAGGAATCCCAGATCAACGAACAGATCGACCGGATGCGCCACTCGGCCACGCGGGCGCTGTTGGAGCGGGATGACGTGATCATTGTGGCCTCGGTCTCGTGCATCTACGGGATCGGCTCGGTCGAAACCTACGGGGCGATGACACAGGACCTGAAGGTCGGTAAGGAGTACGACCAGCGGCAGGTGATGGCCGATCTGGTCGCCCAGCAATACCGCCGCAACGATCAGGCGTTTCAGCGCGGGTCTTTCCGGGTACGCGGAGATTCCTTGGAAATCTGGCCCGCCCACCTTGAGGATCGCGCCTGGAAGTTTTCGTTCTTCGGCGAGGAATTGGAAACCATCACCGAGTTCGACCCCCTGACCGGCGAGCGCGCCGCGACCATGGAGCAAGTCCGCGTCTATGCGAATTCGCACTACGTCACTCCGAAGCCGACCATGAACCAAGCAATCATCGGGATCAAAAAGGAGCTGCGCATCCGGCTGGACCAACTGGTGGGCGAGGGCAAGCTGCTGGAAGCACAACGGCTGGAACAGCGCACCAATTTCGATCTGGAAATGCTTGAGGCCACCGGCGTCTGCAACGGGATCGAGAACTACTCGCGCTATCTGACGGGCCGCGCACCGGGCGAGCCGCCCCCGACCCTGTTCGAGTTCATCCCCGACAACGCCATCGTCTTTGCCGACGAATCTCACGTTTCTGTCCCGCAGATCGGCGGCATGTACCGGGGCGACTACCGGCGCAAGTTCACGCTGGCTGAACACGGGTTCCGCCTGCCGTCCTGCATGGACAACCGCCCGCTGAAGTTCGAGGAATGGGATGCCATGCGCCCGCAATCCGTCTTCGTCTCGGCCACCCCGGCAAAATGGGAGATCGAACAGACCGGCGGCATCTTCACCGAACAGGTGATCCGCCCCACCGGCCTGCTGGACCCCGAGGTTGAAATCCGCCCTGCGTCGATGCAGGTGGACGACCTGCTGGACGAAGTGCGCAAGGTCTCCGCCAATGGCTATCGCACGCTGGTCACCACGCTGACCAAACGCATGGCCGAGGACCTGACCGAATACCTGCACGAACAGGGCATCAAGGTCCGCTATATGCATTCCGACATCGACACGCTGGAACGCATCGAGATTCTGCGCGACCTGCGGCTGGGGGCGTTCGACGTGCTGGTCGGCATCAACCTGCTGCGCGAGGGGCTCGACATCCCCGAATGCGGTCTTGTGGCCATTCTGGACGCGGATAAGGAGGGGTTCCTGCGCTCGGAAACCTCCCTGATCCAGACCATAGGTCGCGCCGCGCGAAACGCCGATGGCCGGGTGATCATGTATGCCGACAAGATCACCGGTTCCATGGAACGCGCCTTGGGCGAAACCAACCGCCGCCGCGCCAAACAGCTCGCCTATAACGAGGAACACGGCATCACCCCCGAGACGGTGAAGAAGAATGTCGAGGACGTTCTGGCCGGTCTTTACGAGGGCGACGTCGACATGAACCGCGTCACCGCCACCATCGACAAACCGATGCACGGCGCGAATTTGGAAGCCCATCTGGACGGGTTGCGCGACCAGATGCGCAAGGCCGCCGAGAACCTCGAATTCGAAGAGGCCGCCAATATCCGGGATGAGATCAAACGTCTGGAAGCGGTCGACCTTGCCATCGCCGACGACCCCATGGCGCGCCAATGGGCGGTCGAGAAAGCCTCGGAAGACGCGGTGAATTCGCGCGGTCGCTCAACGGCTGGGCGGCCCGGGCAGCGGGGTGGAAATGTGAAGCGACGGAAGAAAGGTCACTGACTTAGCCGAAGAGATCGTCGAGAATGGTCTTCGTCGAAACGCTGGTCGCGCTGGACCAGTTTGGCGAATAGGACGGCTTTCGAACCTGATACTCGGTTCCCGTGCCATTGTTTGACCAAACACCGTCAAAAAACAGGGCCTGCTCTTTCCTGCGCCGGGGTATGATTTCCGGGGGTTTCTTCCAGTTCATGATTGCGGATTTGGCACCGGATACGTCTCCGGCTTTCCACCTTTTGACCCAGGTCGCCTTTTTTATGCCACCTGTATTGTAGTGAAACGATAATGCCCCGCCAAGTTGAGCCTCAGTAAGGGCGTGCCCGATGAACGCTTCCTGTACGGCAGGCAGGTAATTGTTTCGAAGCACCCATTCGAACACCTCGAAACATCTTCTGAGCGTTTGCGGATTATCGACATATCGCGGCCAAACCTTGTGACCTGAAGCGGACGTAATACCAATACTCCAGGTCCAAACCCCGACAGAGTCGCGGTAAGCTTCTCGAACTATGCCTTCATGCGAAATGAGTTCTGCGGCGATATTCGGGGTAATAAAATTTGTCATTACAATCTCCTGAAATAGAGAAGGCGTCATTTTATCACAGAATTGACGTTCCAAAAAATTAGGGACTTGCGCGGGCAAATTGCGTCAGAGAGACGCTTTAGCTGGGCACCGATCAGCGACTGCTTCGCCAATCGGCTGTGCGGAACTCAGTACCGTCAAAAATGACCGGGGAACCGCAACTGATGGTTGCAATTGAGCGCAAAGCGATAAATCATCCCGTCAGAATTTTTGAAGGAGTTCATTGGCTTGCCCGTTTTCATACTCATTCTGACCGCGATTGGCGGGGCCGTCTGGTGGTGGATACGCAACAATCCCCGGGAAGCGATTAATACTGCTCACGACATGGCAACAACATTGAAAAACGCGCCCCGAAAGCTGGCGTTTCGCAGTGTGGCCAATGCCCATCCGGTCGAAGGGATCGATGACGAACGGATCGCAATCTGCGCCATTGCCCAATCCTTCATCGAGCTTGACGATCTGCCGACGTCCGAACAACGACAGCGCCTGCACGTTCTTCTGCGCACAAAACTGCGCTGTTCCGAAGAGGAAGCGACCGAGATGGAAGTTCTGGGGCGCTGGCTGATGACGCAGTGCAAAGGGCCCGGTGATGCGGTTCCGCGACTGGGCCGCCGGCTCAGAAAGATCAATGGTGGGCAGTCCTGGGGCACGCTGCAGGACATGCTGATGCCGCTGGCCGGAGAACGTCTTTCCCGGGCGCAGGTCGACGCCATTGACGACCTGAAGGTTGCCCTGAAGGTCAGGTGAACGCGCAGACAGATCGGACTGCCACTAACTTTGCGAAAGGTGTCCCGCGTCGCCCGGGTTGATCTGGCATCGCCAGCGAGACAAATCGATCGAAGCCTTCTGCACCGAAGATTAAGTCTCATTTCTTAACATGTTGTGAACATTTTTTTGCCTCTATCTTCCGTAGTTCTGTCACAGCGAACTGGCGCGACAGATACGAGGTGGGGACAATGCGGGGCTTCAATCAAGCTTTTCGCGGATTGCGTCGCCTTGGACCGTTACCAGCACACAAGAACGCGCAGAAAAAGCGCAGTAAGACTAGAAGGGACATACATTGACGCTTTCAACGGACAAGCAACAGCTTATCGAACAGCGAATTGCCAACGATTCAAAGAACATCTTTGTGGCTTACCTGCTGTGGTTCTGCTTTGGGATGCTCGGCGCCCATCGCTTTTACCTCGGCGAAAACAAGTCCGGGATCATAATGCTGGTTCTGACGATCCTGGGTGTTTTGACCGCGATTGTGCTGGTGGGATATTTCCTCCTGCTGGGCGTCGCCATCTGGATGCTGGTTGATGCGTTCCTGATTCCGGGGAAAATTTCGAACCAAAAAGACACTCTGCGTCAGAAACTGACCGCAGAGATGAGCGCCTGACAACGCCGGCCATCGCCTGTTCTGGGCGAACTAACGGCTAAACTCTTGTTTTGGGGCGGCATGATCCGCCCCTGACATTTCTGCCCCCGCCGGCGTCACAAATGGCGGGTCCAGCCACCAAACCCCTCAATCGAACAGCACACACGTCCGCGTATCAATCAGGGTCGCACGAATTTGGCGTTCCCGATCGACCGCGTTTTCGGCTGTTCGACCTGTTGTACCGCGGTTGTTTCAATGGGCGCGGATACAAGTGTTCCACACGCAATACCGTCCCCGTCAGGATCGTTGGTTAGGTGGTATCCGGGCTCTCCGGCCAGGAACGGCCCCGAAACAACGGATTCCGCGGCCGTGCATCCGGCCAGGGCAATCAGATGCAGCACGGCTTCTTCACGCTCGAATTCTGAAGTGCGAAGATAGACGCTTACGGCAATGCCCAGCGTCGTCAGCGGCAGCATCAGGACCATGATCAGAATCCGTACCGGCGACAATGCCCGTTTACGCAGGGCTTCGGCGCGCATGCGGCGACCGGCAGCGCCGGAAGGAACTGAATTGAGTTTGGGCAGGAGGTTCCTGAACGACATGCACACCGGATACGTCAGATTTGTGGCAAAACCGAGACTGGCGGTCAGGCAATCTACGCGGTTTGCGCGGCGATCTGCCCCCCTCGCAGCGGAATGGCGATGAGGCTATTGTCAGAAACGCCTGAACCAGAACGCACAGGAATAGCATGAGCAAAGCCGACCCCTATCGTTCCGCCGAGGACCCTGCGCGCGAAATGGCACGCTGCTTGATCGAAGGGGCCACCCATGGCGCTCTGGCCGTGCTGCGCCCGGGCTGTGGATTGCCGTCGGTGACCCGGATCGCTCTGGCCACGGATCAGGTCGGGCAGATGATCTCGCTGGTGTCGTCGCTGTCGGATCACACCCGCGCTTTACAGGCTGACCCGGCCTGCGCGTTGTTGATCGGCGAGCCGAAAGAAACCGGCGATCCGCTGACGCATCCGCGCCTGACGCTTCATGCGCAGGCCGAGTTTGTAGACCGTGACACCGACGATCACAACGCGCTGCGCACCCGCTACCTGGCGCTGCGCCCGAAGTCCCGGCTGTATATCGACTTTGCCGATTTCAGCTTTGTTCGTTTTGAGGTTGCAGACGCCTTGCTGAACGGCGGGTTCGGCAAGGCGTGGCGGCTATCTCCGGCCGATCTGGCACCAGATCAGCGCACCACGTGAACCGCGCAGGCGGCGTGGCGGACGACGTGGTTCGCGGTCGATCCCAGAAGCAGATCCTGCATTCCCGGCCGGTGCGATGCCATGATGATCAGGTCCGGCTTATGCTCATCCGCCCAATCCAGAATCGTGCGCCCTGAATGCCCCTCGACTACCACGCCCATTGCATTGGGCAATTTCGCGGCCAGATCATCCAGTTCCTTTTGGATCGCCTTGCGGGCTTCGGACAGGTATTCCGGCGGCATGTACGAGATCGCATAGTTCGGAATGTGCTCGACCACATGTAACAGCGTCACTTTCGCGTCCGGAGTGGCCAGTATCCCGGCCAGTTTCAGCGGACCGGAAATGTCCCGTTCAGCATCAAACGATATGGGTACAAGAATATTGTGATACATGGCGCGCACCTCTGTTTTCCTTTGATCAGCTTGCGATGCGCCGGGCTCCAAGGCTTTGATCTAGGTCAGGAACTTCCAAAGGTTTCGGCCACGTCATACATCACCGGCTCAAAGCTTTTGCATAGCTCGTTGATCTTGCGGTTGCGGTCGCGCATTTCCGGCGTGCGCAGCATGGCCAGAAAATCCTCGCGACGTTCCCATTGAGAATAATTGGCGATCCGGGTCTGCGCATCGTTCACGTGCAGCCCCGCAGAAACAAACCCCGGTTGTTTCGAGATAAACTCGCCATAGGCATCGGTCAGCGCCTCAAGCAGATCATGGCAGGTGCCTGGCGTCATTTCGAATGTGGTGATGACAGTCTGGACGCTTGCGGTCTTGGAAATCTTCGGCATCTGGATTCTCCCTTAACTTACACAAGCCTAACACAGGATTTGGAAAGGTCGTGTGTTTCCTTTGGTACCCGGACCGAGGCGGCGTTGTCTGAAATGATTAAAATACTAACCATCCGTTAACCATGCTGGCGGATGCTGCGCGCATGTACCGGGTCTTCATGCTTTTGGTTCTATTGCTATCCGCCGCGCCGGCCTGGTCCGGGGCGTGGCTGCGGGACAAGGACGCCGCGTTTTCAGCAGCGTCCGTGACGGCATTCCGCGATTCCGACGGCAGTTATGACTACAAATCTTCCCTTTACGGAGAGTGGGGATACCGACCCAATCTGACGGTTGGATTCGATTTCGAAGAGAATCGCGATTTGTACGGCCACGCGCTGCTGTTTGCCCGGGTGCCTCTTGCGGATTATGGCGATTGGGGGCGTTTTGCCGCCGAATTCGGGGCTGGCGCCCATCACCGGCAAAGACGCGCCTGGGCGATGTACCGCGTAACCTTATCCTATGGCAAAGGGCTTCGGACCGGATGGGGCGATGGCTGGATCGCTATCGACGGCGCGCTGGAGTTTCGGACCCATGACGCCGTTTTTCGAAAGCTGGACATTACCGCAGGTCTGTCCGCGCAGCGGTTGCTGAACCCGCTTTTGCAGATCGAAACATCCTATACGCCGGGAAAGGCGCTTTTCTGGCGAGCGCGGCCATCGGTCATGATCCGAACCCCGAAAAGCACGACAACTTGGGTGCTGGGTCTTGAACGCAACGATGCCCGCAGTGACACGGGCATCAAGGTCGCGATCTGGAGCGAGTTTTGATCCGCTATGGAACCGCGATCAGCGTTCCATCCGGATAAGTGCGGACACCTCTCCGCGAACGGCTTCGGGCCAGCGCAGACGGATCGCGTTGCCAATCGAGCCCTGCTCCAGTTCGACGTAAGGGGCCGCGTAGGCCAAGGTACCCAATGTATTCCTCAGCGGTCCGAGAACGGTTGTCGCATCGCAACTGCGGGCCTTTCCACCAAAGGGCAGCCGCCCCTGCGTGGCAATGGTCCAGGCCTGGGCCGCCGAACTCTGACTGTGCCGAAGCCGCAACGGGTTCGCAACCTTGGTGGATACGCCGTGGAACGTGTTGTTTTCGAAGGTCACGTTCAGATGGCGGCTATTGTCCAGATCGGCAAAGCTGGTGTCCACCCGCTCGGCCCGGGTGATGCTGCCGTTGGTCGAGCGGAACTTGTTCCCGGTGACGATCACGCCATTCAGGAAATGCCCTACCCCATGCGGACGAATGACGATACAGCTGAACCAGGGCGCGACCTCGCTGGAATAAAAGATGTTGTCGGTAATGCTCATGGCGCTAAAGGAAAAGCCGGCCGTGTATTTCGGGTTGGCGTCCCGCTCATTTGTCCACTCGACAAAGCAGTTGTCGACATAGTTCTCCGCGATGGTTGAACTGTTATAGGTGCCGATCATGATCAGGCCGGCACTGCGGATACCCTGCGCAATGCTGTCACCCTGGAAAAAGTGGTTGCCCAGTACCATGTTGTTGGTCCCGCCCAGAACCGCAAAGTGCAGAAATCGAACGGCCCGGTTGTGGCGCAGCTTGATGTCGTTGGCCGTGGCGTTCAGTGCGATCGAAACCCGGTCCGAGACATTGAAGGATTCCTCGCTCGACAGGAACTGGCAATTGTCGATCAGCATGCCCTGACACCCGGTCCCGATTGAGGTTATCCCCCGATCCTTGGGTCTGCTGATAAAGCAGTTCGTTACCGCAAAGGTGCTGCCCGAAGGGGCAAGCCTGATCGCGCTGCACCGGCCGTTGCACTGGAATTCGATCTCTTCCATACCAAATTTGCGCAGGGTGCTGAAGCCGCTGAAATCCAGCAGGTACTTGAAGGAAACAAAGTCGAACACCTGCGTCCCCGCAGCGTCGTAGATCGGCGCGTTCAGCGTGATCTCACCCGCGCCTTCGTTTTTCGAACGGACGTAGATCTCGCGCCCTACGCCACTACCCTGCACAAGCGCACCAACCGGGATATTGGCCACATTTGCCACGTTAACCAGGCGCGTGGGGTCGGACGTGTTGTAGGTCGCCGTGGATGTCACCGTGTCCGTGTCCCAGGCCGCGCTGCTTTGCACGTCGAACTGCCCGTTGCGAATGACACGGCGCGTGGAAAATCCGGTTTGCTTGTTCGGCACCGCAGCCGCCATGTCAATTGGTTCGCTGACCGAAATCTTGCGCCCGCCCAGATCCAGTGATTCATGATCCGAATTGTTCAGCAGCGCCTGAAACGCCTTCTTGAAGGCCAGCGATTCGTCACCAAAGGCCGAAATATAGGCTGGCAGATCGAAATTCTTGCTCAGGATCAGCATCTTGTCATCGGGCATCGTCACCGTGCCCTCGAATTCGATCTCGGACGACATCGTGATGTTCTGCGACAGCAAATAGGTCCCCTCGGGCACAAAAACGCGCCGACCGTTCGCGGCCTGGTCCGCGGCCTGAAACGCTGCCGAGTTGTCAACGACTTCGTCGCCGACCGCACCGAAATCGCGCACATCGACCAGGCTGATCAGATCGCGCAGGAACACCCCCGTAACGTCGGTAATCTCAATATCGTCGACCCGGATGACAGCCCCGTTCGCTCCGTCGATATCCATACCGAAATGCCCGTAGAGCGCCTCGACCCCCCAAGGCATATCAACACCATCGCGCTGGCCGGTGCCAACGATTGCGGTGATCTCATGCACGGTTCCGTAACCGGAAAGTTGCGTGGCCGGACCTTGCGCGGCAACACCCGTCACCTGCACGTCGCCGGCACCGCCGGCCCAGCCGGCGATCCGCACCTCGGGCAGCGGTCCGCTGATCGCCTTGACCCGCGCCCTGATCTGCAAATAGCAGCCCGGCAAAAGCGGCGTCTGCCCCATGTAACGCAATTGCTGCGTGGCATTGACCTTCAGGATCTCAAGACAGCCGGCAAAATCCGCATCCGCCGGGACAAACGCCCCTGTGCCCGAACCGTCATATGTCGGTGAGCCGGGCGTTCCGTCGCCGCTCGACCAAACGTTCAGTCCATTTGCGAAAGCAGGCGGCATGAACACGATACCGTCGGTGATTGCCTTGTTCATAGAAATCCCTTTCCCAATCGCGCCGCAGCCGGTCACCACGGGCATAAACTCAGTGTCCGGGGTCGCCCCGAACGCAAAAGCCTGAGTATCGAAAAGGGATTAATTGCCGCTCATATCACCGTAACGGTGGTGTTGCGTCAGGCCGAAGGATCCGAATTGCGCAGCAATTGCACACCGTTGATCTTCCAGTCGTTTTCCAGCTGAACCATTTCATAGTCAAGAATATGCACGCGCCCGTCGCCATCGACGATCATCACCTTCTGCCAAAGCGACCCGGCCATCTCGCGCAGTTCAAGAAACCGCACATCCGCCGGGCGCCAGACCATAGGATAGCCATTGCGAACCATGGCACCGAAATTCTCGGGATTGCGGAACAGACGCTGGATATTCGGGCTGGCAAAAGTAAAGGCGGTGGCAAAGTCATCTGCCTTGAAGGCCTGTATCTGTGCGGTGATATTGGCCTCGATCTCGGAATTCTGGGCAAAGGCGCCCGTAACCAGACCGGCACTGAACAACACAGCTAACAAAATTCGACGCATGGGGCCACCTCCTGCCGAAAGAGTAGCCCCACACGGTACCAGGTCAAATCAGGCCAGTTCGCCAGCCAGCGCCTTGTCGATCAAGGCGATCGTTTCCGGCACACCGTAAAGCGCAATGAACCCGCCGAAACGGGGCCCCTGCGACGCGCCCAGCAACACTTCGTAAAGGGCGGTGAACCAGCCGCGCATCGGGTCGAACCGTTCACGCCCGATGGAATAGACCACCGATTGCAGCGCCTCGTCCTCGATCGGGCCGTCATAAGCCTCAAGCGCGGTTTTGAGCGCCTCAAGCGCTTCGCGTTCCTGATCGGTCGGGGCGCGGTGCTGACGTGTCGGTTTGACGAAGTCGTTGAAGTAACGAACAGCAAACCCGGCCGCATCGTCCAGATCGGGATGCGTTTCGGCGGTCGCCTCAGGTGCATAGCGGCGGATAAAGCCCCACAGCGCCTCTTTGTCCTCGGCCCCGGAAACAGAGGCCAGGTTCAGCAGCATCGCGAACGGCACCATCAACGTGGATTCAGGAACGTCTCCACCGTGGATATGCCAGACCGGATTGTTCAGCTGTGCCTTCAACTCCTGCCCCGGATAGGCCCGAAGCTGCTGGTGATATTCGTCCACCGCCTTGGGGATCACATCGAAATACAAACGCTTGGCTGTTTTCGGTTTCTGATACATGAAATACGAAAGGCTCTCGGGCGCGGCGTAGGTCAGCCACTCCTCCATCGACAGGCCATTGCCTTTGGACTTGGAAATCTTCTGGCCCTGCTCGTCGTTGAACAGCTCATAGCTCAGCGCCTCGGGTGGCTGCTTGCCCAGCGCCCGGCAGATTTTCGACGATTGCGTGACCGAGTTGATCAGGTCCTTGCCCGACATCTCGTAATCGACGCCCAGCGCGGCCCAGCGCATCGCCCAGTCCGGTTTCCACTGCATTTTGACGTTGCCGCCCGTGACCGGGATCTCAACCTTCTCGCCATCCGGTTCCTGATAGACGATCGTGCCCTTCTCGACATTGCGTTCCAGCGTCGGCACCTGCAGCACATGCCCGGTTTTCGGGCTGATCGGCAGGAAACAGGAATAAGTCTCACGCCGCTCGGGCCCGAGGGTCGGCAGCATGATCTCCTGAATCTTTTCGAACCGCTCCAGCGCGGTCAGCAGCATCTCGTCAAACCGCCCACTGTTATAGTAGTCAGTGGCCGAGGCGAATTCATATTCGAACCCAAAACTGTCCAGAAACTCGCACAGCATCGCATTGTTGTGCTGCGCAAAGCCTTCATGCGTCCCGAACGGGTCGCGCACTTTGGTCAGTGGCAGGTGCAGATCCTCTTTCAGCTCTTCCTGCATCGGCACGTTGGTCGGCACCTTGCGGAACCCGTCCATGTCATCCGAGAAACAGATCAGCTTGGTAGGGATGTCACTGATCTGTTCGAACGCGTGGCGCACCATCGAGGTTCGCGCGACCTCGCCGAACGTCCCGATATGCGGCAGGCCCGACGGGCCATAGCCGGTCTGAAACAGAACATATCCCTTTTCCGGAGCAGCCTTCTGATAGCGTTTGAGCAACCGGCGCGCCTCTTCAAAAGGCCAGGCCTTGGACGTCATAGCGGTGTCACGCAGTTCAGACATTTGAGTTAAGCTCCATCGGGAAAAACAGCGCCGGCCGCCCCATGCAACCGACCGGCCCCTCCTATTGTGCCGGTGCAGCATGAGTCAATAAAGCGCGTTGTTTTTCCTGACGGGAAACGGGTTCAGCCGGTCAACTGATCCAGCTTGGCCGCCCAAATAAAGTCATTCTCGCTGAGCCCGCCAATTTCGTGCGTGGTCAGCTTTACATCCACATACCCCCACCCGAAGGAAACGTCAGGGTGATGCCCTTGCTGGTCGGCCAGCCAGGCACAGAGATTTGCAAGATATGTCGCCTTGGCAAACCCCTTGAATTTGTAATGCCGGTGCAGCGTTTTTGCGTCTGCGTCCAGTTCCCAGTCGGATGCGAGCTCGGCCATATGGGTATCAGCCTCGTCTCGGGTCAGGGCCGGGACACCGCCGGAACAGGGCACGCAGGTCCGGTCCGACAGGCTGCAGGTTTCTCCTGATAAGGTCATAATCCAATCACTCCGCCGCGGTTGCTTTTTCCGGGAACTTGTTCGGCAGCAGCCCAAGGGACTGTGCACGGCGCACATCCGCCAGCAGGTCACGCTCGGCAGCGGCAAAAAGTTCCTCTGGATCATTTAGCACGAAATAACCCATCTGGTGCATATCGATCCGGTAGGGCGTGCGCAGGATGGTCATGATATCGAACGGATCGCGGTCGGGGATGTCACTTTCAACCGCGTACACCAGTTCCGTTGGCGAGGATGCCAGCCCGGACCCCAGCGCCTTGATCTCGCCGTCCTGACGGCGCAACCCGAATTCGATCGAGAACCAATAAAGCCGGATCAGCCAGGCATAGTCCTTGTCCCCCGCCTGCACGCCTGCCTTTCCGATGGCATGGCTGAAGGCGGCAAAACGCGGATCGCTCAGCAACGGGGTGTGGCCGAAAATCTCATGAAAGATATCGGGCTCTTCGATATAGTCGAAATCCTCGCGCGACCGGATAAAGGACGCGGCCGGAAACACCCGGTCCGCCAGCATGCCGAAGAAGGTCTTGAACCCGATCAGCGCGGGCACCGGCTGAACCCGCCATCCGGTCATGTCCAACAGCCGTTCCGAGATATCAGCGCAGGACGGCACGGTTGTTTTCGGAAGGTCCAGCCTTTCCAACCCGGCAAGATAGTCGCGCGCCATATAGCGTTGCACGTTGTCCTTCTGTGCAGCATAGAGATCGGCCCAGACCGCATCCTCCTCCGGCGTATAGGTGATATGGCCGCGTTCATCGGCCACCTTGGCGACGTATTTGCTGGATTTTGGCATCAGGTTTTCCTCCGTGAGGATTATTTTACCCTTAAACTCCGGTTATTTTGGTTTGGATTGCCGTTAAATTCGGCGTATTTTGGCAAACATAAGTCGCAGGATCATCTTTTATGAAACAAACGCTTCAACCCGCCGATATCGCCATTCTGCAGGCGCTTCAGTCCGACGGGCGCCTGTCGATGCAGGACCTTGCCGACAAAACCGGCCTGTCAGCTTCGCAATGCTGGCGGCGCGTCCGGGATCTCGAAGCCGTCGGGGTAATCTCGGGCTATACCGCTCAGGTCCGGGCCAAGGCGGTCGGGCTTGACGCGATTGCCTATGTCCACGTCGCGTTGCGCGATCATCAGGAAGACAGCATCACCTCGTTCCTGCGGCTGATCGAGACCGAGCCACAGATCGTCGAGTGCGCTTCGATCACTGGTGACCATGATTTCATTCTGAAGGTTTACGCCAGAACTCCGGAAGAGCTTGAGCATTTCATAATGCAGCGGCTTCTGAAATCCGGCCTGGTGCGCGACACACGCAGCAATTTCGTGCTGCGTCAGACAAAAACGCGGGGACCGCTGCCCATTCTTTAGGGACACGGGGACCAAAATCCGTTGAACCTGCGCTTCCGCCCTCCTATCGTGCGCGCTCAGAACAGCCCAATCAGGACGACACCATGACCGAACAAGTACCTCACCCGATGTCCCCACAGGATTGCCTTGTTGCGATCATGGTTGCGGTCTCAGCCTCGGATGAAACCATCCGCACGGCCGAACTGGTCAAGATCGAGGGCGCGGTCAACATGCTGCCGGTTTTTGCCGCATATGACATCGACCGCACGCGGCGAGTGTCGCAGACCGTGTTTGATCTGTTCGAACAAGAGGATGGCCTGGATGCGCTGTTCGGCCTGATCCGGGACAACTTGCCGGAGCGCCTGAATGAAACCGCCTATGCGCTGGCCTGCGATGTCGCGGCCGCAGACGGATCGCTTGCGGAAACCGAACTGCGTCTGCTGGAAGAAATCCGGTACGAACTGAACATCGACCGCCTGCATGCCGCTGCAATCGAACGGGGCGCGCGGGCGCGCCACACGACCTGAGGTCAGCTGCCGGCCAGCATCCCCCAGCGTTCAATCAACGCGCGCTGCAGTTTGCGCGACCTGCTGTTCCAACTGCGCGCGCCTTCTGGACGCTCACGATGCGCGCGCGGAATTGTGGCGCGGTGATCGACATCGGCGGTGAAAATGGCAAAGGCCAGCTCTGATCCATCCGGTGTGGTTATGAAACCGCCCAGACCCGAAACAAAGTTCAGAGTGCCCGTTTTGGCTTTCACTTTGATCGGGTGATCCTTTACGGGGCGGCCCTTGCTGTCGACAAGGTTGAACTGTTTCAGTAACGGTCGCAAAGCGCCGGACTTATTCGCCGCCACCAGCGCCGTAACCAGATCCCCGGGCATCATGCGCGACGCGTCGCCAAGACCCGAATGGTCCACCATCGCAATTCCCTGCACACCATAAGTCTCGGTTGCCCAGCGGTTCATTTCAGCTGCGGAATCAGCGAGGTTTTGCACAGGCGCGCCGCGTGCCTTGGACGCCGCCATCCCAACCATTTCCGCTGTGACGTTGGTTGAATATTTCAGCATTCCGCGCAAAATGCGGTCCAGCGGGTCGCTTTGGTGCACGACCAGTTCGGCGCCCCGCGGGGTTTGTCGCGTAATCTGAACGCGCCCCAGCACGATCCCGTTCGACCGGGCCAATGTGCGAAATACGTCGCCCGCATATAGCGCGGGCTTGCGAACCGGCAACCACCGCGCGCCGCCATTGCCCAATGCCCCCTTGGCCACAGTCCAGCGATCCTGCCTGGCGCTTGGCTGATAGGTGTAAATCGGCAGCTTGCGGCTTTCGATCCGCATCGACGCCATATCCACAGCTGGCGTATAGCGCGCGCTGCGTGCATCAAGCGAAACGGCATAGTTGGCGGCTGCGCGCTTCCACTCAAAATGCACGCGGTTGAAATTCAGTGATATTCCACTGATGGCCGGGCTGTATCCAAGATGATCCGGCTGTCCGGGATCAATACTGAAAACATAGGGAAGCGCCCCGTCATAAACCTTGAAGGCACCGCGAACCTCGGTGATGCCCGCTTCGCGCAGGTTGGCGGCCATCGTGGCCAGAGCATCGGTATCCAACAGCGGGTCGCCACCTCCGGCAAGGATCAGGTCACCCTTCAGAATACCGTTTTCAACCGGGCCGTCAGCCAGCAAGGCGGTCCGGAACCGATACTCTGGTCCCAGAGCATCCAGCGCGTAAAGGGCCGTCAGCGCCTTGGCGACACTGGCCGGGGGCAAGCCCTGCCCATCGCCGTAAGTCTCCAACCGCAGGCCGGTGTCGACATCCGCCACCGCAAACGCAACCTCACCCGGCAAACGGGCGGCTTGTATCAGCCGTTCGGCTCCGCTTGGCAGTGGCCCGCGAAGCTGCGGGCGCAATGATTGCCACGGAGCATCGGCTACAGCTGGACCCGCAATAATCGAGGCCCCAAGCCCGGAAAGAAATAGACGTCGCGAAAAACGATCAACCATGGGTCAATTAAAATCCCAGAGATCACAGCCAAACAACCACTGAATGCGATTATGCGCCCATGGGGGCTATTCAGGCAACACTCTGTCGTTCCATTCGCCGCGCGTCCGGATCGCGGTCGAGCTGACATCAACCATCGGCACGTTGACAAAACACCAGGCCGGAGCCTGCGCCCGCCCCAGCAGATGACGGGCCTGCCCGTCAATGCGATACCTCGCGTAGATACGTGCTGCGGGCGACATGCGGGCGGATATCCTGTCGCCGGGACGCGCGACGACACCCACCGGTACGCGATCCATGATCAAACGCCAGTCTTTCCACAGGTGGAATTGGGCCAGATTGTCCGCCCCCATCAACCACACGAAATTGACCCTGGGATAAAGTCGTTGCAGCGCAACCAGAGTGTCCGCCGTCGCCCGCGTTCCAGTCAGCGTTTCGATACCCGTTACCTCAACACGTGGATGGCGCATGACGGTTCTTGCCGCCTCAATCCGCCGATGCAGCGGCGCGGGGCCGCGTTGTTTCAACGGATTGCCCGGGGAAACCAGCCACCATACCCGATCCAGCCCGAACGCCTTCATCGCCTCACGCGTCACATGCACATGACCCTGATGCGGGGGGTCAAAGGACCCGCCGAACAGCCCGATGACCTGCCCCGGCCTTGCAAATGATATGGCGCTTCGCAACATCCTTTGCTGTTGTTCAGAACTGCGGCGCGTTGTCAATCAACAGGTTGCACCTCGTCGCCCAGCCGAACCTGACCGGGTTGCACCACCTCGGCGCACCAACCGCCATGCCCCCGCACCGCAGAATAGCCGCCCCGGCCCAGCACCTCTTCCATCCGGCTGCACGGCGCGCAGATGATCGTAAGACGCAGAACGGCACCTCCAACGCGAACCTCACGCCCTTTGAGTGCGGCAAGATTGATCCCCGAAACGACCAGATTGCGCCGCAACAACTCGGGCGTCACGGACCCAAGCCCCATAAAGGATGCAATGGCCGCCAGATGCTCCTGCTGAATCAAAGTTACCGCCCGCTTGCCGGCGCGACTGCGATCACCGGCCAGCCCGGCATCGGTGACGTCGGCCTTATCCAGAACGATCATCTCTGACCGTCGCGCCGGTCGCGTGCCGATCCACGCCAGACGGCCGGGCTTGGCCCAACCTGCAATCAACTGCGCCAGTTCAGACAAACCATGCCTCTTGTAAAATGATTGCAGTCTAGCGCGGAAAGACCGCACCGAAAGTTCACAAAACCACCAGCTTGCCCCGCCCGCCCCGCTTGGATATCAAGCGTCCCAACCCGAATTCCCCCGAGCCAAAGGACACGACATGGCCGCCTATCAATATGTCTACCACATGCAGGGTGTCTCCAAGACCTATCCCGGTGGCAAAAAGTGTTTTGAAAACATCCACCTGAGCTTTCTGCCCGGCGTGAAAATCGGTGTCGTCGGCGTCAATGGCGCGGGTAAATCGACGCTGATGAAGATCATGGCGGGTCTCGACAAGGACTTCACGGGTGAGGCCTGGGCCGCCGAGGGCGCCAAGGTCGGATACCTGCCGCAGGAACCGAAGCTGGATGAATCGCTCACCGTCCGCGAAAACGTCATGCTGGGCGTGGCCGCGAAAAAGGCCAAGGTCGACCGTTTCAACGAGATCGCCATGGAGATCGCCGAGAACTACTCGGACGAGCTGATGGAGGAAATGACCACCCTGCAGGACGCGATCGACGCCGAGAACCTCTGGGACCTCGACAGCCAGATCGACGTCTCGATGGAGGCGCTGCGCTGCCCGCCCGACGATGCCAACATCGCCAACCTCTCGGGTGGTGAGAAACGCCGTGTGGCGCTCTGCAAACTGCTGCTCGAAGCGCCCGACATGCTGCTTTTGGACGAACCGACCAACCACCTGGACGCCGAGACAATCGCCTGGCTGCAACAGCACCTTATCGACTATAAGGGCACCATCCTGATCGTCACCCACGACCGCTACTTCCTGGATGACATCACCGGCTGGATCCTCGAACTCGACCGAGGCCGCGGCATTCCCTACGAGGGCAACTATTCCGCATGGCTGGAGCAAAAAGCCAAACGGCTGGAGCAGGAAGCCCGCGAGGACAAGTCTAAGCAGAAAACCCTTCAACGCGAGTTGGAATGGATGCGTCAGGGCCAGAAGGCTCGTCAGGCCAAATCCAAGGCCCGGATCAACGCCTATAACGAGCTGGCCGAGCAGTCCGAGCGCGAAAAGCTGACCCGTGCCCAGATCGTCATCCCCAACGGTCAGCGCCTAGGCGGCAAGGTGATCGAGGTCGAGGGCCTGTCGAAACACATGGGCGACAAGCAACTGATCGAAGGGCTGGACTTTGCCCTGCCCCCCGGCGGCATCGTCGGCGTCATCGGCCCCAACGGTGCCGGTAAATCGACGCTCTTCAAGATGCTAACCGGTCAGGAACAGCCCGACAGCGGCACCATCACGCTGGGCGACACGGTCGAGCTGTCCTATGTCGACCAGTCCCGCGACGACCTGAAAGACAACGACACCGTGTGGGAGGCGATCACCGGCGGCGCTGAAATCATCCAACTGGGCGACGCACAGGTCAATTCCCGTGCCTATTGCTCGTCCTTCAACTTCAAGGGCGGCGACCAGCAAAAGAAAGTCTCGCTGTTGTCAGGGGGTGAGCGCAACCGCGTCCACATGGCCCGCCTGCTGAAAGAGGGCGGCAACGTCCTGCTGCTCGACGAACCAACCAACGACCTTGACGTTGAAACCCTACGCGCACTGGAAGACGCGCTGGTCGATTTCGCCGGCTGCGCCGTGGTCATCTCCCACGACCGCTTCTTCCTTGACCGCATCTGCACGCATATATTGGCCTTCGAGGGTGATGCACATGTAGAATGGTTCGAGGGCAATTTCGAGGACTACGAAGAGGACAAAAAACGCCGACTTGGCCCCGACGCCCTTGAACCGAAGCGGTTAAAGCATAAGAAGTTTGCACGATGACCAGCCTGTTAAAATCGCGAACTGAAAAATGGGTACGCAGCGCGCGAAAGACCCTTGCACCGGTTCGTGCACGATTTCGGCGAAAGTTCAATCCGGATCGTTGTGTGATTGTGGCCAGCAATGGCCGCTCCGGCAGCACGATGACGTACACAACCCTCTTGAATGCGCTACGCAGAATTGACCCCAATGCGGCGGATAAGGCTAAGTTTGTCGCGAGATTGAAGGATGCGGAATTCCAATCACCCTTTCTGTACAAGACACACGACTTCCCTCAACATCTGTCCGCATGGCCCAACGATACCCGCGTTGTGTTCTGTTTTGGTCCAACAAAAGACTCCACATTTTCGGTGTACTCAGCAAAAGAGCGCTATGGTGAAGACTGGATAGAACAGCATTTCTATCACCTGCACGCGACCGGCACATATAGCGAACTGTTCGAACGGGATGTACTGCAACAGGCACGGCAGATCAGAGAATGGACCACTTTTCAGGACGTCCCTGTCCTATGTGTTCATTATGATGCACTTTGGGATCATCAAGCAACGATCTCTAGATTTACTGGCCTAAAGTTTTTGCCACCTGCGCGGCGAGACCGGGCAGCCAAGGACATTCCTGCCGAATTCAAAGAAGCGGCAAGCCGTGTTTATGATCCAATCGACGAAGTTGTCGCAATGCTACCAAAGTGTTTCATGGCTTCTTCAAAATACAAAAAGATTGTTGAGAAATTACCTGTCACGACCTAACCGGCCCAAGGCGACAGCTTGCCGCCTGATTCTGTTCGCCTGGCAAGTTCTCTGCTATCCTCAGACCAGCGTTCACATAATGGAAACGGGACTATTAACACGGACCTCCCAGCAGCCCAAAAAAAGACTGAACCAAACATGAAAAAAATTCGTAAGTTTATTCGACCTTCCCGCCGTCAGGATACGCTCGTGGAAACCGCCGAGGTCGCTGTGCAAGCTGAACCAGCAGGAAACGATGAAGATGCTTCGGCTGCTATTCCTGATGAACGGAATAGCGGCGAACCCGCGCCCCAAGTGTTTGAGCCCTTTGCCGCTGCAAAACAGCGTGTACGAGAGGCCCGTGAACGTTCGGGCGGGCGTCGGTCAGCCCTGTTCTTTACGACCCACAAATGCGCCTCGACTTTTGTTACTGCCCTGCTGGATGAACTGGACGCGCAGAGCCCGTACACGAACATGAACTACGAAGGTGCCTATTGGGAACTCGGCGACGAAGTAGATTATACCGGACTGCCGGTCGAGCATTTCCTGAGCCGAAACTACGATGCCCTGCTGCATCAGCACGGCGAAATTTATGGTCCGCTTAGAAAGCCATTCGACTTCCCTGGCCGAGAGAATTTCAAACACATTTTTTTCTTCCGGGACCCTCGCGATGTTCTTGTCTCAATGTTTTTCTCATATGCCTACACGCATCCAGAGCCCAAACACGCCGCTGCACGCGAAAAATTTCTGAAAAGGCGCGAAAGAATGCGGTCAAACGGAATAGATTCCTTTGTTCTGCACACCGCAAAGGAAAACATACTTCCCCGTTTTGTTGGTTACAGCAAACTCGTACAGAATTTGAACAACCCGCTTGTCCTGAAATACGATGAATTTTCGAGTGAGACTGAGGCTTTTCTAAAAAGGATCGCACACTACCTGGAGATCGAACTCAGCCCCGAAAGCCTTGCCAAACTTACCGAGTTTGCCAGCCCTGTTCGCGACGGGGCGCCGGAATTGTCTCATAAGCGATCCGGCAGAAGCGGTCAGTGGAAGCATGAGCTAAGACCTAAAACGGCAGACAAGCTAAACGAAATGCTCAAGCCCGCCTTGGAAGATTGGGGGTTCTGAGATCAGGTGAATGTAAAATGGGTTGAGCGGAAACAAGCTTTTGACGAGGAATCCGTCCGCTACACTCTTGCCACAATGCCTGACCAATGCCATATGCGATGCGCTTACGTTTTTCTATTTCGACCTGCTGTCTCCTTCACCGGCGCTCAGTCTCTCGATCCGGACGACGACGCCAGGCTGCCGCAACCCCGTGGGCAGCACCAATTAGGAGACAACGGATATGCCCGCAGGCACCGTAAAATGGTTCAACACCACCAAAGGCTACGGCTTTATCGCACCCGAAGATGGCGGCAAAGACATCTTCGTACATATCTCGGCCGTTGAACGGTCGGGCCTCACCGGCCTGGCCGACAACCAGAAAGTCACGTACGAGCTGCGCTCGGGTCGTGACGGCCGCGAAAGCGCCGACAACATCCAGCTTTCCTAAGCTGTTGAAAGGGTGGAGGTTCCTCCACCCTTTTTTGTTGAGACACGTTATTGCCCGCCATAGTGCGCGCGGCAGTGTGTCCCGTTGATTACATCACATTTGGGTTACTTTTCTCGGGTGATTGACCAGATCGGTTATCATTCCGACATTATGGTTATGATTTTTCTGTTGTATTGAAGAGACCCACAATGCTCACACGCCGAACATTCCTGTCAGCAACCGCAGCAGCGAGCCTGGTGCCCGGCGTTGCTATGGCCAAGAAGAAAGCTGTCGAATACGATCCCACGCCACAATTCGTCCGGATCAAAAAGCAGTTTCTGCCCGGTCAGTTGCTTGTGGTACCGAGATCTTTTTATCTGTATTTCGTGACCGAGCCGCGCAAGGCGATCCGCTATGGCTGCGGTGTCGGAAAGGCCGGGCTGGAATTCACCGGCACCGCCACGATCGACGTCAAGAAAGAATGGCCCACCTGGCGCCCCACCGACGAAATGATCGAGCGGGAACCCGTCACCTATGCCCGGTTCAAGGACAACGACTATGTCCAGCCCGGCGGCGACGACAACCCGCTGGGTGCGCGCGCACTCTATCTGTTTCAAAACGGTGTCGACACGTATTTCCGCATTCATGGCACCACTCAGCCGCAAACCATCGGGCACGCGGCATCAAACGGCTGTATCCGGATGCTGAATTCCCATGTCATCGACCTTTATGAACGGGTGCCGATCGGAACGGTTGTTACCGTTGTGTGATCACTGCCCCGCAGCCTCTACCAGGTTCAGAACATAAGGGCCCAGATCCTGAACGATCAGGGCCACGCCTTGCGCGTTCGGGTGAATACCGTCCGGTTGCATATATTGACGGGCCGCATCCGGATCATCCCCTACCGCCAGCCCTGAGAAAAAGCTGGGGGCGTATTCCGTCTCGTACTGCCGCGCCAAATCCGGATACATCGCGTCAAAGGCCTTTTTGTATCCCGCCCCGTAATTCCCGGGTGCCTGCATTCCGACCAGCAGGACTTTGACGTCCGAAGCCCGCGCGGCCCGGATGATCGCGTCGAGGTTCGCGCGCGACACAGCCGGATCAATGCCGCGCAGCAGGTCGTTCCCACCCAGCGCGACGATCAGCCCGTCAATATCCGGTGTCAGGGTCCAGTCAATCCGGGCCGCCCCGCCCGCAGTGGTGTCGCCCGACACCCCGGCATTGATCAAACGCACCTCCGCCCCGTTTTCAGCCAGCCAGCGGCCCATCTGGGGGACGAATCCATCCTGTTCCGGCAATCCATATCCCTGCGTCAGCGAATCCCCCAGTGCCGCGATCACAACCTGCTCGGCTGTGGCCGCAAAGCCGCAGAACACGAACGGCACCGCCAGCCAAGACTTGCGCAAGACCTGAACTGCTCCATATCCCAAATGACCGCTCCTGCTTGGATAGACCTATGACAACACCCGTTCTTGCACTCCAAAATGCCGCTTTGTCGCTGGATGGCAATGCCGGTCGCGTGATTATCCTGCATGACATCAACCTGAATGTCGCAAAAGGTGAAACGCTGGGGCTTGTGGGGCCGTCGGGGTCCGGCAAATCTTCGCTGCTGATGTTGATGGGCGGCTTGGAACAGGCGACAGGTGGCAGGATCACGGCCCTTGGCCACGACCTGACCGACATGGACGAAGACGCGCTTGCCCGTTTCAGACGCAATGCGATGGGGGTGGTGTTTCAGAACTTTCACCTGATTCCCACCATGACCGCGCTGGAAAATGTTGCCACCCCGCTGGAACTGGCCGAGCACGGGGACGCGTTTGAACGCGCCCGTACGGAACTGGAGTCCGTGGGTCTTTCACATCGTCAGGATCACTATCCCGCGCAATTGTCCGGCGGCGAACAGCAGCGGGTGGCGCTGGCCCGCGCCTCGGCCCCAAGGCCGCAGATCCTGCTGGCGGATGAGCCGACCGGAAATCTGGACGAAACCAACGGAGCCGCCATTGTCGATCTGCTGTTCGGCCTCCGCGACAGGCATGGCGCGACACTGGTTCTGGTGACCCACAGCCACCGCCTGGCCCAGCGATGTGATCGGGTGGTCCGGTTGCGGGACGGGCGGATTTCGGATGACACCCAACAAGAGGCGGCGGAATGAGCCTGCGTCTGGCCGGGCGGCTGGCCCGCCGGGAATTGCGGGGCGGTTTGCGCGGCTTTCACGTTCTGCTTGCCTGCCTTGCACTGGGCGTTGCAGCCATCACCGCTGTCGGAACGGTTCGCACCGCGATCCAATCCGGGCTGACGCAAGAAGGGGCGTCTCTGCTGGGTGGCGACGCGCAGTTGGAATTTACCTACCGTTTCGCCACCGCAGAGGAACGCGAATGGATGGAAGACACCGCCGAGGACGTCTCCGAAGTGGTCGATTTCCGCTCGATGGCGGTTGCCCTCAAGGATGGACAGCCCGAACGCGCACTGACACAGGTGAAATCCGTCGATGACACCTATCCCTTGCTGGGAACGGTCGAACTGAGCCCCGAACAACCGCTTTCCACTGCTTTGGACGGGGCGCAGGGTCTGCCGGGCGCGGTAATGGACCCCACCTTGATAGACCGGCTGGACCTTTCGGTCGGCGACCGCTTTTCCCTTGGGGAACAAGAGTTTGTGCTGATCGCAGCGCTGATTCACGAACCGGACGGGGCCGCAGACGGTTTCGGGCTGGGTCCGCGAACTCTGGTCCGGACCAACGATCTCCAGGGTTCCGGCCTGTTGGCGCCGGGAACGTTGTTTTCCACCAAGTACCGTCTGGATCTTGCCCCGGGTGCCGATCTGCAAAGATTGTCATCCGAGGCGGAACAGAGTTTTGACGGCACTGGCATGCGCTGGACTGACGCCCGTAACGGCGCGCCCGGTATAGCCGAGTTTGTCACCCGTCTCAGTGCCTTTCTTGTCCTGGTTGGGCTGTCTGGTCTGGCGGTCGGGGGTATTGGCGTGTCGGCAGCGGTCCGTGCCTATCTGTCGCAGAAAACCGAAACCATCGCCACGTTGCGGACTCTGGGTGCGGACAGGGCGACGATTTTTCAGACCTATCTGATTCAGATCGGCATTCTGTCGGCAACAGGCATCCTTATCGGGCTCACCCTTGGCGGATTCTTGCCCCTGTTGCTGGCCCCGCTGATCGAAGCACAACTGCCCGTACCGGCAGTCTTTACGCTATACACCCGTCCTTTGGCCGAAGCCGCCATTTACGGCGTTCTCACCGCGTTTCTGTTCACGCTCTGGCCCCTCGCCCGGACCGAAGAGGTTCGCGCAGCGACCCTGTTCCGCGACGCGCTGACATCCGCACGGGCCGTTCCAAGAGGCATCTATGTTGCCGCGACGGCCCTTGGGTTGACCTTGCTGGTCGCCGCGGCGGCGTGGTTCAGCGGCTCGACCCGGCTGACGCTGTGGACCAGTGGCGGGTTGGCCGGGGCATTGCTGTTGCTGTCCCTTTCGGCATTTGCCGTCCGCCGGCTGGCCCGCGCAATCGCGCCGTCAACGCGTGGGCGTCCTGCGCTGCGATGGGCGGTGTCGGCCATTTCCGATCCAAAGGAAGGCGCAGCTTCGGTGGTGTTGTCTCTGGGGCTGGGGCTTTCGATTCTGGCGGCGGTCGGTCAGATCGACGGAACCTTACGCAACGCGATTTCCGGGAACCTGCCCGATGTCGCCCCGTCCTATTTCTTCGTCGATATTCAGAAGGACCAGATGCCCGGCTTCACCGAAAGGCTTGAATCCGACCCGGCAGTCAGCCGGATCGAGAGCGCACCGATGCTGCGCGGCATCATCACCCGGATAAACGGTCAGCCGGCGCGGGACGTGGCCGGCGATCATTGGGTTATGGACGGGGATCGCGGCGTTACCTATTCCGCCCTGCCCCCGGACAATGCCCGCATCACGGCAGGTGCGTGGTGGTCCGAAGACTACACCGGCACACCACAGGTCAGCTTCGCCGCGGAAGAGGCGGAGGAAATGGGCCTGAAGCTTGGCGATGAGCTGACCGTGAACATTCTGGGGCGCGATATCACCGCCGAACTCACATCCCTGCGCGAGGTCGACTTTTCGACTGCCGGGATGGGGTTCATCATGTCGATGAACCCGTCCGCTCTGGCCGGTGCCCCGCACAGTTTCATCGCAACCGTCTATGCCGAAGAACAGGCCGAGGCGGCAATTCTGCGGGACCTTGCGGGCCGGTTTCCGAACATAACCGCGATCCGGGTGCGGGACGCGATTGACAGGGTATCCGGATTGCTGGCCGGTCTGGCGGCAGCAACAACTTATGGTGCGGGTGTTTCCCTGCTGACCGGGTTTCTTGTTCTGATCGGTGCCGCCGCCGCAGGTGAGCCTGCGCGCCGGTACGAAGCGTCGATCCTGAAAACGCTGGGGGCGGACAGGCGGCGAATATTGCTCAGCTTCGCGCTGCGCGCGATCCTTCTGGGTGCCGCGGCCGGATGCGTGGCGCTACTGACCGGTATTCTGGGCGGATGGGCCGTGGCCACTTATATCTTCGACACGCGGTTTGCGATCATCTGGCCCTCGGCCCTTGGCATCGTTCTGGCCGGTATCCTGGTGACACTGGGTGCCGGACTGCTGTTCGCACTGCGCCCGCTGGCCGTTCGGCCGGCCCGCATTCTGCGTGCAAGCGACTAGGCCGAGCGTGTGCAGGCGACCGGTTGCAGAATTCGCAAAAGCTGATCGTTGTCGCAGACCAGAGCATCCAGCGTGATTTCGTCCAGCGAGGCATAGAACACTTCGGCTGCGTCCCGCAGCGCCAGCCGCAGACGGCAGGCATCCGTCAGCGGGCAGGTGTTATCCGCATCCGCAAAGCACTCGGCTATGGGCAAATTGCCCTCGACATGCCGGAAAACCGACCCGATGCGGATCTGATCGGCGGGCCGCGCCAATGTCATACCGCCGTTGCGACCCCGTTGGGTGCTGAGATAGCTCAACTGGCTCAGTTGGTTGATCACCTGAGCCAGATGGTTTTCCGAAATGTTGCACACATCGGCTATCTCGGATTTCGTCACCAGCCGATCCTGATGCGCGGCGCAATACATCAGCAACCGCACCGCAATATTTGTCCGTTTGGTAATCCTCATCGAGACCTCCCAAATTTCAAGATGCGACCTTATTGCATGTCCGGCAAAAAAGCGGTTTGACATACATCAATCGTCACAAAAGGACGCGGTTGCGCATGGCAGACCCTTATTTCTTTGGCTATGGCAGCCTGGTGAACCTCTCGACCCATGATTTTCCCGACCCGCGCCCCGCTCGGCTGAAGGGATGGCGACGCGCGTGGCGTCACACCGACCTGCGCCCGGTCGCCTTTCTGACGGCGGTTCCGGACGCAGAGTCCGAGATCGACGGCATGATTGCCCATGTCCCCAAAAACGACTGGGCGGCGCTGGACGAACGGGAATGGGCCTATGACCGCATCGCTGCAACGCAAGAGGTGACCCATCCCCTGACGCATGAGGTCGAGATTGCGGTGTATGCAGTTCCGCAGGGCAGACATACCGAACCGACCGACCGCCACCCGCTGTTGCTGAGTTATATCGACGTGGTCGTGCAGGGCTATTTGCGCGCCTTCGGACCCAGCGGTGCAGATCGGTTCTTTGCCACCACCGATGGCTGGGACGCCCCGATCCTGAATGACCGCGCGGAACCCCGATACCCGCGTCACCAACAACTCAAACCCACCGAGACGGAGTTCGTCGATGACCGTCTGCGCCGTATCTCGGCGCGCTTTGTGCTGACTGCATAGAAAAAGGCGGGGCCACCGGACCCCGCCTGTCCCAAATCTGATGTTGTGCCGGTCAGTCCCGGGCGCGGATCACCTGCAACAGCGGCAGCAGGGCTGCCATTTCGGGTCCGCGCTCCATACCGGTCAGCGCCTTGCGCAGCGGCATGAACAGGCCCTTGCCTTTTCGCCCGGTTGCCTCTTTCACCGTGCTCGTCCATTTGCCCCAGGTCTCGCCATCGAACGGGCCTTCGGGTAGCAGAGCCACAGCCTCAGCGATGAAGTCGCGATCCTCTTCGGCGATCAGGGGTTCGGCACCGTCGCGGCACAGCTCCCACCAGCCTTTGAGGTCAGCCAGAGTCGTGATGTTCTCACGCGCCATCGCCCAGAACGGCTCGGCCAGTTCTGCAGGCACCCCAGCCTCGGCCACCGCCTCGGACACCTCTGCCAGAGACAGCGATTGCAGATGTTTCGCGGTCAGCGGGAACAGGTCCTGAACGTCGAACTTGGTCGGCGCCGCGCCGAAACGGCTGACATCGAATCCTTCGATCAGCTCGGCCATGTCCGCACGCAGCTCAACCGGATCAGACGACCCCAGACGCGCCATCAGGCTCAGCAACGCCATCGGCTGCACGCCTTGTTCGCGCAGATCACGCAGCGCAAGTGTACCAAGACGTTTCGACAGCGCCTCACCCTGCGGACCCGTCAGCAGAGAATGGTGGGCGAAGCGCGGACACTGACCGCCCAGCGCTTCGATGATCTGAATTTGCGTTGCCGTGTTGGTCACGTGGTCCGAGCCGCGCACGACGTCGGTCACGCCCATCTCGGTATCGTCAACCACAGACGCAATCGTATAAAGAACCTGACCATCGCCCCGGATCAGCACCGGATCGGATACTGATGCCGCGTCGATAGAAATGTCGCCCAGAATACCATCGGTCCACTCGATCCGCTCATGATCCAGCTTGAAACGCCAGACGCCATTGCCACGCTCGGCGCGCAGGGCCTCTTTCTCGGCATCGCTGAGGTTCAGCGCCGCGCGGTCATAGACCGGTGGTTTGCCCATGTTCAGTTGCTTCTTGCGCTTGAGGTCCAGCTCGGTCGGCGTCTCGAACGCCTCATAGAAGCGGCCCATTTCACGCAGCTTGTCAGCGGCCTCGGCATAGCGGTCCAGCCTGTCCGACTGACGCTCGATCCGGTCCCAGTGCAGGCCCAGCCACTCCATATCCTGCTTGATGGCGTCGACATATTCTTCTTTCGACCGCTCGGGATCGGTGTCGTCAATGCGCAGGATGAACGTGCCGCCCGCCTTGCGGGCGATCAGATAGTTCATCAGGGCGGTGCGCAGGTTGCCCACATGGATGTAACCGGTGGGCGACGGGGCAAAACGGGTGGTGGTCATGGAGTTCTCCTGTTGGCGCGGCTCTTGTCACAAAGGCGCGATTTTGTCCAGCAGGGGTTTCAGCTCGGCTCGACCGGCCAGTGCCGATCAAGGTCTTTCAGCCCGGCGCGGATCAGTTCCGACAAGACGTCCAGTTCGATATCCGCCAGCTTGTTCACATACAGGCAGGACTTGCCCAGCTTGTGCTTTCCCAGCCGGTTCAGGATATCCCCGAAATCCGCATAGCCGGGCATGATGTAAATCGACAGTGCGGTCTTGCGCGGAGAAAATCCCGTCGCCAGAAACTCGCCCTCGCGCCCGGACTTGTAGCGATAGTGATAGCGCCCGTAACCCACGATTGAAGGCCCCCACATCATAGGGGAAAACCCCGTCACCTCTCGAAAAAGCGCATCCAGCCTCCGCGCGTCGGCGGCCTTCCCCGCCGGCTGGACAGCCGTCAGAAAGTCATCCACGCTTTGTTCGCTGGGAACTGTCTTGTTTCCGGATCGGGCCATAGACAAGAATTAACACGGAATGTTCATCCACGCAGCCCGTTTCAAGAGGGTATAACTGGTAAGAGACTCGCGCCGACCTACGTCTTGCAAGTGTGTTCTGACAGGGAGAACCAAAATGACTATGAAACTGACACGCCGTGCGGCACTGGGAACCGCTGCGGCATTACCGTTTGCCACAGCAGCTTCGCCGGTTCTGGCGGCCGGAGCCGAAGCCAAGGCCAATTCGACCATCGCCAAATCCTTCACCTTGGGCGATTTCACCGTCACCACGTTGCTGGATGGCAGCCTGCCGCGCGACGGCGCGAAAGAGATCTTTGGCGGGGGCGCCTCGGACGAGGACTTTGCCCGGGTTTCGGCGGACAACTTCATCTCACCGGATGTCGCGCAATTCTTCTTCACGCCCACGCTGGTTCATACCGGGTCCGAACTGGTCCTGTTCGACACCGGGCTGGGGCAAGGCGGAATTCAGGCCGCGCTGGCGGACGCCGGCGTAACCCCCGACCAGATCGACGTGGTGGTCATCACCCACATGCATCCCGACCACATTGGCGGCATGACAACCAATGACGCGCCAACCTTCGCGAATGCGCGCTATGTGACCGCATCGCCTGAGTATGATTTCTGGGCGGCGCAGGATGCAGGCAACCGTGTCGGCGATCTGGTCGCAGCCAAGGTCACGCCGCTGGCTGAGAAAATGACGTTTGTCGAAGATGGAGGGGCCGTGGCACCGGGCATCACTGCCGTGGCCGCTTATGGGCACACGCCCGGGCATACGGTTTATCACCTTGAAAGCAACGGACAGCGGCTGGTTCTGACGGCGGATCTGGCCAATCACTATGTCTGGTCGTTTGCGCATCCGGAATGGGAGGTGCGGTTCGACATGGACAAGGCCGCCGCCACCGCATCCCGGCGCAACGTGTTGGGGATGCTGGCCGCGGACAAAGTGCCGATGGTCGGATATCACATGCCCTTCCCCGCAGCCGGTTTCGTGGAGACCCGCGGTGACGGCTTCCGCTTTGTTCCGGTCAGCTATCAGATGATGGGCTGACGGGCTCAGAACCCCGCGTCCGGCCGCACTTTCGAGCCGTCCGAGAACCGCGACAGCCGGAAGGCGGCCGGATCGACACAGGGCGCAGTTCCCGTGACCAGATCCGCCATCAACCGGCCCGCGCCCGGGGCGATCCCAAAGCCGTGGCCGGAAAACCCGGTTGCGATGAACATGCCCTTAATATGATCCACGCCGGAAATCACCGGGATCGCGTCCGGCGTGACGTCAATCAGCCCTGCCCAGCTTTGCACGATCTCGGCGTTTTCAAGCACCGGCAAACCGCGCCGCGCCCGCCGCCACGCCCGCCGCAGCAATTTTTGCGACGGTTCGGGATCAAGAACGCGGCAATGTTCAAAGGGCGTAACATCGGTGGGCAGCCACCTTCGATCTTGCCCTGCCTCTTCCGCCCAGCGCCGCGACAGCCGGAACCGCAGGGATTTCCACTCCTGCGCGAAGGCGGGCAGGAACTTAAGGCCAAGCCGGAAACTGTCCGGAACGATATCCACGACATTCCCATACCCCGAGGCGATGGTATAACCGCCGTCATCCCGTTTTCTTATGGCGAAATCATCTGACCAAAGGGCTGTCTCCGGCCCTGCGGCGGGTGAGGTGCGCAACACCGTGTTCAGCACTTTCAGTTGGGGCAGGTCGATCCCCGCGTTTCCGGCAAACAGGCGGGACCAGGCTCCACCCGCCAGAACAACCCGATCGCACGTGACACGGCCGCGTTCCGTGAACACCCCGGCGATGCAGCCATTCTGGATATCCAAACTACGCACAGCGCAATTGGTCATCAGAACGGCACCTCTGTCGCGTGCCGCCTCGGCAATCGCCGGGGCCGCCCATTGTGGTTCTGCACGACCGTCCCGGGGCATGTGCAGGGCGGATTTGAGGCCGGTCCGGTTGTCCGGGATCAATGCCTCAAACTCGAACCCGGATACGATTTTAGCACCAGTTTGCATCCCGTCCACATGCCGCACCCAACGATCAAGATTGGTCCGGTCCTTGTCGGTGGAAGCGCCAAACAATATGCCCGAGCGGGTGTAACCCGTTCTGCGCCCGATGCGCTGGTCCAGCCCCTGCCAAATATCCAGCGCTTCGGTCATTAGCGGAATTTCCCGCGGGTCGCGCATCCCCAGACGCACCCACCCCCAGTTGCGAGAGCTCTGCTCGCCCCCGATCTGACCCTTCTCGCACAACAGAACGGTCAGCCCCCGTTCGGACAATTCCAACGCGGTGGCGGCACCGATGATACCACCGCCTATGACGACAACATCAACAACTTTGGGCAGGGAAAGATCCGGTTCAACGGGGGTTGGTTTCGGGCCGGGCATCAACCGCTCTTTGCTTCATTACCTTGACAGCAATGAAGGCGCGGGTCCGGCGCGCAGGCAACATGCGATCCGCACTTTGGTGACGATATTCAGAAGATGTGGCTATATCGCCAAAGGCGCGCCCGTAAGGTCGCCCTATTCCATTCAGAGTTACAGGGATTCAGGCTGCGCCGCGCAGCTCGGCCCATTTCTGTCGCAGTGTGGCCGCCAGCCCGGAGTCTTTCGGCAGGTCCTCTTCGTCCATCGCCTCTTGCCGGGGCAGTTCAGGAAAAACCGCCGGAGTAACAGGCGCCACTGCTGCAGGTTCCGGCTCGTCCGGATCCTCTTCGCTCAGCAAATCGGCAATCGCCGAATCCAGCTTTGCCTCATCCAATGCACGCCCCTCGGACTCCATCGTTTTCCATTGCAGCGGCGGGTGAAGCGGTTTGTCATATCCCTCGTACATAATAACACCAAATCGTTAACTCAGACATTTAACACCGGATGCGCCACGTTTGGTTCCGTCGTATAGGTTCCGACATTGCCCCGAACCAGAAGCTGTAACGCACTGCCCCATATGGGGCGTCAATTAAGCTAAAATGTGGCAAAAAAATGTCGCGCTATCAAGACGTCAGCCGCCTTGAGGCCGTGAAAAGACGTCATTGACGTTGAATGCCGAAACAATGGCAAATCCCAGCCGATCACTGGTCAGCCTTTAGAAACAGCGCATCCGGAGAATGTGGCACTTTTCGTTCTGATCAGTCGCGGTCGCGCCACCGATTGACGATCGGATACCTGCGATCCAGCCAAAATGCCCGACTGGTCAGGCGGGTTCCGGGCGCGGACTGAAAACGCTTGTATTCGCTGATATAGATCAGGTTCTCGACCCGGCGCGCCTCGGCCTCGTCGAACCCGGCCGCCACGCAATCCGCAATCGAACCGTCCTGATCCACCAGAATGGTCAAAATGGCGTCCAGTACAGGGTAATCCGGCAGGCTGTCGCTGTCCTTCTGATCCTCGCGCAATTCCGCGCTGGGTGGTTTGTCGATGATCGAGGGGCGGATCACCTCACCTGCGGGGCCCGCCATCCAGCTTCGGTGATTGGCGTTGCGCCAGCGGCAGGTCTCGAACACCCGCGTCTTGTAGAGATCCTTGATGGGGTTATAGCCGCCGTTCATGTCGCCATAAATCGTGGCATACCCCACCGCGACCTCGGACTTGTTGCCGGTGGTCAGCAGCATTTCGCCGAACTTGTTCGAGATCGCCATCAACAGCAATCCACGCAGGCGCGATTGGATGTTCTCTTCGGTCAGGTCCTCATTGCGCCCGGCAAACAGTGACGCCAATGTCTGGGTTACCGCCGCCCGGCTGTCCGAGATCGGAACGAAGTCATAATGAACCCCCAGCGCCCTGGCGACAGCTTCGGCATCGTCCAGTGAAGCCTGGCTGGTGTATTCCGACGGCAGCATCACGCACCGGACGTTATCCGCACCAAGGGCATCAACCGCAATGGCGGCGACAAGGGCGGAATTGACGCCGCCGGACAGACCCAGCAACACCTTCTTGAACCCGGTCTTGTCCATGTAGTCGCGCAGGGATTGAACCATCGCGCGATAATCCTGCTCCCACTCATCGGGTTGCGGCACGATTTCGGCGGGCACGATACGCCAGCCGTCATCGCCGCGCTCCAGATCGATATGCGTGATTGCCTCGTCAAATACCGGCATCCTGAACGCCAGCTCTCCGCCCGGGTTCAGGCCAAAGGTCGCGCCATCGAACACCTGATCGTCCTGACCACCGACCATGTTGAGGTAAATCAGCGGCAGGCCGGTTTCGACCACGCGGGCCACCATATGGTTCAGGCGCACGTCGTATTTGTTGCGGAAATAGGGCGATCCATTGGGGATCAGCAGAAATTCGGCTCCGGTTTCCTCAAGCGTTTCGGCCACGTCCGGATGCCAGCTGTCCTCGCAGATCGGGCTGCCGATACGCGTATTGCCAACCGAATACGGCCCGCCCAAAGGACCGGCATCATACAGGCGCACTTCGTCGAACACCGTCTCGTTGGGCAGATGATGTTTCAGCACTTTGCTGCCGACCCGCCCGCCCTTGAGGATCAGGTAGGCGTTGAAAAGGCTGCCATCTTCGGTCCAGGGTCCGCCAATGGCTATCGCCGGACCCTCGGCGCACCGCGCCGCCAGCGCTTCGACCGCCGCCATCGCAGCCCGGTAGAAGACCGGCTTCATCACCAGATCCTGAGTGTTGTAGCCGGTGATGAACATCTCGGGAAACGCCACCAGATCGGCCCCGGCTGCCCGCGCCTCTTCCCACGCGGCCATCGCCTGCGCCGCGTTGCCGTCGATATCCCCCACAACAGGGTTGAGTTGCGCCAGAGTGATGCGGAAACGGTCGGCCATGCTGCCCTCTTGCCCTCGTCGGTCCTAATGCCATTTAGCAGATCATTGCGCGAGTAAAAGGCAAATGCGGCAAAACCCGTTGCTCTGCCCCCTTCGGTACCTTAGTTTTGCGAAAAAGGGATCAAAACCGGGCAGTCAGGAACGACCATGAACGTTTTCCGCACTTCAATTGCCGCAACAACATTGGCGCTGATCGCCGCGGGTGCCGCGGCGCAGGACGGGCAGGTGATTGTCGCGGATGACGATGTGGGCGGCGTGTATGAAGGCACGTTCGAAAACGGCCTGCGCCACGGAACCGGCAGCTATCGCCTGCCCAATGGGTTCCAGTATGAGGGTGAATGGGTCGAGGGCGAGATTCAGGGCAATGGTATCGCCCGTTACGTCAATGGCTCGATCTATGAAGGGACCTTTGCCAAGGGTCAGCCCGAAGGGCTTGGCAAGATCGTATACCCGGATGGCGGCAGCTACGAAGGGGAATGGACCAACGGGTCGATTAACGGGCAAGGTGTCGCCACCTATGCCAATGGCGCGCGCTATGAAGGCGGCTTCAAGGATGCCCGTTATCACGGAAAGGGCGTGATGACCGATCCTTCGGGCTATAGCTACGACGGCGATTGGGTCGACGGCGTTAAACAGGGCAAAGGCAAGATAACCACGGCGCAGGGCAGCGTTTACGAAGGCGATATCGAAAATGGCCAGCGTCACGGTCAGGGCACTCAGACCTCGGCGGACGGCCAGGTGTATACCGGCACCTGGACCCGCGATCAGGTCACCGGAACAGGCCGCTTGCTGCAGGCCAACGGCGACCTCTACGAAGGCGAGCTTGTCGATGGGCGCCGTCAGGGTCAAGGCAAGGCGACCTATGCCAATGGCGCGATTTACGAAGGGGAATATTCGGACGACCGCCGCCACGGCACAGGGCGCTTTCTGGGCACCGACGGATTTGATTACTCCGGCCAGTGGGCGGACGGTCAGATCGAAGGGTTCGGCGAACTGACCTATCCCGACGGTTCGACCTATGTTGGCGATTTCAGCGCCGACCTGCCCCATGGCAGGGGCATGCACACCTTTGCCGACGGCATCATCTATGACGGCGACTGGATTGCCGGAATCTTCGAGGGTCGCGGCACCGCCACCTACCCCAACGGCGTCGTTTACACTGGCCAGTTCAAAAACGGTCTCAGCCACGGCACCGGCGTTCTGACCTTTGCCAACGGATATCTGTACGAGGGCGAGTGGGCCGACGGTGTCCGTCAGGGCAAAGGCAAGGCCAGTTTTCCGGACGGTACTGTCTATGACGGCGATTTCGAGAACGGCCAGCGCCACGGTCAGGGCACCATCACCATGCCAACCGGTTTCACATATACCGGCGGCTGGGTCGGCGGTAAAATCAGCGGCACCGGAATTGCGACCTTTGCAACCGGCGACGTCTATGAAGGCGGGTTTCTGGACAACAAGCGCCACGGGGACGGCACCATGCGCTATGCCAACGGCACCGAGGAATCCGGGCGTTGGCAGAACGGCGAACTGGCAACGCCAAACGAAGACGCAACCGACCCTTCTCCTGAGGCGGTGGTACCCGAAGCAACCAACTCGGACGGCTAGGCAAGACGCGTCACCAGGGCACCGGGTTTCCGGCCCAGTCGAAGAACCCGCCGCTGTCTTCTGGGGACAGACCCTTCATCACGGTCAGCAGGTTTGCAGCGGCCTCATCCGGTGAAACCGACGGATGACGGCCAAGGTATTTTCGGGTAAATTCGGTTTTCACCGTACCGGGATGCAGCGCCACGCAGATCGCCCGGGCATGTGTCCGTGCCAGTTCAATCGCACTGGTCCGAACAATCTGGTTAACTGCCGCCTTTGCCGCACGGTAGCTGACCCAACCGCCCAGACGATTGTCCCCGATCGACCCGACGCGGGCCGAAAGCACCGCAAACACGGCACGCCGGTCCCGCGGCAGCAGGCGCGCGGCATGGGCCAGGACCAGAGCCGGACCGACGGCGTTCAATGCGAGCTGATCCATCATCGCCTGCGCCGAAACGGCCCGAATGGTCTTTTCCGGTGCCGCACCGTCGATTTCCAGGGCCCCCGAGGCGATTAGGATCAGATCGAACCGGTCGGAGATTGCATCAAGCGCATGGTTCACACCCTCCGGGTCGGTCAGATCAAACCCGTCGGCTGAACGCGATAATGCGGTCACCGCCACACCCTGGCATTCCAACTGCCGGCAAACGGCTTGCCCGATCCCGCCTGACGCGCCAATAATCAATGCCTTGTCCATATCCGATCACCTAGCCGCCCGCCGCAAAGGGTCAAATTGGTCTTTTCATTCCGGGTAAGCTCTGTATAACTTCCGGCCTATGATCAACCGCGCAGATATCCCTTTTGCCGACGCCGCCCTTCGCGGTGCGTCTCTGCGTGGCCTACTGATCCTAATCCGCCTCTGAGCGTGCCATTCGGCGCGCCCGCTCAGAGGAGGACGCCCGCGCGCCATAGGCTTTAGGACAGACAAGAAAGAGATTCCCATGACCAACGTGACCGACCAAGACCGCGTCTTGATCTTCGATACCACTTTGCGCGACGGCGAGCAGAGCCCCGGCGCAACCATGACCCATGACGAAAAGCTGGAGATAGCCGAGCTGCTGGACGAGATGGGCGTCGACATCATCGAAGCCGGTTTCCCCATCGCGTCCGAGGGCGACTTCAAGGCCGTCACCGAAATCGCGCAACGCGCCAAAAACAGCCGGATCTGCGGTCTCGCCCGCGCCAATTTCGCGGATATCGACCGCTGTTGGGAGGCTGTGAAACACGCTGGGAAAAACCGGATTCACACCTTCATCGGTACGTCGCCACTGCACCGCGCCATCCCCAACCTCACGCAAGACGAGATGGCCGAGAAGATCCACGAAACGGTCAGCCATGCGCGCAACCTGTGCGAAAACGTGCAATGGTCGCCGATGGATGCGACCCGCACGGAATGGGATTACCTGTGCCGCGTGATTGAGATTGCGATCAAGGCAGGTGCCACGACGATCAACATCCCCGACACGGTGGGGTACACCGCTCCGGTTGAATCCGCGGACCTGATCAAGCGCCTGATCGAGACCGTACCGGGCGCTGATGAGGTGGTGTTTGCCACCCATTGCCACAACGACCTTGGCATGGCGACCGCGAACTCTCTGGCGGCCGTCGCAGGTGGCGCACGGCAGATCGAATGCACCATCAACGGTCTGGGCGAACGCGCGGGCAACACCGCGCTGGAAGAGGTGGTAATGGCGCTGCGAACCCGCAACGACATCATGCCCTGGAACACCGGTATCGACACCACCAAGATCATGCATATCTCGCGCCGGGTCGCGACGGTGTCGGGCTTCAACGTGCAGTTCAACAAGGCGATCGTCGGCAAAAACGCCTTTGCCCATGAAAGCGGTATCCATCAGGATGGCATGCTGAAGAACCGCGAGAATTTCGAGATCATGCGCCCCGAAGATATCGGCCTGTCCGGCACCTCGCTGCCCTTGGGCAAACACTCGGGCCGGGCCGCGTTGCGCGACAAGCTCGAAACGCTGGGTTACGAGGTGGGTGACAATCAGCTCAAGGACATCTTCGTGCGGTTCAAGGATCTGGCCGACCGCAAAAAAGAGGTGTTCGACGACGACCTGATCGCGTTGATGACGCTGGACGATGCGGACGATCACCTGCAACTGGTCTCGATGAAGGTGACTTGCGGCACTGGCGGTCAGGCGGAATTGACCGTTGAACTGGAAGTGGATGGCAAGGATGTCATTGCGACCGAGCACGGTGACGGTCCGGTGGATGCCACCTTCAAGGCGATCCGGACAATCCATCCCAACACCGCGCGGCTGCAACTGTACCAGGTTCACGCAGTGACCGAAGGCACCGACGCGCAGGCCACCGTTTCGGTGCGGCTGGAAGAGGACGGCATGATCGCCACGGGCCAGTCCGCAAATACCGATACCGTGGTGGCGTCGGCCAAAGCCTATATTCACGCGCTGAACCGGCTGATCATGCGCCGCGAAAAAGCCGGACCCGGGGCTGACACGCGTGAGATCAGCTATAAGGATCTGACCTGACCGGTTAGGGGCGAACGAGCTCCCGCACCCGCGGCTGCCCGGCTGCGCCGAACACCCTAGCGGCATTGGGCCCGGCAGCGCGCAGGCGCGCTGCCGGGCCCAACTCGGGCGGCTGCATCTCTGATGCTGGCAACCGAGGCGGGAGCATTCGCCGACCTGCGCCCATCAGGTGGTCACGTCTCAGAGGCGCGCGAAAATGTCCGACAAACGGTCTGTTTCTTCCGCGATGCCATAGGGCGCGTTCGCGATGAACATGCCTGATCCGATCATCCCGTGACCTTTTCGCGCCGGTGCGAATTCCACCTCATGACAGATGGATTTCGGCAGATTCTGCCCCTTAAGCGCCGAGATCATTTCCCGGTGCCGCCCGTCTGCCAGAATCGGATACCAGACGGCAATTACCCCCACGTTCCACTTGCGATGCAGTCTGGCGACAATTCCGGGCAGGCGGCCATATTCCGATTTCACTTCATAACTCGGGTCGATCAGGACCATCCCGCGCCTTGGAGTCGGGGGCAAAAGGGATTGCGCCAGCTCATATCCATCCTGTTTGTAGACCTTCGCGCCAGTGCCTGAGAGTGCCCCAGACAGCGCCGCGTGTTCCTGCGGGTGCAACTCGGCAAAATGCAGGCTGTCGCCATCCCGCAGCAGGCCAGCCGCGATCAGGGGCGACCCGGCATAGGCATCAGCGCCGTAACGCTCCTGAACCCCGGCCAGCGCCCGCGAAAGGGGATGTGTCGCGTCAAACCAGTCCTCCTTGCGGGCCCGCCCTATTCCGGCGGCGGCCTCACCGGTTCGCAGGGCTTCGGCGGCGCCCAGATGGTAAAGACCGCGCCCGGAATGGGTTTCAAGATAGGTCAGGGGCTTATCTTTGCGGGTCAGATATTCCAACATCCACGCCAATAATGCGTGCTTTTGCACATCAGCCAGATTCCCGGCGTGGTAAATGTGTTGATATGAGAGCATTTTGCCTTCTAAAGTCCCTGTCAATAAGGCGGAAAGGTGCTGATTGACGCGGAATCAGCCCTTTTACCGGGCGAGATGGCACCCTATAAGACATCCGTCCCGGAACCGTCGAGTTGCGGGCAGTTGAAATTCTGACGAACGGGATCAGTGAAAACATGGGAATCTTTGGCAATCTGGGCGGCCTGTTCACTGCGGACATGGCCATTGACCTTGGGACAGCGAACACGCTGGTTTATGTCAAAGGGCGCGGCGTGATCCTGTCCGAACCGTCGGTAGTGGCCTATCACGTCAAGGACGGTGTGAAAAAGGTGCTGGCCGTGGGCGAAGACGCCAAGCTGATGCTGGGCCGAACCCCGGGCTCGATCGAGGCGATCCGCCCGATGCGCGAAGGCGTCATTGCCGATTTCGATACCGCCGAGGAAATGATCAAGCATTTCATCCGCAAGGTGCACAAACGCTCGACCTTTTCGAAACCCAAGATCATCGTCTGCGTCCCGCACGGCGCGACACCCGTTGAGAAACGGGCAATCCGACAGTCGGTTCTGTCCGCAGGCGCGCGCCGCGCGGGCCTGATTGCCGAACCGATTGCGGCCGCGATTGGCGCAGGCATGCCGATCACCGACCCGACTGGCAACATGGTCGTCGATATCGGCGGCGGTACCACCGAAGTGGCGGTTCTGTCGCTGGGCGACATCGTATACGCCCGCTCGGTCCGTGTCGGCGGAGACCGGATGGATGAGGCGATCATCTCGTATCTGCGGCGTCAGCAGAACCTGCTGGTCGGTGAATCCACCGCCGAACGGATCAAAACCACCATCGGCACCGCGCGCATGCCCGACGACGGCCGCGGCCAGTCGATGCATATCCGCGGTCGCGACCTGCTGAACGGTGTTCCCAAGGAAATCGAGATCAGCCAGGCCCAGGTGGCCGAGGCGCTGTCGGAACCTGTCCAGCAGATTTGCGAGGCGGTGATGACCGCGCTCGAAACCACTCCGCCCGATCTGGCCGCCGACATTGTCGATCGGGGCGTGATGCTGACCGGTGGCGGCGCGCTGCTGGGCGATCTGGACCTCGCCCTGCGCGAACAGACCGGGCTGGCCGTGTCGATCGCCGATGAAAGCCTCAATTGCGTGGCTTTGGGCACCGGCAAAGCGCTGGAATACGAAAAACAACTGCGCCACGCGATTGACTACGAAAGCTAAGGCGCGCACCCTTGTGAAATAGGGTAAAATCGGGCGCGAGCAGCACGGGAAGGAGTCCTGTGGCAAAGGACCGATCACAGCGCGACGAATACACCACCCCCCTGCGACGGCTGCTGTTGGGGATTGTCGTTCTGTGTCTTCTGGCAATCTTTCTGGTCTGGCGCATCGACAGCCCGCGCGTCGAACGGTTTCGCGCGCAGGTAGTGGACCGGGTCGTGCCGTCGATGGAATGGGCCATGGTGCCGGTCACCGCTGTCGTCAATCTGGTGCGGGATTTTCAAAGTTATCAGCGCCTGAGCGAACAGAACCAGGAATTGCGCAGCGAATTGCGCCTGATGCGCGCCTGGAAAGAGGCCGCGCTGCAGTTGGAGCAGGAAAACGCCCGCCTGCTGGATCTGAACAATGTCCGGCTTGATCCGCGCCTGACCTATATCACCGGCGTCGTCATGGCCGACAGCGGATCGCCCTTCCGGCAGTCGGTACTGCTGAATGTGGGTGAACGCGACGGTATCACCGATGGCTGGGCGACGATGGACGGGATCGGTGTGGTCGGTCGCATTTCCGGGGTGGGTCCGGATACCGCGCGGGTGATCCTAATGACCGACGCGTCCAGCGCGATCCCGGCGACCATTCAGCCTTCGGGTCAGACCGCTCTGATCAAGGGAGATAACACGCCGGCCCCGGCGGTGGAGTTTCTGGAGAACCGTGAACTGGTGCGCCCCGGCGACCGGGTGGTGACGTCGGGGGACGGGGGCGTGTTTCCCGCCGGCCTGCTGATCGGCCAGATCACGGCCGACCCCGGTGGCCGCCTGCGCGTTCGCCTGTCGGCCGATTTCGAACGCCTGGAATTTCTCAGGGTCCTGCGCTACCAGTCGGCCCCGCCGATCCGGGATCCAGGCAACATTGTCGGCCCCAGACAACCTGCTGCCGCCCTGACCCCGGTGGAGGTCGGCGATGGATAGCGCGACCTCGCAGCTTTGGTCCAAGCGCGGGCTTTATCTGTGTCTGGCGGCCCTGATCATGTTCCTGCACCTGTTGCCGCTGGATACTGCGCCCGACCGCTGGCCATTTCCGGACCTGCTGATTGCCCTGACTTTTGCCTGGGTCCTGCGGCGGCCGGAATTTGTTCCCACCCTGCTTGTGGCGGTTGTCATGCTGATGGCCGATCTGCTGCTGCAGCGGCCGCCGGGATTGCTGGCGGCGCTGGTGGTTCTTGGCGCCGCCTATCTTCGTTCAGCGGCGCCGGGAATGCGGGATTCTGGATTTGTTGGCGAATGGTCCAGCGTCGCCGTGGTGATCACGGCAGTTTTTATGTTGAACCGCATCATTCTTGCTATTCTGTCGGTGCAACAGGCGGCATTGGGACCGGTGGTGATACAAGTGGTTCTGACGATTGCAGTATATCCCCTGATCGTTCTGCTCAGCCAGAACGGATTAGGGGTCCGGCGGGTATCCGCAGCTGAAACCAGCCCGTTCGGAGCGCGGTCATGAAGCAGCGCAAACCCAAGTCCCAGGGCCTCGCCTATAAACGCCTGCCACGCCGGGCGCTGATACTGGGCGGGCTTCAGGCCGCCTTCATCGGGGGTCTGGCCGCCCGCATGCGGTTCATGCAAGTGGATCAGGCCGACGAATACCGCCTGCTGGCCGAGGAAAACCGGATCAACATCCGCCTGATCCCGCCAACGCGCGGACGGATTTACGACCGCAATGGCGAAATCATCGGTCAGAACTCGCCCTCTTACCGGATCGTCATGGTGCGCGAGGATGCGGGCGACGTAGACAAGGTTATCGCCAAGCTCTCGGACCTGATCCCTTTGACCGAGGATGAGATCGAACGCGCCAAGGCGGAAATGCGCCGCTCGGCACCGTTCCTGCCCGTGACACTGGCTGATCAGGTCACGTGGGAACATATCTCGAAAGTTGCCGTCAACGCCCCTGCCCTGCCCGGTGTGACCCCCGAAGTGGGTATGACGCGCCAGTATCCCCGGTACGAGGATTTTGCCCATGTGGTTGGGTATGTCGGCCCGGTCAGCGATTACGATCTCAGCCAGATCGAGGACCCCGAACCGGTGCTTCGTATCCCCCGGTTCCAGATCGGCAAGGTCGGGCTTGAAGCCAAGCAGGAAATTTCCCTGCGCGGCAAGGCCGGGGCCAAACGGGTCGAAGTCAATGCCACCGGCCGGGTGATGCGGGAACTGGACCGGCAGGAGGGCACCGCCGGGGCCGATTTGCAATTGTCGGTCGACGCGGACCTGCAGCAATACGCACAGGCCCGGCTGGCCGGTGAAAGCGCCGCGGCGGTGGTCATCGATTGCGAAACAGGCGACATCCGGGCGATCAGCTCGGCGCCCAGTTTTGATCCGAATCTGTTTGTGCGCGGCATCTCTGTGGCCGACTACCGGACGCTGACTCAGGACAATTACCGCCCGCTGGCCAACAAGACCGTACAAGGTACTTATCCGCCCGGCTCGACCTTCAAGATGATCACTGCCATGGCCGCGCTTGAGGCTGGCGTGATCGGGCCCGGCAATACGGTTTACTGCCCGGGTCACCTGAAAGTCGGCAGCCGCCGGTTCCACTGCTGGAAGCGCGGCGGTCACGGCACGGTGGATCTTGGGCTGTCGCTGAAACGCAGCTGCGATGTGTACTATTACGATGTTGCCTTGCGCACAGGCATCGACAAGATATCCGACATGGCGCGCACCTTCGGGCTGGGCGTAAAACACGATATCCCGATGTCAGCAGTCGCGGCCGGGCTGGCCCCCAACCAGGCGTGGAAACAACGTGTTCACGGCGAGGACTGGCTGGTAGGCGACACGGCGAATGCCTCGATCGGACAGGGTTTCATGCTGGCATCGCCGCTGCAACTGGCGGTGATGACCGCGCGCATCGCTACCGGGCGGGCGGTGACGCCGCGTCTGGTGCGGTCGGTGAACGGAGTTGAACAGCCGTCGGGCGCGGGCGAGCCTCTGGCGGTGAACCGCAACAATCTGGAGCACGTGCGCAAGGCGATGTTCTCGGTCTCGAACGACCGGCGCGGCACCGCTTATCGCAGCCGCATCATTGCCGATGAATTCCGCATGGCGGGCAAGACCGGCACCAGTCAGGTGCGCAACATCACCAAGGCCGAACGGGCCGCCGGGGTGATCCGCAACGAAGACCTGCCGTGGGAGCGCCGCGACCATGCGCTGTTTGTCAGCTTTGCCCCCTATGACAATCCCAAATACGCCGTGGCCGTGGTTGTGGAACATGGCGGCGGCGGTTCCAAGGCCGCCGCACCGGTTGCGCGGGATATCATGTTGCAGGCGCTCTACGACGGAACTCCGCCGCTTGAGGCTTATCCGGTCGCCGACCGCGAGCGCATCAAGGAACAGCAAAAACGGCTGGAAGGTGACCGCCGGCCCAAAGCGCGCCCGACCGAGAAGGACCGCGCATGAGCTATCTTGAATATGCCGTCAAATCCACGCCGTCGGGGTTCCGCAAATTCCTGTATATGAACTGGCCGCTGACCCTGCTGCTGATCAGCGTGGCCAGCGCCGGGTTCCTGATGCTGTATTCCGTGGCGGGAGGATCCTGGACCCCTTGGGCCGAGCCGCAGATGGAGCGCTTTGGTCTGGGCCTGACCGTGATGTTCATCGTGGCGCTGGTGCCGATCTGGTTCTGGCGCAATATGTCGGTTCTGGCCTATCTCGTTTCGATCGCCCTGCTGGTCTTTGTCGAGTTGTTCGGCACGGTCGGCATGGGGGCGCAGCGCTGGATCGACCTTGGTTTCATGCGTCTGCAACCTTCGGAACTGATGAAGGTAACGCTGGTCATGCTGTTGGCGGCTTATTACGACTGGCTGCCGTCGCACAAGACGTCCCGGCCGCTCTGGGTCATCATCCCGGTCATCCTGATCCTGATCCCGACTTTCATGGTTCTGCGCCAGCCCGACCTTGGCACCTCGATCCTGTTGCTAGCCGCGGGAGGTGGGCTGATGTTTCTGGCCGGCGTCCACTGGGCCTATTTCGCCGCCGTAATAGCGGCGGGCGTCGGGCTTGTCGCAACCGTGTTCAACAGCCGAGGCACAGAGTGGCAGTTGCTGAAGGATTACCAGTTCCGCCGCATCGACACTTTCCTTGACCCTTCAACCGATCCGCTGGGCGCGGGGTATCATATTACCCAGTCCAAGATCGCGCTGGGGTCCGGTGGCTGGAACGGGCGCGGGTTCATGCAGGGCACGCAATCGCGACTGAACTTCCTGCCCGAAAAGCACACCGATTTCATCTTCACCACGCTGGCTGAAGAATTCGGCTTTGTCGGCGGCATCACCCTGCTGACCCTGTATGGTCTGATCCTGATTTTCTGCCTCGTGACGGCGCTTTCGACCAAGGACCGGTTTTCGTCGCTGGTCACGCTGGGCATCGCGCTGAACTTTTTCCTGTTCTTTGCCGTCAACATGTCGATGGTGATGGGGCTTGCCCCGGTCGTGGGCGTACCGCTGCCCATGGTCAGCTATGGCGGTTCGGCCATGCTGGTCCTGATGGCCGCCTTTGGCATAGTCCAGAGCGCCCATATCCACCGCCCCCGCTGATCCGAAAGGCCACAAATGCCCGTGAACGTCCTGTTTTCCGCGCGCCCTGCCCTGTGGCCCGTGTATGAACCCTTGTTGTCCGATGGCCTCACCAGGGCGGGTCTGGACTTTCGGCTTGCCACAGATTTTGCTCCGGATCAGGTCGATTATGTGGTCTATGCCCCGAATGGCGGCCTGCTGGATTTCACCCCGTTTTCCCGGCTGAAGGCGGTTCTGAGCCTGTGGGCCGGGGTTGAAAGCATTGCAGGGAACAGAACGCTGACCGTACCGCTGGCGCGAATGGTGGACCGCGGGCTGACACAGGGCATGACGGAATGGGTGGTCGGCCACGTTCTGCGCTATCACCTGGAGATGGACCGGCATATCACCGTTCAGGACGGCGTCTGGACGCCGGACGCACCGCCCCTGGCCCCGGAACGCAATGTTTGCATCCTGGGTCTGGGCGCATTGGGCGAGGCCGCCGCGCGTGCGCTGACGGCCCTGAATTTCAACGTCACCGGCTGGAGCCGCTCGGCCAAGGATATCCCCGACGTCACCTGTCTGCATGGCGAGGAGGGACTGCGGGAGGCGCTGTCCAAGGCAGAGATTGTCGTGCTGTTGCTGCCGGACACACCGGCGACGGAAAACACCCTGAACGCGGAAACCCTGCGCTTGCTGCCCCGTGGCGCGCGCATCATCAATCCCGGTCGCGGGCCGCTGATCGACGACGACGCATTGCTGGATGCGCTGAATACGGGTCAGGTTGGCCATGCCACGCTGGATGTATTCCGACAGGAACCGCTGCCGCCCGAGCACCCTTATTGGACGCACCCCAACGTGACAGTGACCCCGCATATCGCCTCGGAAACACGGCCCGAAACGGCAGCGCAGGTGATTTGCGAGAACATCCGCCGGGGTGAGGCGGGTGAGCCCTTCCTGCACCTCGTCGACCGCGCTCTGGGCTATTGAGTCACGCAGCGATCAGGCCGCGGCCTTTCAGCAGAGCCTCGACGCCCGGCAAACGCCCTCTGAACGCCAGATAAAGCTCTTCCGCCTCGCGCGATCCGCCGGTGGACAGGATGTTTTGCTCCAGCGCTCTGGCGCGTTCCGGATCGAATGCGCCGCCTGCCTCTTCAAAGGAAGCAAATGCGTCGGCATCCATAACTTCGGACCACATGTACGAGTAATAGCCCGCGCTATAGCCGTCGCCAGCAAACACATGCGCGAAATGCGGGGTGGCGTGACGCATGCCGATGGCGTGCGGCATTCCGATCTCGGTCAGTACCTCGGCTTGTTTTGCCATCGGATCGGCAGGCGCGGCACCGTCGTGAAACGCCAGATCGACCAGAGCCGAGGCGACGTATTCCACCGTCTGAAACCCCTGATCGAAATTCGCGGCCTTCAGCACCTTGTCCAGCATCTCTTGCGGCATCGGTGCCCCGGTTTCGGCATGGGTGGCGAACTCGGCCAGAACCTCGGGCACCTCCAGCCAGTGTTCGTAAAGCTGGCTGGGCAGTTCGACGAAGTCCCGCGCGACGCTTGTGCCCGAGATGCTTTCATAGGTCACATTGGACAGCATCTGATGCAGGGCGTGCCCGAATTCATGGAACAGGGTGCGCGCATCGTCATAGGACAGCAGCGCCGGATCGCCCTTGGCGAAGTTGCAGACGTTGATCACGATCGGGGCCTGCACTTTGGGGAACGTCGCCTGCGCCCGCATTGCGCTGCACCACGCGCCCGAACGCTTCGATCCGCGCGCAAAATAGTCACCGATGAACACCGCGACATGCTGCCCGTTGCGGGTGACCTCCCACGCCCGGCAATCAGGGTGATAGAGTGGTACGTCCAGCGGGGCGAATTCCAGCCCGAACAGGCGGTTGGCGCAGGCGAATGACGCCTCGATCATGCGGTCCAGTTGCAAATACGGCTTCAGCGCGGCCTCATCCAGATCATGCTCGGCCTTGCGGCGTTTCTCGGCATAGTAGCGCCAGTCCCATGCCTCCAGCGGGCCGTTGACCCCGTCCTCCTGCATCATCCGGGTCAGGGTTTCGGCATCCGCTTCCGCGCGCGCCCTGGCGGGCTCCCAAACCTGCATCAGCAGTTCACGCACCCGATCCGGCGTTTTCGCCATTTCGGTTTCCAGCTTGAACGCGGCGAAGCTGTCATAACCCAACAGTTTGGCCCGTTCCTCGCGCAGTTGCAGGATCTCGGTCGCGATGTTGCGGTTGTCGGTCTCACCGCCATTTGCCCCGCGCGCCGACCATGCGCGGTAGGCCTTTTCGCGCAGGTCCCGACGTGGCGAGAATTGAAGGAACGGGACGATCAGAGACCGTGACAGCGTCACGACCGGACCGTCCGCGCCCTTTTCCTGTCCCGCAGCACGGGCCGCATCCACGACGAAATCCGGCAGACCGGTCAGGTCGTCTTCGGCCAGTTCCATGAACCAGTTTCGCTCGTCCGCCAGAAGGTTTTGGGTAAAAGACGTGCCCAAGGACGCCAGCCGCGCCTTGATATCCTGCATCCGGACATCGTCGTCCCCCTGCAATGCCGCGCCCGCGCGCACGAACCCTCGGTGAGTCAGCATCAGAACGCGCGCCTGTTCCTGGCTCAGGCCCAGACCGTCCCGGCGCGCCCAAAGATCGGCCACGCGCTGAAACAGCGCCTTATTTGACGATATACCCGCGTAATGCGCCGCCAATTTGGGCGAGAATTCACGTTGCAGTTCTTCTCGCGCGGGGTTGCTGTCCGCCCCGGCAACGGTAAAGAACACCGACAGGACCCGGTCCATCTGCTCACCTGCAGCTTCAAGCGCTTCGATCGTGTTGGCGAAGCTGGGCGCTTCTTCGTTTCCGGCGATGGCGTCGATCTGGGCATTATGCGCTTGCATCGCCTGTTCCAGCGCCGGGGCGAAGTCATCATCCGAAATATTGGCAAAGGGTGCGATTTCGAAGGGCGTGGTCCAGTCGGACAGGATCGGGTTGGTCATTCGGGTCTCCTTTGACCACAATTTGGGAACGGGCGCGCCTTGATGCAAAGCGCCCCGGTTTTAGCCACAGATCGGACAATCGGCGCGCCGCGACATGGTGATCTTGCGGCTTTCACCATAAAGCGCGTCGTAAATCAGCATCTCGCCACGCAGCGGCTGCCCGGCCCCGGTGATCACCTTGATTGCTTCAACGGCCATCATCGAACCGACCACCCCGGGAAGCGGGCCGATCACGCCAGCCTCGGCACAGGACGGGGCCAGTCCGGGCGCCGGAGCCTCGGGGAATACGCATTGATAACAGGGGGCACCTTTAGCCGGGTCAAAAACGCTCAGCTGACCTTCCCATTGCGACAACGCGCCCGAGATCAGCGGCTTGCCCAGCGCAACCGCGGTTCGGTTGGCCAGGTATCGGGTGTCAAAATTGTCGGTGCCATCAAGGATCAGATCAAAATCGGCAAACAGGTCCGCTGCGATCTCTTCGGTCAGGCGACGGTGATAGGGCAGAACTACGACATTTGGGTTCTGGGCCTGCATGGCCTGTTGCGCCGAAAAGACCTTGGGCATGCCGATATCGGCGTCGCGGTGGATCACCTGCCGCTGCAGGTTGGCATTTTCGACCTCGTCATCGTCGATCACGCCGATCGTTCCGACACCGGCGGCGGCCAGATATTGCAACGCCGGCGCACCCAGCCCGCCCGCGCCGATGATCAGTACGCGGGCCTGTTTCATCTTTTTCTGACCCGGCCCGCCCAGTTCACGCAGGACGATGTGGCGGGCATAACGTTCCAGTTCGGTTTCCGAGAATTGGTCGGACGGCATCGCGGGCTCCTTCGCACGGCCAGTCGCCGCACGATTTCGCAGCACCTTCAGCACCCATCCATAAACCAGAACCAGCAGGGCCGAGCCACCCAATATCAGCCACATCGCGGCGGACCCGCCCGTGGCTGTCCGCAACGGGTGCCCGTCAGGCAGAACCAGTTGTGCGGTGATGACGCCCAGCAACAGCACCCCGACAGACGTCATGCGGGCGTTTCGGGACACACCGGCCACGTAACCGATGCCCCACAAGGCCGCGGCCAGGATCAGAACCAACAGCATCAGCCGCGCCCGGTCGAACCGAACCCGCCTGCGCCGCGATCGGTATCACTCAGCGCGTTCACAGGTTCGAATTTGGCCTGGACAACAGGTGCAACGACCAGTTGGGCAATGCGTTCCCCATGGGTGATTTCGAACCGTTCCTGTCCTGCGTTCAGGACGATCACACCCAGCGGACCGCGATAATCGCTGTCGATTGTGCCGGGTGTGTTGGGCAGGGTGATGCCGTGTTTCAGCGCAAGCCCGGACCGGGGGCGCACCTGCACTTCGAACCCTTGCGGAATTTCGATCCGCAATCCGGTGGGCACCAGGGCGCGCTGACCGGGTTCCAACGTGACCGGGACGCCATCCGGCAGATTTGCGCGCACATCCGCACCGGCGGCCCCATGCGTTTCGTACGAGGGCAAGGGCACTGACGGATCAGCCCCGTCTTCGCGGATCACCCGGATAGCTACCATCACCGAACCTCTTTCTAACTGCTTAGTGCGTCGGCGATCTTGCGCGCCAGACGTTCCGCCACCGCATCCTTGCCCATGCGCGGCCACTCCTCGGCCCCGGCATCCGAGATCAGGATCACCGCGTTCTCGGACCCGCCCATAATGCCGGTCGCGGGGCTGACATCATTGGCAACGATCCAATCGCAACCCTTGCGCGCCCGTTTTGCCGTTGCGTGGTCGATTACATTGTCCGTCTCGGCGGCAAAGCCCACGACCAGAGCGGGCCGTCCGGCCTCCATCCGTGCAACACGCTTAAGGATGTCGGGATTCTCGGCAAATTCCAGCACAGGCAGGCCATCGCGGCTTTTCTTCAGTTTCTTGTCCGACGCGCTTGCCAGGCGCCAATCCGCGACCGCCGCAGCAAATACGCCTGCGTCAACCGGCAGTGCCGCATCCACAGCGTCCGACATTTGTTGCGCGGTCTCGACCGGCACGACCTGCACGCCCTCAGGTGGGGGAACGTCCGCCGGCCCGGTCACAAAGACCACCTCAGCGCCCAGCGCGGACAATGCGCGCGCAATCGCCGCCCCCTGCGCGCCCGAGGACCGGTTGGCAATGTAGCGCACCGGGTCGATCGGTTCATGGGTCGGGCCGGACGTCACCAGAATACGTTTTCCGCTCAGCGGCCCGGCGCCCAGTTCCGCTTCGATCGCGGCCACGATCTCCAGCGGTTCCGACATGCGCCCCGGGCCGTATTCGCCGCAGGCCATATCGCCCTCGTTGGGACCGACAAACCGGACACCATCAGCCTGCAATTGCTTCAGATTGCGCCTTGTCGCGGGGTGATCCCACATCCGCACATTCATCGCGGGCGCGCACAGAACCGGCGTATCGGTTGCCATCAGCAGGGTTGAGGCCAGATCATTGGCCAGCCCCGCGGTCATCTTGCCCATAAGGTCAGCCGTCGCCGGGGCAACAACGATCAGATCGGCCGAGCGTGAAAGCTGAATATGGCCCATTTCGGCCTCATCGGTCAGGTCAAACAGATCCCGATAGACCTTTTCGCCGGCCAGAGCCGACACCGATAGGGGCGTCACGAATTCCTCGGCGGCGCGGGTCAGCACCGGCGTTACCGCCGCGCCGCGCTCTTTAAGACGCCGGATCAGATCGAGTGACTTATAGGCTGCGATCCCACCACCGATGATCAGAAGAATGCGTTTCGATGCCAGCATGTGTTGCCCTTCCCGTCCCGGTCGGCCCCGACATTAGGCAAGGCCGCCCGTCAGTTCCAGCGGTTAATTCTGAGTTTCAAAAGCCAGGCAGGGGTCTTCGCGTTCAATCGCCGGGCTGTCGATCACGGCATCAAATTCCCCATCAACGACGCCATCTTCGGACTGGCCCAGAACAAATACCTTCAACCCCGGACGCAGGCGGGCCAGAAAGGTTGGGATGCCCCGGTCCTTGCGGGCATGGCCATTACCGGTGATCACCGCCACCGGCCCGCCGGTTTCCTCCTGCGCCCGCAGGATCGCCCGGGTCAGCACCGCATCGCGCAACCGCTGAATCGCGACCAGCTGCGGCAGCGCGCTTTCGGGGATCGCATCGCAATGCGCGGCAAGCTGATCAGCTTCGCGCGCGGCTTGTTCCGCCGCCGGCAACGGAACAGTCAGACCATAGCGCGCCGCATCTGCACCCAACGCAGTCGCCGCACCGCGTTCCATCGCAGCGCGCGCGGCCGAGCGCGGAACCATGGCACCATAGACCGGCGCTGCCGAAGCCTGAAAAATCGGGTAATACATGCTGAGCGGCGGCCAGCCCGATTCAAGCCAGCGCAGAATTCTGGACAATTCCTCGGGGTTCGAGACCGCTTTGTCCGCCAGACGTTGCGCGCCTTCTTCGGTCACCATTTCCCACACGACAGCAGAGGGGTTTACGAGGGTCACGGCCTCTGCCTGAACAAGGTGGTGATCGGGATTGTCGTGAATTTCGCCCAGAATTACGACATCTGCGGATTTCATCGCATCCGCAATATCGTCCGGAATCAGATCGCCGGCCCGACCGGGACCGGCCATAACCGCCAGTGTACACAGCAGAATCGCAATCGGTTTCATGCGATGAAGTGTTGCACCTCGCGCGATTGCGCTTCAAGGTTCTTGCGCATTTTCACGAAGGCTGCCGCCTCCAGTTGCCGCACGCGTTCCTTTGACAGCCCCAGTTCGTGACCCAGGCTTTCCAGGGTCCGGGCCGGCTCGCGCAGCTTGCGTTCCCGCACGATAAAACGCTCACGATCGTTCAGCGCCTGCATGGCCGTCACCAGCCACTGGCGCAGCTGTTCCGTGTCATGGCTGTTCTCGACCACCTGAGCGGCCTGTTCACGCTCATCCTCCAGCGCGTCGATCCACTCGCGCCCGTCCTCATCCGCCGATTGCACTGCGTTCAGCGAGAAATCGGACCCCGAAAGCCGCCCTTCCATCATCTCGACATCGCGCAGAGGGACCCCGATCTCAGCGGCAATCCTTTGGTGCAACTGATGGCGATCCAGTTCCATCCCTTCGGTCGCAGCCTCACGCTCCAGCCGCGCCTGAACGCGCCGCATGTTGAAAAACAGGGATTTCTGAGATGAGGTCGATCCGGTGCGCACCATCGACCAGTTGCGCATCACGTAATCCTGAATGCTCGCCTTAATCCACCAGACGGCATAGGTCGAAAAGCGCACGCCGCGGTCGGGGTCGAATTTATCCGCCGCCTTCATCAGCCCCAACCCGGCCTCCTGGATCAGGTCGTTCATCGGGGCACCGTAGCGTTTGAACTTGGCGGCCATGGAAATCGCCAGCCGCATATAGGCGGTGATCAGACGGTGCAGCGCCTGTTCGTCCCGGTCATCCCGCCACGCGTAAGCCAGTTGCAATTCAGTTTCCGCGTCCAGAAGTTCGGCCTTCATCGCTTGCCGGGACATCGAAAAATCTTTTGCGTTGTCCAGTGCCATGGAAATCTCCCCTTTTCACAGGCGCGGCCCGGGCTTGCCTTGCCGACCTAGGGTCGATACGCAGAACAAAACCGGGTGGATCACCTGAAAGGTAATTATAGTGAGACCGGATTTAACCTTTGTGTTGGGCGGCGCGGCTTCGGGAAAGTCGGCATTAGCCGAGCAACTCATTGTTTCAACAAATAAAAAACGCACTTACCTGGCGACATCACAAGTGTTTGATGATGAGATGCGTCAAAAGGTGCAACGCCACATCGCCCAGCGCGGCGCGGGTTGGACAACCATTGAGGCACCCCTGAACCTTGGCCCGGCTTTGGGCGATCTGACGCCGGACGATATCTGTCTGATCGACTGCGCGACCATGTGGCTGACCAATCACCTGCTGGCCGAAAACGATCTGGACCGGGCGCAAGCAGAATTGTTGCAGGATCTGCGGGATTGCCGGGCACCGGTGGTCATCGTCTCGAACGAGGTCGGATATGGAATCGTACCTGAGAACGCCCTGTCGCGCCGATTCCGCGAAGCGCAGGGTCGGCTGAACATTGCGCTGGCCGCACAGGCCGATCTGGTGGTGCAGGTGACCGCCGGCCTGCCGCTGGTTCTGAAGGGGCAATTGCCGTGACCCGCCTGCATCTGGTTCGCCACGGGCCGACCCACGCGAAAACCATGGTTGGGTGGTCCGATCTGCCCGCGGATCTCAGTGATCGGGCAGCGATTGCGCGCCTGCACGACCATCTGCCGCGCGATGCGGTCGTGATCTCCTCCGACCTGTCCCGCGCCGCAGACACAGCCTCGGCCATCCAAGGGTCACGCCGGCGCCTGCCCCATCATCCCGATCTGCGCGAGATCAACTTCGGCGCCTGGGAACTGCGCGCGTTCAAAGAGATCGAGGCCGAAGACCCCGAACTGGCCTTTGCCTATTGGGACAATCCCGGAGACGTCCGCCCCCCGGACGGAGAAAGCTGGAACGAGGTGCGGGCGCGTGTCGATGCCGTGATCGACGGGCTGATCGCGCAGCATTCCGGGCGCGAACTGGTCATCGTGGCCCATTTCGGCGTGATCCTGACACAGGTGCAACGCGCGCTGGGCGTCGATGCGCAGGAAGCGTTCAGCCATCGGATCGACAACCTCTCGGTTACGGATATCACCCGCCGGAGCCAAGGGTGGGCGGTGGGCCGCATCAATCACCGTCCGTGATCAGACCCCGCACAAATCACTGATTTACTGAACTGCGCCCGCACGGCATCGTTCTGCCATGACCTATGATTTGTTTATCGGAGACCGCCTGTTTTCCAGCTGGTCCATGCGCGGCTGGCTGATGCTGGAAAAGTTCGGCCTGCCGTACCGCAGTCACATGATCGGCCTCTATTCCGGTACCATGGCAGACGATATGCAGCCCCTTGCCCCGGCGCGCCTTGTTCCGGCCCTGCGCCTGCCCGATGGTACCGTGGTGGGTGAAAGCCTTGCCATGGCCGAGACATTGGCCGAGCGCCACCCCGAGGCCGGGCTGTGGCCTGCGGATCCGTCGGCCCGGGCAACGGCACGGTGGCTCTGTGCCGAGATGGTGGCGGGTTTTACCGCGTTGCGGGGCCAATGCCCGATGCAACTGAAACACCGCTGGCAGGGGTTTGAGCCTTCGCCCGAAACACGTGCCGATCTGGACCGGATCGAGACCTTGTGGGCCCATGCCCGCAACCTGTCCGGCGCAGCCTCTGGCCCGCTGTTCGGCGCGTATTCACTGGCAGATGTTTTCTATACGCCGGTCGCCGCGCGGATCGTCGGCTATGATTTGCCCGTGTCCGAGGCCAATCGGGACTATTGTCTGGAATTGTTGTCCGACCCGCCGGTCCGGCAATGGCGCGCGATGGGACTGACTGTCGCTTACGACCCGTTTCCCTACGCGCTGGACTTGCCGTCAAACCTATGGCCCATCGGTGGAAAACCGGACGCAAGACCAGTGGGTGACGGGCCGTCGATCAATGAAACCTGCCCCTATTCCGGCAGGCCGGTGACCCATTTCCTGGAACTGAATGGTCAACGCTGGGGGTTTTGCAATCGATTCTGCCGCGACAAGACGGTTGCCGATCCGGGTGCCTGGCCGAAATTCAACTCGATGACCAGCGCCGTTAACAATTCTTAAACCGCAGCCGTGGCAGCAACGACCTGTTAACCAAAAAGGTCCTTCATGGTTGCCCGCGCCCACACTGTCGCTTTCCAAGGGGTTGATGCCCGCCCGGTCGAGGTGCAATGCGCCGTCTCACCGGGCCTGCCGGCCTTTTCCATCGTCGGCCTGCCCGACAAAGCCGTGTCCGAGGCGCGTGACCGGGTGCGCAGCGCGCTTAGCTCCATGGCCATCGCGCTGCCGTCCAAACGGATCACCATCAACCTGTCCCCTGCAGACCTGCCGAAAGAGGGCAGCCATTTTGACCTGCCCATCGCCGTCGCGCTTTTGTCCGCGTTGGAGATCATACCGCCCGATGCCGCCGAGGGCGCAGTGTCGCTGGGCGAGTTGTCGCTGGATGGCTCTCTGGTGCCGGTGGTCGGCGCCCTCCCTGCCGCCATGACCGCAGCCGCCGAGGATCGCGCGCTGCTGTGCCCCCAGGGCTCAAGCGCCGAGGCCGCCTGGGTCGACGCAACGCAGGTGATCGGTGCCGGATCGCTGGGTGATGTGGTGCGCCATTTCTCGGGCCAGTCGCCCCTGCCCGCGGCGCAACCGGGCGAAGTGACCCTGGCGCCCAGCGCGCGCGATCTGCGCGACGTTAAAGGACAGGAACGCGCCAAACGCGCCCTGGAAATCGCGGCCGCCGGCCGGCACCATCTGATCATGATCGGTACGCCCGGATCCGGCAAATCCATGTTGGCTGCGCGGCTTCCGGGTCTGCTGCCGCCGCTGACTGCGACAGAGGCGCTTGAAACCTCGATGATACAGTCGCTGTGCGGCTTGCTGGATGAAGGCGGCATCAGCCGCAGCCGCCCGTTTCGCGAACCGCACCATACCGCCTCGATGGCGGCCATTGTCGGCGGTGGCAAAGGGGCCAAGCCGGGCGAGATTTCGCTGGCCCATAACGGGGTTCTGTTCATGGACGAGTTTCCCGAATTTCCGCGCACCGTTCTGGAAACCCTGCGCCAGCCGATTGAAACCGGCGAAGTCATGGTCGCGCGTGCAAATGCCCATGTGAAATATCCCTGCCGCTTTATGCTGGTGGCCGCGGCCAATCCCTGCAAGTGCGGCTATCTGACCGACCCCGCCCGCGCCTGTTCCCGCGCGCCCGTGTGTGGCGAGGATTATCTGGGCCGCATATCAGGCCCTTTGATGGATCGGTTTGACATACGGATCGAGGTGCCTCCGGTCGGTTTTACCGACCTCGACCTGCCGCCGTCCGGTGACAGTTCGGCCACTGTTGCCGCCCGCGTCGAGCAGGCCCGCGCCACTCAGGCGCGGCGGTTCCGGGACACGCCCGAAACCCGCCAGAACGCCGATGTCGAAGGCACGATGCTGGAAGAGATCGCCGCCCCGGATGCTGAGGGCAAAGAGCTTTTGTTGAAAGCCGCCGAACGGTTCGGCCTGTCCGCCCGCGCCTTTCACCGCATATTGCGCGTCGCGCGCACAATCGCTGATCTGGACGGTGCGCAAGATGTCCGGCGCCCACACGTGGCCGAGGCGCTGAGCTATCGCATCAGCGCCAGGGTTGCGACCTAGAGCTTGGCCTCAATCGCCTGCCAGATCTTTTCGGCGACGTTTACACCGTCGAACCGCTCCAGTTCCTGAATGCCTGTGGGTGAGGTCACGTTTATTTCGGTCAGGTAATCCCCGATCACATCGATCCCGACGAACACCTGGCCTTTCTCTCTGAGCAACGGTCCGATGGCCGCGCAAATCTCCAGATCGCGGTCGGACAGGCCGATCTTTTCAGGGCGGCCACCGACATGCATGTTCGAACGTGTCTCGCCCTGTGCGGGTACCCGGTTGATCGCACCGACCGCTTCTCCGTCGACCAGGATCACGCGCTTGTCGCCGTTGCTGACGTCGGGCAGGAATTTCTGCACGATCAGGGGTTCGCGGGAAAAGCCGGTAAACAACTCGTGCAAAGAGGTCAGGTTGCGGTCATTCGCGTCCAGCCGGAACACCCCGGCCCCGCCATTGCCGTAAAGCGGCTTGAGGATGATGTCGCCGTGTTTTTCCTTGAACGCCTTGATCGTTTGCAGGTCACGCGCAATCGTTGTCGGCGGGGTCAGATCCGGGAAATCCAGAACCAGCAGCTTCTCGGGGTAGTTCCGCACCCAGAACGGATCGTTGACCACCAGCGTCTGCCCGTTCAGACGGTCCAGAAGGTGGGTCGACGTGATGTAATGCATGTCAAACGGCGGGTCCTGGCGCAACCAGACCACGTCGAATTCGGCCAGATCGACATCACGTTCCGGACCCAGCTCTGCCGGGTTTCCCGCCACGCGCTGAACCGCCATGTCATGACCGCGCGCGGTGATCCGCCCTTCCTGATAGGCCAGCTGATCCGGGCTATAGAAAAACAGCGTATGCCCGCGCGCCTGCGCCTCTTCGGCCAGACGGAACGAGCTGTCGGCGTTGATATCCACGGCCCCGATCGGGTCCATCTGAAAGGCGATTTTCATGGCGAGTCCCTCAGTTTCACGCCAGATACATGGCGCAGCGGGACCGGGTGTTCAATGGGGTCAGGCCAGACCGAAGGCGTTTTCGATGATTTGAACGGCACCCGAAGCATCAACCAGCGCCGCGTCAAAGCGCACATCTGTCAGTTGCCCACGCGGTTCCGTCTCTAAAAACTGCGCGGCAGAGGCACAGATCCGGTCCATCTGACGGCGGCTGATCCGGGCCGCAGCCGCGTCAAAGTCCGAGCTTTTCTTCACCTCGATGAAAACAAGCCCGTCGGCATTGCGGGCAATCAGGTCAATCTCTCCGCCCGGGCCGCGCCAGCGGTGATGCTCGATGGAATACCCGCGTCGTTCATATTCGGAAGCGACCCGCAACTCTGCCGCCTGACCGGCATGGTAGGACACCGAGCTTCGAACGGATCGTGCGGTCATGTCATCCTTTTCCCAGTTTAAGGGCCTTCTGATAGATCGGGCGGCGCGGCAGCTTGTACATCCGGGACACCAGATCAGCGGCGTCCCGAACCGAATGGGTCTCAAGCGCCTGTTTCAATGCTTCTTCTATGTCAAATTCGTTAACGGATTCCGAATGTCCCCGATCCACCAGCAGGACGATTTCACCTTTGACCGATTGCCCCTGCAGATCCGCGGCCAGTTCTTTCAGCGTCCCGCGCCGCACCTCTTCGAATTTCTTCGTCAACTCGCGGCACATCGCGGCCTGACGGTCTTCGCCCAACACCTCCGCTAGGTCAGACAGGCAGGCCGCCACGCGTTTCGGGGATTCGTAGAACACCAGCGTACCGGGAACGTCCCGCAGGGCTTCGATCCTTGACCGGCGCGCGCCGGATGCATTGGGCAGAAAGCCTGCAAAAAAGAACGCATCCGTGGGGAGACCCGCCAGCGTCAGCGCCATCAACGCGGCAGACGGTCCCGGAGCGCAGGTCACCATATGCCCGGCCTCGGCCGCCTGCCGCCCCAGATCATAGCCCGGATCGGCGATCAGCGGCATGCCGGCCTCAGAAGCGTAGGCCACCGACTTGCCCTCTTGCAATGCATCCAGGATTTTCCCGCGCGCGCCGGCGCCACTGTGGTCGTGATAGGCCAGAATGCGCCGCCCTTCCAACGGGACGCCGTGTATCTCCATCAACCGACGCAGGCTGCGCGTATCTTCGGCGGCGATAACGTCAGCCGAGGCCAGCACGTCCAGCGCCCTGAGCGTGATATCGCGCGCCGTCCCGATCGGAGTGGCGACAAAATACAGACCGGTGCCCAATCTGACTTTTTGGAAATTCAAAGCTGGACCCTCACTGCGTGACGTTTATTATCGCGGCGCAATAGATTGGTGGTACCTCAAACCGCCGGGACAGGGAGTTTTCATTCAGATGTTTACCGTTTGCAAGCCCGTTCGCAAATTAGCGAAAACCGCCGCCATACTGGCCACCGCTGCATTGCTGGCCGCTTGTGAACCCGGTGGGTTGGGCGGAGGGCCGTCGATCAACACGTCCAAGCCGGTTCCTGTCGCCCTGCTGGTACCAGCAGGATCAGGAAATTCCGGCGATGCGGCGCTGGCGCGGAGCCTTGAAAACGCGGCCCGTCTGGCGATGACCGATCTGCAGAACGTTCAGATCGACCTTCGGGTTTACGATACGCGCGGCAGTTCGAACACAGCCGCTGCGGTTGCACAGCAAGCGGTAGCTGAAGGGGCAAAGATCATTCTTGGCCCGGTCTACGCGCAGGCGGCCAACTCTGCCGGTCTTGCCGTTCTGAGCAACAACGTCAACGTCCTGTCCTTTTCGAACAACACCAGCATTGCCGGCGGCAACGTGTTCGTGCTGGGCCCCACATTTGGCAACACCGCCAACCGGCTGGTCAGCTTTGCCGGTTCACGGGGCAAGACCGGAATGGTCATCGTGCACAGCAATGACGCGGCCGGGCAACTTGGTCAGTCCGCAATCGCAACCGCGCTGAGCAGCAGCCGGGTGAATAATGCGGGCTCTGTCGGGTATGACCGGTCCCAGCAAGGCGTGATCAACTCGGTTCCGACGATCAAGGCCACCGTGGATTCTTCGGGCGCGGATGCGCTGTTCCTGACGGCTACGACAGCCGGGGCGCTGCCATTGTATTCGCAGTTGCTGCCCGAAGCCGGAGTGTCCCCGGCCACAACCCAATACATCGGATTGACGCGCTGGGACATTCCGCCTCAGACGCTGGATCTGCCGGGCGTACAGGGCGGGTGGTTCGCGCTGCCGGATCCGTCCAAGGCGCAGGCCTACCGCCAGCGGTACAACAACACTTATGGCGAAGCACCGCACCCGATCAGTGGTCTGGCCTATGACGGTATCGCGGCGATCGGCGCCTTGGTCAGCCAGGGCAAGGCGGATGCGCTGACCGCCTCGGCGCTGACACAGAATGCCGGTTTCCAGGGCGTCGGCGGTATTTTCCGTCTGCGCTCGAACGGTACCAACGAACGCGGTCTGGCTGTGGCCACGATCCAGAATAAACAGGTAGTAGTGATTGACCCTGCCCCACAAAGCTTCTCTGGCGCCGGTTTCTGATCGTCCGGCGCTGACGCTCGTCCCCCGGGGCGAACTGATTTGCCCGGCGGACGAAATATTCGACAGCACCGCCGTCATGGCGCAACTGGCGGAAGCCTTTGACAAGAGCGCGGACAATGCCGCGCGCCGTAATGAGACCGTGCGCATTCTTCGGGATGCGCAGAAAGCCGGGCGTCAGGCCATTGCCGACGCTTTTGCCGCACGGCCCTTTGACGCGCGGCCACTGACCCACTCCTACACCTATCTGACCGATGGGCTGGTCTGTACCGCCATGCGGGTGTCCAGCGAAGTTCTGCACCCACTGGCCTCGCCGACGCAGGGCGAAAAGATCGCCGTGCTGGCGGTGGGCGGTTACGGCCGTGGCGAGATGGCCCCGTCTTCGGATGTCGATCTGCTGTTCCTGACCCCCTACAAGATCACCGCCTGGGCCGAGAGCGTGATCGAATCCATGCTTTATATCCTGTGGGACCTGCGGCTGAAGGTCGGTCATTCTTCCCGCACCATCAGGGACTGCCTGCGCTTGGGCACCGATGATTTCACCATCCGCACCGCCATGCTGGAACAGCGCTATCTGGCCGGTGACACCGATCTGTCGACCGAGTTGGAGACCCGCCTGAAGGCCGATCTGTTCACCGGCAGCGAGCGTCAGTTTATCGAAGCCAAACTGCAGGAACGGGACGAGCGCCATCTGAAACAGGGTCAGCGCTATATGGTCGAGCCCAACGTCAAAGAAGGCAAGGGCGGGCTGCGCGATCTGCAATCGCTCTACTGGATTGCGAAATATATCTATGGCGTTCAGGACGTAGCCGAACTGGTACCGCTGGGCCTGTTCACGCCGGATGAGTTCAGCACTTTCGTGCAGGCTGAGGATTTCCTGTGGGCTGTCCGCTCGCATCTGCATCTGGTAACGGGGCGGGCAACCGAGCAGCTAACGTTTGATCTGCAAGTCGAGGTGGCCGACCGGATGGGATACGAAGACCGCGCCGGGCGCCGCGCGGTCGAAGTGTTCATGCAACGCTATTTCCGCGAGGCAACGCGCGTTGGTGAGCTGACCCGGATCTTTCTGACCAAGCTGGAAGCGTCCCATATGAAGGGGGCCGCGCTGCTGGAGCGCATCTTTCGCCGCCGTCCGCGGGTCAAGGCCGGGTACCGGGTCGTGCATGGCCGTCTGGACGTGGCCGACCCCGACAGGTTTCTGGCCGACAAGCTGAACCTGCTGCGCCTGTTCGAAGAAGGGTTGCGCACCGGCATGCTGATTCACCCGGATGCGATGCGGCTGGTCAGCGCCAATCTGAACCTGATCGACGAGGACATGCGCGAGGACAAGGAAGCGCAGCGCATCTTCCTTGATCTGATGCTGAAACACGGCAACCCCGAACGTGCCCTGCGCCGAATGAATGAACTGGGTGTGCTGTCGGCCTTTCTGCCGGAATTTGAACACATCGTCGCGATGATGCAATTCAACATGTATCACAGCTATACGGTGGACGAGCATACCATTCAGTGCATCGTCAACCTGGCCCAGATCGAACGCGGGGAACTGGTCGAGGCGCTGCCTTTGGCGTCGTCGATCCTGAAAGGCGGCGTCAACCGCAAGGTTCTCTATGTGGCGCTGCTGCTGCATGACATTGCCAAGGGGCGGCCCGAGGATCACTCGATACTCGGCGCACAGATCGCGCGCAAGGTTGCGCCCCGGCTTGGACTGAACAGGGCCGATGCAGAGACCGTGGAATGGCTGGTGCGTTATCACCTGCTGATGTCCGACATGGCGCAAAAGCGCGATATTTCGGACCCGCGCACGGTGCGCGACTTCGCCAAAGCGGTGAAGACCGTCAAACGGCTGGACTTGCTGACGGTTCTGACGGTTTGCGATATCCGCGGTGTCGGGCCGGATACCTGGAACAACTGGAAAGCCACCCTGTTGCGCGCGCTGCATGCTGAAACCAAGCGGGCGCTTGAAACCGGGATGGAGGACCTCAACCGCGCCAATCGCGGGGCCGAGGCCAAGAAGGCGTTGCGCGCCGAGCTGGCAGGCTGGTCCAAGTCCGATCTGAAGACCGAAACGGGCCGCCATTATGATCCGTACTGGCAGGGCCTGAATATCGCGACCCATGTCGAATTTGCCGAAATGCTGATGGAACTGGACCGCAACGGCGACCCCGGCGCGATGGAGATCCGCCTGCATCCGGACGAGGATCGCGATGCCACCCGCGCCTGTTTCGCCATGGCCGACCACCCGGGTATCTTCGCCCGCATCGCCGGGGCGCTTGCCCTGGTCGGCGCCAACGTGGTCGATGCGCGCAGCTACACCACCAAGGACGGTTTCGTGACCGACGCGTTCTGGATTCAGGATGCCGAAGGCCACCCGTTCGAGGCCAGCCGCCTGCCCCGTCTGACGCAGATGATCCACAAGACGCTGAAAGGCGAGGTCGTGGCGCGCGACGCGCTGAAATCGCGCGACAAGATCAAGAAACGCGAACGTGCCTTCAACGTGCCGACCCACATCATCTTCGACAATGACGGGTCCGAGATCTATACGATCATCGAGGTTGATACACGCGACCGTCCGGGCCTGCTTTATGACCTTGCCAGGACACTGGCCGCCGGAAACGTCTATATCGCCAATGCAGTGATCGCGACTTATGGCGAACAGGTGGTCGATACCTTCTATGTCAAGGATATGTTCGGTCTGAAATACCATTCCGAAAGCAAGCAGCGCGCGCTTGAGGCCAAGTTGCGAAAGGCCATTACCGATGGCGCCAAGCGCGCGGCCTCATGAAACAGATAAAGCTCTTTTCCGGTCTGTTCACGGTCGGGTTCTGGACTCTGGCAAGCCGGATACTGGGGTTCCTGCGCGAAATACTCCTGACCGCCTATATCGGGCCGGGCCCGGTGATGGACGCGTTTGTCGCGGCCTTCCGACTGCCCAATATGTTCCGCCGCTTCTTTGCCGAAGGCGCGTTCAATGCGACCTTTGTGCCGATGTTCTCAAAACGGCTGGAAGGGGACGAGAACGCGGAAGGGTTCGCGCAGGACGCCTTTAACCTGCTGGCTGTGGCCGTACTTGTGCTGGTCGGTCTGGCAATGGTGTTCATACCCGCGCTGGTCTGGATCACGGCCGAGGGGTTCTATGGCGACGAACGGTTCGATCTGGCTGTGGACTACGGCTATGTGGTCTTCCCCTACATCCTGTTCATGTCGCTGGCGGCGCTGTTCTCGGGCGTTCTGAACGCCACCGGACGCTTTGCAGCCGCGGCCGCCGCGCCGGTCTTGCTGAATATCTTCGCCTGTACGGCTCTGATCGCAGGGGCCGCAGCGGGGGGCGAGGTGATCCGCTGGCTGATCGCTGTTATCCCGCTGGCCGGTGTGGCGCAGCTGGCGCTGGTCTGGGTGGCGACCGAACGCGCGGGTATTCGCATCCGCCCTGGCCTGCCAAAGCTCAGCCCCGAGATGCGCCGCATGGTGCGCATTGCGGTACCGGCGGCGCTGGCTATGGGCGTCACACAGGTCAATCTGGTCGTTGGGCAGCTGGTGGCCTCGAAAACCGAAAAGGCCGTCAGCTGGCTGTTCGCGGCGGACCGGCTGTATCAGCTTCCCCTCGGTGTCGTGGGCATTGCCGTTGGCATCGTGCTGCTGCCCGACCTGTCTCGCCGCCTGCGGGCCGGGGACAAGGACGGTGCCCGCAATGCGTTTTCCCGCGCCGGTGAATTCACGTTGTTGCTGACAATCCCCTCGACCGTCGCTTTCGTGGTCCTGCCCAATCCGCTGGTTTCGGTCCTGTTCGAACGCGGCCAGTTCAGCGCCGCGGACACCACGGCCACTGCATTGGCGGTGGCGATCTATGGCATCGGCCTGCCCGCCTTCATGCTGCAAAAGCTGTTGCAGCCGCTGTTTTTTGCACGCGAGGATACGCGCTCGCCCTTTCACTATGCCGTCGTCGCCATGATCGTGAATGCAGGGCTGGCGTTTGGTCTCTATCCGCTGATGGGGTGGATAGCGCCGGCCATTGCGGCCTCGGCTGCCGGCTGGGCCATGGTCGGGCTGTTGATCCTCGGCGCGCGGCGCATGGGCGAAGAGGCCCGTTTTGATGACCGGTTCAAACGCCGGGCCTGGCGTATCGTGGCGGCGTCACTGGGGATGGGCGTTGTCCTTTACACCGCCATTCACTTGTTTGGCTGGGCTTTCCAGTTGTCGGGGTGGCGCTATCTGGCGCTGATCCTTCTGATCAAGGTCGCAGCAGCCACCTATTTCTTTCTGGGTCATCTGCTGGGCGCCTTCGAAATCTCTGAGTTCAAGAAGGCGCTGCGCCGGTCGTGATCAATCGCGGCGAATGCGCCCGACGATCCGCGCCCAGCCGCCCGGAGCCAGAAAGAACGACAGGCCGAACCCGGTGGCGAACCCGCCCAGATCGGCCACCCAATCGGAGGTGCCTCCGAACAGCAGGCCAAACAACAGCTGGATGCCCATCAGCACGGCGATCAGGCTGAAGGCCCGGGACTGGTTTTCCCCCACCAGCGACAATTTGCGCCATAACAACCAGGTAAACGCGCCGATCAGCCCGTAAACCGGTGGAAACCCACCGACCAGCGGATTGTTCGGGTCCAGCAACAGCGCATAGGACAGCGCCCCGCCAATGCCGGACAGCACGAAGATCACCAGCATCTGCCAGCCGCCAAAGACCTCGGCCACCATCTTGCCCAAGGCCAGCAGAAAGACACAGACAAAAACAGCCTGCGTGAATGTGCCGGAAACAAACGGATAGGTCACGAAACGGACGACATGTTCAAACGGCCAGCGGCCGTTCTGCACCATCCAGTCGAAGATGTCGGGCGAAAACGCGTAGCTCTGCAACGCGTCCAGCCGCCAGCCAACGGCCGTCGGGCCACCGACCAGCCCGCGCGCGCCCAGCGTAAACGCCAGTTCGACCCCCATGATGAACAACACCAAAGCCACGACCACAGGCGGCAATGGGTTCACGGCGGGTGTATAATGCTCACTGCTCATTGGGCTGGCCCTTTGCGGCTGTTGACGTCCCGTGGCCTCATGGGTAAGCGACGGGGGCTGATTTTTCCAGACGGGAGTTCCCTTCGATGACCGAGACCCAGTTCACACCGCGCGTGTTTTCCGGCATCCAGCCGTCGGGAAACCTGCACCTTGGCAACTACCTTGGTGCGCTCAAGCGGTTTGTGGATATGCAGGGCCCTGAGTTCGAGACCATCTATTGCATGGTTGACCTGCACGCGATCACCGTCTGGCAGGACCCGGCCCGCCTGCGCGAAAAGACGCGCGAGGTCTGCGCGGGTTTCATCGCCGCCGGTCTGGACCCCGAGAAATCGATCCTGTTCAACCAAAGCCAGGTGGCCGAACACACGCAGCTGGCCTGGATCTTCAACTGCATCGCCCGGATGGGCTGGATGCAGCGGATGACGCAGTTCAAGGATAAGGCAGGCAAGAATGCACAGAACGCCTCGCTGGGGCTGTTTGCCTACCCGGCGCTGATGGCGGCGGACATTCTGACCTATCACGCGACCCATGTGCCGGTGGGCGAAGACCAGAAACAGCACCTTGAGCTGACCCGCGACATTGCCATCAAGTTCAACCACGATTACGGCGTGGACTTCTTTCCGGTGACGGAACCGGTCATCGGAGGCCCCGCCCCGCGCGTGATGAACCTGCGCGACGGGACGCGCAAGATGTCGTCTTCGGACCCGTCCGACATGACCCGGATCAACATGACCGACGATGCCGACGAGATCGCCAAGAAAATCCGCAAGGCCAAGACCGACCCGGATGCGCTGCCTTCGGAAATCGATGGTCTGGCCGAACGCCCCGAAGCGCGCAACCTGGTGAACATCTACGCCGCGCTCAGTGATCAGACAGCCGAGCAGGTGCTGGCCGAGGTCGGTGGCAAGCAATTCGGTGAGTTCAAGCCGATGCTCGCGGAACTGGCGGTGGCGAAACTGTCGCCGATCTCGTCTGAAATGGCCCGCCTGATGGGCGAACAGGCAGAGATCGAGCAGATTCTGGCGCGCGGTGCGGAACGGGCTCGCGCGATCGCGGCACCTATCCTGCAACAGGCCTACGACATCGTCGGCATGGTCGGCGCGAAACAGGGCTGATTACGCTGGACGTCGCCGCAAGCTCTTCCTAGGTTTGCCCAAAGCTTGGGAGGGCGTCATGGCAGTCGGCAAAAACATCCGCACCTATTTCGAGGGTCAATGGCATGACGGAGATGCCCCGATCATGCGGGCCGCCGATCATGGGGCGTGGCTGGGTTCGTCGGTTTTTGACGGCGCGCGGTATTTCGACGGAATGGCCCCCGATCTGGAAGCCCACTGCGCCCGGGTCAACCGATCAGCCGAGGCGCTGATGCTGACGCCCGGCATGACAACCGAACAGATGGTCGAAATTGTCCGCGAAGGGCTTGACGCCTATGGCCCGGATGCCGCCGTCTATATTCGTCCGATGTACTGGGGGATCGACGGCGATGCGACCGCCATTGTGCCGCAGGAAAACAGCACCGGATTTGCCATCTGCCTGGAAGAAATCCCGATGGCGCCCGAAACCGCCTCGGCTACTCTGGGCCTGACCCGGTTTCGCCGTCCGGTTCTGGAATCTTCGGTCGTCAACGCCAAGGCCGGGTGTCTGTACCCCAATAACGCGCGCATGCTGCAAGAGGTCCGCGCCAGAGGCTTTTCCAACGCTTTGGTGGCGGATGCACTTGGCCATGTGGCGGAAACGGCAACCGCCAATATCTTCTTGGTCCGCGACGGCGAGGTGTTTACACCGACCCCGAACGGCACCTTTCTGGCCGGCATCACCCGCGCCCGGCATATCGACAACCTGCGCGCGGACGGCGTGACCGTCCATGAAACGGTCCTCGGCTTCGATGATTTCCACGCGGCGGACGAGGTTTTCATGACCGGAAACATGAGCAAGATCACCCCGGTCACAGCGCTGGAAGACACCCAGTATCAGGTCGGTCCGGTGGCCCGCCGCGCGCGCGAGCTGTATTGGGACTGGGCCACCAGCACCCGCTAGGAAATGCCCGTGTTGCCAGCACGGATTTGGTCGGGCATGATCGCCCGAAATGAATGAGGACACCCCATGCGCAAGTTCCTAGTCGTTCTGGATGACAGCCGCGAATGCCTGAACGCCATGCGCTTTGCCGCCATGCGTGCCGCCCATACCGGGGGTGGCGTGACGATCCTGTCGGTCATCCCGCCGGATGAGTTCAACCACTGGATCGGCGTGGCTGAAGTGATGCGGGAAGAGGCGCGCGAACGTATCCATGCCCATTACGAGGTTTTTGCCAAATGGATGCGCGACAAGCAGAATGTCGACCCCGAACTGGCCATCCGCGAAGGCGACCCGGTTCCGCAGATCATCGAACATGTCCAGTCCGACCCTGAGATCGGCGTGCTTGTATTGGGTGCGGGCGTCGAAAAGAAAGGCCCCGGGCCGCTGGTGACGCAACTGACCAAGAATTCCGGCAGCCTGCCTATTCCGATCACCATTGTGCCCGGTGATCTGAGCAAGGAAAAGCTGGAAGAAATCACCTGAGCCGCCGCGATGCCACGCAAAATCCAGTTCTGGTTCGAATTCGCCTCGACCTATTCCTATCTCAGCGCCATGCGCATCGAGGATCTGGCGGCGCAGCACGGGGTTGCGGTGGAATGGCAGCCCTTTTTGCTGGGGCCGATCTTTGCCGCCCAGGGCTGGGACAATTCGCCGTTCAACCTGTACCCGGCCAAAGGGCGCTATATGTGGCGCGACATGGAGCGGTTGTCGGATCAGCGCGGCCTGACCTTCACCCGGCCCGATCCGTTCCCGCAGAACGGGTTGAAGGCCGCGCGACTGGTTCTGGCAATCGAAGCGCAGGCCCAAAGGGCGGCTTTTGTGCGCGCCGTCTACGCCGCGGAGTTCGTCGATGGGCTGAACATTTCGGATGACAAGGTGCTGATCGATTGCCTCTCCGGGGTCAATTTGCCTGCCGCCACACTGACGCGCACACAGGATCCTGAAATCAAGGCGGCTCTGATCGAACAGACAAAGACGGCGCAGGCCCAGGGACTGTTCGGCGCGCCCAGTTTCCTTGTCGGGGATGAGCTGTTCTGGGGCGATGACCGTCTGGATGAGGCGATGCGGCTGGCAGCGGAAATTTAGAACGGTTCCAAATCTTGACTTCGCCCGCGCGGACCCGCATATCAGAGGCAACTGAAACGGAGCCGTGACATGTTCATCCAGACCGAATCCACGCCGAACCCCGCAACCCTGAAATTCCTGCCCGGCCAGACCGTGCTGGAGGCAGGCACGGCTGATTTCCCGACGGCGGAGGCCGGGGAAAAATCGCCTTTGGCCAAGCGGATTTTCGCGGTGAACGGCGTGACCGGTGTGTTCTTTGGCAACGACTTCGTGACCGTGACCAAAGCCGACGACATCCAATGGGACCATATCAAACCGGCGATCCTGGGCGCGGTTATGGAACATTACCAGTCCGGCCAGCCGGTCATGGGCGCGGATGCCACGACGGCCTCGGGCCACGCTGAACACACCGGCGAAGACGCTGAAATCGTCAACCAGATCAAAGACCTGCTGGACAGCCGTGTGCGCCCGGCGGTGGCTCAGGATGGTGGCGACATCACGTTTCACGGGTTCGACCGCGGTGTTGTCTATCTGCATATGCAAGGCGCCTGCGCGGGCTGCCCGTCCTCGACCCTGACCCTGAAGATGGGGATCGAGAATCTGCTGCGCCACTACATCCCCGAAGTGACCGAGGTTCGCCCCGTTGCCGTCTGACCCGGTCATTCTGGCATTTGACACATCGGCCGCGCATTGCGCGGCCGCTTTGCTGCGTGGCGACTCGATCCTTGCTTCCTGCACCGAAGAAATGACACGCGGCCAGGCGGAACGCCTGATGCCCCTGCTTGAGGAAATCCTGACACAGGCAGGGTTTACGTGGCGCGACCTGTCGGCGATTGGCGTCGGCATCGGGCCCGGCAACTTCACGGGCATCCGTATCTCGGTTTCGGCCGCGCGCGGACTGGCGCTGGGGCTTGGCGTTCCCGCCGTGGGTGTTACCGGCTTTGACGCATTGGCTGAGACCGGTGACGGATTGCCGGCAATCCGCGCCCCGCGCGACCAGGTCTATGTTGCGATGCCCGGTCAGGAACCGGCACTGATGGCCCAGGAACAGGCAGAATCACTTGGGTCCCTGATCCTGAACGATGACCCCGACGCGCAGGTGCGCGCAATCGCACGTCTGACGGCGCAAAGGTGGCGGACAACGACCGAGGCCCCTGCACCGCTATATGTCCGCCCCGCGGACGCGGCCCCGTCCAAAGACGCACCTCCGGTCTTGCTGGACGAATGACACCGCAGGACCTCGCCAGCATTCACAAGGCGGCGTTCAGCCGGTCGCGCCCTTGGACCGCTGAGGAATTCGCCGGATTGCTGAGCAACCAGTTCACGCATGTCGTTAGCAACACGCAATCATTTGCCGTCTTTCAGGTAGTCGCTGACGAGGCCGAGTTGCTGACCATCGCGACCCGTCCGGCGTTTCAGCGTCGAGGGCTGGCTCGACAGGTCATGCAGGATTGGCACACAAAGGCGGTTCACCTGGGCGCGGCCCGGGCTTTTCTGGACGTCGCGGCAGACAACCGCCCTGCCATCGCGCTGTACGAACTATGTGGCTATAGACCCTGCGGTTTGCGAAAGGGTTACTATCTGCATGAAAATGCTGACAAAATCGACGCGATCACCATGGAATGCAACCTGAGCAGGCCATAATTCCGGATTTTTTTCGACCATTTGGTCAAAAATCTGTTGACCACGGCTGTTGCAAACAGCCTTAATTCCCGCCATCACAACAGTTATGCTCGCTCACAGTGGGTAAACGGGGCTATCTTGGCCTCGACCGACAATAACCAACGGGAGTATGAAATGACCCTGATGAAATCCTTGATGGGTGCCGCCGCCGCTGTCGCTTTGACTGCGGGTGCGGCGATGGCCGAACCGGCCCTGATCTTTGATCTGGGCGGCAAGTTCGACAAATCGTTCAACGAGGCCGCGCATAACGGTGCGCAGCGCTGGGCCGACGAGACCGGCGGAACGTACCGTGAGATCGAATTGCAGTCCGAAGCCCAGCGCGAACAGGCGCTGCGCCGTTTTGCCGAAGCAGGTGCCAACCCCATCATCACCATGGGTTTCGCGATGGCTGACCCGCTCTCGGCTGTTGCGGGCGACTATCCCGACACCAAGTTCGTCGCCGTTGACGTGAACTGGCTGGACGCGCCGAACATCCGCCAGGTCAGCTTTGCCGAGCACGAAGGCTCGTATCTGGTCGGCATGATGGCCGCCATGGCGTCGGAATCGGGCACCGTGGGCTTTATCGGCGGCATGGACATTCCGCTGATCCGCCACTTTGGCTGCGGCTATGCGCAGGGCGCCAAGGCCGTGAACCCAGACATCAACGTTGTCGCCAACATGACCGGGACCACCCCGGCCGCGTGGAACGACCCGGTGAAAGGGTCCGAACTGACCAAGGCCCAGATCAGCCAGGGCGCTGACGTGATCTATGCGGCTGCAGGCGGCACTGGCGTGGGTGTTCTGCAAACCGCGGCCGACGAGGGCATCCTGTCGATCGGCGTGGACAGCAACCAGAACCACCTGCACCCGGGCAAGGTACTGACCTCGATGCTGAAGCGCGTGGACGTTGCCGTCTATGACGCCATGAGCGCAGGCGAAAACCTTGAGACCGGCGTATTCGCCATGGGTCTGGCCGAAGAGGGCGTGGGCGTCGCAATGGACGACAACAACGCAACCCTGGTGACCGACGACATGAAAGGCGCGATCGACAAGGCGCGTCAGGACATCATCGATGGCAATGTCGCGGTTGTCAGCTATTACGAGAACGACAGCTGCCCCGCACTGCAGTTCTGATATCCTGCGGGACGGGGGAATGCCCTCCGCCCCGCATCCACTTTGCCGTTCCGGCCTTGGACCGGGCGGCCCTTTCGGCAATTGAGGACAAGACATGACCGTCCCCGCCATTGAGCTCAAAGGGATCTCCAAAGCCTTTGGGCCGGTTCAGGCCAACAAAGACATTTCCATCAGCGTCGCCCCCGGCACGATCCACGGGATCATCGGAGAGAACGGTGCGGGCAAATCCACGCTGATGAGCATTCTCTACGGCTTCTACAAAGCCGATAAAGGTGAGATCTGGATCAACGGATCAAAGACCGACATCCCTGACAGCCAGGCGGCCATCGCCGCGGGCATCGGGATGGTGTTTCAGCACTTTAAGCTGGTCGAAAACTTCACCGTTCTGGAAAACATCGTTCTGGGTGCCGAAGATGGCGGCCTGCTGGCCCCGTCTCTGGCCAAGGCGCGCAAGGAACTGAAGGCGCTGGAAGAGGAATACGAGTTGTTCGTCGATCCCGACATGCGAATCGACGAGATCGGCGTGGGCATGCAGCAGCGTGTTGAAATTCTCAAGGCGCTGTACCGCCGGGCCGAGATTTTGATTCTGGACGAACCCACCGGCGTGCTGACCCCGGCCGAGGCCGATCAGCTGTTCCGCATCCTCGACCGTCTGCGCGCCGAAGGAAAAACCATCATCCTGATCACCCACAAACTGCGGGAAATCATGGACGCCACGGACACGGTATCGGTGATGCGCCGGGGTCAGATGACCGCGACCGTTAAGACGACCGAAACCAACCCGCAGGAACTGGCCGAACTGATGGTGGGCCGCAAGGTGCTGCTACAGGTCGACAAAGTGCCCGCCCAGCCGGGCAAACCCATTTTGGAAATCGAAAACCTGCGGGTTTCGGACGACGCCGGTGTCGAACGGGTCAAGGGCATCGACCTGACTGTGCGCGCGGGCGAGATCGTCGGTATTGCCGGTGTTGCCGGCAACGGCCAGTCGGAACTGCTGGAGGTTCTGGGCGGGATGCGCCCCGGACAGGGAATGATCCGGCTGAACGGCGCGCCACTGGCGCTTAGCGGTCCTGGTTCAGATGGCCAGGCCCGGCGCGCGCAGCACATCGCACATGTGCCGGAAGACCGGCAGCGCGAAGGTCTGATCATGGACTTCCACGCCTGGGAAAACGTGGCCTTCGGCTATCATCGGGATCCCGCCTATAAGCGTGGCATCTTCATGGACAACGCGGCGCTGCGCGCCGACACCGAGGCCAAGATCGAAAAATTCGACGTGCGCCCGCCCGATGGCTGGCTGGCCGCCAAGAACTTTTCCGGCGGCAACCAGCAGAAAATCGTTGTCGCGCGCGAGATCGAGCGTAACCCCGATCTGTTGCTGGTCGGGCAACCGACCCGGGGCGTGGATATCGGTGCGATCGAATTCATTCACAAGCAGATCGTCGCCCTGCGCGATCAGGGCAAAGCGATCCTGCTGGTCTCGGTCGAGTTAGAGGAGATCTTCTCGCTCTCCGACCGGATCGCGGTGATGTTTGACGGACATATCATGGGCGAGCGCCTGCCCCATGAGACAGATGAAAAAGAACTGGGCCTGCTGATGGCCGGCGTTGCGGGAGAGGCCGCGTGAACCATGGATAAAATGCCCAAATGGGCCGATGTCGTTCTGATCCCGCTGATCAGTCTGATACTGGCCGCAATTCTATCGGCGCTGGTCATCCTCGCCATCGGTGAAAACCCGGCGGAGGCCGTAAACCTGATGGTGACGGGCGCGCTGGGGTCGACCTATGGCTGGGGCTATACGCTCTATTACGCGACCAATTTCATGTTCACCGGGCTGGCGGTGGCGGTGGCGTTTCACGCCCGGCTGTTCAACATCGGCGGCGAAGGTCAGGCGATGCTGGGTGGCCTTGGCGTCGCCATCGTCTGCCTGTACGTGCCGTGGCCGCATTGGAGCATTGCCCTGCTGGCTGCCTGTGCGGCCTCGATGCTGTTCGGCGCGGCCTGGGCTGCGATCCCGGCCTATCTGCAGGCCAAGCGCGGCAGCCATATCGTGATCACAACGATCATGTTCAACTTTATTGCCGCGGCGCTTCTGAACTACATGCTGGTTAACGTGATGCGTCCGCAGGGGTCACAGGACCCGGCAACGGCGCGTTTCGCCGAAACCGTACATCTGCCAACCTTCCAGTCGATGTTCTCGACCGCCGAAAATGCGGTGTTCCGCGGCGCGCCGGCCAATATCTCGTTCTTTGTGGCCATTCTGGCCTGCGTCGTCGTATGGGCCCTGATCTGGCGGACGCGGCTGGGCTATGAAATCCGTGCATACGGCCATTCCGAAACCGGTGCGGTCTATGCCGGCATCTCTCCGGTCCGCATCACCATCATCGCAATGCTGATCTCGGGCGCACTGGCCGGTCTGATGGCGATCAACAACGTGATGGGCGAGGCAGAGCGGCTGGTTTTGAACTCCACCGAAGGTGCGGGCTTTATCGGCATCGCTGTGGCGCTGATGGGCCGGTCCCATCCGTTCGGCGTATTCCTGGCGGCGATCCTGTTCGGCTTCCTCTATCAGGGCGGCGCTGAACTGGCGCTGTGGACCTCGATCCCGCGCGAGCTGATCGTCGTCATTCAGGCGCTGGTGATCCTGTTTACAGGGGCGCTGGACAACATGGTGCGGATGCCGCTTGAGAGACTGTTCCTCAACCTGCGGAAGGGGGCAGAGTGATGGAGTTCTTCGTAACACTCATTCAGGTCCTCGATTCGACCATCCGTCTGGCCACGCCGCTGCTTCTGGCCTGCCTTGCGGGGCTTTATTCGGAACGGGCCGGTATTTTCGACATCGGGCTTGAAGGCAAGATGCTGATGGCCGCCTTTTTCTCGGCAGCCATCGCGGCGGTGACCGGGTCGGTTTGGCTGGGTCTTCTGGCTGGGATCGCCTCGTCCCTGCTGCTTTCCGGGCTGCATGGTCTGGCCTCGATCACGTTCCGGGGCAATCAGCTGATCTCGGGCGTCGCCATCAACTTTCTGGCGGCCGGCATGACGGTTCTGGTGGCGCAAAGCTGGTTCCAGCAGGGCGGCCGCACGCCCTCGTTGTTTGGTGGGGGGCGCTTTGAATCTGCTGAGTTTCCCTATGCCATTGGGCCAGAGGACGCGGAACTGACCGGACGATCGGTTTCGGACCTGATGACGGATACCAATGTCGTGCATCTTGTCTATTCCGAACTTCTGTCCGGCCACTCGATTCTGGTCTATGTCGCATTCCTGATGGTCCCTGCCACCTGGTGGGTTCTGTTTCGCACCCGCTTCGGTCTGCGCCTGCGCGCTGTGGGTGAAAACCCCGCCGCGGTGGACACGGCTGGTGTCTCGGTCGTAGGCCTGCGCTACGCCGCTGTCGCAATCTGTGGTGTGCTGTGCGGTATCGCCGGGGCCTATCTGGCCACCGCTCTGCAGGCGGGTTTTGTCAAGGACATGACCGCCGGGCGCGGGTTCATCGCGCTGGCCGCGCTGATCTTTGCGAAATGGCGGCCGTGGCATGCGATGTGGGCCTGTCTGCTGTTCGGTCTGTTGCAGGCAATCGCGCTGCGTTTCCAGAACATCGATCTGGGCGGTGTGGTGATCCCGGTGCAGGTCATGGACGCCCTGCCCTATATCCTGACCGTGGTCATTCTGGCCGGGTTCGTGGGCAAGGCAATCCCGCCGCGCGCCGGTGGCGAGCCCTATGTGAAAGAACGCTGATAGGTCCAGTTTCAGACTGATTTCAGTCCTGTTCGCTGCAGAGCGGCATGCAGAGTTGATTTTGCATGCCGCAACCGTTCTAAAGAGGTATGAATGTGTTTCCTGTGATAGCCGGCCAAAGGCCAACCCGAGTCAGGGTGATCGCAGCACAGGACCGCCCCGGATACGGGGCGCATTTCATTAACAAGCCTGATCTGACTGCCCGCGGCACTGCGCGCGCCCTGCAAGGCAGATCGATTTTCGCCATGCGGCCACAGGGTATTTCGCCCGTGCGCCGCATCAAAGCCTCACCATTATGTCATGGGGCCGGGCGGTGCGCTTTGCGCGTTCCGGCCAGCCTCATCCGGTAATTCAATATGCAGATTTACCTTCCTATCGCCGAAGTCTCTGTGAACGCCTTTCTTCTGCTGGGGCTGGGCGGGATGGTCGGTATCCTGTCAGGCATGTTCGGCGTCGGTGGCGGGTTCCTGATGACACCGCTGCTGTTTTTCATCGGCATTCCGCCTGCTGTCGCCGTTGCGACCGAAGCCAATCAGATCGTGGCCTCGTCCTTTTCGGGCGTTCTGGCGCATTTCCGACGAAAGACCGTTGATTTCAAAATGGGGACGGTCCTTTTAAGCGGCGGCCTGATCGGCGCGGCGCTTGGGGTCGTGGTGTTCAACTACCTCAAGAGCCTGGGTCAGGTCGATCTGTTGGTGACGCTGTGCTATGTCGTCTTTCTTGGCGTTGTCGGCAGCCTGATGTTCGTCGAAAGCCTGAATGCCCTTCGCAAATCCAAAAGACCGGGCACGGGGCCTGCACCACGCCGCCAGCGCGGTTGGGTTCATGCGATGCCGTTCAAGATGCGTTTTCGCACGTCGGGCCTTTATATCTCGGTTCTGCCGCCGATGCTGGTCGGGCTTTGCGTTGGGGTCCTGTCGGCCATCATGGGTGTCGGCGGCGGCTTCATCATGGTGCCCGCGATGATCTATCTGCTGGGCATGCCCACCAAGGTCGTGGTGGGTACGTCGCTGTTCCAGATCATCTTCGTGACCGCCTTTACCACCATGTTGCATGCCACCACCAACTATACGGTCGATATCGTTCTGGCCGTTCTGTTGCTGGTTGGCGGCGTTGTCGGGGCCCAGATCGGAACCGTGATCGGTTCACGGATGCCGGCCGAGCAATTGCGGGTATTGCTGGCCGCGCTCGTGCTGGTGGTCTGCGGCAAGCTCGCCCTCGACCTTTTGCTGGAACCGTCGGAACTCTACTCGCTTGGCAATGGCGGGGGGCACTGACCATGCTGAGACGTCTGCTTCTGATATTGCTTTTGTGCTGCACCCCGGCGCTGGCCGAGGAAGAACAGGTCGTTCTGGGCCTCAGCCAGGATCGGGTTGCCATCACCGCCAATTTCGACGGCTCGGAAATCCTGATTTTTGGCGCGGTGAAACGCGAATCCCCAATCCCGTCCGGGCCGCCGCTTGAGGTGATCGTGGCGGTGGCCGGACCGTCCAGCCCGGTGACCGTCCGGCGCAAGTCGCGAAAGCTGGGCATCTGGGTCAATACCGACAGCGTTCTGGTCGACCTCGCCCCCAGCTTCTACGCAGTGGCAACCAGCGCGCCGCTGGACGATATCCTGACCGACACCGAAGACCTGCGAAACCGGATCTCGATCGAGCGGGCGATCCGTTCGGTTGGCGCGGCCATGCATATCCGCGGCGCACAGGATTTTGCCGATGCCGTTGTGCGTATCCGCGAAGACGAGGGGCTCTACTCGATCCGCGAGGACACGGTGGCCGTGGACGAACAGACCCTGTTCCGTACCTCGATCGAAATGCCTGCCGACCTGACCGAGGGTGACTATGTCGCCCGGATATTCCTGACCCGTGGCGGTGAGGTCGTATCGCAGTTCCAGACCACAATCGACGTGCGCAAGGTCGGGTTGGAGCGGTTCCTTTACAACATGTCCCGTCAGCAACCGGTCTGGTACGGGCTCATGTCGCTGGTCATTGCAATTGCGGCCGGATGGGGCGCATCGACCGCGTTCCGCCTGTTGCGGGAAAACTGATCGCTAACCCCGGCCTATATAGGGCATCGTGGTCGCCATGACGGTCATGAACTGCACATTGGCTTCCAGCGGCAGGCTGGCCATGTGCAGCACCGAACGCGCCGCATCTTCAACGGCCATGGTCGGATCAGGTTGCTGCCCGGCGGCGGTTGCCGCGTCCACCAGCCCCTGAACCATCTGCGTTCGGGCGTTGCCGATATCAATCTGGCCGCAGGCAATCCCAAAATCGCGCCCATCCAGAGACAGGCTGCGGGTCAGGCCGGTTATCGCATGTTTCGTTGCTGAATAATGGACCGAATTGGGACGCGGCACATGCGCGGCAATCGATCCGTTGTTGATGATCCGCCCGCCCTGCGGAGATTGGTGCCGCATGGCGCGAAACGCCGCTCGTGCGCACAGGAACATGCCGTTCAGGTTCACGTTGACGCTCTGATACCAGTCCTCCAGCGCGATCTCGTCAATCGTGCCGCCGGGCGCGAAAATGCCTGCATTGTTGAACAGGACATCCAGTCGGCCCGTATGATCCTGAAACGTCGCGAAGGCGGTCTGAACTGCATCCGCATCGGTCACATCCGCGACCAATACGATTGCGTTTTCGTGGCCGGATGCCACCTGATGCAGCCTGTCGGCGCTGCGGGCCAGCAAACCCACCGTCCAGCCCTCGGACAAAAACAGCTCTGCCGTGGCCTTTCCGATGCCGGAGCTTGCGCCGGTTACGATGATGGAATTCATATCTCCTCCGCCTCCAATGTCAGCGAGGCCACCGGCGCTGCCCGCAGATCGTCCACGCGCAGCGGATGGGTGGGCTTGGCCAGCCGATTACGAACCACCCAGATCAGACGTTCCTGCGCGCGTGTGATGGCCACATAGGCCAGGCGTTTCCACAGCGGCTGCCCCGCCTCGGTCCGGCCCATCCGAGCGGCGGCGTAAATGTCCGGCGCAAAGACCTGAACCGTGTCCCATTGCGAACCCTGCGCCTTGTGAATGGTCACCGCGGCGCCGTGCAGAAAGGTCGCGCCCATGCGTGCGGCATAGGGAATGAAAGGCTCTTCCTCATCCGGTTTTTCAATTTTGACGATGGACGCGGCGCTGACTTGCGGGTCTTCGGCCCCCATCACGTGCAGGCGTGAAAAACCCGGCTTGCGCCCCGGCCCCAGATAGATGACCTGCGCGCCCTTGATCAGCCCGCGCGCCTCAAGGTCCAGACGTTTCTTGCGGTGCTTCAGTGGCAGTTCAATGCCATCACAGATCAGCGGCTCGCCTTCCAGCAATTCGGTTTCCGGCGCGCCATGCACCTGTCTGAAGGCCTGAATCAGACGGATACGCGTGGCGTTGCGCCAGACCAGAACCGGGCTGCGGGCCATCAGATCAACCTCGACCCGCTGCCCCCAGAAGACGCGGTCGTCCTTTCGCGCGGTCTGCTCGACCAGACGTTCGAAACCCTCGAACCCCATCTGCGGATCGGCCAGAGCATGGGCCAGATCCAGAATCGGGTTGTCGGCCTCCTGTCGGTGGACCCGGTGCAATACCTGTTTGCGCGGTTCGGGCAGCCCGTCGAACACCATGCTGCCCGACTGATTGACCGGGGCCAGCTGCGCCGGATCACCGAACAAAAAGAGGGTCGGAAAGATCTCCTGCAGGTCTTCGAATTGCCGGTCATCCAGCATCGAGGCTTCGTCGACGAACCCGATGTCCAGCGGCTCATCCCGGCGTTTCCAGCCGGTGATGAAATCCGATCCGCGCAGCCCGGCGGCGGCCAGGGCACCGGGGATGGACTTGTTATTTTGATAAAACGCAGCCGCACGATCCAGCGCCTCGTCCGTCAGGCCTTCGATCTCGGGGCGCTCATCATTGCCGGCCAGCCATTCGGCGATCCGTTCGTATTCCGGGTCATAGACCGGGGTATAGAGGATGCGGTGAATCGTCGTCGCCGGCACACCTCGCAGGCGCAGAACACTGGCGGCCTTGTTAGTTGGGGCAAGGATGGCCAGGCTGCGCTTTTCCCGCGCTTTGCGGCTTTCAAAATCGCCGGAAACGATCTGAACGCCGGTTTCGGCCAGCGCCTTGTACAATTTCGCCAGCAACAGTGTTTTGCCCGACCCCGCCTTGCCGATCACCGCCATAACGCCGGATTTTCCGTTGCCCGGCAGTTTCAGCAGGGCATCGTCGTCCAGATCGACACCGGCCGTTTTCAGCATCTCGGCGATGCTGTCATACGCGGCGGCCTGATCATCGGAGAAGGTGACTGGGGGCAATGACATGGCGCGACCCTACAGGGCCGCGCCAGCTATCACCAGATATGGATTTTTGTTTTCCGACGATTACGCGGACAGGGCGAACCGATGCTGCCGCCCCGTCCCAAACGCTGTTTTGAACCACAGGCGGGACAGCTCACGCGGGATGCCGGCGCGTTCAGCCACGCGGTTGCAATCGTCAGCCGAATAAGGCCACAGCCCGACCGAAATCTGATCGCGCCCCGCCCCTTCGGTGCCCAAAACAACAGGCGACGACCCGATCAGGCGGTAAATCCGGATCATTCGCGCGTCGAACACCCCGGCAATATGGGTCAAGCCGAACCCCTCCATCACCTCACCGCCGCTCAGCATGATGGCTCCGGCTGTGTGCGGGCTCGCCCGGCGCGACAGGCAGAACCGGGTCACTTCCCAGATCAGCGGGCTATGGATCGGACGGCCGCCGGTCAGGTGCCCGAACACCTCGTTTACCATAACTGGGCCGGTGGTCGGCAGAATGCGCATGGACCCGCCGTGGCTGCCATCCTCTTCCTCCCAAATGACATACAGGGGGTTGAGATCGTCATACTGATCCCGTTCCTCTCCCCTGTCATTGACGTGAACATCCCAGCCCAGTCGGGTTTTGAACTGGTCCGCGCGGTCGCGGAACATCCCCTTGGCCAATTCTGGATACTTGTGCAGCTCGTCGGCATACAGATAGCGCAACATGACTTTTTTCCCCTTGTCGTCCTGTGCAGGAACGAAGGGGGTACAAAGTCATGGTTAATTTCCGGTTCGGAGGGCGCGCGGGCCTTAAACCACTATTAATCCTCTGCTCAACGCCGTGGCGATGGCATGGGTGGTATTCTGCGCCCCAAGTTTGGCGCGGGCGCTTTCGATATAGACCCGGAGCGTATGTTCCGAGATCGACAGAGAATGCGCCACTTGCGCCCGGCTATAGCCTAGGGCCAGCAGGGTGATGGCGTCCACCTCTCGCGGGGACAAACCACGCGCGGCGTCCGGTTGCCGGTTGCTTTCGAATTCCAGGGCCTTTCGGTTGAAGAAATGGGCGATCAGGATCAACTCGCGCCCATACGCTTCGATGAACTTCTGCCAATTGGCGTCGTCGCAGGAATGATTGACCGTGAACAGCGCAAACTGCCCTTTCGGCCCGCGGATCGGGATCGAATACCCCTGATTGCCGACCCCGTGGCTGCGGGCATCCTGCAAGAAGGCTTTCGCCACTTTGCCGGACCAGTCCAGCGTTTTCCAATCCACCGGGTGGAACCGTTGGAAACACCCCAATATGACCGGATCAATTCGGTGGTAATTTCTTTCCTGATAACGTGCGGCCCAGGCATCGGGATAGGTCGTATAGCCGTATTGATCGCCGGCACCATCGACCCAATGGTAAATCAGATGTTCAACTTGCAGCCGATCCCGCAACCGGACCGCAACGTCGCTTAATTCGTCAAGCGTGCTGGTGTTTTCCAAGTCCTCCAGGACCTGGCCCATATCGAGATTTATTCCCATCCGCGGGCGCCCGTACCTCAGTCTGCATGGACGCAATCTCGGCGGCGGCGATCAGCTTGGTGTCATCCAGCTGCTCGGCGAGCGCGATCAAACCGTTCTCAACAGCGAAGGCGTTGAGGTCCGACAAAACGTCCAGTATCCACTCATTCTGCGCCATCAGGGTCTCTCCGAAACGGTTAACGAAGGGTTAACACAACCATAGCATGTAAGGTATTTTTCAGCCTATTCACTGGTTTCTACTCCCCAAAAACAGCGGGGGTGCGATCTGTAACCCATTGAAAAATTTAACATCACCGCCAAAAACTCAGCGCCCGAGAACCGACAGGGCGATTCGCGGGCGCTGGATCATTTTTTCTGGTGAATTACCCGCGCGCGTCCAGAACCTCTTCCAAAGTGCGCATTCCCGTCCGCGGGGCCTGAACCAGAACCGACATATTGCCGGGCTTATGTTCGTTCCGCATCATCTTCATATGCGCCTCGGGCAGGTCGCTCCAGGAAAACACCTCGGACATGCAGGGATCCAGACGGCGCTCGACCATCAACTGGTTCGCGGCGGATGCCTGTTTGAGGTGGGCAAAATGCGAGCCCTGCAGGCGTTTCTGGTGCATCCACATATAGCGTACGTCGAAGGTCAGGTTATAGCCGGTGGTGCCAGCGCAGATCACGACCATGCCGCCCTTTTTCACCACAAACGTGGACACCGGGAAAGTGCTTTCGCCCGGGTGTTCGAACACCAAGTCGACATTCACGCCCTTGCCGGTGATGTCCCAGATGGCCTTGCCGAACTTGCGGGCCTCCTTGAACCACTCGGCGTATTCCGGCGTGTTGACCGTGGGCAATTGACCCCAGCAGTTGAAATCCTTGCGGTTGATGACGCCTTTTGCGCCCAGTCCCATGACGAAGTCGCGCTTGCTTTCGTCCGAGATCACGCCAATCGCATTTGCACCCGCGGTATTGATGAGCTGGATCGCATAAGACCCCAGACCGCCCGACGCGCCCCAGACCAGAACGTTCTGACCCGGCTTCAGGTCATGCGGCTCGTGCCCGAACAGCATCCGGTAGGCGGTGGCCAGCGTTAGCGTGTAGCAGGCGCTTTCTTCCCAGGTCAGGTGCTTGGGGCGCGGCATCAGCTGCTGGGCCTGCACATTGGTAAACTGGGCAAACGAGCCATCCGGCGTCTCATAGCCCCAGATCCGCTGGCTGTCCGAATACATCGGGTCGCCACCGTTGCAAGCCTCGTCGTCGCCGTCGTCCTGGTTGCAATGGATCACAACCTCATCGCCGACTTTCCAGCGGCGCACCTTGTCACCAACCGCCCAAACGATGCCCGATGCGTCGGAACCGGCGATGTGGAACGGCTGACCGTGACCATCAAACGGGCTGATCGGCTTGCCCAGCGACGCCCAGACGCCGTTGTAGTTGACGCCGGCCGCCATCACCAGAACCAGCACTTCGTGGCTGTCCAGCTTGGGTACATCCACCACTTCCAGCTGCATGGCCGTGTTGGGTTCGCCGTGACGCTCTTTGCGGATAGCCCAGGCGTACATTTTCTTGGGGACGAATCCCATCGGAGGGATTTCACCCATTTCATAGAGGTCTTTTTCCGGTGCCTCGTACGACGCGATGCCGCTGTCGGTGTCCAAAGCCATGTTGGCCTCCTTGTCTCCTAAACCTTTGCCGCGATGCAGAATCGCTTGCATTATGGATGAGATATTGGGCTAAAAGAAATATTGCAATAGATTTCGCCGTCATTTTGTAATTTTATGACCCAGCGGATGCAGAAATTTCTTTCGCAGTCGCAGCAATGACTTGCTTTGCGTTCAGCGGCGCCGAGGCTGCGTAGAATTCCAGAAGATCAACCCTTTGACCTGACAGGGATAATACTCCGCCGCTGCGGTTCAGAATACGACGCTCGACCAGCTGATCTATGGCGGCCCGGACAGGTTCACGGTCCGGGGTTGTGGAAATTCCGTCACGTCGCATCAGATTGGCGATCACCTCAACAGCGTCCGCTTCGGGCATTTCCCCCTTTTCGCGCAGCAGCCAGCATGCCGCAGGACCTGGCACAAGTGGAATTTCCGCCGCGATCCCGGCCATCAGATCCCTGGCCAGGTCTGTCATCAGGTCCTTCTCATGCGCTTTGCGGAAAGTCCGCAGCGAAATCGGCTGACCGTATCGGACCGAGGCCATCCCAAACCGTTTGTACCGCCCGACCAGCCGTCGCGCGATCTGCTTGAGGATCCATCTGGTGATGACCCCGATACGGGCGCGAAACCGTCTTTGCGTTCCCAGCGCGGCCTTGGTCAGAATCGTGTCTTCCAGCACGCGGTCATAATTCAGCGCGACCGGAACGAACACAACATCCTGCCCATCCTGCGCGGTGCCGTCGATGATATATTTCAGCAGGCCCAGTTTCGGTCGCCCCAACGCCCCGGTCAGGCTCAGCCCGCCTTCCGGGAACATTGCCTGTGTCACGCCTGCCTCGGTCGCGTGGCGGACGTAACACGCCAGGACCTGACGATACAGATCACTGCCTGACTTGCGCCGGATGAAATAAGCCCCCATGGCCCGTATCAGGCGGCTGAGCGGCCAGACACGGGCCCATTCCCCCACCGCATAAGACAGTGCGGATTGCTGTGCGGCCAGATAAGTGACCAGAACATAATCCATGTTGCTGCGGTGGTTCATGACAAAAACGACCGTCGCATCCGGGTCGATGCCCTTCAGCGCGTCTTCGTCCTTGTAACTCAGCCGCACGTCATAAAACGCATTGCTCAGCATCCGGGCCAACCGGATTGCGACACTGAAATAGGCCACTGCGGAAAAGGATGGCACAATCTCGCGGGCGTAACGCCGGGCCTGCTCAAAGGCGACCGCCTCGGGAATTCCGGTCTCCTGCGCGTGGGCCTGCACGGCCTGTCCGACCTGCGGATCATAGATCAGTCGCTGGATCATGTCGTGACGCCGCGCCAGTTTGAAAGGCTGAATCGGCCGCTGCAGGCGGGTGTTCAGACGCTTCACCGCGCGCTCCAGGCGCCGGCGAAAAAACCATCTCACCGAAGGAAACAGGAAATGCGAGGCAAGTGTGACCGCGGCAAACACCACGATCAGCAAAAACAGCCACAGCGGAAGTTCCACGGTCTGGGTCATGCCCCGCACCCTGCCACCAAACGTTTCGTCCTACAAACAGAAGAACCCACTATGCCGCGACGCAGCGAATTGACATGTCCCAAAAATTGCGCTTTAGAACCCCTGTACGTAATTTTGTTGCCCACCCGAAACACGAGGCTCCGCCATGACGCAGACGCAGAAAGATCGCCCCTGGCTCATCCGAACCTATGCCGGTCATTCCACCGCCAAAGCCTCGAACGCGTTGTACCGGGGCAATCTGGCCAAGGGGCAGACCGGGTTGTCCGTGGCGTTCGATCTGCCGACGCAAACGGGTTATGACAGCGATCACACGCTGGCGCGCGGCGAGGTGGGCAAAGTCGGTGTGCCGATCGGGCATCTGGGCGACATGCGGGTTCTGTTCGATCAAATTCCGCTGGAACAGATGAACACTTCCATGACGATCAACGCGACAGCGCCCTGGCTGCTGGCGCTTTATATCGCTGTGGCGGAAGAACAGGGCGCGGATATCTCCAAGCTGCAGGGCACGGTTCAGAACGATCTGATCAAGGAATACCTGAGCCGCGGTACCTATGTCTGCCCGCCGAAACCATCCCTGAAAATGATCGCGGATGTGGCCGAGTATTGCTATTCCAACGTGCCGAAATGGAACCCGATGAACGTGTGTTCCTATCACCTGCAAGAGGCCGGTGCGACGCCTGAACAGGAACTGGCCTATGCGCTGGCCACCGCCATTGCCGTTCTGGACGAATTGCGCCCCCGCGTCCCGGCTGAGGATTTTCCAGCCCTTTGCGGGCGGATTTCGTTCTTCGTGAACGCGGGCATTCGGTTTGTTACCGAAATGTGCAAAATGCGCGCCTTTGTCGACCTTTGGGATGAAATTCTGCAACAGCGCTATGGCGTGGAAAACCCGAAATTCCGTCGATTCCGATATGGCGTTCAGGTGAATTCGCTCGGCCTGACCGAACAGCAGCCGGAAAACAACGTTTACCGTATCCTGATCGAGATGCTGGCCGTGACCCTGTCGAAAAAGGCGCGCGCCCGGGCTGTCCAATTGCCCGCCTGGAACGAGGCGCTCGGCCTACCGCGCCCGTGGGATCAGCAGTGGTCGATGCGGATGCAGCAGATTCTGGCTTATGAAACCGACCTGCTGGAATATGGAGATCTGTTCGACGGCAACCCGGCTGTGGACGCCAAGGTCGAAGAACTGAAAAAGGGCGCCCGTGCTGAACTGGCAAATCTGGATTCGATGGGGGGCGCGGTCGCTTCGATCGAATACATGAAATCCCGTCTGGTCGATTCAAACGCCGAACGCCTGAACCGGATCGAGCGGAACGAAACTGTTGTAGTTGGCGTAAACAAATGGACAGATGGCGAAGCCTCGCCATTGCAGACCGAGGACGGCGGCATCATGGTCGTCGATCCGGCGGTAGAGCAGGAACAGATCGACCGGCTGAACGCATGGCGTGCGGAACGCGACAACGCAGCCGTATCAGCGGCTCTGGCCGCGCTACGGCAGGCGGCGCAATCCGGGGCCAATGTGATGGAACCCTCAATCGCCGCAGCAAAGGCCGGCGTCACCACTGGTGAATGGGCCGAGGAAATGCGCAAGGTCTACGGCACCTATCGCGGCCCGACCGGCGTGTCCGGCTCGGTATCGAACAAAACCGAAGGTCTGGACGACCTGCGCGCAGCGGTGGACACGGTCAGCGACAAGCTGGGCCGCCGCCTGAAGTTCCTGGTCGGCAAGCCCGGTCTGGACGGACATTCCAACGGGGCCGAGCAGATCGCCTTTCGCGCCCGCGACTGCGGCATGGACATCAGTTACGAGGGAATTCGCCTGACACCCGAGGAAATCGTGACCGCCGCAATCGAGGACAAGGCGCATGTGATTGGCCTGTCGATCCTGTCGGGCAGCCACGTCCCGCTGGTGCAGGATGTCATGGCCCGCCTGCGCGAGGCCGGGCTGGACAACGTCCCGGTGGTTGTCGGCGGCATCATCCCGGACGACGACGCAGCCAAGCTGAAGGCGATGGGTGTTTCCAAAATCTATACCCCCAAGAATTTTGAACTGAACGCGATCATGGGGGATATCGTCACGCTGGTTGATCCGCAGACCCTCGCGGCGGAGTAACTTTCGTACGATCAATTGATTTCTCTGCCTCTATTCCTTTGACGAAAGGGATAGATAATTTCCGAAATTAGAATTACGGTGAAAGCGCGTCCGCCGAAGTCAAATTTCGAATTGGAGAATAAAATGGCGATCAACCTAGACAAAATGTCGCGCAAAGAACTTCTTGAATTGCGCGATCAGGTTGAAAGGGCGCTGAGAAGCGCCGAAAAACGAGAGCGTAAAGAAGCTTTGAAAGCGGCCGAAAAAGCGGCCGCTGAATTCGGGTACTCGCTTTCTGAATTGTCGAGCGAAGGCACCAAAGGCCCTAAGAGTTTGAAAGCAAGCGCGAAATACAGAAACCCCGCGAACCCGGAACAGACCTGGTCAGGGCGCGGACGCAAACCACAGTGGATTTACGATGCTCTGCAATCGGGTGCGGATATTTCTGATTTGGAAATCTGACAGGAATTGGTTTCGAAATGACAATTCATATTGGCGCCGAAAAAGGCGATATCGCTGAAACCGTATTAATGCCAGGTGATCCGTATCGGGCAAAATGGGCGGCAGAGACGTTTTTGGACCAGCCAAAACTGGTCAATAACGTGCGCGGAATGCTGGGTTTTACCGGAAGCTGGAAGGGAAATCCGGTTACAATTCAGGGCAGCGGCATGGGCATGCCGTCCCTGTCGATTTATGCCAACGAACTGATCCGGGATTTCGGGGCGAAGACTCTGATTCGCATCGGGTCCTGCGGTGGAATGCAGGACAGCATCAAGGTCCGCGACGTCATTCTGGCGATGACATCAACGACGCTCAGCACTCCGTCACGCGGTATCATGAAAGAGATGAACTTTGCCCCTTGCGCCGATTGGGGTCTGCTTCAGGCCGCTGCTCGGGCCGCGGCGGCCAAGGGAACACCCACGCATGTCGGCGGGATCTACTCGTCCGATGTATTCTATGATGAGCGTCCGGATCTGAATGAACAGATGGTCCGGCATGGAATTCTTGGGGTCGAGATGGAAGCCGCCGAGCTTTACATTCTGGCGGCGCGTCACAAATGTCGGGCTCTGGCCGTGCTCACCGTTTCCGACCATTTGCTGACTGGCGAGGCTTTGCCGTCATCCGAGCGCGAGAGCAGTTTTGGCGATATGGTCGAAATTGCGCTGCACGCGGCCTTTTCGGAGGCCGCCTAATAGCTGATTGAGGGCGCCGCCCCTAGGGGCTGCGCAGGCAGCGGGTCGGTGTATCGGCCCCTTCCTGCTGCGCCCCGCAAAAGGCGCAGACCCAGACCCCTTCCTTTCGGTGTTGCCGCCAACGGCAATCCCGGGTCAAGGACGATGAACGCGCCCGCCACAGAAAATAGGCGAACACTCCGGCGGCCAGTATGAGCAACAAAACGGGCATGCCGATTCATTGCCCGCTTTGGTTCGGATTTGCAAGTTTCGGAAGGTCGGATCAGGCGGCGTTTGCGTATTCGAACAAGTCGGGTTCGCGCTGCGTGGTCGGCTGCTTTTGTTCCGGGCTGTAATAGGCCCATGCCTGTTCCAGCAGTTCAAGGGCTTCAGCCGCAGGTGTCTTGTTTTCAGAATTTCGTGTCTGCATCGGAGCGATTCCGTTTCGGTTTCATCACCCCTCCCTGTCCGAAAGATAGGTCCGAACAGGGATCAGCGCATGGCATATTTCCGCATTCACGCTATGCGCTGGTTGCAAAGCCCGGCGATCAGACCGCCCGTTCGACCATCATCTTCTTGATCTCTGCAATCGCCTTGGCCGGATTCAATCCCTTCGGGCAGGTCTTTGCACAGTTCATGATCGTGTGGCAGCGGTACAGTTTGAACGGATCTTCCAGATCGTCCAGACGCTCACCCGTGGCCTCGTCCCGGCTGTCGATGATCCAGCGGTAAGCATGCAGCAACGCGGCGGGGCCAAGATAGCGATCTCCGTTCCACCAGTAGCTGGGGCACGACGTCGAACAGCTGGCGCACATCACGCATTCATAGAGACCATCCAGCTTCTTACGGTCTTCGATGGACTGCTTCCATTCCTTCGCCGGCCGGTTGGTCTTGGTTTCCAGCCACGGCATGATACTGGCGTGCTGCGCGTAGAAATGGGTCAGGTCGGGGATCAGGTCCTTGACGACCGGCATGTGCGGCAACGGGTAAATCTTCACATCACCCTTGATCTCATCCATGCCGTAGATACAGGCCAGCGTGTTGATCCCGTCGATATTCATCGCGCAGGACCCGCAGATGCCTTCGCGGCAGGACCGGCGGAAGGTCAGGGTCGGATCGATCTCGTTCTTGATCTTGATCAGCGCGTCCAGAACCATCGGGCCGCAATTGTCCATATCAACGAAATAGGTATCCACCCGGGGATTCTGCCCATCGTCGGGGTTCCAGCGATAGATCTGAAACTTGCGAACGTTGCTGGCACCTTCCGGCTTGGGCCAGGTTTTACCGGTGGTGATCCGGGAATTTTTTGGCAGGGTGAGTTGTACCATTTCCGACCTCGCTAAATTCCCGTAAATGGATACACGCTGAGACCCCGAAAGCCAACCGTTTTGCCTTGAAAACAGTCAAGAAAATTGGGCAAAATCGCCTTCATGAACCCACCGCGTAATGGGAGCCCACCTTGCCCGATCGAAAACAGATTGGGCCGGTTTCAGGACAGTGAATGCCAAGCAAAGTCGTCAACATCCCCTACGGCACAAAAAACCCGTATCAGAACATGATGTACATGTCCTGCGCGCCGGAATTTACGCTGGCGGCGGCACGAAACGCGGAAATCAACAGCTTTGGAAGACCCGAGTTCCGGTCCGAGAATGACATTGTTCACCTCCATTGGGACGACCGGCTTTTTCGCATGCCGGATGAAGATGGCGCACCACCGGATCAGGGGTTTCTGCGTGCGCGGGACCAGCTGAAAGGGTTTCAGGATCAGGGCGGGCGCGTCATCTGGACAATTCACAATCGGTTCGCACATTCACGGACCAGCCAAAGCGACGGCTTTCGCGCCGTTCGCCAGCAGCTTTCCGATCTGGTCGATCTGATTCATGTGCACACACCGCACGCCCGCCAGCATATGATCGAGGTTTACGGCGCGGACCCCGGCAAAATCCGGTTGATCCCGCATCCCAGCTATCTGGGTGTCTATGAGCCCGAGGACTCGACGATCAATCGCCCGATGGCGCATCGCGATTTTACCCGGTTTTTGACCTTTGGAACCATGCGCGGGAACCGCGAGCTTGAGCGGCTGGAACATGCTGCAAAAAAGCTGGTGAACCGGGGTTATGACTTTCATTTGTCGGTGGTTGGCCGGGTGTTCTGGCCCGGGCGCCACCTGATGCGCCAGATGCAGAGCAACCCGAAAGTCACCGTCATCCCCGACCGCATCCCGGATCAGGACATACCTGCCGTATTTTCCGGCGCGCATGCCTATGTCTTGCCGTCGACGACAACCTTCACATCCGGCACCGCCATGCTGGCGCAGACCTTTGGCCTGCCGATTATCGGGCCAGATATCGAACCGCACAGACAGACGACCCCGGAAGAGTGTCACGACCTGCTGTATTCAACGCAAAATCACCGGGGATTGATCCGGATGATGAAGCATGTGATCGAGATGCCCGAGGAAGAGCTGATCGCGAAACGGCGTGCGTGTTTCGAATTTGCCAAAGAACGCAGCCCGGCCCGCATTTCCGGCGACCTGAAGCGCGCATTGTCGGAATTGCTGTAAGCCGTGGCCTCATAACGTGTTATCAGGCAATTTCAATCCGGACCACGCGCGGCGCCGCGCCCCGCAATAAGGAGCACCCAATGGCACTTGCCAACCCGTTCGACTTTGTCAAAGCCCTGAAATCACTGGGGCTTGAGATTTCGTCGATCAATCCGGCCGGGGCTCAGATCGCCGACCGCCCGATGCGGATCATCCGGCGCCTTGCGCGCAGCGGCTATGCCATTGAGCGGACCGAAATGGACGCCCGTCTGCTGTCCGGCTATAAATTCAGCCCCAAAACGATAATCGACATCGGGGTGGATGCCGGTACCCCGCCTTTGTACATGGCGTTTCAGGATGCAAAGTTTGTGCTGATCGATCCGGTGGCGGAAAGCGAGGAAAAAGTCGAGCGCTGGCGCGAGACCATTGATTTTGATTTCTACTGCATTGCGGCCGGCAGCGAAGACGGAAGCGTGACGCTGAATGTCCCGTCAACCGAAGCCCGGGCACGCCACAGCCGGGCATCGGTCATGAATTATACCGACAATTACGCGGCGATCTTTGCCGATGTTGAGCGTCGCGATGTACCGGTTCGCACGCTGGACGCAATTTCCAAAGACTATAGTGGCCCGTTTGGCATAAAGATCGACACCGAAGGTTACGAGATCGAGGTCATTCGCGGCGCTTCGGAAACCCTGAAACAGACGCAATTTGTCATCGCGGAAACATCGGTCAGGCCCAGATATGAAAACGGATACCGGTTTTCGGATTTCGTGGCTTGCATGGCGGAAAACGGGTTCGAAATCCTGGATTTCATTCGTCCAGTCCGGCCCGGTGCCGCCGATTGTGATGTCCTTTTCGCAAGGGTCGACAGCGGTCTGTTCGATGTCTAGGCGGACTGGTCGAACCATCAGGTGGTGCACCACCCGCAATCGCGGGTGATGCTGCCGGTCCGATTCAGAATGTCCGCGCCTTTGGCGCAATCTTCTGCAGGCTGATTCCGCCTTCGTCTTCTGTAGTCAACGGATCCGTGATCACAGGACGATAGCTGAGTTCAACCGTGTTGCCTTCGACCCGTGAGACGGTATGGACACGCCAGTTTTCGTCATCGCGCTCGGTGAAATCCTCATGCGCGTGGGCACCGCGGGATTCCTTGCGCGCCTCGGCACCGACGATGGTGGCCAGCGCACTGGGCATCAGGTTGGTCAGCTCCAGCGTTTCCATCAGGTCACTGTTCCAGACCAGCGACCGGTCAGACACTTTCAGGTCATCCAGTTTGGCGGCAATTGCGGTCATCTTTTCGACGCCTTCGGCCATGGTCTTGGCGGTCCGGAACACGGCCGCGTCCTCTTGCATGGTCTTCTGCATCTCAAGCCGCAGATCGGCGGTCGGAACCGCGCCGCTGGCATTGCGGACCGCATCGAACCGATCAAACGCTTTGTCTACCGAAGCCTGGTTCAGAACCGGATTCGCCGCGTCGGCATCCACGACCTTGCCCGCGCGGATTGCTGCCGCGCGTCCAAACACCACGAGGTCGATCAGCGAGTTGGAGCCCAGACGATTTGCGCCATGGACCGAGGCACATCCGGCCTCGCCCACGGCCATCAGCCCCGGCACCACTGCGGTCGGGTTGTCGGCGGTCGGGTTCAGTACCTCACCCCAATAGTTCGTCGGGATACCGCCCATATTGTAATGAACTGTCGGCAGAACCGGGATCGGCTCTTTCGTCACGTCCACCCCGGCAAACACGCGCGCGGATTCGGAAATGCCCGGCAAACGCTCCGCCAGCGCCTCAGCCGGCAGGTGGCTGAGGTTCAGGTGGATGTGGTCGCCGTCGTCGCCATGGCCGCGCCCTTCGCGGATTTCCATGGTCATCGAGCGCGAGACATAATCGCGTGGCGCCAGGTCCTTGTACTGGGGCGCATAACGCTCCATGAACCGCTCGCCTTCCGAGTTGGTCAGGTATCCGCCCTCACCCCGCGCGCCTTCGGTTATCAGGCAGCCCGAGCCATAGATGCCGGTCGGGTGGAACTGCACGAATTCCATATCCTGCAGCGCCAGACCCGCTCGGGCCACCATGCCGCCGCCGTCGCCGGTACAGGTATGGGCCGAGGTGGCGCTGAAATACGCCCGGCCATAGCCACCGGTTGCCAGAACAACCATCTTGGCGTTGAAGACATGCATCGTGCCGTCGTCGAGCTTCCAGCAGACGACGCCCTGACACTGTCCGTCCTCGGACATGATCAGGTCGATGGCGAAATATTCGATGTAGAACTCGGCGTTATTCTTCAGCGACTGACCGTATAGCGTGTGCAGGATCGCATGGCCGGTCCGGTCCGCTGCGGCGCAGGTGCGCTGCACGGCGGGGCCTTCGCCGAACTCGGTTGTGTGGCCGCCAAAGGGGCGCTGATAGATCTTGCCTTCCTCGGTCCGGCTGAAGGGCACGCCATAGTGTTCCAACTCGTAAACGGCCTTGGGAGCTTCCCGCGCGAGGTATTCCATCGCGTCGGTGTCCCCCAGCCAGTCCGAGCCCTTGACGGTGTCGTACATGTGCCACTGCCAGTGGTCGGGTCCCATGTTCGACAGCGATGCGGCGATGCCGCCCTGTGCGGCGACGGTGTGCGAACGCGTCGGGAAAACCTTGGTCACACAGGCGGTGCGCAGCCCCTGTTCCGCCATGCCCAGCGTGGCCCGCAGACCCGCCCCGCCGGCGCCGACAACGACCACGTCATATTCATGCGTTTCGTATTCGTATGCAGCCATTTCTTTCAGCTCCGGGAATTAAAGGGCGATGCGCGCGATGGCGAATAGGCCAGCCGCTGCCGCACCGTAAGACAGACAGGTGGTGAGGATGATCAGCACCTTTTCCATGGTGCCGTGGACATAGTCCTCAAGCATAACCTGAGCGCCCTCGGCAAAGTGCTTGAATCCGATCACCAGCGTCAGCGCGGCAACAATGGCCGGGAACGGGCGCGCGTAATAGTCCAGCACCACGTCATAGGGCTGACCCAGAACCGGGCCGAATGTGAAGATGAACAGCGGAACGAGGATCAGCAAAGCCACCGAACTGACCTTCATCCGCCAGAAATGAGCCGTTCCCGCCTTGGCCGAACCCAGGCCGGTCGCACGTTTGCGGTCTGTCAGAAAACGCATGTCAGGCCTCCTTCACGCAACGATCAGCAGGGTGATCAGGGTCAGAAGGACCGAACCGATCACAACCGCCCAACCCAGCTTTTCCGCGGTGGGCAAATCCAGCCCGACCGCATTGTCCCAGATCAGGTGACGGACACCGGCCAGCGTGTGGTACCACAGACCCCAAAGCGAAAACGCCATCACCAGATCGCCCAGAACCGAGGTCAGCCACCAGTTCGCGCGATCGAAAGCCTCGGGCGACGTCGCTGCGGCCAAAAACCACCAGACGATCAGCAGGGCTGCTACGATCAGCGCGTTTCCTGTGATCCGCGTCAGGATGGACGTGACCGAGGTCAGCTGTGGACGGTAGATCGACAGGTGCGGCGATAACGGGCGGTTGCCCCGATTGACATCGGCCATGGCGGCTCCTTTTCGGTTGGCTTCCGAAGGTTTTACTTGTTTTTGCCCCTCTGTCACGTGCTGCAATTGCAAAAAAACCAATAATTGGTGCAAAATCCCGGATATTGCCTGAATGTGATCACACAAAATATTGTCGTGATCACAAAAGAAAATGCGCCGCCGCGGTGTTAGCGCCGACAGCACCGAATCTCTGGCAGGCCTAGTCTATGCCGGCTGTTTGCTGGGTGACTTCGCGCAACAGCTTCTTGCGGATGCGCTCTGGATAGTCGGCGAATCCTGTGGCCGAAACCACAAATGCGCCCTCGCCCACGATCACGTTTTCAAAGAAATAAGCGGTCAGGTCAGGTTCGCTTTCTTCGATGGCAATGGCGTTCACGGTCACCCCCCGGGTCCGCAGAACGCTGTGCACTTCGGACGGTTCCACCCCTTCATTCGATACCCCGTCGCCCGAGATGTCGATCAGGTGGCGCTTGCACTCGGCGACGGCATCAAAACTGGACATGGTCATTTCCAGCGCCTCGCCGATCGCCGTGGAGAAGTTGCGCCAGACCCTTGGGTCAGCGGCCACCTGATCGGCAAAACGATCCAGCGTGTCGAAACTGTCGATATGGGTCCAGGGAATCGTGACCTTCTGCCGCGACGATCCGGTCCATTGCACCAGCATCAGACGCGCCTGCCCGCGCAACAGCGCCTCGGACACCACCGGGTCGCGCAAACCGGCGGCCAGACCGTCCATCTGGATGCGGTATTCCGTTGAATCGACGGAGCCGGACACATCCACCGCCAAGGCCAGTGCAAGGTCGCACGCCATGGCGGGCGGAGTCAGAAACAGGCAAGTGACGGCAGAGCGAAGCAGGACCATGAACACAGCCTAGCATGAATGTGGCAGGCTGCGTTCAAATGAATGTCACCGACAGCTATCAAACCGGCATCAAGGCCCAATAATCCAGGTCTAGCAACACGTCAGGCATATATCGGCCATCCGCATTCTTCAGCGAAAACGGCTCGCCGCCCTTGATGGCCACCAACCGCAGACGAATGGCACCAACGCCGGGCACGGCGGTTTCGGCCTTCTCCAGAACCTCGGACCAGGCTTTGATGGTATCGCCGGCAAAACACGGGTTTGCATGGGCGCCACCGTTCAGCCCCACGATCATTTGCGCGTTTGCCAGGCCATTGAACGACAGCGCGCGCGCCATCGAGATCACGTGACCGCCATAGATCAGCCGCCCGTCGGGGCGGAAGGTCAGGTCGAAATGCACCTTGGCCGTGTTCTGCCACAGACGGGTGGCCAGCATATGCTCGGCCTCTTCCACGGTGACGCCATCGACATGGTCGATGGTTTCCCCGATTTCGTAATCGCCCAGACGATGCGCCTCGCCAGACTGGGCAAAATCGTATTCCGAAAAGTTCAACCCTTCTGGCACCACCAAATCCTGCGGGTCGAGCGCCGGCTTCAATTCAGGCATGACCGTTGCCGGTGCCGGGGCGTCGGGGTTCGATTTGCGCACCATCACCCAGCGCACGTATTCGATCACAACTTCGTCGCGCTGGTTCAGACCACGGGTGCGCACCCAAACCACGCCGGTCTTGCCGTTGGAATTCTGCTTGAGACCGATCACTTCGGATTCGGACCGCAGCGTATCACCGGGATAAACCGGCTTCAGCCAGCGCCCCTCGGCGTAACCCAGATTGGCCACCGCGTTCAGCGAGATATCCGGCACGGTCTTGCCAAAGACCACGTGGAAGGCCGCAAGATCGTCGATCGGACTTTGCGGCAGGCCGCAATTCCGGGCGAACGCGTCCGAGGAATACAGCGCATGCCGAGCCGGATAGAGCGCATGGTACAACGCCCGCTCTCCATTGGTCACGGTGCGCGGCACCGCGTGATGCAGCACCTGACCGACGGTGTAATCCTCGAAAAAGCGGCCCGGATTGGTTTTTGCCATTATTGCTGTCCCAGTTTCATTTCAGGGGAATACTCGGCCTCAACCACTTTGGTCACGGCCTGCGCACAGCGCATCACACCACTGGCGGCGTCATAGGCATAAGACGGATCGCCATAAAGCGACCACCCTTTCGCCAGCGCATCCGACACTTTGTGACAGAAGGCGGATGTGTCCTCTTCGGTCAGCAGACGGTAGAGTTGTGTCATGTTGTCAGGTCCTTACGAGGGGAACGGCGACGGGCCGACCAGCCCGTGGATATACCCGATGACGCCCAACAGAACGATCGACCCCACGAAGAACATGGCGTCCTTGCCATAGGTTCCGGGCGCGCCGGGTGTCCAGTCGGGTTCCGAGCGGTTGATCGTGATCATTTCCACCACGGCCCAGGCCAGCAAACCGCCAAACAGGATAAGCGAGGCCGGATCGTAATTGACCAGCAAATGCGCAAAGGCCCAAAGCGCAAACCCAAGCAGCATCGGATGGCGCATACCGTTCAGGATACGTCCCTTGGTTCCGGCGGGGCTCATCATCCAGATCGCGATCAGAACCAGCAGATTGTTGATGTGCTGCAGGGCCGGAGGGAAGTTGATCGTATCGAAGGAATCCGCGCTGCGATAGCCGAAAATCATCAGCAAAATCGCAACCACCAGCGACAGCGCAACCGCGCCCTTGCCCGCGTCGCCCATGGCGGCACGCCGCTCGGGCATCACGCGTTTGAACAGATGTGCGGCCCACCACAGCGCCACACCCAAAATCAGAAGAACAAAGCCCATGCTGGCTTACCCCGCTTGCAAAGCTGTAATCGCCTCTGCTTTTGCCAGAATTTCGCGGGCCGTTGCAACGTGCAGGTTTTCGACAATCTTGCCGTCGACAACCGCGACCCCCTGCCCTTGCGCCTCGACCTCTTCAAAGGCGGCGATCTGGCGCCTGGCAAGGTCGATCTCAGCGTCGGATGGCGCAAAGGCTGTATTGGTGACGTCAACCTGCGCGGGGTGGATCAGGGTTTTGCCGTCGAACCCCATATCACGACCCTGCGCGCATTCAGCGGCCAGACCGTCGCTATCCTTGAAGGCGTTGTAGACACCATCGACGATGATCAACCCTTCGGCCTTGGCGGCCAGCAAACACAGACCCAGCGAGGTCATCAACGGCAGGCGATCAGGGCGGAACCGGGTCTGCAATTCCTTGGCCAGATCGTTGGTGCCCATGACAAAGCCCGCCATCAGCGGATGCGCGGCAATCTCGGCGGCGTTCAGCATTCCGCGCGGGGTTTCCATCATCGCCCAGATCGGGATATCGCCAGTGATCGCGGCCAGCGCATCCACATCAGCCGCAGAGTTCACCTTGGGCAGCAAAACCACATCGGCGTCCATCCCGCGTACGGCCTCGGCATCTGCGCGTCCCCATTCGGTATCCAGCCCGTTGATGCGCACAATCCTGACCCGCGCCCCGTAACCCCCCGTGGCCAGCGCCGCCTTGAGCGTCTCGCGGGCGTTTTCTTTTTCGTCCGCAGCGACCGCATCTTCCAGGTCAAAGATGACCGCGTCCACCGGCAAGGTGCGCGCCTTGTCCAGCGCCCGGTCCTTGGAACCGGGGATATAGAGAACCGAACGATAGGGGCGCTGACGGGGGTCCATTGATCTTTCCCTTTGAAATATTATTGCGCGGAATGGGGCATTTTTTACCGGAAAGTTCAAGCGCAAAATCGCCGCAGCGCAGCATTCACCCAATTCAGGACGCAACGCGCGTTGCCTTAACGGGATTTCGGTCCGCGGCCCGCACCCTGATGGCCAGATGGAATTGAAAGGGGTTCGCGGATGAAAAAGACGTTTTTCAAGATGACGATGGGCCTGGGGATCATGGTTCTGGCCGCGCAGCAGGTGCACGCCCGAACCTGCGCCCCACGTGCGGATGTGGTGAAGCGGCTGGCTGAAACCTATGGCGAAACGCGCCGGGGCATCGGCATCGCGCGTCAGGGCGCGGTGATGGAGGTGTACGCCTCGGACCAAAGCGGCAGTTGGACGATCACGGTGACTCTGCCCGACGGGATGACCTGCCTTGTCGCCTCGGGACAGGCTTATGAGGACATGGCCGAGGCGCTGCCGCCCAATGCTTAGGTCAGCGCGTCCCAGATCAGCTTGCTACCGGTGAGGGTCAGCAGCACATAGGCAATGGCAAAGAACAGGCGTTCGGACAGCATGAAATGCGCCCGGACGCCCAGCCACGCGCCCAGGATCGCGAACGGGATCAACAGCAGATCCGCCAGGGCTGTGTGCCATGTGAACAGACCCAGATAGGCGTAAGGCACAAATTTCGCGACATTCACGACCCAGAAGACCAAAACGGTACTCGCCTGAAACTCGGTCTTCGTCAGGCGTTGTGACAACAGGTAAACGGCGGCAGGCGGACCGCCTGCATGGCTTACAAAACTGGTGAACCCCGCGACCAGCCCGGCAAACAGCCCGGCAGGAGGCGGCAGACGGTTGGTAAATCCGCGCACCCAACCCCGGGTCTGCGCCACGTGCCAGATCACGAATCCGACCGATATTCCACCGATCAGAAGCCGCAGCAGATCGTCATCGGTGGCGCGGTACAGCCAGGCCCCCAGTGCAACCCCTGGCACGGCACCCAGGATCAGCAGGCGCGAATCCGGCCAGCTCCAGCGTTTCCAGTAGGGGCCAAGGGTGGCTACATCAATCACCATCAGGATCGGCAACATCAGCGCCAGCGCCTGACCGGGATTCAGGATCAGAGCCAGAATCGACGAAGACGCAAACGCCACGCCCGAGCCGAACCCGCCCTTCGAGATACCCGCAAAGATCACGGCCGGGATCGCCACGGCAAAAAACATCAGGTTCAGTTCGAACATGCAACGTCCGGCTTTTAGGCTTGTCTCTCAGGCCGTTTAGCGCAATCACCGTTACCGTTGCAAACGGTATGCGGTCGCATGCCGCGTTGCAGGACCCTTGCGCGATGCGGCTTAAAGGACTAGCAAAACCGCGATTTCAAAACCGACCGGAGATATTCCAAATGGCCAGACCCAAGATCGCGCTGATCGGCGCAGGTCAGATCGGCGGCACGCTCGCCCACCTCGCAGCAATGAAAGAACTTGGTGACGTCGTTCTGTTCGACATCGCCGAAGGCATCCCGGAAGGCAAGGCGCTGGACATCGCTGAATCGGGTCCCGCCGAAGGGTTCGACGCCACGCTGAAGGGTACCCAGTCCTATACCGATATCGCAGGCGCGGATGTCTGCATCGTGACCGCCGGTGTTCCCCGCAAGCCGGGCATGAGCCGCGACGACCTGCTGGGCATCAACCTAAAGGTCATGAAATCGGTCGGCGAAGGCATCGCCGCCAACGCACCCGATGCGTTCGTCATCTGCATCACCAATCCGCTGGACGCGATGGTCTGGGCGTTGCGTGAATTCTCGGGCCTGCCGCACAACAAGGTCTGCGGTATGGCTGGCGTTCTGGATTCGGCCCGTTTCCGCCACTTCCTGGCGGAAGAGTTCGAAGTATCGATGCGTGACGTTACCGCCTTTGTTCTGGGTGGCCATGGCGACACCATGGTGCCGTCAGTGCGCTATTCGACCGTTGCCGGCATCCCGCTGCCCGATCTGGTCGAAATGGGCTGGACCACGCAGGACAAGCTGGACGCAATCGTGCAGCGCACCCGTGACGGTGGCGCCGAGATCGTCGGCCTGCTGAAAACCGGCTCGGCCTATTACGCGCCGGCCACCTCGGCCATCGAAATGGCCGAGGCCTATCTGAAAGACCAAAAGCGCGTCCTGCCCTGCGCCGCCTATTGCGATGGCGAGCTGGGTGTGAGCGGCATGTATGTGGGCGTGCCCACGGTGATCGGCGCCGGCGGCATCGAAAAGATCGTCAACATCACCCTGAACGAAGAGGAACAGGCCGGTTTCGACAACTCGGTCAATGCCGTGAAGGGCCTGATTGAGGCGTGTAAGGGCATCGACAGCTCGCTCGGCTAAACGTATCGCGCCGAAGTTATTGAACCGGCCCCGTTGCGGGCCGGTTTTCTTTTGCCCTTCGCCCTGTTTCAGCGGGACCCGGGTCGCGGATGTTGGCGCAAACGTCGCAAACGCCTTATTTGAATGTCTTTTGTGCCCCTGCCGGTGAATGATCGAATCAAGCCGGAACGCCCGCTGTTTTTGTGATCACACCCCAAAAAGCTGTGATCACAAATACTGAAAATCTTCGTGAAAAACCCGCCGATCATCAAAAAAGCCTTTAACCTTGTCCCCTAGACCCCCCTATAACGATGTAATCGTAGTCAGACGGGACAGTTTCGATGAACATTCACGAATATCAGGCCAAAGCGCTTCTTCGCAGCTATGGCGCTCCGGTCTCCGAAGGTCGCGCGGTTCTGCGCGCCGAGGAAGCCAAAACCGCAGCCGGTGAACTGGACGGCCCTCTGTGGGTTGTCAAAGCACAGATCCACGCGGGTGGCCGCGGCAAGGGCTCGTTCAAAGAGGTCGACGCCGGTGAAAAGGGCGGCGTCCGTCTGACCAAATCGGTCGAAGAAGCGGCCGAGGAAGCCAAGAAGATGCTGGGCCGCACGCTGGTTACCCACCAGACCGGCCCGGCGGGCAAGCAGGTCAACCGCATTTATATCGAGGCCGGGTCCGGCATCGAACGCGAACTCTACCTGGCGCTTCTGGTGGATCGCCAGACCAGCCGCATTTCCTTTGTCTGCTCGACCGAAGGCGGAATGGATATCGAAGAGGTGGCCGCAGCCACGCCCGAGAAAATCCTGTCCTTCTCGGTGGACCCGGCCACCGGCTATCAGCCCTATCACGGCCGCCGCATCGCCTTCTCGCTGGGTCTGGAAGGCGCGCAGGTCAAGCAATGCGTCAAGCTGATGAGCCAGCTCTATAACGCCTTCGTCGAGAAGGACATGGAGATGCTGGAGATCAACCCGCTGATCATCTCGGACAAGGGCGACCTGAAAGTGCTGGACGCCAAGGTCGGTTTTGACGGCAACGCGGTCTACCGCCACCCGGATATCGCCGAGCTGCGTGACACCACCGAAGAAGACCCGAAAGAGCTGGAAGCCAGCAAATACGACCTCAACTACATCGCGCTGGATGGCGAGATCGGCTGCATGGTGAACGGTGCGGGTCTGGCGATGGCGACGATGGACATCATCAAGCTGTATGGGGCCGAGCCTGCCAACTTCCTCGACGTGGGCGGTGGCGCCACCAAGGAGAAGGTGACCGAGGCGTTCAAGATCATCACCTCGGACCCGCAGGTCAAAGGCATTCTGGTCAACATCTTCGGCGGCATCATGCGCTGTGACGTCATCGCCGAGGGCGTTGTCGCCGCGGTGAAAGAGGTCGGCCTGCAGGTTCCGCTGGTCGTACGTCTGGAAGGCACGAATGTCGAGAAGGGCAAGGAGATCATCAATACCTCGGGCCTGGACGTGATCGCGGCGGACAACCTGAAAGACGGTGCAGAGAAGATCGTGAAGGCGGTTAAGGGTTGAACTCGTCCGTGACGCCAATTCATGCTGATAAATGGATGTCTAGCCGGTTTTGGGTAGACTGGTTCGATCCACACGAATGGGGGGCTTGGACAGAAACCTCAGATGTCGCTTCCCGGCCGTTTTCCCAACTAGAAGATGCGGAAGAGTTCTTTGAAAGGCTTAAGAACCAAGGTTGCCAAGTCATGATTGCAGAACGCGGTGTTTCTGAATCGGGTGACGGGCAGGACGGCAAGTCGCTTTTCTACTTCAAACAACATAATGCACGCGAGTTTTTTGCAACCGCCGATGCAAAGTCCGTGGATTCGATTTCCAGAGGATTCGGTATCCAATGGCGAGACAGCCGCGAATGCTCGTTTCCAACGCAATATACGCCAGTATAAGGAGCCACGAAAATGGCAGTCCTCATCGACGAAAACACCAAAGTGATCTGTCAGGGCTTTACCGGCTCGCAGGGCACATTCCACTCCGAACAAGCCATTGCTTATGGCACCAAGATGGTCGGCGGCGTGACGCCGGGCAAAGGCGGGATGACCCATCTTGACCTGCCCGTGTTCAACTCGGTCCACGAAGCCAAAGCTGTGACCGAAGCCAATGCCTCGGTGATCTATGTTCCGCCGCCCTTCGCGGCTGACTCGATCCTCGAAGCGATTGATGCCGAGATGGAGGTGATCGTCTGCATCACCGAAGGCATTCCGGTTCTGGACATGATGAAGGTGAAGCGCGCGCTGGAAGGCTCAAGCTCGCGCCTGATCGGCCCGAACTGCCCCGGTGTCATCACGCCCGACGCCTGCAAGATCGGCATCATGCCCGGCCACATCCACAAGCGTGGCTCGGTCGGCGTTGTGTCCCGTTCGGGTACGCTGACCTATGAAGCCGTCAAGCAGACCACCGATGTGGGTCTGGGCCAGTCCACCTGCGTGGGCATCGGCGGCGACCCGATCAAAGGGACCGAACATATCGACGTGCTGGAATGGTTCCTGGCGGATGACGAGACCCACTCAATCATCATGATCGGTGAGATCGGCGGCTCGGCCGAGGAAGAAGCCGCGCAGTTCCTGGCGGATGAGGCCAAGAAGGGCCGCAAGAAGCCGACCGCCGGTTTCATCGCCGGCCGCACAGCCCCTCCGGGCCGCCGCATGGGCCACGCGGGCGCGATTGTCGCCGGTGGCAAGGGCGGTGCTGAGGACAAGATCGAAGCCATGCGCTCGGCCGGTATCGTTGTGGCCGAAAGCCCGGCGCAGCTGGGTGAAGCCGTGCTGGAAGCGATTGGGTAATGCTCCTACGGAAAGGTAGCCGCCGCGATAGAGCTCAAATGCTTGAAAGAGCATTTGGGCGTCGCCGGTTGTCTGATGCCGCCGACGAAATTAGAAGTACGCAGTTGTTCTTCAAGTGGCCCAACCTTTCCACTTACTTATCGTTGATATCGTCTATCGATCTTGATCAAGTAAAACACTTAAACCGAATTGCCGTGAAGTCGCTGCCAGCGTTTGCCAAAAGGGATGGGCTTCGAAGTGCGTCCATAAACGATCACACTGGAACCATGGCTTATTTGAGCAGGCTCCAACTAGCTACGGCGGAAGACGCGCTATATTTATCGCGAACCTCTCGGAGACAATCCAATCACTCGGTTGAACGTTTCGCTGGAGAGCCGTGGAAGTCCACTAGCCCCCATACCCCTTTGGTCAGTGTCGTATGGAAAGCCAATGACGAAAAAGGAACGAGTTTAGTCTCAGATCACGAGGCGGCAGAACCTATCGTTATGGCGACGGCCAAGCCGGGCTTCGATTGCGAACTAAATATAGTCGCTGCGTTTCCCAGACATATGTCTGAAGCCAGTTGGCAGTTTTTTGATGCCTACAAAACTTCGTCGTCTAGTACCCAAAGCAGCTCAAACAAGTTGGATTTTTGGTACTATCTCGGCCCGGATCATGACCGGGTTCCCAGCGCTATTAGCTATTCTGGTAAGGAAACTTCGGAAGGAGCTGGCAGAGAAAGCTATGAACATAGAATTAAATTCTATGAGCATGTGGGAAGCACATTTACTCGCCTATCCGCATTTCGAAACGAGACGTTTCCGGAAATCGGTTTTCTCCCAGTTGTGCTACACATCCACCTTAGGCAATTCAGTTGAGCGTCGTGGGGATTAATCAAGTGAGAACTCCAACTAGCAAGATTCTGAGTGGCGGCGTCTAATGACCTTCTCTGACGCCATCCGCACCTGTTTCTTCAAGTTCTTCACCTTCTCTGGTCGTGCCGCGCGGCCCGAATACTGGTTCTTTTTTCTGTTCATCGTGATTTGGAGCTTTATCGCCGGGATCATCGACGCGCAGTTCTTCACGCAAGTCTCGGTCAGCCAGAGCGATGAGGTGAAATCCGTCACCGCCACGTCCTCGGCTCCTGTGCAGAGCATTGTGACCCTGATCGTGTTCCTCCCGCATCTGGCCGTCGCGTGGCGGCGGATGCATGATACCGGGCGCAGCGGGCTTTATGCTCTGCTGCCGATCCTGCTGATCCTCGGGGCCGGCGCGGTTCTGATCTTTGGCATCGGCCTTGCGTCCCATTTCCAGCATGGCGGCAATCTGGACATCCTGTTCACCCGCGCCACGCTGCTGATCGTCATTCCGACACTGCTTGTCCTGTTTGTGTCGCCCCTCCTGGTTCTGTGGTGGCTGGCCCGCCCCAGCCAGCCAGGCACCAACCAATACGGTCCCAACCCATATGAGGTAGCCCAATGACCGAACATACGCCCAACTCTGCCTTTCATGCCTCAAGCTTTATGCAGGGGCATAATGCCGAATATCTGGAGCAGCTTTATGCCCAGTACACCAGGGACCCCGGTGCCGTAGACGCCGCCTGGGCCGAGTTTTTCCGGGCCATGGGTGATGCCGCACCCGACATCCAGCGCGAGGCCGAAGGCCCGTCCTGGGCGCGGACCGACTGGCCACCGATGCCAGCGGATGATCTGACCGGAGCGCTGACCGGGGAATGGGCCGAGATCGACGCCAAGGCCGCGGGCAAGAAGATCAAGGACAAGGCTGCCGCCAAGGGCGTCGAGGTCAGCGACGACCAGATCAAGCGCGCGGTGCTGGACAGCCTGCGGGCGCTGATGCTGATCCGGGCTTACCGCATCCGGGGCCATCTGGCCGCCAATCTGGACCCGCTGGGCATGCGCGCGGCCAGTACGCACCCTGAACTGGACCCAAAGACCTACGGGTTCACCGATGCCGATATGGACCGGCCGATCTTTATCGACAACGTGCTGGGGCTGCAGATGGCCTCGATGCGGCAGATCGTCGATATCGTGAAGCGAACCTATTGCGGCACATTCGCGCTGCAATACATGCATATCTCGAATCCCGAGCAGGCCGCGTGGCTGAAAGAGCGGATCGAAGGCTATGGCAAGGAAATCCAGTTCACCAAGGAGGGCCGCAAGGCGATCCTGAACAAGATGGTCGAGGCGGAAGGCTTCGAAAAATTCCTGCACGTCAAGTATATGGGCACCAAGCGGTTTGGTCTGGACGGGGGCGAAGCCCTGATCCCCGCGATGGAACAGATCATCAAACGCGGCGGTGCGCTGGGCGTGCGGGACATCGTGATCGGCATGCCGCACCGGGGTCGCCTGAACATTCTGGCGAACGTGATGCGCAAGCCCTATCGCGCCATCTTCAACGAATTCCAGGGCGGCAGTTTCAAGCCCGAGGATGTGGATGGCTCGGGCGACGTGAAATATCACCTCGGTGCCTCCAGCGACCGCGAGTTTGATGGCAACAGCGTGCATCTTTCGCTGACCGCGAACCCAAGCCACCTTGAGGCGGTGAACCCGGTGGTGCTGGGCAAGGTCCGCGCCAAGCAGGATCAGTTGAAGGACGAAGACCGCACCGCTGTGATGGGCATCCTGCTGCACGGTGATGCTGCCTTTGCCGGTCAGGGCGTTGTGGCCGAAGGGTTCGGCCTGAGCGGGCTGCGCGGGCACAAGACCGGTGGCACCATGCATATCGTGGTCAACAATCAGATCGGTTTCACCACCGCACCGCATTTCAGTCGCTCCAGCCCCTATCCCACGGACATCGCGCTGATGGTCGAGGCCCCGATTTTCCACGTGAACGGTGACGATCCTGAGGCTGTGACACATGCCGCCAAAGTGGCGACCGAGTTCCGCCAGAAGTTCCACAAGGACGTGGTCATCGACATCTTCTGCTATCGCCGGTTTGGGCATAACGAGGGCGACGAGCCCATGTTCACCAACCCGATCATGTACAAGAAGATCAAGACGCATAAGACCACGCTGAGCCTCTATACCGAGCGTCTGGTCAAAGACGGCCTGATCCCCGAAGGCGAGATCGAGGACATGAAGGCCGCCTTCCAGGCGCATCTGAATGACGAGTTCGAGGCCGGCAAGGACTATAAGCCCAACAAGGCTGACTGGCTGGACGGGCGCTGGTCCCACATGGACAAAAGCAAAGAGGAATATGTGCGCGGCGACACCGCGATCACTCCGGAAACGCTGGCCGAGATCGGCAATGCCCTGACCCACGCGCCGGCGGATATCGCGGTGCACAAGACCGTGGCGCGGCTGCTGGACCACAAGAAAAAGATGTTTGACAGCGGCACCGGGTTCGACTGGGCTACCGGCGAGGCGCTGGCCTTCGGGTCCCTGTTGACCGAGGGCTATCCGGTGCGCCTGTCCGGGCAGGACGCAACGCGCGGCACCTTCAGCCAGCGCCATTCGGGCTTTGTGCATCAGGAAACCGAGGAACGCTATTACCCGCTGAACAACGTCCGCAAAGGACAGTCGCATTACGAAGTCATCGACTCGATGCTCAGCGAATATGCGGTGCTGGGATTCGAATACGGCTACTCGCTGGCGGAGCCCAACGCGCTGACCCTGTGGGAGGCGCAGTTCGGCGATTTCGCCAACGGAGCCCAGATCATGTTCGATCAGTTCATCAGTTCTGGCGAAAGCAAATGGCTGCGCATGTCCGGTCTGGTCTGCCTGCTGCCGCACGGGTTCGAAGGGCAAGGGCCCGAACACTCGTCCGCGCGGCTGGAGCGGTTCCTGCAGATGTGCGGTCAGGACAACTGGATCGTGGCGAACTGTACGACACCTGCGAATTACTTCCACATCCTGCGCCGCCAGCTGCACCGCACCTTCCGCAAACCGCTGATCCTGGTGACGCCGAAATCGCTGCTGCGCCACAAACTGGCGGTCAGCAAGGCGGAAGAGTTCACCACCGGATCCAGCTTCCACCGGGTGCTGTGGGATGACGCGCAGCACGGCAATTCGGACACCAAGCTGGTCAAGGACGACAAGATCAAGCGGGTCGTGATGTGTTCCGGCAAGGTCTATTTCGACCTGCTGGAAGAACGCGATGCCCGTGGGATCGACGATGTCTACCTGATGCGGATCGAACAGTATTACCCCTTCCCGGCGCACTCGCTGATCAACGAACTTGAGCGGTTCAAGGGGGCCGAGATCATCTGGTGTCAGGAAGAACCCAAGAACCAGGGGGCCTGGACGTTTATCGAACCGAATATCGAATGGGTCCTGACCCGCATTGGCGCCAAGCACACAAGGCCGCGTTATGTCGGCCGCGCCACCTCGGCCTCGCCCGCGACGGGTCTGGCCAGCCAACACAAAGCCCAACAAGAAGCGCTGGTGAACGAAGCGCTGAGCATTGAAGGAAAATAATCGATGTCCATTGAAGTTCGCGTTCCCACGCTTGGCGAGTCGGTAACCGAAGCCACGGTTGCGACATGGTTCAAAAAACCCGGCGACGCCGTTGCCGTAGATGAAATGCTGTGTGAGCTGGAGACCGACAAGGTCACCGTCGAGGTACCCTCTCCCGCCGCCGGCGTTATGGGCGAAATTGTTGCCGCCGAAGGTGAAACGGTTGGCGTCGACGCGCTGTTGGCGACGATTGCTGCGGGTGAGGGCGCGGCCCCTGCCCCGGCGGCGGCTCCCACCCCGGCGGCTGCGGCCCCGGCGGCAACGGGTGGCAGCGTTGACGTGATGGTGCCGACGCTGGGCGAATCCGTGACCGAGGCAACCGTGTCGACGTGGTTCAAGCAGGTTGGCGACAGCGTCGCGCAGGACGAAATGCTGTGCGAGCTGGAAACCGACAAGGTCTCGGTCGAGGTTCCGGCCCCGGCTGCCGGTGTTCTGGCCGAAATCGTGGCGCCTGAAGGCGCGACCGTGGATGCCACCGCAAAGCTGGCCGTGATCTCGGGCGCGGCCGCGGGTGCTGCGGCGGCACCGGCAGCGCCTGCCGCTGCTCCGGCGGCGGGCACCGGTGACGGCGGCGGCAAGGACGTGGCCAATGCACCCTCCGCCGAGAAAGCGATGGCCGAAGCTGGCCTGTCGGCGGATCAGGTGACCGGCACGGGCCGCGACGGGCGGATCATGAAAGAAGACGTCGCAAAAGCGGTTGCCACGGCTTCGGCCCCAGCGCCTGCGGCGGCTGTGCCCGCCCCCGCAGCCCAGGCTCCGCGCGCTCCGGTCGCGGCAGAGGATACCGGTCGGGAAGAACGCGTGCGCATGACCCGTCTGCGCCAGACCATCGCCAAGCGCCTGAAGGACGCGCAGAATACCGCTGCGATCCTGACCACCTATAACGAGGTGGACATGACCGAGGTGATGGCCCTACGCAGCCAGTACAAGGACCAGTTCGAGAAAAAGCACGGCGTGCGTCTGGGCTTTATGTCCTTCTTCACCAAAGCCTGCTGTCATGCGCTGAAAGAAGTTCCCGAGGTCAATGCCGAGATTGACGGCACCGACATCGTCTACAAGAACTTCGTGCATATGGGCGTGGCCGCCGGTACGCCGCAGGGTCTGGTTGTTCCGGTCATCCGGGACGCTGACAGCATGTCTTTTGCAGCGATCGAGAAGGCCATTGCCGAAAAGGGCAGGCGCGCGCGTGACGGAAAGCTGTCCATGGCCGAGATGCAGGGCGGCACGTTCACCATCTCGAATGGTGGTGTTTATGGCTCGCTGATGTCCTCGCCGATCCTGAACCCGCCGCAATCGGGTATTCTGGGCATGCATAAGATTCAGGACCGCCCGATGGTCATCAATGGCGAGATCAAGATCCGTCCGATGATGTACCTGGCCCTGTCCTATGACCACCGGATCGTGGATGGCAAAGGGGCGGTGACGTTCCTTGTCCGCGTAAAAGAGGCGCTGGAAGACCCGCGCCGCCTGCTGATGGATCTGTGACCATGGCAACGCATGTACTCTGGCAGGCCGACGTGGCCGATTTCGATGCCTGGCTGAAAGTGTTCCGCGAGGACAAGCCGATGCGCAAAGCCGCGGGCATCCGCGACCTGCATGTCTGGCGCGACCCCGATCAGCGCGACCATGCCATCGCCATGTTCGAAGTTCTGGATCTGGAAAAGGCCAGGGCATTTTTCGGGTCCGAGGAACTGGCGATGCACCACGAACGAGGCGGCATCGCGCATATCAGCATCAAGCTGCTGGACCCTGTTTGAAGAAGATTATGCCCAGCCCCGGCAATGCCGGGGCCGTGCCGGCACCGGGTAACCCGGTCGATTTAGGAGAGTATAATGGCTAACTATGACGTCATCGTAATCGGCGCCGGTCCCGGCGGCTATGTCTGCGCCATCCGTTGTGCCCAGCTGGGTCTGAAAACCGCTGTGGTCGAAGGACGCGAGACGCTGGGCGGTACATGCCTGAACGTGGGCTGCATCCCGTCAAAGGCGCTGTTGCATGCCAGCCACCAACTGCATGAGGCCGAGCACAACTTTGCCAAGATGGGCCTGAAGGGCAAAAGCCCGTCGGTCGACTGGAAACAGATGCAGGCCTACAAGGAAGAGACCATCGAGGGCAACACCAAGGGCATCGAGTTCCTGTTCAAGAAGAACAAGATCGACTGGCTCAAAGGCTGGGGCTCGATCCCTGCCGCCGGAAAGGTCAAGGTTGGCGACGAGGTTCACGAAGCCAAAAACATCATCATTGCGTCCGGGTCCGAGCCGGCCTCGCTGCCGGGTGTCGAGGTGGATGAGAAGGTGGTCGTGACATCGACCGGCGCGCTGTCACTGGGCAAGATTCCGAAAAAGATGGTTGTCATCGGCGCGGGCGTCATCGGGCTGGAGCTAGGCTCGGTCTATCAGCGCCTGGGTGCCGAGGTGACGGTGATCGAGTTCCTCGACGTGATCACGCCGGGTATGGACCCCGAGGTGCAGAAGACATTCCAGCGCATCCTCAAGAAGCAGGGTCTGAAATTTGTCATGGGCGCTGCGGTGCAAAAGACGGAAGCGACAAAGACCAAGGCCAAGGTCACGTACAAACTGCGCAAGGATGACAGCGAACATGTGATCGACGCCGACACCGTGCTGGTCGCCACCGGCCGCAAGCCGTTCTCGGATGGTCTGGGGCTTGAGGCTCTGGGTGTCGAAATGACCCCGCGCGGCCAGATCAAGGTGGGGTCGGACTGGCAGACCAATGTGCCGGGCATCTACGCCATCGGTGACGTGACCGAAGGTCCGATGCTGGCCCACAAGGCCGAAGATGAGGGCATGGCCGCCGCCGAGCAGGTCGCGGGCAAGCATGGCCATGTCAATTATGGCGTAATCCCGGGTGTGATCTACACCTGGCCCGAAGTCGCCAATGTGGGCGAGACCGAAGAAACCCTGAAAGAACAGAGCCGCGCCTATAAGGTCGGCAAGTTCATGTTCATGGGTAACGGCCGCGCCAAGGCGAACTTTGCCGCAGACGGCTTCGTCAAGATTCTGGCCGACAAGGAAACCGATCGCATCCTGGGCGCGCATATCATCGGTCCGGCGGCGGGCGACCTGATCCACGAGGTCTGCGTGGCGATGGAGTTCGGCGCCTCTGCCGAGGATCTGGCGCTGACCTGTCACGCCCACCCGACCTATTCGGAAGCCGTGCGCGAGGCTGCGCTGGCCTGCGGTGACGGCCCGATCCACAGCTGACGGGCGCACTGTAATCAAGCGAAAGGCGGGCCCTATTGCCCGCCTTTTTTGTGACGTCGTTCAGCCCGTTCTTCTCTCTGCCTTGAGCAGAGCTCAGAGCCACTGTTCGACTTTCGCAGTGCACTTATTGAGGAAGAATACGAAGTTTCAAGCTCATCTGCGCGGCGGGGTCCTGGGGACTTCCGAGCGGATGAGATTGATTGCCCAGACCGGAACTGAAGACTATGCGGGGCTCAAACCCCGCGATCACACCTCAGGGGTCAACCACGCGTTCAAATAGATTTCGAGCCGGTCCGAGAAACACTGCGTTTCATGCAGCGCGCAGAATTTCAGGGACATGGCCTGAATGGCAAATGCCTGTACCCCTTCGGCCAGCAGGTCCGGCGCAATGTCCTTGCGCATATCTGCGGTTTCAAGCCAGGCCGCAACCACCCGGAAATACCTTTCAAAGCAATGCGCTATCGGTCCGATTTCAGCAATGGCCGCAGCGCCCGAATACCGGATGATCAGGTCGAACACATAACGCTCTGACGTCATGAATTTGTGAACGGGCGCCAGCGCCCGGATCATCTGGGGCACGGTGTTGGCCGGGCCGTTCGCTTCGGCCACATCCAGGCACGCGTTCAGCTTTTCACCGATCAGAATCTCCATCAGCGCATCCTTGTCACGGAAATGCGCAAAGAACGTGCCTTTGGCGACACCGGCGGCCTGAACGACTTCTTCAACCCTCAGCGCCTCATACCCGCCTATGGCAATCACCTCTTCGGACGCGGCCAACATGCGCGCCCGGGTCTTCAGCGTTCGTTTTTGAATGGTCTTGGCCATAGCTCTAAATTGCACAGTTTTTGACCGCGGTCAAATTTTTTATTGACCGTGGTCATTTTTTTGCCCTATAAACTGACCACGGTCAATTTTGGAGATTCCCGATGCAACAACCCAAGAAGATTCTCATCCTCGACGGACACCCTGCCGAAAGCAGCCTGTCACGTACCTTCGCCCAGACTTATGGAGACGCGGCCCGCAAGAAGGGGCACGAGGTCCGGATGGTGCACCTGAGCGAATTGCAGTTCGATCATGATTTCGGCCAGGGCAATTATCACGACTTCAAACCGCTGGAGCCCGTTCTGGAACAAGTGCTGCAGGATTTCGAATGGAGCGACCATCTGGTCCTGACGACGCCCATGTGGTGGGGCGGCCTGCCCGCCAAGCTCAAAGGGTTGATCGACCGGATGTTCATCCCCGGCCGCACCTTCGACACCCGCAACACCACGATGGCCGGCCTGCCCGCGCCGTTGCTGTCCGGGCGTACCGCGCGGGTCATCCTGACATCGGATACGCCGGGCTGGTTCATGCGGCTGTTCTATCGGCAGGCACTGATCCGTCAGATCCGGGGCCAGATTCTGGGGTTCGTCGGCTTCAAGCCGACCCGCTTCACCTATTTCGCCGGGGCCAGCACACCGAAAGCCGGCCATGTCGAGCGCTGGATCACGCAGGTGTCAAAGATCGGCGCAGCGGCGGTCTGACCGCTGCAGCTACCACATTGTTCTGGCCGCGCGCGCGCCCCATTCGTCATCATAGCGCGCGCCGCCTTCTTCGCCCCCGGTCATTTCGGCAAGTATGTCGCCTGCCGAGGGCAAGCCCGCGCTTTCATCCCCGCAGGTCCAGGTCCGGGCCCGCATCAGCGCGCGGGCGCATTGGGTATAGACCTCGGTTATTTCGATGACGATGACAGTCGCCGGGCGTTTGCCATGCTTTTCAAACCGGTCCCGCAGGGCGTCGTCCGTTGTCAGCCGCGCCGTTCCGTTCAGGCGCACGACATTGTTTGACCCCGGCACCAGGAACATCACCGAAACACGGGGGTCGCGCACGATGTTGCGCAGGCTGTCCAGACGGTTGTTGCCACGCCAGTCCGGCATGGCCAGGGTCTGCGGATCAAGCTCGGCCACCACCGGGCCGTCATCGCCGCGCGGGCTGCCGTCGACACCTTCTGACCCAACCGTGCTGAGGATGCAGAACCGCGAGGCCATGATCCACTTGCGGTAAAGCGGCGTCAGCCTTCGTGCCACTTTGCGCAGCGACGGTGCACCGGGCGTGCCATAGAGCCCTTCGAGCGTGGCGATGTCTTCAATGAACTCCATCCGGATCAAACCCCACTTCCCTCATCAGCGCATTGGACCGCGTTTCGATCACATCCTCCAGCCGACCCAGAAACGCGTCCCGCGCCACGCCCGGTTCGATCGGATCGAGGAAATCGACGATTGCCAGACCGGGCTTGCGCATAACGCCCGTGCGCGGCCAGAACACCCCGGCATTGGTGGCGACCGGCACACAAGGAAAGCCCAGGCCTTCATACAGAACAGCGGTTCCGACTTTGTAAGGTTTATGCACGCCCGGAGCGACCCGTGTGCCCTGCGGATAGATCACCAGTTGGCCGGGTTCCGTGAATTCCTTGGCCACGTCCTTGACCATCTTGGCCACCGCCGCGCCCTTCTTGCCGCGATTGACCGGGATACAGCCCAACCGGCGTGCATAAAGGCCGATGATCGGGGTCCACAGCAATTCGCGTTTCATGATGAACTTGCCGTGGGGTATGGCGTTGAAGATGATGATGATATCCAGAAAAGACTGGTGTTTGGCACCGATGACAACCTCGTCTACCGGGACCTCTCCGCGGACTTCGCTGCGGATGCCGACCATCCGGTGAGCAAGCCACAAAGTGCTGCGGGCATAGGTTTTGCACGCTTGCAGCGCACCGCGTTTTGTAAACAGGGCGTAAGGCGCGAACACGATACCCAGGATCAGCATCCATGCGTAGATCACGATCATGAAGATCAATGAGCGGGTCCACTGAAACGCAGTAGCCATCACGAAAGCTCCTTTAATTTACGGCTGGCGGCCGTCCAGGTGGCCAGAAACGCAACCGTCGCACCCAGGAAGGGTATCAGCGCCGGCAGCAGCCAGCCAAATCCCTGAAAACCAAGGCCGGTCAGAAATCCGCCCGCATCCGATGCTTCGGGCAGCAGTAGCACACCGGTCATCCCCAGCAGAACCCCCACAACCGCGCCAAAGAACGCCCGGTAGGTGAACCGCCGCACAAAGGCGCGGGCGATAAAACGGTCGCGGGCACCGACCAGGCGCAGGACTTCGATAATCTGCGCGTTGGCGGCCAGTGACGCATTCGCGGCCAGCGTGATCATTGCCGCCGTCGCGCCACCGATCAGCAGGATCGAGACCCAGCCCAACCGCCGCAGCGATTTTGCCGCATCCACCAGAGGTTCGCGCCAGCGGGTGTGATCGTCCAGTACTGCGCCCGGCACCTCGGCCCCCAGCCGCAGGCGCAACCCCGCAGCATCAAGCCCCGGTTCACCTTCGACGATTTCGATCAGTTGCGGAACGGGCAGCGTATCCAGCGGCAGGTCTGACCCGAACCAGGGGGACAGCAGCGCCGCCTGTTCCTCGGCGCTCAGCGCGCGGGCCGAGGCGACGCCGGGCGTCTGGCTCAGCACGGTCAGGGCGGCCTCGGTCTGGGCGGCACGCTGTTCGGCGGGGGCGTTTATGCGCAGTGTGGCCGCCCCGGCCAGTTCGGTGGCCCAGCGATCCGCCAGCCGCCCCGAAGCCAGCGACAAGGCGAGCGCGAACACGGCCAGAAAGGCCATCGCGCCAGATACGAACAGGGTCAGGTGCGCGGTATAGCCTGTCGGCGGAACAACCCGGTCGGCGCGCGTATCCCGTTGCAGCAGGTTGCGGATGGTTCCGGCGCTCATAGATCCGCCCCCGCCAGTTGGATCTGACGCTGTGAGATGCGCAGGACGCGGGCCTGAACCTGGCTTTTGGCGGCACGGATCAGGCTCAGGTCATGGGTGGCGATCAGGACGGTTTTGCCCATCCGGTTCAGTTCCAGCAGCAGGCGCAGCAGGCGCTGGGACATGTCCCAGTCCACATTGCCCGTCGGCTCATCGGCCAGAACGACGTCCGGCGACAGGATCACGGCCCGCGCCACGGCGGCGCGCTGGCGCTCCCCACCCGACAGTTCAGGTGGATGGGAATCCAGCCGCGTGCCCAGGCCGACCCAGTTCAGCAGTTCAGTCAGGTCTTCGCGCTGCGCGGGCTCGGCACGGCCCGACACCATCAGCGGCAGGGACACGTTTTCGGCCAGCGTCATGTGGTCCAGAAACCGGCAATCCTGATGCACCACACCGATGCGCCGGCGCAGCAGCGCCATCTGATCCCGGTCCAGCCCTGCAACATCCTGCCCGAACGCGCTCAGCCGTCCTTCGGTCGGCAACAGCGCGCCGTAACACAGCTTGAGCAGCGTCGTCTTGCCGGCACCGGACGGGCCGGTCAGAAAGTGGAATGAACCCGGTTGCAACTGAAGCGACACGTTGCTCAGCAACGCGCCACCGCCATAGGTGTAGCTGACGTTTTCCAGCTCGATCACAGGGGCCCCCGTTATTGTTGCCGCTCTTCTTGCCCGAGCGCGGTCATGGTTTCAATGCCTGCACCGGGTCGAATTGGTGACATTTGTGCCGCGAAACCGAAAACACCCTTTGCTGTCAGGTCTTAACGGAATATCATCCCTGAAAAAACTATTATCGGGTCGACATCCCGAACGGGAGGCAGCATGCGTCTTACTTGTCCGAATTGCAGTGCCCAATATGAGGTTCCAGACGAGGTCATTCCCGAGGAAGGCCGGGACGTTCAGTGTTCGAATTGCGAGAAGACCTGGTTCCAGCCCAAACACCCGGACGAGGCCGCGACCGGGGCGACAGATTCCCCGCAAGACGAGGTCCAGGCGGCTCCGGCCGAACCGGACCCTGCGCCTGCGCCGGAGACCACGGCGGAACCCGAACCAGCCCCCGCCGCAGAGGCCGAGACAGACGCACCCGACCAGCCCGCGCCACCACCCGAACCCGATCCTGAGGCGGAACCTGAGTCAGAACCTGAACCCGAGACGCCCGGGACCGAGCCTGCGGCCAGCGGAAATGTCGATCCGGCCGTTGCCAGCATCCTTAAGGAAGAAGCGGCCAGAGAACTGGAACTGCGCGCCCAGGAAGGCGGCGGGTTGGAAACCCAGCCCGATCTGGCGCTGGACAGCTCGCCCGAACCCGATCCCGAACAGGCCATCAAGGAACTGACGGCCAGCGAAACGTCGGCCGATGCGGGGCAGAAAGATGCCCTGCCGGATGTGGAGGCGATCAACTCGACCTTGCGCGGCGATGACGCGGCGGGACAGGCCGCGGCCGAGCAACCCGTTCCCGTCAAATCCGGCGGCGGTTTTCTGCGCGGGTTTGCCCTGATCGTGATTGTCGGCATCATCCTGCTGTTGCTTTACAGCAATGCCCGGCAAATCGGCGAGGCGGTGCCGCAGGCCGATCCGATCCTGAATTCCTATGTGTCCTTCGTGGATCAGGCGCGCGTGTGGCTCGAAGCGCAGACCTCGGGCGCGGCGCAGAACTGATACTTTTCGGGAACGGGCCTAGAACCGCTCAAGCAGGCGCTTGAGATATTCCAGTTCGATCTGGGGGCGTTCCGATTCACCGGTACGACGGCGGATTTCATCCAGCAATTCGCGCGCGCGCCGATAGACGTCCTCACCCTGCAACAGGTTGTCATCGGTCGAGATTGATCCGTTCGCCCCCGGGCTCCGGCCCAGCGGATCGCGGTTGTTGGCCTCCATGTTGCCATCCTGCGTGCCCTGACCCGGCTGGTTCTGCTGGTTCTGGGCCAAAGCCTCGCCCAGCGACCGCATCCCTTCGCGCAGGGCTTCCATCGCTTCGGACTGGCGGTCGATGGCTTCGGCCAGATCGTTGCCGCGCAGCGCGTCTTCGGCATCATCCATCGCACGGCCCGCGCGGCCCAGAGCGTCACGCGCGGCTTCGCCTTCGGGCGTCCCTGCACCCGGCAGATTCTGTTGCTGACGGCCCAACTCGTTGCGAAGGGCCTGCTGACGATCGGCCAGCGATCCCTGACCCTGCTGACCGTCACCCGCCTGATCCTGACCCTGTCCCTGACCGCCCTGTCCTTCGTGGCTCTGGCCGCGACCCAGACCGCCGCTGCGGCCCTCGTTGCCCTGACTTTCACCGGATTGCGCACCGGGGTTGAACTGTTCCTGCAGATCCCGGAACGCCTGATCGCTCAGGCCCTGTTGTTCCCGCAGGGTTTCCGCCAAACCTTCCATCGCCTGCTGGCCTTCGGATTGCTGACCCTGACCCTGGCCCTGGGTGACGCGCATGTTCTCCATCATCTGCTGGAATTCCTCCAGCGCCTGCTGCGCCTCGGCCATGCGGCCCTGTTCCATCAGTTCCTGAATGCGGTCCATCATCCGCTGCAGGTCGTCCTGTGTCATCTGCAGGGATTCACCATTCTGACCCTGCTGATTTTCGTCGAACTCGCCGTTTTCCTGCGCCAGACGCTGCAACTGGCGCATGTAGTCCTGCGTCGCTTCGCGCAGCTCTTGCATAAGCTCTGCGATCTCTTCATCCGTGGCGCCGTTCTGCATCGCCTCGGTCAGACGCTCCTGTGCCCGGCGCATACGCTCCAGCGCGTCGGCCAGAGTACCGTCTTCGATCCGGACCGCCAGATCCCAGAGGGCCTGTGCAATTTCTTCCTGCTGCTCCGGCTTCAGCCCATAGTCGGTGAACGTCTCCAACCGGCGCAATGCCACGCGCAGCCGCAGGTAGTTGGTGTCCGAGCGGAAGAAGTCCTCGGGCAGGTGCGATATCGCGCGCAAAAGCTGGGCCACCCGCGGTGCGTTTTCGCGGGTCCACAACAGATCGCGGCGCTGTTCGATCACGGCAGCGGCCAGAGGATCAAAGAATCGGCGGGCGGGCAAGGATGTTGCATAGGGTTCAGACCGTGCTTCCTGATCGGCCGCATCCCGCGCCATCAGGGTTATGGTGACCGGAAGATGCGCCCAGGGATGTTGCGAAAAGTTCTCGATCAGGTCCTCAGAGAAATCCGCACGGTCACCGGTGATCGGCATCGGCAGTTCGATTTCGATAACCTCGCGCTGTTCGGGCTTGGCAACCAGACCATAGCGGCGATCAACCGCCGACAGGTCCAGTTCGATCACGGCGGACCCGGACACCACCCCGTAATCATCGCTGGCGGCAAAGGGCAGCTTCATATGCCCGCCGGCCTCGGATTCGGCCGCGCCCGTGACAGCGATGCGGGGCACCGTGTCCTGAATGACCTGCAGCGCCCAGCTTTGACCGGACGGCCCGTCAATACTGAGCTGACCGGACCGTTCGACAACAACGTCCTGTTCTGGTGCGGTCGCGCCCTCGGACCCCAGCGGGGTTGTCGTTTCGGTAAGGCTGTGCGCGCCAACCTCGCCGTAGAACCGCAGCGTGATGCGGCTGCCTTGCGGCACGGCAAGCACCGGATCGGTCTGATCCGCCAGATACAGCGTCGGCAGGCCGGTATAACGGGGCGGCTCGACCCAGCCTTCCCAACTTGGGCCCTGCCCGGCCACGGCGGCACCGGGGGCCATCTCGGCCACGGAACCGATGCGCCAGAAAGACCCGAACAGAACCGCGACGACCAGCGCCAGCAAGGCCGAATAGCGCAGGGCGTAGGGATCACGTTCGGCCAGCCGCAGGTTGGGCCTGACCGGTTCCGCCGTTGCCACGCGCCGGGCCATGCGATCCTGATGCGCCTGCCACAACGCAACGGAATCAGCATCCAGCGCCCCGATGGCCTGATCGTCCATAAGGGCCTGAATCGGCCGTCCCGGCAGGGCGGCATCCAGCCGCATCAGCGCCTCGGCCCGCAACGGCAGGTGGAATCGCCGTGCCCCCAGGAACAGCGCCCCCAGCAATGCCAGCAGGGCGGCCGCGCCCACAGCCCAGACGATCTCAACCCGGACCAGATCCTGAAGGCCCAGCATCAAAGCGGCCAGAATCGCCATGGAAATCGAGAAAAACGGCCAAAACGCGCGCAAAACCTGCTCAGCCAGCATCCCCGCATGCGTCAGCCACAGGGACAGTCTTGGGATCGGCAGGGTCGGTCTTGCGGTCAAGGCGGGCCTCCTGAGCGGGCCCGCACGGTTATCGCGTCAGAGCCACACGGGTATGGTATCGCGGTTTATGATTTCGTCAAAGCTTGGGCGTTCACGAATAACTGCAAATTGATCCCCGTGGACCAGAACTTCGGGGATCAGAGGGCGGGTGTTGTATTCGCTGGACATCACGGCCCCATAGGCGCCGGCGCTGCGAAACGCGACCAGATCGCCCGGCGAAAGCGGCGGCATGTTGCGCTGCTTGGCGAAGGTGTCGCCGGTTTCGCAGACCGGGCCGACAATGTCATAGGGCTGCCGTGCCACCCCCGGTGCAGGTTCTTTGACGGCGATGATGTCGTGATAAGCCTCGTACATCGCGGGGCGGATCAGGTCATTCATCGCGCCGTCGAGGATCAGAAAGTCGCGCCCCTCGCCGGATTTCACATAGATCACCTTGCTGACCATCAGGCCCGCATTGCCCGCGATCAGACGGCCCGGCTCAATCTCGATTTCACAGCCCAGATGTCCCAGCGTTTTCCGGACCATTGCGCCATATTCAACCGGCAGCGGCGGCGCATCGTTCGAGCGGGTATAGGGAATGCCCAGGCCCCCGCCCAGATCGAGACGCCGGATATTGTGGCCTTCCGACCGCAAACGCTCAGTCAATTCTGCGACCTTGGTATAGGCCAGTTCAAACGGCTCCAGCTCGGTCAGTTGCGAGCCGATATGCACGTCGATGCCGATTACGTCGAGCCCCGGCAGGCTGGCGGCGCGGGCATAAACCTCGGAGGCGCGGGCGATCGGAATGCCGAATTTGTTCTCGGATTTTCCGGTGGCGATCTTGGCATGGGTCTTGGCGTCCACGTCCGGATTCACCCGCACGGTGATCGGTGCGATCATGCCCAGTTCCAGCGCGATAGCGTTGATCACTTCCATCTCGGGCTCTGATTCCACGTTGAACTGGCGGATACCGCCGGTCAGCGCGGTGCGGATTTCGTCCGCGGTCTTGCCGACGCCGGAAAACACGATCTTGTCGCCGGGCACGCCGGCGGCCTTGGCGCGCAGATATTCGCCGCCCGAGACCACATCCATTCCCGCGCCCGCCTGCGCCAGCGTCTTCAGGATCGCCTGATTGCTGGCCGCCTTCATCGCATAGCAGACAAGGTGGTCGGTGCCTTCCAGCGCGTCATCAAACAGCTGGAAATGCCGCAACAGAGTCGCCGTCGAATAGACATAGAACGGGGTTCCGACCCTCGCGGCGATTTCGGAGATCGGGACATCCTCGGCGTAAAGCGCGCCGTCGCGGTAGAGAAAGTGATCCATGCCTGCGCGCTTAGACCAAAAACGCCCGGCGGATCAATGGATTCTCAACGGGCCGCGATGATCCGTCAATTGCTTGTGGACACGCCCACCCGGCCGTAACCCGAGATCGATATGCCCGAGCCGCCCGTATCCGGTGCCGGTTCGGACCGCGGCTTATAGGACGGATCGCAGGCCGCAAGCACGGCAAGGGACAGGATAAGACCGATAATTTTCATAGTGATATCTTTTCAGGCTGCGGCGCAGGGCCGGGTATACGCTGCACATGGGCACAGCGCTGGCAAATTGCAAATGTTTTCAGGTTCATATCCCCAGGTAAACACCCAGACCACCGCGGCGGAGGCCAACCCCGCCGCCGACATGGGTGCCGCTGCTGCCGACACCGACATTGGCGCTCATCGTTGGCTGGATCGGTTCACCATCGGCACCGCAGGCCGCCAGCGCAAATCCGGCCGCAATCAGAAGAACCACTCGAAGTATCTGCATCACACCAGCGCCTTCCACCGCTTGATCTGGGCCCGGACCTGATCCGGGGCCGTGCCGCCATAAGACTGACGCGAGTTTACAGAATTTTCGACGGTAAGCACAGAATAGACGTCATCGGTGATATCGGCATGCACCGATTGCATGTCCTCCAGCGTCAGGTCAGGCAGGTCGCAGCCCTTGCTCTCGGCCATCGCAACCAACGACCCGGTAACATGGTGCGCGTCGCGGAACGGCAGACCCGGAACGCGCACCAGCCAGTCGGCCAGATCGGTCGCGGTCGAAAAGCCCGAGCCCGCAGCGGCAGCAAGGCTGTCGCGGTTTGCGCTCATGTCTTTGACCATGCCCTCCATCGCGGCCAGCGCCAGCATCCAGTTATCGGCGGCGTCAAACACCTGTTCCTTGTCTTCCTGCATGTCCTTGGAATAGGTCAGCGGCAGCCCCTTCATCACCATCATCAGGCCGGTATTGGCACCGAAGATCCGGCCCACCTTGGCGCGGATCAGTTCGGCGGCATCGGGGTTCTTCTTCTGCGGCATGATCGAAGAGCCGGTCGAGAACCGATCGGACAGAGACACAAAGCGGAACTGGGCCGAGGACCAGATCACCAGCTCTTCGGCAAACCGGCTGAGGTGCATGGCACTGATCGAGGCGGTGGACAGAAACTCAAGCGCAAAGTCACGGTCGCTGACGGCATCCAGCGAATTCGCGGCGGGGCGGTCAAAGCCCAGCGCTTCGGCGGTCATGGCCCGGTCGATGGGAAAGGACGTTCCGGCCAGCGCCGCCGCCCCCAGGGGGGATTCATTCATCCGCGCGCGCGCATCGCGGACACGGGACAGATCACGGCCAAACATCTCGACATAGGCCATCATGTGGTGGCCCCATGTCACCGGCTGCGCGGTTTGCAGATGGGTAAAACCCGGCATGACCCAATCGGCCCCGGCTTCGGCCTGCGCCAAAAGCGCGCGGATCAGGGCCAGCAGGCCGGTTTCCGCCGCGTCCAGTTGATCACGCACCCAGAGTTTGAAATCGGTTGCCACCTGATCGTTCCGACTGCGGCCTGTGTGCAAACGGCCCGCGGGCTCGCCGATGATCTCTTTCAGGCGTGCCTCGACATTCATGTGGATGTCTTCCAGCGCGATCGAGAACTGAAATTCTCCGTTCTGGATTTCTGACAAAACGGTGAGCAGCCCTTCCCGAATGGCCTGCGCATCACTATCAGTTATAACGCCTGTGGCAGCCAGCATGGCGGCATGGGCGCGCGAGCCTGCGATGTCCTGGGCTGCCATCCGCTGATCGAACCCGATCGAGGCGTTGATCGCCTCCATGATCGCGTCTGGACCGGCGGCAAAGCGGCCGCCCCACATCTGGTTCGAGGATTGATCGGTCATGTAAGAAAACCCGGAGTTGATATGCGCCTATTTCGTCTGATCCCCCTTTATATGGCCCTTGCGCTGGGTGCAAACGCGGCTTTGGCTGCGGATGTCGAAACTCTGAAGCCATTGCGCGACGGCACGCTGAAGCGGCTGATCCTGCACAAGGAACCCAAGCCCGTCACACCGGTTGAATTTCAGCTTGAGGACGATGGCGGCGTCGGATCGATTGAAGATTACAGGGGCAAATACGTGCTGCTGAACTTCTGGGCCACATGGTGTGCGCCGTGCCGCAAGGAAATGCCCCAGATCGCCGAATTGCAGGAAGAGTTCGGCGGTGACAAGTTCGAAGTCCTGACCCTGGCCACCGGTCGCAACACGCCCGCCGGCATCAAGAAGTTCTTCGAAGAAAACGGCATCGACAACCTGCCCCGCCATCAGGATCCCAGTTCTGCCGTCGCCCGTGAAATGGGTGTGATCGCCCTGCCGATCACCGTCATTCTGGACCCTGCCGGAAACGAAATCGCCCGCCTGATCGGGGATGCCGAGTGGAACTCGGACAGCGCCAAGGCGATTGTTTCGGCGCTGGTGGGTGGTTCCGGCTAATTCGGGGCAACTAAAACTCGCCGTAGCTTCGGCGTCATAACGTCGATCAATTCCGGCGACATGTATTCAAGTCGATCAGGGATACCCAGAACGATAACCTTTGTATCCCTGATACAGTCCCCAAACTGGTCGGATAAGCGTTTCTTTTGACGACCGTCCATTACAATGATCGCATCGGCCCATTCGATGTGCTCGGTTGAGATTTTTTCATCGGCATCCTGGCTGAGACCTGCAAAATCCGTGCGATAGCCAGGCCATTCCGCCACAATATCGGCGGCCGTGGGGCTACGCATCCGTGCCTTGCCACAAACAAATAGAATATTCTTCACGGATGCGTTCCTGGTCATTGGTTTTGCTACTTCAAAACCATATTCGTCAATCTCGTGCTATACTTGTCTCACCCTTAGTAAAAGCCCTCAACCGGGTTCAATTGAGAGGAGACTGCGATGAAACCGGTGGTTCTGCTGATCGGAAAGCTGCCAAATGTCATAGGCGACGTGGCGCGGCGTCTGGACCATATGCCGATTCAATGGCTGGGCGCGCATGATCCGGACGAGGTCCGGCGGCAACTGGATGCCGAGCCCCGCATCGTCTGCGCCATCATGGGCGCAGGTCTGGATGACAAGGTGCGCGGCGAACTGGTCGGTATCATTGCGGCGCGCAGACCGGATATCTGCATCCACCTCAAGGACAGGGCGTCCGGCCCCGACGGGCTGGTGCCATTTGTCGAACGCGTGGTGCAGCACCAAATCCTGGAACCGCTTGAAACAGGCTGACGCAACGCAACCTTTGACAGTGTCCCGACCGCTTTGCACTGTGCCGGGCGGGAGGACGGAATGCCGCTTGAAATTCTGCTGATTCTGGTGGTCGGAGGCATCGTCGGGATAACGGTGATGCTGCACCTGTCGGGAAAATCCGATTTGCGCAGCCTGACACCTGAATCGGCGCGCTCGGAATGGCTGCGCCACGCGCCTGACGACACCATCATCGACGTGACCGTCGCTCATGACGGGCATTCTGCGCTGATCCGGACGGAGACCGGCAACGGGCTGTTATGGTCGTTTGGCGCGGACACGGTGGCCCGGCACCTGCTGGATTTCGACTGGCTTGAACATCCGCAGGGCTTTGAAATTCAGTTCCACGATTTCGGTACGCCGCGGGTAATCGTCCACCTCGACGAATTCGAACGCCGCCACTGGCGGCACCTGCTGGAGCCCGCATGACCGATCAAGTTAGCTTTCCCGATGCCGTGCAATGGGCGGTTCCCTTTTTCATTGCTGCAATCCTTGCCGAGTTTCTGTGGATCGCCATCAAGGGCAAGGGCGGGCGGTATGAGACACGCGATGCGGTGACCTCGCTGGTGATGGGGGCCGGGAATATCGCCTCGGGCTTTTTGCTGGGGTTCATCGCCTATGCCTTCTTCATGTGGCTGTGGCAGATCACGCCGCTGAATCTCGGCACCTCGATCCCGGTGATCATCCTGTGCTTTGTGCTGGACGATCTGCGGTATTACTGGGTGCACCGGTTCGGCCATCGCATCCGCTGGGTCTGGGCCAGCCATGTGAACCACCACAGTTCACAACACTACAACCTGACCACGGCATTGCGGCAGACCTGGACCTACACCTTCACCTTCATGATGGTTGTGCGCGCGCCACTGATCCTGCTGGGCTTCCACCCGGCCATGGTGCTGTTCGTCGGTGGTCTGAACCTGATCTACCAGTTCTGGATTCATACCGAAGCCATCGGCAAGATGCCCCGCTGGTTCGAAGCGGTGATGAACACGCCCAGCCACCACCGCGCTCATCACGGTCGAAACGCGCGCTATCTGGACTGCAACTATGCCGGTGTCTTCATCATTTGGGACAAGATGTTCGGCACCTTCGTCCCCGAACAGGAACATGACCGCGTCGATTACGGGCTGGTCCACAACATTGGAACCTTCAACCCGCTGCGCGTTGCCTTTCACGAATGGGTCGGCATCTGGCGCGACGCAACGCAACCGGGTCTGAGCCTGCGGCAGCGTCTGGCTTATTGCTTTGCGCCGCCGGGCTACAGCCATGACGGCAGCCGGGACAGTTCCGAAGAGATCAAGGCCAAGCATCTGGCCCGCCACCCCGAAGATCGCGGATCGCCCGGATTCGAGCAATTCGGAGCCGAAGCGCCTAACCCGCAGGCAAAACAGGCCTGATTTCGCCGATCCGCCACCGGGCACGCCTTGAAAGCCGGATTTCACATTCCATATTCAGCGGGTGTGTAACGTGCGAGTAGCCGGAGGCCGACATGACCCGTTTGACAATTCTGTCCACCGTTCTTGGACTCGCGGGTGTGGTGCTGGCGATGCTGACCGCCCTGGCTGGTGGCGCTCCCGGCGTCGTGGCATTGGGTTTCGGCATGATGGCGCTGGGCTTCATGGGTGCAGTTGTCGGCGCTGCGGCGGCGTTGGGCCGCGTCTGGGAAACCGTGCGCTGAACCGGATCTGATCCGCTTTTCTTAACCGCAGATTCATAAGTTTGCCGTGAAATCTGTCCCTGACCGGCGGTGTAAGGGGCTTGGCAATCACATGCGGGACAGAAAACTGGCAGATGTGCCTGAAGGCGCGGAAAACCCGCTGAATGCGGCTGTTGCTTCCCGCGACACATCCACCGTGCAAATGGCGACCGAGGCGGTCAAACACAAGCAATGCAAACTGGCGTTCCAGCCGGTGATGCAGGCCCATCCGCCGCATGGCGTCGCCTTTTACGAAGGCTTCATCCGGGTGCTGGACGAAACCGGGCGGGTAATCCCCGCGCGGGAATTCATGCCGCAGCTGGAAAACACGCCCATCGGCCGCGAACTGGACTGCATCGCGCTTGAGATGGGGTTGCGCACGCTGGTCAGAAACCCAGATATTCGCCTCTCCATCAACATGTCCGCGCGGTCGATCGGGTATGCGCGGTGGTCCCGCGTGCTGGACCGGTTTCTGAAAAAGGATGCCGGGCTCGGCGAAAGGCTGATTCTGGAAATCTCGGAAAGCTCGGCGATGACGGTGCCCGAACTGGTGATGGATTTCATGGACCGCCTGCAACCGCGCGGCATCGCCTTTGCGCTGGATGATTTTGGTGCCAGCAATTTCAGCTTCCGCCATTTTCGCGAGTTTCTTTTTGACGCCGCCAAGATCGACGGCCAGTTCGTCCGGGGGGTCAGCGAAAACCCCGACAATCAGGCTTTGGTGCGGGCCTTGGTGGCCGTCGCGCGCGAGTTTGAAATTCTAGTCACCGCCGAATCGGTGGAAACACAGGCGGATGCTGCGTTCCTCGTGGCCAGCGGTGTGGATTGCCTGCAGGGCTTTTTGTTCGGCGCGCCCACGGTCTCGGCCCCGTGGAAAGAGGAAAAACAAAGGAAAACAGGCAGCTAATCGCGCGCGGCTTGGCGGCGCCACGCCTGAGACAAGCTGACCGTTGCTGCAAGTGCAGCGTTGCGATATTCCATGAACAGTTGGAGCGGGGGATCACGGGGCGCTCTGGTTGGGGGGTTCTGCTTTGACCTTCCGCGCCGCCACGGTTCCCACAGGACCTTGACGGTAAAGGATTGTCTAAATGACCAACGTAGTAATCGCATCCGCAGCACGAACCGGCGTCGGCAGCTTTGGCGGCTCGTTCGCAAATACGCCCGCGCATGATCTGGGCACCGCCGTTCTGGAAGCGGTTGTCGAACGCGCCGGGATCGAAAAAGGCGAGGTGAGCGAAACGATCATGGGTCAGGTCCTGACGGCCGCTCAGGGTCAGAACCCGGCCCGTCAGGCCCATATCAACGCCGGTCTGCCGCAGGAGAGCGCGGCCTGGGGCATCAACCAGGTCTGCGGCTCGGGCCTGCGCGCTGTCGCTCTGGGTGCGCAGCACATCCAGCTGGGCGATGCTGATATCGTCGCCGCAGGCGGGCAGGAGAACATGACCTTGTCGCCCCACGCCGCCGCGCTGCGCGCCGGTCACAAGATGGGTGACATGAAATATATCGACACGATGATCCGCGATGGTCTGTGGGATGCGTTCAACGGCTATCACATGGGTCAGACCGCGGAAAACGTCGCCGAGAAATGGCAGATCAGCCGCGACATGCAGGATGAATTCGCCGTCGCCAGCCAGAACAAGGCCGAAGCCGCGCAAAAAGCCGGCAAGTTCGCTGATGAGGTCATTCCGTTCACGATCAAGACCCGCAAGGGAGATATCGTGATGGATAGCGACGAATACATCCGTCACGGTGCCACCATGGAAGCAATGGCCAAACTGCGCCCGGCCTTCGCCAAGGACGGTTCGGTCACCGCGGCCAATGCCTCGGGCCTGAATGACGGTGCTGCCGCAACCCTGCTGATGTCGGCCGAGAACGCCGAAAAACGCGGGATCGAGCCTCTGGCCCGCATCGCCTCCTACGCCACTGCCGGTCTGGACCCGTCCATCATGGGCGTCGGCCCGATCTACGCCTCTCGCAAGGCGCTGGAAAAGGCGGGCTGGTCGGTTGACGACCTGGATCTGGTGGAGGCCAACGAAGCCTTCGCCGCGCAGGCCTGCGCCGTGAACAAGGACATGGGCTGGGACCCGTCGATCGTGAACGTCAACGGCGGCGCGATTGCCATCGGCCACCCGATCGGCGCATCCGGCTGCCGGGTCCTGAACACGCTTCTGTTCGAGATGAAGCGCCGCGACGCCAAAAAGGGTCTGGCGACCCTGTGTATCGGCGGCGGCATGGGCGTCGCCCTGTGTGTGGAGCGCGACTAAGTGCTTTGACAACCGCATAGAAAAGGGCGTCCGCTGGGCGCCCTTTTTTGTTACAAAGGGCCTGAACCCTAAGATGCGACGATATTGCCATCCGGAATATCAAGATTCATGACGAAACAATATTGCGCAAGACCACCTCGCAAAGTAACAGCATTACCAAGACGACTAAAATTGGAGGATTCCTAAATGGCACGTACAGCACTCGTTACCGGCGGTTCACGCGGCATCGGCGCAGCAATTTCCAAGGCGCTCAAGGCCGAAGGGTACAATGTTGCGGCCACCTATGCAGGCAATGACGAAGCCGCCGCCAAGTTCAGCGAAGAAACCGGCATCGCCACCTATAAGTGGAACGTGGGAGATTACGAAGAGTCCAAGGCGGGCATCGAAAAGGTCGAGGCCGAGGTCGGCCCCATCGACATCGTGGTGGCCAACGCCGGCATTACGCGGGACGCACCGTTTCACAAGATGACCCCGGAACAGTGGCATCAGGTGATCGACACAAACCTGACCGGCGTGTTCAACACCGTCCACCCTGTCTGGCCCGGCATGCGCGAACGGAAATTTGGCCGTGTCATCGTTATCAGCTCGATCAACGGTCAGAAGGGCCAGTTCGCGCAGGTGAACTATGCCGCCACCAAGGCGGGCGATCTGGGCATCGTGAAATCGCTGGCACAGGAAGGCGCGCGCGCCGGTATCACCGCCAACGCCATCTGCCCCGGCTATATCGCGACTGAGATGGTCATGGCGGTTCCGGAAAAGGTCCGCGAGGCCATCATCGGCCAGATTCCGGCCGGCCGCCTCGGCGAGCCCGAAGAAATCGCCCGTTGCGTTGCTTTCCTGGCCTCTGATGAGTCGCAGTTTATCAACGGCTCGACAATTTCGGCCAACGGTGCACAGTTCTTCGCCTGATACGGGTCTTCTGCAAAATAATCGGGCCGGTCCTTTCGGGGCCGGCCCTTCTTTATCCCGTAAGAACGCGCGCGCAGCGCTCAGCGGGAACCGAATAACCAGTTCAGGGCATGCTTGAAGATTTTGCCGCGCTCGGCATGGGCCCGCTGAAAGGCGCGGGCGGCTGCGGGGTTGGTCGTCATCTCGATCATGGCAGTCATCCTTTCAGTTCAGCTTTGTTTGACTTGTCTCCAATATGTGTCTTATTTCTTAAGCCGACAAACGAGCATTCTTTGGGACTCAGTTAAGAATTTCTTGTGTATAAATGAGCGACTACCTCCCGCCCCTGACCGCTTTGCGCGCCTTTGACGCAGCCGCGCGCCATATGTCCTTTGCGCGGGCGGCAGAGGAGTTGCACGTGACCCCGGCCGCGCTGTCCTTTCAGATCAAGTCGCTGGAGGAACATCTGGGCCGCCCCCTGTTTCACCGCCTGAACCGGGCGGTGGAACTGACCGAAGCGGGCCGCGCCCTGGCTCCCGGGGCAGCCGAGGGCTTTGCGGCATTGCAGGCCGCGTGGCAGGCCGCGCGGCGGCAGGGCAACGACACCAGCCTGACCGTCACTGCCGGGCCTGCGCTGACGGCCAAGTGGCTGGCTCCGCGCCTTTATGAGTTTGCGCGGGCATACCCCGAGATCGACCTGAAATTTTCGGCCACGTTGCGGAACATGGATCTGGAACGGGATGATGTGGATGTCGCCATCCGGTTCGGATACGGGCCGGATGACGGGCTATATTCCCTGCCCGTTCGCAAGGAATGGCTGACCCCCGTGATGACCCCGGACCTGGCGGAACAGTTTCCGACGCCCGACAGTCTGAGACATGCGCCTCTGATTTTTGATGACTCGATTGCGTTTTTGCAGCCGCCCAGCGACTGGCCGACATGGTTTCGCGCCGTCGGTGTCGATTTCACCCCCACGCATGGCGCGCATTTCTCGAACGCGGATCACGCGATTGATGCTGCCGTGGCGGGGGTCGGGGTGGTGCTGGGCCGGCGCGCGATGATCATCAAGGACCTGACCGAAGGGCGTCTGGTTGCACCTTTCAAGGTCGCCATCGAAACCAAAGGGCGCTTCCGCTTTCTCTGCCTGCCCGGTGCCGAAAGCAGGCCCCCGATCGCGGCGTTTCGCGACTGGTTCATGGCCGAGATCGAAAAGACGGCGCATATCTCGGACGAATTCAGGATCATCCCGGTGGAAGAGGTCCCTGCCCCATGACACGGCGCCGCGCAACGGCGATCGGCTTCGTCGCGGTTCTGTTGTGGTCCCTGCTTGCCCTGTTTACCGTCGGTTCGGCACCGACGCCGCCCCTGTTGCTGAACGCGATCTGCTTTTCGATCGGAGGCGCGCTGGGGCTGGTCTGGACCTGGGCGAGCGGCGGTCTGCGCCAGTTGCTCGCGGTGCGCTGGACCACCTATTTGTTTGGCACCGTTGGCTTGTTTGGCTATCACGCGCTGTATTTCTCGGCCCTGCGCATGGCACCGGCGGCGCAGGCCGGGCTGATCGCCTATCTGTGGCCGCTGCTGATCGTGCTGTTTTCCGGGCTGCTACCGGGCGAGCGTCTGCGGATCGGTCACATGTTCGGCGCGTGTCTGGGATTTGCAGGTGCTGCCGTGATTATCGGCGGCGGCGGCAGCGCCGGGTTTCAGGCCGATCACATTCCGGGCTATGCGCTGGCGCTGCTGTGCGCGCTGACGTGGTCAGGGTATTCTGTTTTGTCGCGCCGATTGGGGGGCACGCCAACCAGTTCAGTCGCTGTCTTCTGTATTGCGTCAGCTGTGGCCTCGGCCCTGCTGCATCTGGCGGTTGAAGATACCGTCTGGCCCAACAGCGCCTTTGGCTGGACCTCGGTCGCCGCCCTGGGGCTGGGGCCGGTGGGGCTGGCGTTTTATGTCTGGGATATCGGGGTGAAACAGGGCGACATTCAGATTCTGGGCACGGCGTCCTATGCGGCACCCTTGTTGTCGACGCTGGCATTGGTTGTGGCCGGGATCGCCGTCCCGTCCTGGGGTCTGGCGATCGCGGCCGTGTTGATCACAGGCGGCGCGGCCATCGCCGCGCGGGCCAGTATGAGCCGTTAGTTTGACAGGCGCTCGATCTCTTCCTTCAGCTTGAGCTTTTGCTTTTTGAGTTGAGCGATATGGAGATCATCGATGCCTGGCGAGCGTTGGGCTTCTTCAACTTCAAGACCGAGAGATTCGTGCTTTTTCTTCAGTTCGGTCAGATGTGCGCTCACGCTCATGGCGATACTCCTTTGTTGGTGACTGAGTTTCACGTAAGAATTTGACCACATCGTTTCCACCCTGTCACGCTGCAGACGCACAGAATCTGACATAAATCCGACAATTTCGGCTGGTTAATGCCTATTGGTTGAAAAACCCGCACAGCGCGGCCCCGTCACGCAATACGGACGAGACCTGCTGTGTGTAGTTTTCACCGTCCTTTTCGTGACGATCTCCGGCGTGCAAAATCAGCGGTGCATGCAGCTGAAACGCCGCCCGCCCGCCTTTTCTGGCGCGCAAAATCACCAGTTCGGCCTTGCGCCCGACCCGGGCGGCAAGGGGCAGAACCTCGACCGATCCCAACTGTTCGGAACAGGCCGTAATCATGTCGGGCAGACGGTCGGCTTTTTGGATCATATGCAGATAGCCGCGCGGCGCGAGACGTTTGGCCGCAGTGTCGAACCACGCGTCCAAAGATGTGTGTTCGCTCAGCGCGACACTGCGCCCCCTGTCACGGGCCGGGCTGTGGGCGCCGGCGCGGTAATAGGGGGGGTTCGCGATGACGTGATCGAATTGCCGCTGCTTCAGATCGGCTGGCAGGGCGGTAAGATCAGCCTCGATGACCTCAAGCGGGGCCTCGTTTGCGGCGGCATTTCGGCGCGCCAGATTGGCATAGGGCGCCTGCAATTCGACCCCCGCCGCACGCAATCCGGGAACGCGCGCCATCAGGCACAGGATCGCGGCCCCCGCCCCGCAGCCCAGTTCCAGCACGGTGTGACCACGTGTCGCCGGTACCGATGCCGCCAGCAACACCGGGTCCACCCCGGCGCGATAACCTGACCGCGGTTGCAACAGGCGCACGCGACCTCCAAGAAAATCGTTGCAGGTCAGGTCGCTATCAGAAAACGAATTCATCTGCCCAGCGGAATGTCGTTATCCCGCATCACCCGTTCCGCGCGGATCAGGTCGTCGGTCCGCACCATCAACCTGCGCGGGAAGATTCCGATGCCGCCTTCGAGGATGCTCATATTTACGTCCATCTGAAAGCAGTCTATATCCTCGCCTTCAAGAAGGGCGGTTGCAAAGGCCAGGATCGTCGGATCGGTGCTGCGCAAAAGTTCTTTCATGAGCAAGGATGTAAGGGCAAGGTGCGCCGGAAGTCGAGCCTTGTATCAGGGGTGTGATGGAAATCGGCACAATCTCGAAACCGCATGAACGACTGGCAGAGCTTCTGGCCGGTGAAATGGACGCGGTCAACACGCTGATCCGCACCCGCATGGCGTCGGACCACGCGCCACGCATTCCCGAAGTAACGGCGCATCTGGTTGAAGCAGGCGGCAAACGCCTGCGCCCGATGCTGACGCTGGCGGCGGCGCGACTGTTTGATTACCCGGGCGACCATCATGTGCGACTGGCCGCGACGGTCGAGTTTATCCATACCGCAACCCTGCTGCATGACGATGTGGTGGATGAAAGCGCCCAGCGCCGCGGGCGGCCAACGGCCAACCTGCTGTGGGACAATAAATCCAGCGTTCTGGTGGGCGATTACCTGTTTTCGCGCAGCTTCCAGTTGATGGTCGAGACCGAATCGCTGCGGGTGCTGGATATTCTGGCCAATGCCTCGGCCACGATTGCCGAAGGTGAGGTGCTGCAAATGACAGCGGCCACCGATCTGAGCACCAACGAGGCGATTTACCTGCAGGTCGTGCGCGGCAAGACCGCAGCCCTGTTTTCGGCCGCCACCGAAGTCGGCGGCGTGATCGCCGGTGCCTCGGAGGAACAGGTCAAAGCCCTGTTCGATTATGGCGACGCCCTTGGTATCGCGTTCCAGATTGCCGATGACCTGCTGGATTATCAGGGCGACAGCAAGGCAACCGGAAAGAACATCGGTGATGATTTCCGCGAACGCAAACTGACCCTGCCGGTGATCAAGGCGGTGGCGCGGGCGACACCGGAAGAACATGCGTTCTGGGAGCGTACAATCGGCCGGGGCCGCCAGGAAGACGGCGATCTGGAACACGCGCTAGAGTTGATGACCAGGTACGGAACCTTTGACGCCACGCGGTCGGACGCCTTCGGCTGGGCTGCAAAAGCCAAGGCGTCGCTTGAGGCGCTGCCCGATCATGAAATCCGCACTCTGCTGCGCGATCTGGCAGATTACGTGGTCTCTCGCCTCAATTGAGCTGCGTCGCGCGGCACCACCAGCCGGGATGCGCCGCTCCGATCTCATAGGCCGCAAAATGGGCCGCCTTCATCGTTGGGTAAAGCGCGAAACAGGTCGACCCTGAGCCCGACATGCGGGCCAGCAGAACCTCTTTGGTCCCGGACAACTCATCCAGTACGCGCGTGACTTCTGGCGCGAGCCCTTTGGTCGGCGGTTCCAGATCGTTGCGCTGTTGCTTCAGCCACTCGGCGCACGCGAGGGGCGTGTCGAACACCGGAAGATGCGTGGGCATCGGAGGGTTATCGCACCGCTTCAGGGCAGCAAAGACCGCGCCTGTGGGCACTTCGACACCGGGATTGACCAGCAAGGCCGGCAATGACGGCAGGCTGACCTGCTCCAATTGCTCGCCGATCCCGCGCATACGTGTTGCTTTCGCCGCCATACAAACCGGCACGTCAGCGCCCAGAGACAGCGCCGCGCCGTGCACAACATCCGCCCCCTGATCCGCAACCATGCGGAGCGTCGCGGCGGCGTCAGATGACCCGCCGCCGATACCGCCGCCATGAGGCAGCACCTTGTCCAGATTGATATGCCCGGTCCACCCGGCGGCCTCCGCGGCCTTCCAGACGAGGTTTCGGTTGTCTGCGGGAACGCCCCCCGCATGTTCACCGGAAACGGTCATCGACAGTTCAGAGCCCGACGTGAATTCCAGCCGGTCACCGACATCCGCAAATACCACAAGGGAATCCAGCAGGTGATACCCGTCGGCCCGCCTACCGGTGACATGCAGTGTCAGGTTGATCTTGGCGGGCGCGAAGGCCTCAACCTTCATTGGCAACCTTCAGGGGTTCGGCCCCTTCTTCCGCCAGAACCGCGTCCAGCCCGATCTCCAGCTTGCGGCGGATGCGGTCGGGATCTGCCTCGCCGTCAGTATCTTCGGGGTCGATGAACGACAGGGCGCGTTTCCACTGGAACTCCGCTTCGCGCGCCCGGCCCACAGCCCAGTAGACATCGCCCAGATGGTCGTTGACCACCGGATCGACCGGCATCAGCTCGACAGCGCGCTCCATATGAGCGACCGCCTCGTCATACCGGCCCAGACGGAACAGCACCCACCCCAGGCTGTCCACGATATAGCCGCTGTCAGGACGGGCCGCGACGGCGCGTTCGATCATGTCCAGCGCTTCGTCCAGCTTTTCGCGCCGTTCGACCAGCGAATAGCCCAGATAGTTCAGCACCTGCGGCTGATCGGGGTTCAGTTCCAGCGCGCGGCGGAAATCAGCCTCGGCCTGTTCCCAGTTCTTGAGCCGTTCGTGCGAGATGCCGCGCGCATAATGCAGGAACCAGTTCCCAGACGAACTGCGCTCGTTCAACTCGATCGCCCTGTCATACGAAAGGACGGCGTCCGAATAATCCTCTTCCTGGCGCTGCAGATCAGCCAATGCGACATGGACGCTGGGCAGGTCCGGGTTCTGACTGGCCAGCGTCTGCAAGACCTCTGCCGCGGCGTCCTTTTTGCCCGACCGGCTCAGGACCTCGGCACGGCCCAGTTCAGCGGCGTGATAATCGCTGCTGGTGGCCGGTACTTTGCGATAAGCCTCAACCGCCAGATCATACTGCTCCAGCTCTTCCAGCAACTCGGCGCTCAGCAGGATCGCATCGACGTGGTCCGGACGCAGGAACGCCGCGATACGGGCGTAAAGCAGAACGTAACTCTGTGCCGCTTCGCTGCTCAGCGCTGCGCCAACGGAAAAGAACACTTCGGCCATACCATCCTGCGCGGACCCGACATGGGTAAAGGGCAGGGTTTCACCAGCGGTCAGTCGGGCAACATAGCCCTCAATCGTCGGATCGCTGCCTGCGGCAAATACGTTTTCCAGAAATTGCAGCGCATCGTCGTTTCGGTCCAGTTGCGACAGAACCTCGGTCCGGGCCAAGGCCGCGCGGCGGGAAAACCGGGCTACGGCGTCGTCATTGGCGGCAAAGATCGCCTCGGCACCTTCGAAATCTCCAACAGACGCCAAGGCCAGCGCCTTGTGGTAAAGCGAGAATTCCCGCAACCCTTCCTGCGTGGCAACATCGTCGAACTGTTCCATCGCGCTGGTCATGGCACCCTGACCCATATGCGCCCATGCCAGCATCAGCCCATCGACCAGCGGCCCGACGCCCTGCGATTCCGGGTCGCGGGCAAGCAGGTCATCCAGCTTGCCTTCTGCGATCAGATTGGCGGCGATCACCATTTTCGCGGCCTGACTCGGCAGGCCCAGTTCCTCGATGGCCTGCGCCACCGGCAAGGCCCGCTGCACATCCCCCAGCGACAGCCGGGCAACAACGACGCTTTCCAGCAGCTTGTTGTTTTCGGGATCGGCGCGCAACGCCTGCGCATAATATCCTTCGGCCGCGCGATAGTCGTTCTGGTAAATTGCCTGACGTCCGGCCAGGTAGGCACCGGACCCGGTATCCGCATGAAGCGGAAGCGCAACAGACGATGTGAACAGCACAGCCAATGCCGCGCGACGAACAAGAGAAGCCACCAGAAAACTGCCCTGCTATTGTTGACTGCAGAACAAGCTAGGGCTTCGGGCAGAAAGAGGCAATGGCAGAGCCTTCACGACCCTGCCAGTGCCCGTGTTTTTGCTTACATGTTGGGATAGTTCGGCCCATCCCCGCCCTGCGGCGTGGTCCAGGTGATATTCTGGCTGGGATCCTTGATGTCGCAGGTCTTGCAGTGGACGCAGTTCTGGAAGTTGATCACGAATCGTGGACCGTCTTCATCTTCAACCATTTCGTACACACCGGCCGGGCAATAGCGCTGCGCCGGTTCATCGAACTTCGGCAGGTTCACTTTGACCGGGATATCCGGATCGGCCAGCTTCAGATGGCAGGGCTGGCTTTCTTCGTGATTGGTCATCGCAAAGGACACGTTGGTCAGGCGATCGAAGGACAGCGTGCCATCGGGTTTGGGATAGTCGATAGGCTTGTGCTTGCTGGCGTCTTCCGTCGCTTCGGCATCGTTCTTGCCGTGGCCCATGGTGCCCAGCAGCGAGAAACCCAGCGTGTTGGTCCACATGTCCATGCCGCCCAGCACGAGGCTGGCGGTCAGGCCGTATTTCGACCACAGCGGCTTGACGTTGCGCACCTTTTTCAGGTCGTCGCCAATTGCGCCTTCGCGCACATCGGTCTCATAGGTGGTCAGCTCGTCGCCCGAACGGTCGGCCTTGATGGCGTCACAGGCGGCCTCAGCCGCGGCTTTGCCTGACAGCATGGCGTTGTGGTTGCCCTTGATGCGCGGCACGTTGACCATGCCCGCCGAGCAGCCCAGCAACGCCACGCCGGGCGCGACAAGCTTGGGCATCGACTGAAGACCACCCTCGGTGATCGCACGCGCGCCGTAAGCGACGCGCTTGCCGCCTTTCAGCAGATCGGCCACCATCGGGTGATGCTTGAAGCGCTGGAATTCCATGTAGGGATACAGGTGCGGGTTCTTGTAGTTCAGGTGAACCACGAAACCGACATAGACCTGATTGTTTTCAAGGTGATAGATGAAGGACCCGCCACCCGCGTTGCTGCCCAGCGGCCAGCCCATCGTGTGGGTGACACTGCCTTCCTTGTGCTTGGCCGGGTCGATCTCCCAGATCTCTTTCATGCCGACGCCGTATTTCTGCGGCTCTTTGCCGGCGGACAGGTCGTATTTGGCGATCACTTCCTTGGACAGCGAGCCGCGCACGCCTTCCGACAGGAAGACGTATTTGCCGTGCAGTTCCATCCCCGGTTCGGTCTGCGGACCGTAGGAACCATCCGGTTCCAGGCCAAAGACACCGGCAACCACGCCCTTGACCTCGCCATTGTCGCCATAGACCAGTTCCGAACATGCCATGCCGGGGAAGATTTCCACGCCCAGTTCTTCGGCCTGTTCTGCCATCCAGCGGCAGACATTGCCCATCGAGACGATGTAATTGCCGTGGTTGTTCATCAGCGGCGGCATCGGGAAGTTGGGGATGCGGATTTTACCGGCCTCACCCAGCATAAAGAAGTTGTCTTCGTTGACCGGCGTGTTCAGAGGCGCGCCCTTTTCCTTCCAGTCCGGGATCAGCGCGTCCAGCCCGCAAGGATCCAGCACCGCGCCAGACAGGATATGCGCACCCACTTCCGAGCCCTTTTCCAGAACAACGACGTTCAGGTCGGCATCCAGCTGTTTCAGACGGATGGCCGCTGACAGGCCCGCGGGGCCTGCGCCCACGATCACCACGTCATATTCCATCGCTTCGCGTTCAATCTCGGCCATCGCGGGCTCCTTAGCTAACTTTCCGAATTGGCGCTTTCTTCATGCGGTCGGCGCAATATTGTTTCACGGCTGATTACATGGTCACAAAGACCTTGGTCAATCGAAACACGGCGTAACTACGCCGCAATGCGGCAAATCAGCTGTCCGGAGCGTCGCCCATCAGGTATCTGGGACCGCTTCCCTTGGATTTAGCCCGGTCGTCGGGGTTGTATAGCGCGCATTTCGGCAGGCTCAGGCAACCGCAGCCGATGCAGCCGTCCAGATTGTCGCGCAACCGTGTCAGGGTTTCGATTCGCTGATCCAGATGCGCCCGCAACCCGACGCTGATGTTCCGCCAGTCCTGCGGCGTTGGGGTCCGGTTTCCCGGCAGTCCCGAAAGGACATCGCGGATTTCCGGCAGGGACAGACCGAATTGCTGGGCGATCATGATGAAGCTCAGACGCCGGATATCCGCGCGCTGATACCGCCGCTGCCCGCCAGCATTGCGCCAGGGCGCGATCAAACCCTGCGCCTCATAATACCGGATGGCTGACACTGCCAGCCCGGTGCGCCGCGCCAGAGCACCAATTGCCAGCCCCTCGGATACCGCCATGTTCACCTCGTAAAAAATCTCTTGACCTAAAGTTAGGTTTAGAAATTACGGTGAGTCGGGACAAGCCTCAAATCAGAAAAGGAGATCCCATGATGGCAACACTTGAACACACCAATTTCACGGTCCGCGACCCCAAGGCGTCGGCGGCCTGGATGCAAAAGGTCTTTGGCTGGAAAACCCGCTGGGAAGGTCCGGCCATCGCCGGGGGGTACACGGTGCATGTGGGCAGCGCGCATACCTATCTGGCGCTGTACGCCCCAAGCAACCCGAAGCCGTCCGGTGAAAGCAGTTATGACATCGTCGGCGGGCTGAACCATGTGGGCGTTCTGGTCGAAGACATAGACGCCACCGAAGAGAAAGTGATCAAGGCCGGGTTCACTCCCAAATCGCACGCGGATTACGAACCGGGCAAGCGGTTCTACTTTGACGATGACAATGGCATCGAGTTTGAAGTGATCAGTTACGACTAGGCCGTAATCCGCGCGTCGCGCGGCCAAGCCCTCTTGCAATTCACGCCTCATTTGGGTCAGGTATTTGCCAACCCATCAATCGCCCCGACGCTGTCCCATGCGGCGGGGCGCATCAATTTATGCGTGGACGACAAGAATATGGAAAAGATTCCAATGACGCCTGCGGGCAATGCCTCGCTTGAGGCAGAGCTGAAGAACCTGAAATCCGTTGAACGCCCGGCCATCATCGAAGCCATTGCTTCGGCGCGGGAACTGGGCGACCTGAAGGAAAACGCCGAATACCACTCGGCGCGCGAAAAGCAGGGTTTTATCGAGGGCCGCATCAAGGAACTGGAAGGTATCCTGTCGCTGGCCGACGTGATCGACCCGGCCAAACTGTCCGGCGCGATCAAGTTCGGCGCCAGGGTCACGCTGGTCGATGAAGACACTGATGAGGAAAAGACCTGGCAGATCGTCGGGGAGTATGAGGCCAATATCGAAAATGGCCTGCTCAACATCAAATCGCCCATCGCCCGCGCCCTGATCGGCAAGGACGAAGGCGACAGTGTCGAGGTGCGCACCCCCGGCGGCGTGCGGTCCTATGAAGTCCTGAGCATCGAATACGCCTGACCGGAGCGTTTCCCATGTCCGAGCCTACGCCAGAGCCGGAAACCGAGCGACCGACTTCGCTGGGCATTTACGACAAGCCTGCGCGGCCGTCGGTGACCGGGATTGAGATCGCCGCGGTTGCGCTCAGCCTGATCTGGCTGGTGGTATCGGTCGTCTTTCTGGTCCTGCCGGATAATGTTGACGGCGGCGGGTTCATCGTCACGCTGCTGGCGGTCTTCATGCCGGTGGCGATGATCTGGGTTGCCGCCACGGCCATGCGCGCCAGCCGGATCATGCGCGAAGAAAGCGAACGTCTGCAGACCGCGATCGACGCAATCCGGCAGGCCTATGTTATCCAGCAGCAACGCGCGGCCAGCGCCTCAGAACCGGCCGTCAGCAAGAAGCTGGACGAAATCGCCCAAGCCGCGAAAAAGACCGAAAACGCGCTGGCCACATTTTCCACGAAGCGCACCGAACCCGCCCGCAACGCGGCGCAGAAGGGAACCGGCGACCAGACTCTGCTGGAACTGGGCACCCCGGCCGAAGACATCGCCCCGCCGCTGAGTACCGATGTCTTCATCCGCGCGCTGAACTTTCCCGAAACGCAGGATGACGCCGCGGGGTTCGACGCCCTGCGCCTGGCCCTGAAAGACCGCAAGACCGCGCAGCTGGTTCAGGCCTCGCAGGATGTTCTGACTCTGCTCAGCCAGGAAGGCATCTATATGGATGACCTGCGCCCGGACATGGCCCGCCCCGAGATCTGGCGGCAATTCGCGCAGGGCGCGCGGGGCCGTGCGGTCGCGGCGCTTGGCGGAATCCGGGATCGCTCGTCCCTGGCATTGACCGCGGCCAGGATGAAGCAGGACCCGATCTTCCGCGACGCCGCGCATCACTTCCTGCGCCGCTTCGATCACATGATTGTCGAGTTTGAATCCGGGGCCAGCGACGCCGACCTGACCGCATTGGGCGATACCCGCACAGCGCGGGCATTCATGCTGCTGGGTCGCGTGGCCGGGACTTTCGACTAAATCCCGAAACTGCCATAGGGCAGGAACCGGACCATGTCGCCCGGCCTTATATGGCGGGCGCCGTCCTCGATCTCAACCAGTCCTTCGGCCCAGCTGAGGCCGCTGATCCGGCCCGACCCTTCCGAGGCAAACACCTCGGCCCTGCCATCGCGGATACGGGCGCGCAGATATTCGCGGCGACCGGGTTTCTTGCGTTTTTCAAACGCGGCAGGCAGGTCGAAGCCCTGCGGTGTCTGCCATCCCTCCCCGGCCAGCAGGCCCAGCGCGGGACGGCCAAAGATCAGCGTGCACACCAGCGCCGCCACTGGATTTCCGGGCAGACCGAAGACCGGCTTACCATCCCACAGGCCCAGCGCCAGCGGCCGCCCGGGTTTCAGGGCAATCCGCCATTCCTGCATCGCGCCGGCCTGCCGCAACAATGCCGAAACATGGTCCTCGTCCCCGGCCGAAGCGCCGCCACTGGTCAGGATCACATCCGCCTTTTCCGCCGCACGGTTCAACCGGTCACGCAGGTCTTCGCGGTCATCGCCCACGCGGCCCATATCCACCGGCTGGAAACCCATTCGGCGTACCAGCGACAACAGCATCGGGCGGTTGGCGTCATAAATCTGCCCCGGCCCCGCGGGGTTCCCGGGTTCGACCAGTTCGTCCCCTGTCGACAACACGGCAACACGCAGCACCTTGCGCACCGGGACTTCGGCGATCCCTGTCGCCGAAAGCAGGGCAAGATCTGCCGGTGTCAGCCTGCGCCCGGCGGGCAGAACCAGATCGCCCTCGGCCACATCCTCGCCCGCGCGGCGAGTGTTGGCCCCCTGTTTCAGCGGGCCGTGAAAGGCGATATGCCCATCCCGCTTGGTCACGTCCTCTTCCAGTATGACCGTGTCGACGCCGGTTGGCAGCGCAGCGCCGGTCAGAACGCGCAGGGCATACCCGGCAGGCACCACACCGTCGAACGGGATCCCTGCCGCCGCCCGCCCCTCATGCAAGGGCATCACCTGTGCACCCTCCGGGGCCTGTCCGGCGAACCCGTACCCATCCACCGCCGTATTCGCCTGCGGCGGATAGGATCGCAGCGCGAGGATATCCTTGGCAAGTATTCGGTCCGCGGCCTGCATCACCGCGGCGGTTTCAACGGGTGCAACCACCGCCAGACGGTTCCGCATCAGCGCCAGCGCGTCATCCACAGGCGTCCAGTTCACCCCGGCGGGCAGGGCAAAACAATCGTTGCGCAGGGGCGGCGGCGCGATGTCCGGTTTGCTCATAATCCGACCTCCTGCAGAATGAAGTCCGCGATGGAGGCGGTGTCGTCCAGATCGAAGACCGGAACGTTCAGATCCATCGGCGTGTCGCTGGCCACTGCGCGGACCGTTTCGTTGTCCGACGCGATCAAAGGGTTTCCGGCCGCGGCGCGAAATGCCTCGATCTTGGGGTGGTCTGCGCGTTTGAACCCCTCGACCAAAACCAGATCAACGGGGGAGAGACGCGACAACAACTGCGCAAGCGACGGCTCGGGCGCGCCGCGCAACTCCTGCATCAGGGCCACGCGCTGGCCCGAGGCCAGCAGCACCTCGGACGCGCCAGCCATCCGGTGGCGATAGCTGTCGGTACCCGGCTGGTCGACATCGCCCCCGTGATGGGCATGTTTGACGGTCGAGACAGTGAACCCGCGCCCGGCGATCTCGGTCACCAGCCGTTCGACCAGACCGGTCTTGCCCGCGTTCTTCCAGCCGGTGACGCCGTAGACCCTCATGCCTGCTCCAGCAGTTTCTGCGCCCGCGCCAGATCGTCGGGCGTGTTGACGTTGAAGAACGGGTCGAACGGTTCCGCCGGAAACAGCGCCTCGCGCCCTCCGTGCCTGTCGGTCCAGAGCACCACCTTGCGCAGCCCACCGTTCAGTGCATCCCGCAGATCGTCGCGCAGCGCGACGGGCCAGAGGCCGAAGGTCGGGTGCCGGTTGACCTTACCGCCCGATTTCAACTCCGCCCCCGTGCGCGGAGTGGTGGCCAGCACCAGTGGATGGGTCTGCCCTTCGGCGGCGTCAACCAGACGCGTGACCAGATCACGAGGAAAGAACGGCGTGTCCGCAGCGGCAGTGACAATCGCATCGGCCCCCTGTTCCGCCGCCCAGTCGAGCCCGGCCAGAACACCTGCCAGAGGCCCGGCATATCCTTCTATGGTGTCAGGTAAGATGGGCAGGTTCAGGTCGGCGAACCGCTTTGGGTCGCCATTGGCGTTCAGCGCCAGCCCATCGACCTGCGGGGTGAGACGGTCGATCACACGGGATAGCAAGCTCCGCTCACCAATCTGCATCAGCCCCTTGTCACCGCCGCCCATCCGGGTGGCGAGACCACCGGCGAGGATCGTGCCAAGAGGGCGGGTCATGCGCGTTCCTCGATTTCCGGCCATTTTCTGAATTTTTCTGCCGGCAAAATGATCAAGGAACCGATACCGAAGCAGAACAGAACGCCCCAAATGGCTGTCGGAATCCCTGTAAACTCTGCAATCGAGCGGCTTAAACCGATGAGGAATGGTACAAGACAAGCCACCGCAAACAGAGTGAATGCCGATAAATAGCACCGGTACCTGAGAGCCGACTTTCTGGTTTCGTCGGGTATCTCGACGGGTTTCGGCAAGCCATGCAACAGGACCCGGTGAAGCGCAGCGTTTTGCTGTTGCGACATCAGTCTCCAAGCCTGCCAACCCGACCGAACGGGACCACGCAAATCAAATAGAGCTATATAGCCCTTCGGCATCCAGCCCAGTTGACGGAGCGTTGCAGCATCCAGTTGCGCCATCCCGTCAATGACGCCCCGTTTGCTGCGTGCGAAGTCTCGAAGCGCTAAAAAACAAAGCGGCAGAATAGCGGCAGCCAATACGAATAGCCCAAAGATTTTGAGGGTTTCCAAAATCATCCCGCACTCTTCCTGCGATGTTTCTTGTCTTCAACCGGCACCTTCGCCGGGTCCGCATCCCGCACCAGCCGGTCCTCGCCCGAGAGGCACACGAAGCGCTGCCCGCGCATCCGGCCGATCAGCGTCAGGCCGACCTCGCGCGCGATCTCGACGCCCCAGGCGGTAAAGCCCGAGCGTGACGCCAGCACCGGGATGCCCATCATCGCCGTCTTGATCACCATCTCGGATGTCAGCCGGCCGGTGGTGTAGAGGATTTTGTCCCCGGCCCCGACCCGCTCGGACAGCATCCAGCCCGCGATCTTGTCGACTGCGTTGTGGCGGCCCACATCCTCCATATAGACCAGCGGGCGATTTTGGTGACACAGAACAGTGCCATGGATCGCCCCGGCTTCAAGATAGAGCGACGGGGTGCGGTTGATCCTGGCCGCAAGGTCATAAAGCCATGAGGTACGGACCGCGACCTGTGGCAGGCGCACGCCCTCCAGCCCCTCCATCATGTCGCCGAACACGGTGCCCACGGCGCAGCCGCTGGTGCGTGTCTTTTTCTTCAACTTGTCCTCATAAGACGTCTCGCGCGCAGTGCGCACCACCACGGTTTCCAGATCGTCATCGTAGTCGACCCCGGTGATCGCGTCGTCGTCGCGCAGCATGCCCTGATTGCGCAGAAAGCCCAGCGCCAGATATTCGGGATAGTCGCCGATTGTCATCGCGGTCACGATTTCCTGAGCGTTCAGGAAAATCGTAAGCGGCCGCTCCTCGACCACCGAGATCCGGCTGACTTCACCGTTCTGATCCACGCCCTCGACCGCGCGGGTCAGCCGCGCCGCGCCGGGATCCGGGGCGATGATGTAATCCGATACGTCCGGTTTCGTGGCCAATTGCAACCCTTTCCCAAGACCGCTACTGCTGCTGCCGACACCATAGGATCTAGCCATGGCAGACACCACATCCAAGTCATACTTCTGGAAGGGTTTTCGGGACGGAACCCCGTTCATCTTCGTGGCGATCCCTTTCGGCACGCTCTTTGGCGTTTTCGCGACCGAGGCGGGGCTGGACATCGTCCAGACCATTGCTTTTTCCGCAACCGTCTTTGCGGGGGCGGCGCAGTTCACCGCGCTGCAACTGTTGCAGGACAACACCCCCACGGCGATCGTGCTGGCCTCGGCGCTGGCGGTAAACCTGCGGGTGGCGATGTATTCGGCCTCGCTGACGCCTTATCTGGGCGCCGCACCGATATGGCAAAGAGCCTGTGCGGCTTATCTGACGGTTGATCAATCTTATGCTTGCGGGATCGTCCAGTTCGAAAAAGAGCCGAAGATGACCGTGCCGCAGCGCATGTCTTATTTCTTCGGCTCGGTCACACCGATCACGCCGCTTTGGATTCTGGCAACCTATCTGGGGGCGGTGCTGGGGGCGCAGATCCCCGAAAGCTGGGCGCTGGACTTTGCGCTGCCGATTACCTTTCTGGCCATGATCGGCCCGATGATGCGCACGCTGGCGCATGTGATCGCGGCCTTTGTCGCAATCGTTGTCGCCCTGCTGACCGTGGCGGTGCCGTTCAATCTGGGGCTGCTGATCGCCGGAGCGGCGGGGATGGTGGCCGGGGCGCAGGCCGAGCTGATGCTGGAGCGGAGAAAGACATGACCCAGATCGACCCGACAACCATGTGGATCGTCATCGTCGGCCTCGCCATCGGCAGCTTTGCCCTGCGGTTCACCTTCATCGGTCTTGTCGGGGACCGGCCGATGCCGCCCTGGCTGCTGCGGCATCTGCGGTATACCGCTGTGGCCATCATTCCGGCTCTTATCGCGCCGCTGGTGGTGTGGCCGACCGCGACCGAAGGTCAGCCCGACGTGCCGCGTATGGCCGCAGCGGCGGTTGCCCTGTCGGTCGGGGTTATCACCAGGAACGTAATCGCCGCCATCTTCACGGGTGCCGCGACCCTGTACGGTCTGCTGTATCTATTGGGTTAGGCCCGCATCCAGCTGGTTCAGCCGGGCATTGTTCGTCGCCAGCCCCTTTTGCAGGTCGGCATCGTCGTTCTCGCGGTACTCAGAGGTCGCAACCCCCGGAATCTGACCGAATTGCTCGGACAGTTTGACGGGGTAAAAGGTGGTGGTAATGCCCTCGAATCCCGGCACCTGCTGCAACAGCCGTGCAGTCGAATTGGCGCAATACGCCCCGGGCACAGGGCCCATCTGCTTGGCCAGTTGCAGGGCGATCTCGGCCTGTTGGGGAGAGACTTCTATTGTCTGAATGCGCGCATAATGCGTCTCGCGCGCGTGGCTGCTGCGATAGGCGCGTTCAACATTGGGCGTGATCCCATACAGCACATCATCCCTGATCGGCACCACATCGGCACGGAACGAACCCGCAGGGTCGAATATCACCCGTTCACTGCCGCTGATCATCAGCGACGTGTGAGCACCCGAACCGGTCCGGGTGCTGATCATTGTGTAAAGTGTCAGGGTGGATGGGCCGGGGTCCCGATAGGACCGGGCCACGATTTCGGCCTGATCCGCCTGAGGTCGCTGCGATCCGGTGCAGCCTGCGACAAGCGCTGCCAGCAGGCAGGCAAACAGAATCCTGATCACGGCCGACCCCGATTATGGATTAAGAGGCAAAGACCGCCAGAAACAGGCAAAGAAAGGCGATGGCGACCACACACCAGGTGGTGGCCTTGATGAACCCTTCGAAGGTTTTGGTTTGAACGGTGATGTCCATGTCGCCGTGCTTATGTTCAGCCATGTTGCAAAGATTCCCAATTCGCGTGTTTGAGATGTTGGATAATCGAAAATAGGGGGCCTGTCACCACGTCATTCGCGCGCAGGGGGCGTTGTCTGAAACACCGAGCATCCCGGATAACCGAACCCCCAGCGCCAGGGCAGGCCGGAACAGGGGCCGCCACCCAGGCGCACGGCGGCGAACATGGCCTCGGCAGTGACAGAGTGGGCCGTTCGAATCTGATCGGGTGTCATGTCATAGCGATCGGCATCTTCTTCGGCATGATCGTCACCATGTTGTCTGACGCAGGCGCGCAGGGCTTCGTCCGCGGACAGGCGCGCGTCATAGCTGTCGTCGGCGCGCGATGCACCGCCCGCGTCATGGTAGGCGCGGTCGTGGGTCACGCAGCAATATTCCCAGGGTGGGTGTGCGTCATAGAGCGCGCGGAATTTCGGGAAATTGTCCGCCACAAAGCGCCAGCTGGCCGACAGCCCGCCGGAACATCCGTCTGTTTCGAACGGGGTCAGCGCGGCCTCGCCCTTTTGCGCGATCAATGCGCGATGGGCCGGCATTTCGATATTGCGCATGAAATCCTGCGCCATGGCCGGGAATGCCGTCAGCACAAGGACAACCGCCAGATTACGGGCTTTCATCGCGCATAGCCTCAGTGTCGACGGACATCCCGAAGGTGGTCGCCAGCCACAACAGTAACCGTTCCGCCGGGCCCATTTCCGCGCGCACGCGCAGCACTTCGTTCGCCATCGCCGGTCGGTCGGTGATCAACCCGTCGACCCCCATCGAGGCCATCGCCGACATCTGCAGCGGGTCATTCACCGTCCAGACATAGAAATCCTTGCCCGCCGCCTGCACCGAACGCACCAGACCCGGCGTCGCCATGGCTGCGTTGACGGCGACGAAATCGCCCTCAAGCCCCGACAGATCGCCCACGGCCGTCGCCGCCAGCACTCCGGCCCGCCAATCGGGGCGCAATGCCTTCATCTTCTGCACCGCGGGGTATTTCAGCGACATGGTGGCGATATCGTCCTGCATCGCCATCTCTTCGACAATCGCTGCGACCCGGTTTTCCAGATCGACGTCATGGCCGTAATATTTCAGTTCGATGATGACCCTGGCCCTGCCCTTCGCGGCCTCAAGCACATCGCGCAGCGTCGGTGTGCGTTCATCGGCATATTCGGGCGCGAACCAGCCGCCGATATCGATCTCGGCCACGTCCGCCATCGTGGCATCCCAGACTTTCAGATCGACACCTGCCAGTTTCATGAAATCGCTGTCATGGGCGACGATCACAACGTCATCCGCGGTTTCCTGCACGTCGATCTCGACCCAGTCCGCGCCGTCCTCAATCGCCTTGAGCACCGAGGCCATGGTATTTTCCGGCCGCAAGGCCGCCGCGCCACGGTGACCGATCACCTCGGCCCGGTCCGGGGCCTGCACCCGCTCCAGCAGATGCTGCCCGAACCACAGCCCCGCAAGCACGACGGCCACAGCAAGCGTGACCGCGGTGAACAGAGGTATGCGCAGACCGCCCGGTTCGGGATGTGGCGGGTCGGAGGTGCGGATCACGAAAAACCCGTCCAGCAACACGGCCAGCGCCCCCAGCGCCGTGGCCGCCAGCACCAGACCTGCCAGAGACCAGAGGCCCGCGACCAGCAGGCTGTAGATCAGCGCCAGCCGCAGATGTTCAGCCCCCTGAAGGGGCACAAGCGCAAACAAAATCCCGGCCACCCAGCCGATCGCGGCCGCGATAACCAGACGCAGGCCCAGCCAAAACGCCAGCTGGATCTTGAGACGCGCGCGGTTGCCCTCCATCCGGCTGGCGCTGACATTGAACGCATGGGCCGGATGCACGCCTTCGAACAGCACCAGATGCAGCGACAGTGCCCAGGCCGACAGCCGACGGATCAGCACCCAGGCCATGACCAGGCCCAGTGCCCCGATCAGCGCCACCGCGACCCAGAAGGACGGCGGGTGGAACGTCAGATAGTAATTGATGTCATACTCGGTCAGCGTCCACCACGCGATCACTGCGGACACCACCGCAAAGGGCAGGATCAGCAGCAGAACGCGCAGGACAAAGCGCACCGCGAACCCAAAAAGCGCGGGCAGGCGCGACAGGATCAACCCGATGGCCGCACTGCCCGCGCGCCACGGATCGCTCTCTCCCATCCGCAGAGACCCCGCCATGACAGAAAACACAAACACCTCGGCCAATAGAAACAGGCTGAGCACAACTATTGCAGCGACAAACCCCGCAGGTGACAGGATGAAAGCCGCAATGTCCTGATCGGTCAGCGCCGTCTGGTTGGAGAGCGACACCGCGAGATTCACCGACAGCGCAACGCCCGGCGCGATCACCGCGATCAGCAGCAGCCTTACGGCGACATAGATCGGCACAAAAACACGGCGGCGCGCCCATGCGCCTTTATAAGCTTTAGCAACGGCTGCAAAACTGAACACGCAACGCCCCCCGGATAATGCAGGTATTCAAGGCTGCGCAGACGTGAATTGCAAGCCGGGCGGTCAGTTCTCTTCCAGATCGGCCGCCAGCCGGAAGCCGATGCGGTTGGCGGGCTTGTCCTCGACCGATTTTGGCAGCGCGCGCAACATCACGTTCAGCTGGCTCACATGCTGCACCAGCTGGGTCCGGGCGCCGGTCGCGTCCGAACCATAGAAGGTGATGATGTCAGGATCGAAATAGCCCATGCCCTCGATCCGCATGACGCCCGCGTCGCCGCCGGTAAAGCCCATGGCGACCTCCTGATCGCCATCCAGCGCCTTTTCGAAGTTCTGGATATAGAGGATCAGCCGCTCATAGGCCCATTGCGCCGGGCTTTTCGTCTCGACCGGTTTTTGCAAAGGACCCGGCAATTCTTTTGCGCCGGACTGCGCATTCGGGTTCGCGTGCACCTCGTAGCATCTGGGCAAAGCTGCCGCTTCTGCCGCCTCAGCCGACGTTTCGATCTGGTCCTGCATGCCTTACCCCTTGCGCTGAAACTCCCATGCCCCGTCCGCGCGGCGCGTCCGGGTGACAGCTCCAATGTGGTAAAGATGGTTCAGGTGTGCAACCGCTTCGACCAGCGCCAGGCCATATTCACCCGCGCCGATCTGACGCTTGAACAGGGGAACAAAGCACTCGGCGGCGGATTTGGGTTGGTCCAGATAATCCTGCAACCGGTCCAGCGCGCCGTGGTGATTGTCGATCAACTGCTTCATCCGCAGAGGCAATCCGGCAAAGGGCAGTTTGTGCCCGCCCAGAGCGATGTGATCGGGCCGGGCCAGCCCCTGAAGCCGCTCGCAGGCCTCCAGCCATTCAGCAACCGGGTCCGCCAGCGGTTCGGTGACGTAGACGCCCAGATTGGGGCTGATCGAGCTGAGGATCTGATCGCCGGTCAGCACCAGATTGTCGTCGCGGCTCCAGAAGGTGGCGTGTTCCGGGGCGTGGCCATTGCCCATGTGCACGTCCCAGTCGCGCCCGCCCATGCGGATCACGCTGCCCTGTTTGATCCGGGTAAAGCCCAGTGGCATCGGATACACCGTGTCGCAGAAATTGAAGGGCCGTTCGGTCATCCTTTTGGCCAGAAAGGCGGCGTCCATCCCGGCGCTGCGGTAATAGTCCAGCGTTTCCTGCGGCCAGGTTTCCTGAACATCCAGTTGCAGCATCCGCGCGAACAGCCAGGCGGTGCGCGATGTCACCAGTTCCGCGCCGTGTTCTGACTGGAACCAACCCGCATTGCCGACGTGATCGGGATGGTGATGGGTCACCACCACGCGATGGACCGGCTTGCCGCCCAAAGGCCCCGCCATCAGCGTTTCCCAGATGCGCCGGGTCTTGTTCGACGACAGACCCGTGTCGATCACCGTCCACCCGTCACCGTCATCCAGCGCATAGATGTTGACGTGATCCAGCGCCATGGGCAGCGGCAGCCGCATCCACAGCACCCCTTCGGCGACTTCAACTGCCTGACCCGGCGCCGGAGGTTCGGGCCAGGGATAGCGGATGGTCAAAGGGGTGTCGCCGTCCATCAGGCCGCCAGTTCCTCGGCGCTGAGGGCATAGATGTCCTCGGCCCCGTTCTGCGCCTGCGCCAGCAGACCGGCATATTCCGGCAGCAGCGCGTTGATGTAATAGCGCGCGAGCCTGGACTGGGGTCCATCCGGTGCCGCCAGCGCAGCCTTGAGGTGGTAATGCGCGCCCAGAACACGTGCAAATGCGTGCAGATAGGGTACGGCCCCGGCGAAACGGTCATTCATGTCGGTCTGCGCCACGATCCATTCGGTTGTCTCACGCAAGCTTTCCGTCGCCTCCCAGACCGGACCGGCCAGATCCGGCATGGCCGAACGGGCCTCTTCCGCGTGATCCTCGATCTCGTCCAGCAGACGCGAGGCCGCCTCGCCGCCATCCAACATCTTGCGCGCGACAAGGTCCATGGCCTGAATGCCGTTGGTGCCTTCGTAAATCGCGGTCACCCGGACGTCGCGGTAATACTGTGCCGCGCCGGTTTCTTCGATGAACCCCATGCCGCCGTGAACCTGAACACCGGTCTCGGAGACGCGCATGCCGGTCTCGGTGCCGAAAGCCTTGCAGATCGGGGTCAGCAGGGCCGCCCGAGATACCCATTCGGCGTCGCCGGTGGCGTTCGCCATGTCGATGGCGGCCGAGTTGGCCAGCATGATGGCGCGCGCGGCAAAGGTATCGGCGCGCATGCCCATCAGCATCCGGCGCACATCCGCGTGGTCTATGATCGTCCCCGAAGGCGTCCTGCCCTGCTTGCGTTCCAGCGCATAGGCCAGCGCGTGCTGATAGGCGCCTTCGGCTGCGCCGACGCCCTGCCCACCGACACCCAGACGGGCATTGTTCATCATGGTGAACATCGCGGCCATACCGCCATGTTCCCTGCCCACAAGCCAGCCTTTTGCGCCGTCATACTGCATCACGCAGGTGGGCGAGCCGTGCAGGCCCATCTTGTGCTCCAGCGACACGACCTTCAGATCGTTGGCCACACCGGGATTGCCGTTGTCATCGGGCAGGTATTTGGGCACCAGGAACAGCGAAATGCCCTTGGTTCCGGGAACGCCGTCCGGCAGGCGCGCCAGCACCAGATGGCAGACGTTCTCGGTGAAATCATTGTCGCCCCACGAGATGAAAATCTTCTGCCCGGTCACCGAATAGGTTCCGTCGCCATTGGGTTCGGCCTTGGATGTCAGCGCGCCGACATCCGATCCGGCCTGCGGTTCGGTCAGGTTCATGGTGCCCGACCATTCGCCCGCCATCATCTTCGGAAGGTAGAGCGCCTTCAGCTCGTCGCTGGCGTGATGTTCCAGCGCTTCGATCTGGCCCTGCGTCATCAGCGGAGCCAGTTGCAACGACAGGCAGGCCGCCGACATCATCTCGTTCACGGCCGTTGTCAGGGTCATCGGCAGGCCCATGCCACCATATTCAGGATCACCGCTCATCCCGATCCAGCCGCCTTCGGCAATCGCCTTCCAGCCGTCGCCGTAACCCGGCGATGTGCGCAGGACGCCGTTTTCCAGACGTGGCGGCTCCAGATCGCCGGGGCGTTGCAGCGGGGCCATGACCTCTTCGCACATCTTGCCCGCTTCCGTCAGGATCGCGCTGACGACGTCCGCGCTGGCCTCCGAAAATTTCTCGGTCGCCGCGATCTGATCGAACCCGATCACATGGCGGAACAGAAGTTCATAATCGGAAATTGGCGCGCGGTATGGCATATCTACCCTCAGGGTTGTCTGTTCGGTTTTTCGCGGGTGGGGTTGGAAATTTCAATGCCCACCTTTATGCATCCTTGATTATTCGATTACCTAGCCAGCCAAATGTTACAAGCAATCAAAACGCGGCGTCACCACATATGATCCCTAACGGCACACAGGAGTTATCTGCCGATCCCGGTGGAATCGCGCAGGCGGCGGATCTGCTGCGGCAGGGGCTTTTGGTCGCGTTTGCCACCGAAACCGTCTATGGGCTGGGCGGCGACGCCTGCAACGGCAATGCGGTGGCCGGGATTTACGAGGCCAAGGGACGCCCCAGTTTCAACCCCCTGATCGCCCATGTCGCGTCCATCGAAGCCGCGCAGAGATTTGTCGAATGGTCAGACCGGGCCGAGGCGCTGGCCGCCGCCTTCTGGCCGGGGCCATTGACTCTGGTTCTGCCCTTGCGCGCCGGCCACGGCATTTCACCGCTGGTCACCGCCGGGCTGGACACGCTGGCCGTCCGGGTGCCCGCACATGGCACTGCCCGCGCCTTGCTGGCCGCGTTTGACGGGCCGGTCGCGGCCCCGTCGGCCAACCCTTCGGGCCAGATCAGCCCGACAACCGCCGAACATGTGCGCAGGGGGCTGAACGGGCGCATCGCCGCCATTCTGGATGACGGTCCCTGCGGCGTCGGGCTGGAATCCACCATTGTCGGACTGGCCGGAGAGCCCGCCCTGTTGCGCCCCGGCGGCGTTTCGCTGGAACAGATCGAACGCGTTCTGAACACCCGCCTGCATCATCATCAGCCCGGAGACCTGCTGACGGCGCCGGGTCAGCTGCAATCGCATTACGCCCCGGATGCGCCGGTGCGCCTGAACGCCGCAGGCCCGCAAGGCGATGAGGTTCTGCTGGGTTTCGGACCCGTCGCGTGTGACCTGAACCTGTCGGAAGACGGCGATCTGGCCGAGGCGGCGGCCAACCTGTTTTCGGCCCTGCACAGGCTAAATGGTACCGGACGCCCGATTGCGGTGTCACCGATCCCCGTTCACGGGCTGGGTGCTGCGATCAACGACCGCCTGCGCCGCGCTGCCGCGCCCCGTGACAGCTGATCAGGCCCGCCCGGCGCTGGCCGACAGGGTCAGCGGATCAACGCCCAGCGTGGCCAGCGCGGCCTCCCACTTCCCGTCGTCGGGCACGTCGAAAACCAGTTTCGAGGACGCCTCGGTCGTCAACCAGCCATTCATCGCGATCTCATCTTCCAGCTGCCCAGGCCCCCAGCCGGAATAGCCCAGCGCCAGCGTCGAGTTCAGGGGCCCGCGCCCCGAGGCCAGGTCTTCGAGCACATCCAGCGTCGCGGTCATGCTGAAATCATCCGAGATTCGCATCGAATGCAGGTTGGCATCGTAATCCGCGCTGTGCAGGACAAACCCGCGCGACATCTCGACCGGGCCGCCGAAATGGACCAGACGCTCGCCCACCACCGGGATGCGGCATGCGATGTTCAGCTGTCCCAACAGGGTTTTTATCCGCAGATCCGACGGTTTGTTCACGATCAGACCCATCGCCCCGTCATCCCCGTGGCTGCAGATGTAAACCACCGAATGGTCGAAGCGCGGATCACCCATGCCAGGCATCGCAATCAACAGTTTTCCGGTCAGGTCCATAGATTTACATCTCTTGCTGAGTCCCCCTCAACAATGACCTTGGGGCGCAGGGATTGGCAAGGGATCAGCGCATATTTCCGCAGATTTCATCCGGGTGACCGGAACGTGACTTGGAATCCCAGCCCGTACCGCGCATTTATGGGGTATGAACCGCCGTTTTAAATCCGCTGCGATTGCGCTGACCGCCTGCGTCGCCCTGACCGCCCCCGCCTGTGCGCAGGGTGTCGATGGGGTTGTCCAACTGGATATTCTCGACGGTGGGCGTACCGCTGACGGAACCTATCTGGGTGCCGTGCGGCTGACGCTGAAAGAGGGGTGGAAAACCTATTGGCGCGCACCCGGAGATGCCGGTATCCCGCCGCAGTTCGACTGGACCGGCTCTGACAATGTCGGCGAGGTGTCGATCACCTGGCCTGCCCCGGACGTATTTGTGCAGAACGGTCTGCAATCGATCGGTTACGAAGGGCAACTGGTGCTGCCGGTGGAAATCACTCCAGACAACCCCGCCAAACCCGTACGGCTGCGCGGCGACATGGATCTGGGTGTTTGCAAGGATGTCTGCATCCCCGAACGGCTGGATTTCGACCATACGCTGGACGCTGACGCGGCACGCAACCCGGCCATCGCCGCAGCGCTGGCCCAGCGCCCCTATTCCGCGAAAGAGGCCCGCGTGACACAGGCGCGCTGCCATCTGACGCCCACTTCGGACGGTATGCGGATCGAGGCCCGCGTCACCATGCCATCAGCCGGCGGGCGCGAGGTTGCGGTGATCGAACCGGGCAATCCCGCGCTCTGGGCGTCGCAGTCCGAAACCCGGCGCAAGGGCGACACGCTGATTGCCACATCCGAGGTGATCAGTGCCTCGGGCGGGCCTTTTGCGCTGGACCGGTCGGAAATTCGGATCACCGTTCTGGGCGCGAATCACGCCGTCGACATTCAGGGCTGCAGCGCGGGCTGACCCCATGATTCAAACCCCAAAGATCGGCGCGCTGGCCGTAGTTCTTCATCGGGGCCAGGTCCTGCTGGTGCAACGCGGCAAACAACCCGATGCCGGGCTGTGGGGGTTTCCCGGCGGTCATGTGGAATGGGGCGAGACGGTTCTGGACGCCGCGCGGCGGGAACTGCACGAAGAAACCTCGGTCCTTGCCGAGCCACTGCATTATCTGGACAATCTTGACCTGTTGCGGCGCGACGCACAGGGGGTTGTCCTGGCGCACTACCTTTTGGTCGGTGTGGCCTGTCAGTACCAGTCAGGCTCACCGGTGGCCGGCGATGATGCGCTGGACGCCCGGTGGTTTCCCGTCGATCAGATACGCCGCGGCGATCTGGGGATGAGCGACCGGGTCCCCGACCTGCTGGAAACCGCATTGCGCCGGGGTTAAACCGCCCGACCCTTGAGGCGCGCATAAAGCAGCCCCGATAGCGTCACGCTCAGCACCAGAATCGGAACCGCGCCCGCGACAAACGCCCCCAGACCCATCTGCAGGGCGGCAATCCCGTCTTCGCCGGCATAGAGGCCGGATAGAACACCGACCGGTACACCGGTAAGCGCGGGCCAGACCATCGTCAGACCGAACCAAACCAACAGCGCCGATCCCGTGGCCAAAAGCGCGCCCTGCACCACCCGGTCGGGGGCCCGCAGTGCCCGGCGCATCGCAGTCATCGGGCGCGACAGGTCGTTCAGAATGGCCAGCAACGCCGGCACCAGCAGCAGCACCAGCAGCATCCCGAACCCTAGCCCATAGACCAGGGTGATTACGGTGGGTTTGAGGAACTGCGCCTGTTGCGATCCTTCATACAACAGCGGAGTCAGCCCCAGAACCGTTGTCAGCGTCGTCAGCATCACCGGGCGCAGCCGGTCGGCAGCGCCTTCGACAATCGACGGCAGCAACCCGCGTTCTTGCTGGTAGGCATCGATTGTGGTCACCAGCACGATCGAGTCATTGATGATGATCCCGGTCATCCCCAGCAGGCCAACCACGGTAAACATGCTCAGAGGCACGTCCCAAAGGTAATGCCCCCAGATCGCGCCCACCAGTCCGAACGGAATGATCGCCATCACGACCAGTGGCCGCGTCCAGCTAGCAAAGACCCAGGCCAGAACCAGATAGATGCCGGTCAGGCACAGGGTCAGCCCGGTGCGCGCCTCGGTCAGGAACTCGTCCTCCTGCTCGCTCAGGCCGGCCATGCGCCATTCGACCTGCCGTTCGGTGGCGATGTTGGGCAAAATCTCATCGTTCAGGGCGCGGGCGATTTCCGCCGCACGGGCCGGGTCATCTTCGGATATGTCGCCGTTCACCGAGATCACCCGCAAACCGTTTTCACGCCGGATCGTGGAAAAGCCCGATTTGCGCTCGACCGAGACGATGTCGGCCAGGGGCACATACACGCCGTCCGGCGTGCGCATCAGCGTACGTTCCAGGAAATCGGCGGTCAGTTCGCCCTCGGGCAGTTCGACGCGAATCTCGGCGCTGCGCGGCCCGTCGGGGAAGGTCGCGGCTTCGATCCCGTTCAGCCGGTCGCGCAGCACACGGCCCAGCGTTTCGATTCTGAAGCCCAGCGCCTGACCCTGCGCGGTCAAGTCAAGGATGTACTCTTCCTTGTCGTAGGCGAGATTGTCCTCAAGCGCGGAAACCTCTGGGTATTTCGACAATTCTGTCTGCAAATCCTCGGACGCGGCCTTGAGCGTATTCACATCAGCGCCGAAAAACTGCACGTCGATCGCATCGCCGCCGGGGCCGGAACGCCAGCCGCGGAAGCTGATCAGTTCGACCTTGGGATGGCGCGGTACAAATTCCTGCAATTCACCGACGAATTCAAAGCTGGAATAGGGGCGCAGGTCGGCGTCGATCAGCTCGATGGAAATCCCGCCCAAAAGGTCCTGATCCTTACCTTCAGCGGCGGACAGGCCAAACCCGGCGCTGCCACCCACCTCGGCCAGCACGTAATCGATGGGATTGCGGCCATGACGTTCTTCGTAGATCTGGCCCAGCTCTTCAGCGGCGCGCTGCAATTCGTGCATCATCGCAAGGGTTTCGGCGCGGGTCGCGCCTTCGACCATGATGAAATTGCCGGTGACGGATCCGCGTTCGGGAGCATTGAAGAAGCGCCAGTTCACGTCCCCGCGAATGAACAGGGCAATCTGGCTGGCCAGGATCACCACCATCGCGGCCACAACCACATAGCGCGCCCAGACCACCCAGGCGATCAGCGGGCGGAACAGATGGTCCCGCATCCAGCGGAACCCGCGATTGACCACGCGGTTGGGCAGGTCGTACCAGTGCTCCTTGGCCGAATGGGCAATGGCATGGGCCATATGGTTGGGCAGGATCAGGAAACATTCGATCAACGACGCGATCAGCACCGCAATCACGGTAAAGGGGATATCGCGGATCAGCTCGCCGAACCGGCCACCGATGGCGGTCAGGCCGAAAAAGGCGATCACGGTGGTCAGCGTCGCTGCAAAGACCGGCATCGCCATCCGCCGCGCCGCCCGTTCGGCGGCCACAACCGGAGACTCACCCAGCCGCCGGGCCCGGAAATCGGCATGCTCACCCACCACGATGGCGTCGTCCACGACAATGCCCAGCGTGATGATCAGCCCGAACAGCGACACCATGTTGATCGACAGCCCGCCGATATACATCAAGGCGATGGCCGCGGACATGGCCACCGGAATACCTGCCGCCACCCAAAAGGCGATACGCGCGTTCAGGAACAGAAACAGCAGGCAAACGACCAGGCCCAGGCCGACAAGGCCGTTGTCGACCAGAATATCCAGGCGGTCGGTGATCGCCTGCGCCCGGGTGCGGATCAGTTCGACCGTGACACCTTCGGGCAGGCTGGCCTGCATCTCGGCCACCACGTTTTCGACCGTGTGCTGGATTTCGATCGCATCGCCGAGGTTCGAGCGGTCGACCCGGATCGACATGGCCGGGTTTTCGCCGACAAAATAGCTGCGGTTGCGGTCGACCCCTTCCACCTTGATCTCGGCCACGTCGCCAACAAACAGCTTGGAGCCGTCGGCGAAATTGCGCAAGGCGATGCCTTCGATCTCTTCCGGGGTGCGTTTTTCCGTTCCGGTGCGGATGCGTGCGTTGGCCCCGGTTACGTCGCCCGCCGGGTTCGCCGTGACTTCGGCTGCGATGGCCTGCGCGATTTCGGACAGGGTGATGTCATTCGCGATCAGTTGTGCGGTCGGAACCTCGACCACCACACGGGGCGCGGCAAGACCGCGGATCGTCGTGCGCGTAACCCCGACCGAAAACAGGCGGTTGATCAGTTCATCGGTAAACTTGGCCAGATGATCTGCCGCCACCGGGCCGGTGACCACGACATCGGTCACCCGATCTCGCCACGCCCCGCGCCGGATTGCGGGTTCTTCGGAATCCTCGGGCAAATTGGTGACGCTGTCGACGGCGGTTCGAACCTCTTCGACAGCGCGCGACATATCCCAGTTGGGCTCGAACTCCAGCCGGATTCTGGCCGTCCCTTCGCGGGAGGTCGAGGTTGTGCTGGATACGCCCTCGACCGCCAGCAGGGCCGGTTCCAGCACCTGAACGATGCCGTTATCCACGTCCTCGGGTCCGGCCCCGTCCCATTCGACAGTGACATCGACACGTTCAAGGATCACATCCGGAAAGAACTGCGCCCGCATGTTCGGGATGGCCGCGGCCCCCAGAACCAGCATCACCAGCAATAGCAGGTTTGCCACCGTCCTGTGGCGGGTGAAATAGCTCAGGATACCACCCGCCGCGCCGGGAATGTCGCGCATCATGGCGCCTAACCCCCTGCCCGGTTTTCAATGCTCCGCACCAGCGAGGCAGGAACCCTGGCTTCGCTCAGTTGCCCCAGAACGCGGGCCTTGACGTCGCTGGGCATGCGGTCGCTGGCTTCGACCTGCGCCACGAGCTGGGCGCGCAGTTCGTCGGACAGTTCGACCATGTCCGGTTCAGCCCCGGCATTGGCCTCGATCCGCAGCGGACGCACGCGCACACCCGAACCCAAAAGCGGTGTGCGGCCTATGACCACTTCGCGACCGACCAGACCCTGCCCCCGCAGCAGCACTTCATCACCCTGTCGACGGATCAGTTGCACCGGCAGCGCTTCGAGCCGGTCCCCGTCCCCCAGAACCAGCACGGTGCCAATTGCATCCAGAACCGAGGATGGCAGCCGCACAACGTTGTCCAGCGGCTGTTCCTGTACCGAAACGGTAACAAAGTCGCCCGGTTTGAACCCGGAGGCGTCATCCAGGCGGGCATAGATCAGGCGCCCTGTCTGCCCTTCACCGGCCGAACCGCTGTCGCGGCTGATGCGACCTTCGGCAATCAGGTCGGTGCCGGTCACCTCAAGCGAAATCGTCACCGGCGCGTCGATCAGATCGCCACCCGCGTCCAACAATCGCACATATTGCGCGGTCGAGACCCGAAAGGCGACCTCCAGCGCGTTGGGATCGACCAGCTCCGCCAGCTTTTCGTTGGCCGATACCAGCCGCCCTTCGACAAGGGTCACATCCGTCAGGGTCCCGCCAAAGCGGGCGCGGATGGTCATGTCGTCCAGATCCCGTTCTGCCGCCGCCAGCGCGATGCGGGCGCGGGCCAGCAAGGTTGTCGCCTGATCGACACGGGATTCCGCCTGCGCCAGCGCGATCCGGCGGGCCAGAACCGATTGCTGCGCTGCGGCTTCGGCCAGTTCTGCCTCTTCGACGGCTGCCGCAGCGCCGACGCCCCGGGATTGCAGATCCTGCTGGCGCTGCAACGCACGCCCGCGCAGCGCGGCCTGTGCCTCGGCCGAGTTCAGCTCATCCTGCGCCAGCAGCAACGAGCGTTCTGCGTCGCGTTCTTCGAATTGCGCGTCCAGCAGATCGGATTTCGCGCGATCCAGCGCCGATTGCGCATCCGCCGGATCAAGCTCGACCAGAACCTCTCCGGCTGTCACCGCGCCGCCATCTTCAAAATCTTCGGACAGCGCGATAACCCGCCCGCCCAGCGCCGCGCGCAATTCCAGACGGCGACGGCTTTGAACCTCTCCGAAGGCTTCAAGATAGGGCGTAACGGTTTCCAGTTCTGCCGGTTGGACACTGACGGCAAAAATCCGTTCGCGGGCCTCGGGCGGGGCCTCGTCGCGGTTCAGAACGTCCTGCACCGCGCCCGCGATCAACTGGAACGCGACGAACAGCAGGGCCAGCGTCAGAGACGCCAGAAAGACACCGACAAGGCTTTGCCGCAGAAATCGCATCTATCACTCACCCCGGTTGCGCAGGCCGCCATGCCCGAAATGTAGCCGGGCGCGAAATTTTGCCAAGCCACAAAGCGGTTATAAAGCGTTGAACGTACGACCAGTTTACTTCCGTCGCAGATGTTCGTCCAATCTGGGCATTATTTCCACGAAATTGCAGGGACGATGGCGATAATCGAACTGTTTTTCCAGAATTCCGTCCCATGCATCCTTGCAGGCGCCGGGGCTGCCGGGCAGCGCAAACAGATAGGTACCGCCCGCCACGCCACCCGTTGCGCGGGACTGGACCGCGGAGGTGCCGATCTTCTCCATCGACAGGATAGTGAAAACCGTACCAAAAGCTTCGATTTCTTTCTCATAGACGTCCCGATGCGCTTCGACCGTCACATCGCGGCCCGTCAGGCCGGTGCCGCCGGTCGTGATGACAACGTCTATTTCCGGGTCTCCCACCCACAGGCGGAGCTGCGCGGCGATCTCGGCGCGCTCGTCCCGAATGATCTTGCGGTCGGCCACCGAATGCCCTGCGCGCTCGATCCGGTCCACCAATGTCTGACCCGAGCGGTCCTCGTCCAGCGACCGCGTATCCGACACCGTCAGCACCGCAATCCGGACCGGGATGAATTCCAGCGTTTCGTCAATGCGCGACATGTGGCGTCAGGCCCTTTCCATCACGGCCAGACGCACCGCAAGCGCAGTGAAAATCCCGCCGGTCACCCACCCCATGATACGCGAGGCGCGTGCGTTCGAAATCAGGATCCGCCCCGCGCCGCCGGCAAATATGCCAACCAGACCGTTCACCACAAACCCGCCCAGCGCGATGATCAGTCCGAAAATCAGAAACTGCGCCAGAATCGAGCCTGCCGCCGGGTTCACGAATTGCGGGATGAAGGCCAGGACAAACAGGATGATCTTGGGGTTTGTCAGGTTCACCACCATCCCGTCGCGAAAGGCAAAACGGGTCGGTCTGGCAGGCGCATCCGCCGCAATTGCACCGTTCCGGATCGCACCCCAGGCGAGATAGAGAAGATAGCCAACGCCCAGCCAGCGGATCACATCGAACAGCCAGGGCATCGTGGCCACCGCCGCGCCCAGCCCCAGCCCGGCCAGCAAAACGTGAACCATCAGCCCAAAGGAAATCCCAGCGCTGGCGACCAGTGCCGGCCGCGCCCCCGACCGCAGCCCCTGACCGAAACAGAACATCATGTCGGCCCCAGGCGTGAAATTCAGGGCAATGGCCGCGGGAACAAAGGCCAGCAGCGTGACGGTTTCAATCATATGTTCACCTCGAACCAGTTTGTGCGCGGACCCAGATTGGCAACCTGCGTGCGGCCGATCGTGCCGCGATAGCCCCAGCTGTCGTGGATATGGCCGCACAGCGCGTATTGCGGCTGCAGCCGTTCAATGGCATCGCGCACGGCCACCGACCCGACCGCATCGCCCGCCGAAGTGACATCGCCATAGCCCTTGGGCGGCGAATGCGCGATCAGGATATCCGCGGCATCGCAACGGTCCAGCAACTCGGCGGCCTCTGCGTCTGTCAGGTCACAGGACCATGCGCCAAACGGCGTGACCGGGACGCCGTAGCCGAGGCCAAACAGACGCAGGCCATCCACCGTCATGCCGGTGCCGTGCAATACATGCACGCCTTCGGGCGCAGCATCCTTCAACTCTCCGGCGCTTTCGGCATTGCCGGGGATCAGCACGAGCGGCGCGGTGATCCCCGACAGCATCCCCATCGCCTCGGCCAACCCCTGCCGCATGTTGCAGTAGTCCCCCGCACCGATCACCAGATCGGCGGCGGCGCTGGCCCCGACAACCTCGGCGGCGCGGTTGCGCGCCATATGCAGATCAGAGAAGGCAAGTATCTTCATCCCACCGCCCCCAGTCGCGCCCTGAGCTCCAGCAGGTCCGCCCAGGCCTGCCGTTTCATCTGTGGCTGACGCAGCAGGTAGGCGGGGTGAAACATCGGAATGACCGGCAGATCCAGCGCCTGATCCCATTGCCCGCGCAACCGCGTGATGCCGCGTTTGCCCAGCACTGCCTGACAGCTGATGTTGCCCATCACCACCAGCACCTCGGGCTTGGCCAGCGCGACATGGCGTTCAAGGAACGGCTTCATCATCCCGATCTCTTCGGGTTTGGGATCGCGATTCTGCGGCGGCCGCCAAGGCAGGACATTGGTGATATAGACGTTTTCGCCGCGGTTCAGGTCAATCGCGGCCAGCATCCGATTCAGCAACTGTCCAGCGCGACCGACAAAGGGCTTGCCTTCGCGATCCTCATCGCGGCCCGGAGCCTCGCCAATGATCATCACCCGCGCGCCCGGCGTGCCGTCGGCAAAGACCAACTGCCGGGCTCCGCGTTTCAGCTCGCACAGATCGAATGCATCCATCGCAGCGCGCAACTGTTCCAGCGATCCGGCGGCCCGTGCCGCCGCTTGCGCCACCGCAACCGGGTCGGTCTGCGCAGGTTTTTCGGGTGCAACCTGCGCCGCGGCCGGCTTTTTGGCCCTGGGCGCGGTGTCGGGCAGCGCATAGCGATCCACCGGGGCGTCGCCGACCGCGTCGGTCGCACCCAGTTCGATCTGCCATTCCAGCAGCGCCCGCGCGGTATGATAGTCCAGAGCCGATTCCATACCCCTCAATCTAACCAGCTTTTGATCGAGGGAAAGCGAATAGGCCTTGATCGGTCCGTCCGTCGCACCGACCATCGGGATATTCATGTTGGTATTGCTGCGATTCCTTCTGATTTCCCTGCTGCTGACCACGCTCAGCGGCCCGGCCGTTGCGCAACTGTTCGACCGCAACGGCCAGTGCCGCGGCGGGCAGTTCCAGTGCGGCGCCCGGTGCTGTTCGGGCGGGCAACGGTGCAGCTTTGACGGCCACTGCATCCCGCTGGGCGGCACCTATTGCGGCGGCGGCCGCACCTGTGGTCCGTTTGAACGGTGCGTGGCCGGCGGGACGCGCTGTGCACCGGCGGGGGCCAACCGGTGCACCTCGCGCCTCGATTGTCCGGGCGGTACGTTTTGCAATGCGCGCGGCGAATGCGAGCGGATCACGCCGGAATTCGACCCGAACACCGCGACGCAGGGCCTGCCCACCCTATGCGACGATGGCCGGAACTGCGGGGCGGGATCATCCTGTCTGCCGGGCGGCGGATGTACGCGCCCCGGCTGGTTTCTGTGCGAAGACACCGGATCGCAATGCCGCCCCGGCTTCAAGTGTTCCGAACATCAGGGCTGTGTCCCGGTCAAGGCCGTCGACTGCGGCTACGGCAAGTGGTGCAAGCCGGGCGAGCAATGTCTGCCGGACGGCGGATGCGAGAAACTGCCTGAAAGCACGGAACCTTAGGTTGCCTCGGCGCGCGCGGCTTTCTATAAGCGGCCCGATTGTCAGACAGGAGCCCGCCCATGCGTTTCGCCCATCGTCACCTTCTTGGCATCGAGCACCTGTCGCAATCCGATATCACCGCTATCCTTGATCTGGCCGAAAAATATGTCGACATGAACCGTCAGTCGACCAAGCATTCGGACGTGCTGTCGGGGCTGACGCAGGTCAATATGTTCTTCGAGAACTCGACCCGCACGCAGGCCAGTTTCGAACTGGCCGGCAAGCGCCTGGGCGCGGATGTGATGAACATGGCGATGCAGGCCAGTTCGATCAAAAAAGGTGAAACGCTGATCGACACGGCGATGACGCTGAACGCGATGCACCCCGATCTGCTGGTGGTGCGACACCCGCAATCCGGTGCGGTGGACCTACTGGCGCAAAAGGTGAACTGCGCGGTGCTGAATGCGGGCGACGGGCGGCACGAGCATCCGACGCAGGCGCTGCTGGACGCGCTGACCATTCGCCGCGCCAAGGGCCGCCTGCACCGCCTGAACATCGCCATTTGCGGTGACGTCGCCCATTCCCGCGTGGCGCGGTCGAACCTGATCCTGCTGGGCAAGATGGAGAACCGCATCCGCCTGATCGGTCCGCCGACGCTGGTGCCCGGCCAGTTCGCCGAGTTTGGCGCCGAGATCTATGACGACATGAACGAAGGTCTCAAGGACGTCGATGTCGTCATGATGCTGCGGCTTCAGAAAGAACGGATGGATGGCGGATTCATCCCCTCGGAACGTGAATATTACCACCGCTTCGGGCTGGACGCCGCCAAGCTGGCGCTGGCCAAGCCTGACGCCATCGTCATGCATCCCGGCCCGATGAACCGAGGCGTCGAGATTGACGGCACGCTGGCCGACGACATCAACCGCTCGGTCATTCAGGAACAGGTCGAGATGGGTGTCGCCGTGCGCATGGCGGCGATGGAACTGCTGGCCCGCAACCTGCGAGACGCGGCATGAGCGATCTGACCGTCGCCCCCCATGAACGCGGCGTTCTGCGCCTGTTCGAACTGGACATGCGCCCGGAGGAGGCCAAGTTCCTGCGCGAACCCGGTGCCGCCGATCAGGTTCTGGGGGTCACGGGGCTGGACCCTGAACAGATCGACGTATTCCCGGTTTCCGATCTGGAGGACCTGGGCATCTTTGGTTACTTGCACGAAGGATGCGGTGTCTCTGAAGACCAGCTGGACCGGCGCGCTCTGGACGCCATGGATGGCTGGGTCATGGTGGTTCGCAGCGCCGCCTTCCGTGGGCGCGCCGCCACACTGAACCCCGGCCCAAAGGTGCGTCTGGTTAGTCTGTTCACCGAAGAGGCCACAAACTGGACCGGCGGGGCAATCGAAACCGAAAGCGCCCGGCCCTTCTCGGCCCCGCAACCTGTACCCGAAGATGACAAGCCGCGCCGCATCGGTTCGGCCGTTCTGGCTGTGGTGATCATAATGGTTATCGGAGGCGCCCTGTGGCTGATCCTGTGACCTTTTCCCCCGACAAGGGCACGTATGTCCGCACCAATACGTGGCTGGCCGCCGGGGCCATGGCCGTTGCGATGATCGTGCTGTGGCTGGTCGGCAACCCGTATATCTGGACCGGAGCACCCGCCGGTCTGGCCGCAGTCGGCGTGCGCGCGTGGTATCTGGCCTCGGAAGAGATGGCCGCCACATGGCAGATGTCGGACATCTCCCTTACCGGCCCCGGTCCGCGCACGGTCGCACTGCATCAGATCGCAGCGGTCAACACCATGGGCAGCTTCGTCCAGATCGTCACCAAAGGCGGCGACAAGCACCTGATCAAATACCAGGCGGACCCGGCCGCCACCAAAGCCGCAATCGAAAGGGCCATGGCATGCGCAACCTGATCTTTACCAACGCCCGTTTGATTGATCCGGAAAATGACACGGACCACACCGGTTGGCTGCAGGTTGCCGAAGGTCGGATTGCCGCGCGGGGCGACGGCGTCGCGCCGACTTCGGACGCGGACGTCATTGACTGCCGCGGACACTGTCTGGCGCCCGGCATCGTCGATATCGGCGTCAAGGTCTGCGAACCCGGTGAGCGCCACAAGGAAAGCTACAAATCCGCCGGTCTGGCCGCTGCCGCTGGGGGCGTGACGACTATCGTGACACGCCCCGACACCACGCCTGCTATCGACACGCCGGAAACGCTGGAATTCGTCACCCGTCGCGCGCAGGCGGATACGCCGGTCAACGTGCTGACCATGGCCGCGCTGACCAAAGGGCGCGAAGGGCGTGAGATGACCGAGATCGGGTTCCTGCAGGACGCGGGCGCCGTGGCTTTCACGGATTGCGATCATGTCGTTGCCAACACCAAGGTGTTTTCCCGCGCGCTGACCTACGCACGCTCCTGCGGTGCGCTGGTCATCGCTCATCCGCAAGAGCCCGGCCTCAGCAACGGAGCAGCCGCGACCAGCGGCAAGTTCGCCGCGCTGCGCGGCTTGCCCGCGGTGTCGCCAATGGCCGAGCGGATGGGGCTGGACCGCGATATCGCTCTGCTGGAGATGACCGGCGCTGCCTACCACGCCGATCAGATTACAACCGCTCGCGCCCTGCCCGCGCTGGAGCGCGCCAAGCGCAACGGGCTGGACATCACCGCCGGGACCTCGATCCACCATCTGACCTTGAACGAACTGGACGTGGCCGACTATCGCACCTTCTTCAAGGTCAAGCCGCCGCTGCGGTCGGAAGACGACCGGCAGGCGGTGATCGAAGCGGTGCGCAGCGGGCTGATCGACACGATCAGTTCCATGCACACGCCGCAGGATGAGGAAAGCAAACGCCTGCCGTTTGAAGAGGCCGCCTCGGGCGCGGTGGCGCTGGAAACGCTGCTGCCGGCGGCGTTGCGCCTCTATCATGCGGATCAGCTGGACCTGCCGACGCTGTTCCGCGCCATGGCCCTGAACCCGGCGAAACGGCTGGGTCTGGAAAGTGGCCGCCTGTCCCAAGGTGCGCCTGCCGATCTGGTGCTGTTCGACCCGGATGTGCCCTTTGTGCTGGACCGGTTCTCGTTAAAGTCGAAATCGCAGAACACACCGTTTGACGGCCAGCGGATGCAGGGTAAGGTCACCGCAACCTATGTGGCAGGACAAGAAGTTTACCGGAGACCCTGATGCCGCCCTTTGACAGTTCCATGACCCAGCTGATCCTCTGGGCTGCGATTGGCTATCTGATGGGATCGATCCCCTTTGGCATGATCATTGCCAGGGTCATGGGGCTGGGCAATCTGCGCAAGATCGGATCGGGCAATATCGGTGCCACCAACGTGCTGCGGACCGGCAACAAGGCCGCCGCCGCGCTGACCCTGATATTTGACGCCGCCAAAGGCGCGGTCGCTGTTCTGCTGGCGCGCGCGCTGGCCGGGGAAGATGCCACCCAGATCGCCGCGCTGGCCGCGTTTCTAGGCCATTGCTTTCCGGTCTGGCTGGGGTTCAGGGGCGGCAAGGGCGTTGCCACCTTTCTGGGCCTGTGGCTGGCGCTGGACTGGCACGTGGGCGTGGCCTGCTGCCTGACATGGCTGGTGGCGGCGGCGATCTGGCGGATCTCTTCACTGGCCGCGCTGGCGGCAGCGGCGCTATCAACCATCTGGGTCATGATCCTGACGAACAGTTCAACCTTTGTGCTGGGGATCATCCTGACCCTGCTGGTCTATTGGCGGCACAGTGAAAACGTCGCGCGCATCCGGGCCGGAACCGAACCGAAAATCGGACAGTCTTGAGTCTGCCCCAACCGTTCCTGCCGGCGTTTTTCGCCATCCCGCCGGGCACATCCACCGGGCGCACCGGGCAAAGGCGATACATTGTCTCGCGCACGGAACTGGCCGGCGGCAAATCCCACAAGCTGGTTGCGCAGGAACTGGGTGGCGGTGATTACATCAGCCTGAACCTGTATCTGACAGAAAACAGCGGCGCGGTCCTGCGCCCGTGCGAGATGCCGGTGCAGAAGGTGATAGATTTCGTCATCGCGTTCCGGAGCGACCGCGACGGCCACACTCTGCAAATCTGAACACGACCTATTCACCCCCGCACAATCACGATTGATTGTTTTGAACGTGAATGGCGGTCTGCCCACTTCGGTGTCGTGACGACCAATTGCCGGTCGCACGGACCAAAATCACTAGGGTCGGCTGGGCGTAATTACGGCGTCGTTGGGTGGCCCGTTTCACGAAAGGTGAAAACAATGAACAAGATCAAATCCCTTATTGGCGGCGTCGCGCTGTCCGTCGCAATCGCAAGCTCGGCCATCGCTGCGGGCGTAGAACTGAACACCTCGACCACTGGCCTGGCGCTGCAGGGCTATGACCCGGTCGCCTATTTCACCGAAGGCGCGCCGACCAAGGGTGACTGGCAGATCACCACGATCCACGATGACGCGATGTACCGCTTTGCCAACGAGGAAAACAAAGCCGCGTTTGAAGAAAATCCCGAAGCCTACCTGCCCGCATATGGTGGCTATTGTGCCTTTGGTGCCGCAATGGGCTTCAAGTTCGACGGTGACCCGAATTACTGGAAGATCGTCGACAACAAGCTGTACCTGAACCTGTCGGAAGGCATCCAGAAACGTTGGGAAGGTGACATCCCCGGCTTTATCGAGCAGGCCAGCACCAACTGGGAAACCATCGCCGAAAAAACACCGGCGGAACTGCAAGCGCAATAATTCGCTCACACAAACTCCCGGGTCGGCGGCAGATCACTCTGCCGCCGATTGCCGTTTGAAACACCCTGCGGGGAATCCTACATTTTCAGGAAACAAAGTGTCCGGACTTCACGGACCGGTGCTGCCGGATGTCATGCCGGGGCACGTCATTTCGGGTCGGAATGTGCAAAGGAACTGTGATCCGGTCGTCAGGCCGGGCCGTAGTGCTCAGTAATAACAACAAGGGCAGCACGGGTCTGCTGCAGACCATTTCGATCGAAAGGAAAATAGGATGACAGGTAAAATTATTCTCGCCTCTGCTATCGCAACCTTGGCCGCAGGGACCGCGATGGCGCAATCGTCAGGCAACTGGACCGGGTTTTATGGCGGTCTGCAGTTCGGCTACGCCGATATCGACACCAACGTATCGGGTGTCGACGGCGATGGCGCGATTGGCGGTATCATCCTCGGATATGACTACGACCTGGGCGACTGGGTCGTTGGTGCAGGGCTGGATTATGACTGGACCGGCATCGAGCTGACCCCCGGTGTCGAGGTCGAGGATGTCTGGCGCATCAAGGCACGCGCCGGTTACAAGGTCACATCACAGGGGCTGCTATACGGTATCGGCGGATTTGCCGACGCCGGAACCGACAACCTCGGCAGTGACGATGGCTGGTTTATCGGCGCAGGCTATGAACAGATCGTGGCCCCCAATATTAGCGTCGGCGGTGAAATCCTGTATCACGAGTTCAACAACTTCAATTCCACCGGCATCGACGTGGATGCGACCACCGTTCAGCTGCGCGCGGCCTATCGGTTCTGAACGGACGAAACTGCAATCAGGCGGACCCGGCGCAATACCGGGTCCGACCGTCAGGCAAGTTCCAGAACAGTGCTGCCGGTTGTTTGGCGGGCCTCAAGCGCCCGGTGCGCATCGGCCACCTGGTCCAGCGGAAAGCGCTGGTCGATATGGATCTTGACCTCGCCGCCCTCGACCTTGCCGAACAACCGCCGCGCCATGGCCTGACAGACGGTGTGATCCGAGATATGGGTAAACAGTGTCGGCCGGGTAATCTTGAGCGAGCCTTTCTTGGCCAGAATCCCGATATCCATGAGTGGCACCATCCCCGACGCATTGCCGAATGAGATCATCATGCCCAGCGGAGCAAGGCTGTCCAGCGAACCCTCAAACGTATCCGCGCCAATCGAATCCATCACCACATCCACGCCCCGGCCCTTGGTGATTTCGGCGACGCGTTCGGCGAAATTCTCGGTCCGGTAGTTGATGCAATGCGCCGCGCCGTTGAATTGGGCCAGACTGCATTTTTCATCTGTTCCCGCGGTTCCGATCAACGTGATCCCCTCGGATTTCGCCCATTGGCAGGCGATCAGGCCAACGCCGCCGGCGGCCGCGTGAAACAGCACGATATCGCCGCGTTTCAGAGGCGTGGTGCGGTGAAACAGATACTCAACCGTCATCCCCTTGAGCATCATCGCAGCCGCCGCATCAAAGGAAATCCCGTCCGGCAACGGGCATACCTGCGCCGCCGGCATCACCCGGGCTTCGGAATACGCCCCGGCGGGCGCCGTGGCATAGGCGGCGCGCTGGCCGGGTTCCAGATGGGTCACGCCTTCGCCGACGGCTTCGATCACGCCTGCGGCCTCCATGCCCAGCGCATGCGGCAGGTCCATCGGGTAAAGCCCGGTGCGCTGATAGACATCGATGAAATTCAGCCCGCAGGCATGATGTCGGATGCGAACCTCGCCCGGCCCCGGATCGCCAAGAGGGCGGTCTTCGATCTTCAGAACTTCGGGGCCGCCGTGTTCATGGATGACGACGGTTCGTGCCATTTGCTGCATGCTGACCTCCTGTTGCCTGACGCCAAGCTAACACGCCTGAAAATAAGGGCAATCGGCACGATTCGGCGTGGCGCAACCACAACGCGAAAATTTGTGCTATACTGCTGTTCGGGCGTTGCCGGCTGGTCCGGCCAAGGGCAACCAAAGCCGGATTTACTCCGCTGCGCTGATACGCAAAGGGAGGGGAAGAAGATGGCCAAGACTATAGGAAATCCGATCAGCTGGGCGGCCCGGAATATCGGCGCGACCAGCGATCATGTCGCCGAAAGCGTCACCCGAATCGGCAGTGCGGACACACGGCACCTGCCGATGGTGCAAACGCTGACCCTGAATGATCTGCGTGCCTGTTTGCGGGCCGGATATCAGGATTTTCTGGAAACGCGGGCCGACGCAATATTCATAGTGCTGATTTACCCGATTGCTGGGTTGCTGATGTTCGGCTTCGGGCTGAACCGGAACATGGTGCCGCTGCTGGCGCCGCTGATCGCGGGTTTTGCCCTGATTGGTCCGGTCGCCGCGGTGGGCCTTTATGAAATCAGCCGCAAACGCGAAAAAGGGGACGAGGTGCACTGGCTGGACGCTTTCGGCGTGTTCCGGTCGCCGTCATTCGGCGCGATTCTGGCGCTTGGCTTCTATTTGGTGATGCTGCTGCTCATCTGGCTGATGGCCGCGCAGAGTATCTACGAACACACGCTTGGACCCGAACTGCCCACCTCATTCGGTGCCTTCGTCACGCAGGTGTTCACGACCGGCGCAGGCTGGACGATGATCATCTTCGGAAACGCCGTAGGGTTCCTGTTTGCCCTTGTCGCACTTGCGATCAGCGTCGTCAGTTTTCCGCTGCTGCTGGACCGCAAGGTTGGGCTGCCGGTCGCCGTGGTGACCTCGGTGCGGGTGCTGCGTCACAACCCCGGCGTCATCCTGGCCTGGGGGTTCATCGTGGCGGCGATGCTGGTTATCGGTGCGATCCCGATGCTGCTGGGCCTGATCGTCGTCATGCCGGTTCTTGGCCACGCAACCTGGCACCTGTACCGCCGCGCGGTTGCCTGATCGGCACAGCGCGGACCGGGCCCGCGCAGATGTCCTAACCGGCCACGTTCAGGACGATCTTGCCGATATGACCCGAGCTTTCCATCCGCGCGTGCGCCGCCGCAGCATCTGCCAGAGCGAACTCGCTGTCCATGACGGGGGCAACCTTCCCGGCCTCCAGTAACGGCCAGACCGCCTCGTGCAGATCCTGCGCAATCTTCGCCTTGGCCAGATCGCTTTGCGGGCGCAGCGTGCTGCCGGTCAGGGTCAGGCGCTTGACCATCATCAGGGCAAAGTTCAGTTCGACCACCGGACCCTGCAGGAAGGCGATCTGAACCAGACGCCCATCCTCGGCCAGAGCTTTGACGTTGCGCGGGATATAGTCGCCGCCGACCATATCGAGGATCAGGTTCGCGCCCCCTTCGGCGCGCAGGACACCGACAAAATCCTCGTCCCGGTAGTTGATCGCCTTCTCGGCCCCCAATTTAACGCAGGCCTCGCATTTCTCATCCGACCCGGCCGTCGCAAAGACGCGGGCCCCGAACGCATTGGCCAGCTGGATCGCCGTGGTGCCAATACCGCTGGACCCGCCATGCACCAGAAACCGCTCACCAGCCTTCAGCCCGCCGCGCGTGAACACGTTGGACCAGACCGTAAAGAAGGTCTCCGGCAGGCAGGCGGCCTCTTTCATCCCCATGTCCTTTGGAACCGGCAGGCAATGCGCGGCGGGCGTCGCCACGTATTCGGCATAGCCACCACCCGGCAGCAAGGCACAGACCCGATCGCCGGGTGTCAGCCCTTCGACCCCCGGCCCGACGGCGACAACCTCGCCCGAAGCCTCCAGACCCGGCAGATCGCTGGCACCCGGAGGCGGGTCATACGCCCCGGCCCGCTGCAACGCGTCCGGACGATTCACCCCTGCATAGGCCACTTTAAGCACCACCTGACCCAATTGTGGTTCGGGCATCGGGCGTTCGGTCAGTTGCAGAACGTCCGGGCCGCCGGGCTGGGTGATTTCAACGGCGCGCATCATCTGGGTCATGGGCAAATCTCCTTTGCGCAAGGCCTAACAGGCAATCCGCCAAAGGCCCAGCGGCAAGACGGGTCTACTTTCGCGGGTTCAATACACCGGGCAGATCGCCCCGCATTTTCATCGGTGGTTTGACCTGACCGGCCAGCCAGTTCGGCACCGCCAGAAACGGTTTCAGCAACGGGTTGCCGTTGACCTGCGCCTTGAGCTTCTCGAACAGCATGACGTCACCGATGCGGCGGTCCAGAAACTCCCATGTCTTCTGATGACCCGGCGAATCGTCGCCCAGCCAGAACAGCAGGGTCGAAGAATAGACCCCCGACAAAGTCGCCCGCTTTGTGTACCAGTTCACATCGTCCGAAGTGTCGCCCAGCGTATCCCAGATCAGGTCGCAGGTCTGCCACAGCGCCCTGGCCCCGTCGGCCGCATGCGTTGGCAGGGAAAACAGGGTCATGCCCCGGCGCACCAGTTCCTTGTCCGGAACGGCCTCAAGACGGAACCGCACAGCCGTCGCGATGCGGTCGCGGAATTTCAGATCGCTCAGGTCGGCAGAATCTAGGCGCTCTGCCATGGCGGCATCCCCTTGCGCATGAAACACCAGCGCCAGATCCACCGCGCCGCGCGGGCAGATCGCACGCGCCAGCGCCGCATCCATGGCGCAATCATCAATGGCGGCACGAAAGCTGGTTTCCGACCAGCCGTCAAACGGCACATGCGTCAGCATCGCGTCCAAAAGCTGCTGTTTGGCGTCTTCATAAGTGGTGGTCATGGCGGTCCTCCGGTTCTCGGGGCCAGTACTAGACAAGATAGAGACGCTTTGCTATACGGCCAACTCCTGCAATTTCCTTGCAACTCTATCTAGAAAGGTGGTGACAACCACATGCAGGTTAGTGTTCGCGACAACAATGTCGATCAGGCGCTTCGTGCCCTGAAGAAAAAGCTGCAGCGCGAAGGCGTGTTCCGTGAAATGAAGCTGAAGCAACATTTCGAGAAACCGTCCGAGAAAAAAGCGCGCGAGAAAGCTGAAGCGATCCGCCGTGCCCGTAAACTGGCACGTAAGAAAGCACAGCGCGAAGGTTTGCTCTAAGAGCTTACCAAGTCTCGTCCAGCTTTGGATGACACTATTTGACGACCCCCGAGGCCCCGCCCGGGGGTTTGTCGTTTTCAGGGCCGGTTGCATTCCGCCGACACGAAGGCGCCCCTGTGCGACAAGCCGCCATTTCCGCCTTAGCAACATTTTGCCCGGCATTTTGCAGCGCAGCGAATCCCGTACAGGTAGCGCGGCACTGCCAGAATTCGCCTGATGTTCGTCAGCCTCTATCAGCCCTGCCGATGCCCCCTGTAACTGGCCCCGTCTACACAGACGACCACTCAAAACGGAGGCATCATGTCCACTGCAAGTACATACGAACAGGAAATGCTGGCGCTGATCAATGCAGAGCGTACAGCACGGGGGCTGAACCCGCTGCAGCTTGAAACCCGCCTGAACGATTCGTCCGAAGATCACAGCACCTGGATGCTGGACACCGACAGGTTCAGCCACACCGGAGCAAATGGATCAAGCGCAACAGAGCGCATGGAAGATGCCGAGTTTGATTTCTCGGGCAACTGGCGATCCGGCGAAAACATCGCCTGGCAATCGGAACGCGGCGCACCGGGCATCAGCGACGATGTCGAGCAGTTGCACCAGAGCCTGATGAACAGCCCCGGCCACCGCGCAAACATTCTGAACCCCGATTACGAATATATCGGGATCGGGATCGAGGAAGGCAACTATAACGGCTGGGATGCCGTGATGGTGACCCAGAACTTTGCCGCAACGGACGCAGCGGTTGTTTTGGACAACGGCAATACGCCCACCCCGCCCGCGGATGTCGTTGAAGACCCTGTGTCGGAAGACCCGGATACCGACGTAACCGACACCGAGGACTCGACACCGGATACCACTGAACCCGATGTCACCGATACTGCAGAGCCGGATACGGACACGCCAGACACCGACGTCACCGAGACCGAAGACCCGGATACGCAAATGCCGGACACGGTTGTCACCGAGACCGAAGACCCTGACACGGAAGCACCGGAAACGGACGTAACTGAGACTGAGGAGCCTGATGCAGAGACACCCGATGTCGACGAAACCGACACGGACGAGACGGACACGGATACGCCTGAAACAGAGGTGACCGACACCGACGAAACGGAAACGCCCGATACCGACGTGACGGACGCCGGCACGCCCGGCAGTGAATGCTTCGACGTCGCAGATTTTCTTGCGGCGATCGAGGACTTCGTGAACGATCTGCTGGTTCTGGTGGACGATTTCAGGATGGACGACTCACCGGTGACGGATGACTTCATGCTGGCCTGGGACGGTTGCAGCGACGCCCCGGACGAATCCGAGACCCCTTTGGATTCGGGTACCGACCCGGTCGACACCAACCTCTACTTTGGGTTTGTCGATGACGGGTGCGCGATCGACTTTGTCTAAGCCCACCCACCGCCGCGGAGCGCCATCCCGGTGCCCCGCGGCACCTACGCCCATGTCTGCGCAAGTTTTCGCACATATGGGGTGAATCCGGCGGTGACAATTCGCCTAAAAGGCCAGTGGCGTCCAGATTGCGGCTATATCCCGCCAAATTCTCGCCATTAATGTCGCCCCAAAATTACACAACCTTTTGGAGGCAGAATCATGTCAACGGCCAGCGACCTTGAAAGGCAAATGCTCGCATTGATTAATGCAGAGCGCGCGCAAGTCGGGCTCCCCCCTGTACATTTGGAACTCCGGCTCAACGATGCAGCCGAAGACCACAGTCAATGGATGTTGAACGTAGATCAGTTCAGTCACACCGGGGCCAGCGGATCCCAACCCTGGGACCGTATGGAAGACGCCGGGTTCAATTTTAGCGGCAGTTGGCGCGCGACTGAAAATATTGCGTGGCAAAGCGTTCGCGGAGCACCCGGTCTGTCCGACGATGTCCAGGATCTGCATAACAGCCTGATGAACAGCCCTGGACACAGGGCCAACATTCTGGACCCGAATGTCACAGTCGTCGGAATCGGAATCGAGGTTGGCAACTTCGACGGCTGGAACGCGATCATCGTGACGCAGAACTTTGCCAAGACTTCGGCGCCGTTGCAGTTGGACACCGGTGGATCGAATCAGGGTGGCGGCGGCGCAAATAACACCGGACCAGAGGTAGTCACTGCGGGCACAATTGGAACCGCGGCGGATGACTGGTTCGTTCTGCAAGCGGGACAAGCCGGCAAGCTGGAAGGTAAGGGCGGCGACGATATTCTTGTCGGCCAGAACCTGCGGGACATCCTGATTGGCGGCGGCGGAGAGGATGAGCTTACCGGGCGTGGCGGCAACGACTCCCTTCGCGGCGGAACCGGCAACGATACGATTAACGGCGGCGGCGGAAACGATGTCGTCAAAGGCCAGGGTGATAATGACCGGCTGATCGGCGCGGGTGGAAATGACCGCGCGTATGGCGGCTCGGGCGACGACTATGCGCATGGCGGCGCAGGCCGGGATATTCTGGCCGGTCAGGATGGCAATGACCGTCTGGTTGGCGCTGACGGCAATGACCGACTGATTGGCGGTAACGGAAATGATACCATGACCGGCGGCCAAGGCGCGGACGATTTTGTGTTTGCAACCGGCACCGACCTTGTAACCGATTTCTCGGGCAGGGATCAGATCAACTTGCGGTCCGCGCAGGGCATTACGGACTTTGCCGACCTGATGCAAAACCACATCACCCAGTCGGGCAGCGATGTCCATATTAGCGACAGTCTGGGAAATACGATGATCCTGGAAGACACTTTGCTAGCCAGCCTGGATAGCAACAGCTTTATCTTCTAAGGCAAACGCCCAATCAGAAATTCAGCAAATGCCCCCGATCCGGGGGCATTTTCCGTTTCAGAATATCTTTGGCACATGCAGTTCATCCGGCAGGATGCGCCGTTCGTATTCCGGGTTGTACCTGCGATCCGGCAGGTTGACCTTTTCCTGCGGCACATCCGTATAGGGGATCATGGTCAGCAAATGCTCGATACAGTTCAGGCGTTCACGTTTCTTGTCGTTGCCTTCAACAATGTACCAGGGCGCCTCAGGAATGTTGGTGCGGAAGAACATGTCTTCCTTCGCCTTGGTATAGGCCTCCCAGCGAATGCGCGATTCCAGATCCATCGGGGACAGTTTCCACTGTTTCATCGGGTCGTGAATGCGCATGAGGAATCGCAGCTGCTGTTCTTCATCGGTGATCGAGAACCAGTATTTCAGCAGGATGATGCCCGAACGGACCAGCATGCGTTCAAATTCGGGAACGTCCTGAAAGAACTGCTCAACCTGATCTTCGCTGGCAAATCCCATCACTCTTTCGACCCCGGCCCGGTTGTACCAGGACCGGTCGAACAGAACGATCTCGCCTGCTGCCGGCAGGTGCGGGACGTAGCGCTGGAAATACCACTGGCTCTGTTCCCGGCGGCTCGGTGCCGGCAGCGCCACCACGCGGGCAACCCGCGGATTCAGGCGCTGGGTGATACGTTTGATCACGCCCCCCTTACCGGCACTGTCGCGGCCCTCGAACAGGATGCAGACCTTGGCGCCGGTATGCTGCACCCAATCCTGCACCTTGATCAGTTCGGCCTGAAGGCGCAGCAGATTTCGAAAGTAGACCTTGCGGTCCAGCATGTCGGGATGCTGATCCTTGTAAATCTTGCGGATTTCCATTGAAAGCATGGGTTCGCTGAACTCGATTTCGAAATCCTCGTCCAGCGTGTCTTCCAACTCGGCTTCCAGCCAGTCTTTGGGGACGTCGTCGTTTTCGTAAGCCAAGGTCTTTTCCTTATCGTCTACCGGGTCCGGACCGTACAGGGCGAGTGTAACCGCCTGATGTCATCGGAAAAATTGATGACAACCCATTCCAACAGGAATCCGCCCAGAGCCGCAAAGTCAGGGCGATGCAAAACAGAGTTCGGTCGTCCCCCATATTTGGACCCGCAGGCGACAGGATACAACCGTCAGAATTGCCGCATTGCCAACGGGTTGGCGTTATTCCGCCTTGGCCCGGCACCTCATTGCACGCGTTGTCACGGTTCCGGAGCTCGCCGGACACCCAGCCATCAGAACGTCAGGGGCAGGTCACACAGGCAAAGCCGTGGTCTTGAACACCGTGCGCAATGCAAAGGAACTTTGCATTTGCGCCACCCCCGGCAGGCGCGACAGGTACTGGCGATGGATGCGAGCAAAATCCTCGGTGTTTTCGGCGACGACCTTCAGGATATAGTCCGCGGTTCCGGCCATCAGGTGGCATTCCAGAACGTCCGGAATGCGCGCGACCGCCTTTTCGAACGCATCCAGAACCTCTTCGGCCTGCCCCTGCAACGTGATCTCGACAAACACAGTTGTCGGCACGTTCATCTTGCGCGCGTCCAGCAGCGCGACATAGTTCCGGATAAACCCATCGGCTTCAAGCCGCTGCACCCGCCGATGACAGGCAGAGGGTGACAGATTCACCTGTTCGGACAGTTCCGCGTTTGACATTCGCCCGTTTCGCTGAAGGGCGGCCAAAATCTTTCTATCTGTCGTGTCGACGCTCATGCGCGCAAGTCCATTGCAAGTTCTTCACATTCTATCGAAGATTATCCCGAAGAAAAGCCTGTTTCCGGGCAGAGTTTCACAGAAATTGCACTGCCAATTGCACATAATTTGAGCAGTTTATAAACGGAGAGCCAAAATGAAAATCGGTTGCCCCAAGGAAATCAAGCCACAGGAATTCCGCGTCGGCATGACCCCCAATGCGGCTCAGGAGGCCGTTGCCCGCGGCCACGAGGTCATCATCGAGACCGGAGCCGGGCAAGGGTCCGGCTTTGACAACGATGCCTATATCGCCGCAGGCGCGCAGATCGTGGACACCGCGGCCGAAGTGTTCGCCACCGCGGACATGATCGTGAAGGTCAAGGAACCTCAGGCGGTCGAGCGCAAGATGCTGCGCGAAGGTCAACTACTGTTTACCTACCTGCACCTGGCACCGGATCCGGACCAAACTCACGATCTGCTGGCCTCGGGCTGTACCGCGATTGCCTATGAGACGGTGACCGACGAAACCGGCGGTCTGCCTTTGCTGGCGCCGATGTCCGAGGTTGCGGGCCGGCTGGCCCCGCAGGTCGGGTCGTGGACCTTGCAAAAGGCCAATGGCGGGCGCGGTGTCCTGATGGGCGGTGTGCCCGGTGTCGGGCCTGCGAAGGTTGTTGTCATCGGCGGCGGCGTCGTCGGCACGCATGCGGCGCAGGTTGCGGCCGGAATGGGCGCGGACGTTACCGTGCTGGATCGGTCCCTGCCCCGCCTGCGCTATCTGGACGATGTGTTCGGCCGCCAGTTCAAGAACCAGTATTCGACAGCCGGCGCGACGGCCGAGCTGATCCAGACCGCGGATATGGTGATCGGGGCGGTTCTGATCCCCGGCGCGGCAGCCCCCAAGCTGGTGACGCGGGCACAGCTGTCCACCATGAAACCCGGCGCGGTGCTGGTCGATGTCGCCATCGATCAGGGCGGATGCTTTGAAACCTCGAAGGCCACGACCCATGCCGAGCCGATCTACGAGGTGGATGGGATCATGCATTACTGTGTCGCCAATATGCCGGGCGCTGTTGCGCGCACCTCGACCATCGCGCTGGGTAACGCGACGATGCCCTTCATGCTGGCGCTGGCGGACAAGGGCTGGAAACAGGCCTGCCAGGACGACCCGCACCTGCTGGCCGGTCTGAACGTGCATGCCGGGCAACTGACCTACTACGCGGTCGGCAAAGCGCTGGGGCTCGACGTGGTTTCGCCCAATGTGGTGATAAAGTCCTGACCGCTCCCGCCTCTGAAAGCGCTCTTGCGCAAGAGCGCTTTCCAGCGTTGGGCCAGGCGCCGCACCTACGGCGCGGCGCGGTCGCGCCTGTGCAGACGGTTTCACAAGGGTAGCAGCGCCGCGCGATCAGCGCGGCGCCGGGCCCAACCGGAGGCGGGCATTTCAATGCCCGGCCAACGGGCAGGAGGCTTTACGCCTTTTTCTGAATTTCCACCGAATGCGGATAAGGGATCGAAACGCCCTTGTCGTCGAACGCCTCTTTCACCGCCTTGGTGACTTCGAATTTGACATCCCAGTAATCTGCCGCCGCACACCACAGCCGCGCGGTCAGGTCCACCGAGCTGTCGCCCAGATTGGTCACACGGACCCAGGGTTCCGGGTCGTCGTGGATGCGACTGTCCGATTGCGCGATCTCCAGAATGATCTGCATCGCCTCATCGGCGCTGTCGCCATAATCGATCCCAAAAACCAGATCGACGCGCCGCGTCTCATGGGCCGAATAGTTTGTGATGATCGACCCCCAGGATTGCCCGTTCGGGACGATGATCTGGACATTGTCCGGCGTCACCAGTTCGGTCGTGAACAGGTTCAGGTCCTTCACCGTTCCCGCAGTCCCGCCGATATCCACATACTGGCCCAGCTTGTAGGGGCGGAAGACAACCAGCATCACACCGGCGGCAAGATCGCTGAGCGTCCCCTGCAGTGCCAGACCGATGGCCAGAGATGCCGCACCCAGAATAGCGACGATGCTGGTGGCCTCGATCCCGAAGATACCCAGCACCGCAACCAGAACCATGGCCAGGATCGCCCATTTGACCAGGCTGGCAACAAAGTTTCCAAGCGTCTGGTCTATATGCGGCGTCGCATTGATCCGGCGGCGCGCCATGCCACCGATTGCACTGGCCACGATCCAGCCGGCGATCAAAACGATCAGCGCCTTCAACGCATTCATGATCAGCGGGGCATAGGCACCCACCTGTGTTACGACCTCATCCACGCGCATCTCCTTTCGCATAACACTCTTCCTGCATCGTCGCCGCAGGCTTTGCCCGAACCTTGGGCGATATCCGGCCTGCAATCCAGGTGTGAGATGCCCGGGTTTTCCCCGTTGTTCCAAATCACACAGGCCCTGACCGGGAATGCACATCTCAGACACTGGCAGGATCGCCCCTGCGCGCCTACCTTCTGAGGGCAGCCCAAAAAGGAGCGCCCCATGCTGGATATCACGTCCCATCCGATCACGGCCCGCTGGCCCGCGAAGTTCCCGGAAAAGATACAACTGTATTCCTATCCCACGCCGAACGGGGTCAAAGCCTCGATCATGCTGGAGGAAACCGGCCTGCCGTATGAAGCGCATCTGGTCACCCTTGCGGATGCCGACGTCAAAAGCCCGGAATTCCTGTCGCTGAATCCGAACAACAAAATCCCCGCCATCATCGACCCCGATGGCCCGGACGGAGAGCCCATCGGTCTTTTCGAAAGCGGCGCGATCCTGCTGTATCTGGCCGAGAAAAGCGGCAAGTTTCTGGGCAGGACCAAGGCGGATAAGCACAGTGTCACCCAATGGCTGATGTTTCAGATGGGCGGCGTTGGCCCGATGTTCGGCCAGCTTGGGTTCTTTCACAAATTCGCGGGCAGCGAGATCGAAGACCCCCGCCCCCGCGAACGTTATGTCAACGAGGCCAAACGCCTGCTGAACGTGCTGAACCAGCAGTTGGACGGTCAGGACTGGATCGCCGGTGACTACTCAATTGCTGACATGGCCATCGCGCCCTGGCTGCGCGGGTTGGATTTCTATGGCGCCAAGGAGCTTGTCGGCTGGGACGATCACACCAACCTGGGTGCGTATCTGGAGCGTTTTCTGGACAGGCCCGCCGTGCAGAAGGGCCTTGTGACGCCGCCACGGGACTGAGCAGGTTCATGAACTCGGCCGGGCCCGCGACCACCGAAGATCGCGGACCTGGTTGTTCTTACCGCAACTAACCGGGCAGCTTGCCGGTCAGCACATAACGCAGAACCTCGACCACCTGAGACGGGTGTTCCGCCACTGCCAGCGCGGCGGCGTCGACCTCTTTCAGCGCGTGCTGGTGATCCGGGCCGTGCAGGACGATCAGCGATTTGCCCAGCGCGGCGGCATAGCCCGCATCGAAGGCCGCGTTCCATTGTTTGTACTTGTCGCCGAACCGAACGACGACGACATCCGCGTCCGCGACGCCCTTACGGGTGCGGATCGCGTTGACCATCGCGCCCTTGTGGTCATGCCAGTAATTATTCGGTTCCGCGCCCAGAATGGCCACGCCGCAATCGTCGCTGGCCTCGTGATCGGTCACCGGGCTGCTGAACGTGATGTCCAGCCCGTTCGCCCCGTCGATGATCTGTTCGCGCCAATCGGTGTGGATTTCTCCGGAAAGATAGACATTCAGGCCCATGGCAAACTCCACTGTTGCTTCGGGGCCTGTTTAAGCCGCATTGGACCGCAGCCCAATGCGGAATGTGCAGAAAAGCCTGTGACGGATATCAAATCTTGCGGGCGACCAGGTACCGCGACGGTGGCGTGGCCGGAAAATTCCCGCATTCGATCACCTCGAACCCGGCATTGGTCACAGCGGCTTCCAGAGTTTCGACATTGAACAGATTGACATATGGCGCTTTGCCCAAGAACTGCATCAACGGCAGCATGAGCTTGAGAAGTCCAAACTTGAAGCCCAAGCCGCCCTCGGCAAGACATGGCGTTTTGGAGATGAACAAGCCGCCCAGGGACAGTTGCGCGTGAATGTCCGCAAAGACACTTTCGATATCCGACGCAAGGTGGAACAGGTTGAAACCAAGTATGGCGTCATAAGTCTGCCCATCATTGGGCCTGGTGATATCAATTGTTCTGAACGAAATATTGTCGAGCCCTTCCGCCTTCGCCTTCTCGCGGCCAATCTCCAGCATGGCTTCGGAGAAATCGCTGGCGGTTATGTGGGCGACCGAAGGCGCAAGCAGCAGCGCCGTTGAACCCGTACCGCAGCCAAGTTCCAGAACCTTTTGGCCCTTGGACAGGTAGGAGCGTGTCCGGCCCAGAGTGTATTCATAGGACTCCACGTCGCGGATCGGCGAGCGCGAATATTTCGCGGCGATACCGTCCCAGAAAGTTGCAGCTGTTGTCATGGTCGATCTCCTTTGCGCGCAAAGTATTCATGCATGGATCGAATATAAATTGCCGAAATTCGCAGAGCGCTTATACATATTTGCATGACCGATCTGGGCGAGTTCGACTGGAATCATATCCGTGCCTTTCTGGCGACAGCCGAAACCGGAACGTTTTCCGCCGCCGCGCGGCAACTGGGGCAAACGCAACCGACACTCAGCCGCCAGATCGCCGCGCTGGAAGAGGATCTGGGCGTGATGCTGTTCGAACGCGTCGGTCGCGCGCTTGAGATCACTCAGGCCGGCCTGGAGCTGCTGGACCACACCCGCACTATGGGCGAGGCCGCCAATCGCATCGCGCTGACTGCGTCAGGTCAGGCGCAGTCGATCGAAGGCCGGGTCCGGATCACTGCCAGCGACGTGATGTCCGCCTATTTCCTGCCGGATATGTTGCGCGAAATCCGGGCGCAGGCGCCGCGCCTGCGGATCGACGTCATAGCCTCGAACGACATCCGTGACCTGATGCGGCGCGAGGCCGATATCGCGATCCGGCATGTCCGCCCCGATCAGCCGGATCTGATCGCCAGGCTGGTGCAGGAGGCGTCGGGCCATTTCTACGCCACCACCGAATATCTGAACCGCGCCGGGCGCCCCACATCCAAACGCGCCCTGTCACGACATGAGTTCATCAGCTTTGGCGGCACCGACCAGATGATTGCCTATCTGAAGCCGCTTGGCATCCACCTGACGGGCGACAATTTCCGGCTGGGGTCGCAAAACGGGATTGTGGCCTGGGAATATGCCAAGCAGGGCTTTGGCATAGCGCCGATGTCGCAGGTGATCGGCGACGCGACCCCCGGCGTCGAACGGGTGCTGCCCGGGATGGAGGCCATCAGCTTCCCGATCTGGCTGACCACCCATCGCGAGTTGCACACCAGCCGCCGTATCCGGCTGGTCTATGATCTGCTGGCCGAGTTTCTGTCGAAATGAAAAACGCGCCCGAAGGCGCGTTGTTCCGATCGTATCGTGCAAGAATTAGCCGCGCAGTACGCCGCCAGTGGCTTTGGTGACCTTGGCGATGATCTTCTCGGCCACAGCCTCGATGTCTTTTTCCTTCAGCGTCGCGTCGGTCGGCTGCAGGCGCACAGTGATGGCCAGGGATTTCTTGCCTTCGCCCAAGCTGCCACCGATGAATTCGTCAAAGACGCGCACATCCTCGATCAACGCCTTGTCGGCCCCTGCTGCGGCATTCACCAGTGTCAGCGCCTCGACATCGGCATCGACGACAAAGGCAAAGTCACGCTCGACCGCCTGCAGATCGCGCAGTTCCAGCGCGGCCCGGGTCGCCCCCGACTTGCGGGGCAAAGGCACCTCGTCCGGCCAGATGGTGAACGCCATCGCCGGGCCCTTGATGTCCATCGCCTGCAACACGCGCGGGTGCAGTTCCCCAAATACGCCCAGCACCTTTTTCGGACCCAGACAAATCCTGCCGTGACGGCCCGGATGCCACCAGGCATCACCGTCGCGCAGAATCTGCACCTTGGCGGGCGCGCCGATGGCGGCCAGAACCGCCTCGGCATCGGCCTTGACGTCGAACACATCGACCGGGCGCGAGGCGCCATGCACGTCCTTGGGCCCATTGCGGCCCACCAGCAGGCCGGTGATCTGGGTTTTCTGGTCGCCGGGCTCGCCATCGTGGAAGACCGGGCCGACCTCGAACAGCGCGACATCCGCATAGCCGCGCGCCTGATTACGGGCGGCAGCCTGCAACAAGCCGGGCAGCAGATCGGGGCGCATATGGCTCATCTCGGAGGAAATCGGGTTTTCCAGCTGAGTCGCCTCGTCCCCGCCACCAAACAGCGCCGCCGCGGCCTGATCGATGAAAGTGTAGGAGACACATTCATTGTACCCCAGTGCCGCGCAAGTGCGCCGCGCCATCGACTGACGGCGCTGTGTCGGGGTCATCACCGGTTTCGGGATGCCGTCGGTTACGCGCGGCAGCGGTTTGCCCTGCAGCTTGGTCAGCGACGCAATCCGCGCGACCTCTTCCACCAGGTCGGCCTCGCCCATGATATCCGGACGCCAACTGGGCACATGCGCCATCTCGCCTTCCAGGCGGAAGCCAAGGCGCGTGAGGGTCTGGCGCTGCTCACTTTCGGGAATATCCATCCCGACCAGCGACTGCACCCGCTCGGCATCCAGCTTGAAAGCACGGGAATGGTTCGGTGCCTTGCCGGCCTGAACCACATTCGAGGCTTCGCCGCCGCAGATATCCAAAATCATCTGCGTCGCGTGTTCCAGCCCTTCCAGCGTGTATTCCGGGTCCACCCCGCGTTCGAACCGGTACCGCGCATCCGAGTTGATCTTAAGCGCCCGGCCCGTCAGTGCAATCTGCACATGATCCCAGAACGCGCTTTCCAGAAAGACATTCACGGTATCCTCGGTGCAGCCGGTCGCCTCACCCCCCATGATGCCGGCAATGGATTCGGGGCCTTCGTCATCGGAAATCACCATCATGCCGGGCTGCAGGGTGTATTCCTTCTCGTCCAGGGCCACCAGCGTTTCACCGCCCTTGGCGCGGTGGACCCGCAGGTTGCCGCGCACCTTGTCCGCATCGAACACGTGCAGCGGCCGGTTATGGTCGAAAGTCATGTAGTTGGTGATGTCCACCAGTGCGGAGATCGGGCGCAGACCGATGGCTTTCAACTGATCCTGCAACCATTGCGGGCTGGGACCGTTCCTGACGCCTTTGATCAGACGACCGGTGAAATGCGGCGCACCGTCCAGTGTATCCTCGTCGATGGTCACCTTGATCGGGCTTTCGAAATCACCCGGCACCGGCACATAGTCACGCTCTTTCAACGTACCCACCCCGCGCGCCGCCAGATCACGCGCGATGCCAGCCACGCCCAGCGCATCGGGGCGGTTCGGCGTAATTGCGATCTCGATCATCGGGTCGACCTTGGATGGCTCATTCTCGGCCAGCCAGTCGACGAACCGGTCACCGACCTCGCCCGAGGGCAGTTCGATGATGCCGTCATGTTCATCCGACAGCTCCAGCTCGCGCTCGGAGGCCATCATACCAAAGCTTTCGACGCCGCGGATCTTGCCGACACTTATGGTCAGGTCCAGACCGGGGATATACATGCCCGGCTTGCAGACCACGACCGTAATGCCTTCGCGCGCATTGGGGGCACCGCAGATGATCTGCAACTCGCCCTCATCCGTTTCGACCTTGCAGACGCGCAGCTTGTCGGCATCCGGGTGTTTCTCGGCATGTTTTACGTAACCGAGGGTAAATTCCCCGAGCCGGTCCGCCGGATTCACGATCTCTTCGACCTCAAGCCCGAGATCGGTCAGAGCTTCGGCAATCTCATCAACCGAGGCGTCAGTGTCGAGGTGGTCTTTCAGCCAGGAAAGGGTGAATTTCATTGCACGGGGCCTTTTTTGGCAAACAATCGGTCGGCACAGGCAATGGCAAAGATTGCGCCAAGGTGCAAGCGCTGCGCGTCAGGGATAGGTGGGTGTGCGACCCAAAAGCTCGTCCAGTTGCCAGCCGATCCAGCCGTGGGGGATAAAGTGGCCACCCGGATGCGTGTCCAGCGTCACGCGACCGGTGGCGCAATCGGTCCATTCCACGCGGCTGAGGGTCAGGAACGGCTTTACGCTCCAATCCCCGCGCGGGGTCGCGCCGTTGCAATGGAACTTCTCGCGCCACAGCGCCACCGGATAGGTCATGTCACCGCCTGGGCCAAAGGGGAAATCCATCACTCTGTCATCCGTGCCATGCACATGCCGCACCTGAGCCGGGGCCTGCGGGCAGTCTTCGGTCTGACGGATCGACCCGGCGATGGCCAGCAGCGCCGCCGCCCTGTTCCCCGACTGGCAAACATAGCGCCACGCCATCGCGCCGCCATAGGAATAGCCCGAGACATAGATGCATTGGCGGTCAACGGGATAGCGCGTGGCAACGTCCGCCAGCACCTTGTTGGCAAAACCCACGTCGCCGGTGTCAGAAGTCCAGAAATCCCAGCTTTTGCGCAACCCGTTCGGGGCCACCAGCAGCACGCCGCGCAGCTTTGTCGCCCCGGCGATGCGTTCGTGATTGACCACCACATCCCCCTGCCGCGCCCATCCGTGGAAATGCAACAGCACCGGCAGAGGCGTTTCGCCATCCCACCCGTCCGGCTCCAGCACATGATACGAGCGGTCGCCCAGCGGGCAGGCGATATCGCCATGGCAGCCATTTGCAGCAGCTTGGAACGGGAGGAGAAACAACAGGCAGGTCAGAATCCGGAACATAGGTCGGAGCCTACCCGGCTTGCGCCGCAAGTCACGTCACAACCCCGTGGGAGTGTGTAACAAGCCGCGCCATCGCCAGACCGCGGGGTGGCGATCCTCGGGCCGTAGTGGGCAGTTTATGCTGGCCAAATCCGAGTGCTGTTCGAGCGTTGAACTGGCGGGAACAAATCGCCAGCCCGTGCGGGCGGTCTGGCGATAGCGCGGCGGCCTATCGGCCTTTGCTCCGCGTCATTATTTCGAAACGAGTGCCGTTAACCCCATCCCATCACTTTTGAGAGAGCAATTATCGCCAAAGATGAACCTACGCCTTTGATTATTTCATAGGCTTCTTTTGGCGCGGCATTTCGAAGCTTCTTCCAAGTCTCTGGTCTTTCAATTGCCTCCACAGCATCGTGACCAAGCGGTGTTAGCCGATATCCGTGCCGGCCCTTCTCGGCGACCAAACCTTCATCCATCAAAAGATCAAGATGATGGTCGAGTTTGAATTCTTCATCGCTTGGATTCAATACCAACTCGTGCAGGATAATTCCTGTTCGACTGGATTGCATTTCTAGTAACAACTCTCTGGTGTAGTCCCGGTCTCGCTTCACCGCGACAAGCCACCATGCAGGTTCGGCATGTCCAGCGCTGCAAACCCGTAGTGCCTCAGCCAGCGCAGGTCTGAATCAAAAAACGCCCGCAGGTCAGGAATGCCGTATTTCAGCATCGCCAGACGGTCGATGCCGATGCCAAAGGCAAAGCCCTGATAGACCTCGGGGTCGATACCACCGGCGGCAATGACCTTAGGGTGGACCATGCCCGAGCCCAGAATCTCCATCCAGTCGTCGCCCTCGCCGATCTTCAACTGACCATTATCCCAGGAACAACGGATATCGACCTCGGCCGACGGCTCGGTGAAGGGGAAGTGCGAGGCGCGGAAGCGCAGTTCTACATCGTCGACCTCGAAGAACGCTTTCACGAACTCTTCCAGAACCCATTTCAGGTTCGCCATCGAGATGTCCTTGTCGATGGCCAGCCCCTCGACCTGATGGAACATCGGCGTGTGGGTCTGGTCATAATCGGCGCGGTAGACGCCGCCCGGGCAGATCACGCGGATCGGCGCGCCCTGCAGCTCCATCGAGCGAATCTGCACTGGCGAGGTATGGGTCCGCAGCACGTGCGGCGGGCGATTGTCGCCTTCGGCGCGGCGCATATAGAACGTGTCCATCTCGGCCCGCGCGGGGTGGTGGCCGGGGATGTTCAGGGCGTCGAAGTTATGCCAGTCGGTCTCGATCCGCGGTCCTTCGGCCACCGAGAAGCCCAGTTCGGCAAAGATCGCGGTCAGTTCCTCGGTCGCCTGGCTGACCGGGTGGATCGAGCCCTGACGGCGCGCCCGGGTCGGCAGGGTGACGTCCAGCCATTCGGTGCGCAAACGCTCATCAAGTGCTGCATCGGCCAGCGCGGATTTCTTGGCGGTCAGGGCCGAGTTGATCTCGTCCTTCAGGGCGTTCAGGGCGGGGCCTGCGACCTGACGTTCCTCGGGCGTCATCTTGCCCAGTTCGCGCATTTTCAGCGCGACTTCGCCCTTTTTGCCCACGGCGGCGACGCGGATTGCCTCAAGCGCGTTTTCGTCGCCCGCATCGGCGATCTGCCCCAGATATTTTGCCTTTAGATCGTCCATGACGCTTTCCGAAACTGGCCTCTGAATTGGTCTGGAACCTGCTATCGGTCAATCCCTGCGAATGCAAGCCGGACGGGTCCGATCAATAGCTGTATTCGGGATAAATCCGGGTCAGGTCACCTTGCCAGTCTCCGTTGTAGCGATCCAGCAATTCATCCGCCGGAACCTGTCCGGTCTCGATGCTGTCCTTCAGCGCGTTCAGGAAATGGGTTTCATCGGGCACCAGCCCACCCGCGCCGGGGAAAGCGCGGGATTTCAGCCCGGCTTCGGCGATCGAGACCACCTCGCGCGCCAGATCGTGCATCCTGATCTCGCCGACCCGGGCCTGCAACCCTTCCTGCGCCGCACCAACGCGCAGCGCTTCGCGGGTTTCCGCATCCCAGCCCTTGACCAGATCCCAGGCCGCATCCAGCGCGCCCTGATCATAGGTCAGACCCACCCAGAATGCGGGCAGCGCACACAGACGCCGCCAGGGGCCGCCGTCGGCACCGCGCATTTCCATGAATTTCTTGATCCGCGCCTCGGGGAAGGCGGTGGTCAGGTGATCGGCCCAGTCGGACAGCGTCGGCGTCTCGCCCGGCAGCGCGGGCAGCTTGCCCTTCAGGAAGTCGCGGAAGGACATGCCCAGCGCGTCGATATATTGCCCGTCGCGATAGACGAAATACATCGGCACATCGAGCGCATATTGCACGTAGCGTTCAAAGCCAAATCCCTCTTCGAACACGAAAGGCAGCATGCCGGTGCGGGCATCGTCCAGATGCCGCCAGATATAGCTGCGCCAGCTTTTCTGGCCGTTCACCTTGCCTTCGAAGAACGGAGAATTCGCAAACAGCGCCGTTGCCACAGGTTGCAATGCCAGCGCCACGCGCAGTTTCTGCACCATGTCGGCCTCGGACCCAAAGTCGATATTGACTTGAACGGTGCAGGTCCTGCGCATCATGGCACGACCCATGGTGCCGACCTTCTGCATATAGTCGTTCATCAGCCGGTAACGCCCCTTGGGCATCAGCGGCATCTGGTCATGGGTCCAGATCGGGGCCGCGCCCAGACCGATGAAGCCCACACCGATCTCATCGGCGATGTCCTTCACCTCGCGCAGATGGGTGTTTACCTCGTCGCAGGTCTCGTGAATGGTTTCCAGCGGAGCACCCGACAGCTCCAGCGCGCCGCCCGGTTCCAGGCTGACATTCGCACCATCTTTCTCCAGACCGATCAGATGACCCGCTTCGCGCACCTCGCCCCAGCCGTGACGGTCGCGCAGCCCTTCCAGCACCGCCACGATGGACCGGGTGCCCTCGAACGGCAGCGGTTTCAGGGTGTCCTTGCAATAGCCGAACTTCTCATGCTCGGTGCCGATGCGCCAATCCTGTTTGGGCTTGCAGCCCGATTCCAGATATTCGGCAAGTTGCTCGTGGCGTTCGATCGGTCCGCCGCCAGACTGGGGAATGGACATGAACCGTGCTCCGATCCTGATGTGTCTCTTGTTGGGTCAGTCGTGGTCGGAAACCGCGTCAGTGTCAATGCAGGCGGGCGTGCGGCGGCCGCATCGGGTGGCGCTCCCAGATCACCACCGGATGCGGCGATCCGCCGTTCAGTTCCGCCAGCATTTGCTCGGTTTTCAGCCCCGGCAGGGCCGAGAACACATCAAACAGCGCTTCTGCCCCTTCTGCATTCACAGGAATGTGAAGCGTCGGCTGACCCGGCTGGTCCAGCACCCAAAGCGCCGGGTTCGAGGTCGGGTCCAGCGCCAGACGCTCAATCTCGCGGGTGGCGATCATGCCGCCGTCCAGCGGACCGAGATAGGTGATCTGCCCTTCGTCAATCGTGACGACGCCGGGACCACCGGTGCCGGTGCGAAACCGGGCGCGCTGAACCCCGATGACGGCAAGGGCAACTGAGACCAGGACAAGTACCCAGCCCAGCCAGCCCAGCAACCCGCCGGGGCCGCTGATCCAGCTGAGGCCGACAAGCAAAACGGCTGCGGCCACCAGAACCTCGCGCCAGCGCCACAGGGCCAGTTTGGCCTCGGGTCGGATGAAACTCATGCTGTGTCTCCGGGGTTGGTGAACAGGATCAGCGAATACTGACCCGCCGGTTTAAATCCGATGGCCCGATAGGCCCGCGCGGCAGCTTCCGTTGCGGCGAACAGAACCGCGCGCGCAGCACCTCTGTCGCGGGCTTCACGCAGATGCAGGGCCACTGACAAGCGGGCATAGCCGTTCCCGCGCAGCGCGGGCGGGGTGTAGACGCCACCGATCTGAACGACCTCGGGCAAGCGGGCATTGAACCCGGTCACTCCCACCGGCTGGCCATCCACCAGCAAGGCCCGGTGCGAATCACGTTCGAGATAGGCCGCAACATCCTTTCTTGCCTGCTGCCGCGCCCGGTCGGCATTGAAATCCATCGCTTCGGTCAGATAGCTCTGGCGCCAGTTTTCGGCCAATGTCCGGTCAAGTTGGCCCAGCGGCACCAATTCCGCCCCGGCGATGTCGGGCACGATCATCTGGGACAGATCCAGCGTGAAACCGGGCTCATCGCTGTTCAGGGTTGCGGGCCTGTCCTCCCAGCCGGCAAGGCGCATGATCCGGCGGGCCTGCGTGGCCTCGGCGGCGAGGCCGAACAGGTTGCGACCGCGGATCAGGTTGATCGCGTCCGTCAGATCCTGATCGGAACAATCCGGGCATTGCGGCAGGACCATACCTTCATTGGTGATGGCAAAGACAGCACGGGGACCGTCACCCAGCACCCAGGCATTCACCGCGCGCGGATCAGAGCCCCGCAATCCGAAATCCCGCAGATTTGCCAGCGGAAACATCGAGGTCTGGATGTGCCGGGACAGAAACCTGTCGATATCCGGCACGTCCCCTTCCTGCGCCAGCCGCCAGGTCACGACCAGTCCCCCAAGGCCTGTTGCCACATGGTAAGCGCCGCAACGGCCGCGGTATCCGCGCGCAGGATGCGCGGGCCAAGACTGACCACATGGGCAAAGGGCAATCCGCTCAACCGTGCGCGTTCGCGTTCGGAAAACCCGCCCTCCGGCCCGATGAGAATGGCCCAGGGCTGGCCTTTGTCCTGCGCCGCCAGACGCAGGGCCGAGCCTACTTCGGCCTCATTGCAGAACATCAGCTGCCGGTCGTCGGGCCATGCATCCAGCACCCGGTCGAGCCGTTGCAGGTCAGCCACCTCGGGCACAAATGTCCCGCCGCATTGCTCGGCCGCCTCAACCGCGTGGGCTTGAAGCCGATCCTGACGGATGCGTTCGGAGTTGGTGTATTCCGTCTGCACCGGCATGATCCGTGCTGCGCCCATTTCCGCCGCCTTTTCAACGATGAAGTCGGTGCGCGCCTTTTTGATCGGGGCGAACAGGAACCACAGATCGGGCGGCAGTTGCAGCACCTTGGTCTGCTTCTGACAGGTCAGCGCCCCGCCGCGCTTGCCCGCCTCGGCCACCTCTGCCAGCCATTCGCCGTCCCGCCCGTTGAACAGAGCCACCTGCCCGCCCACGGCCAGACGCATGACACCGAACAGGTAATGCGCCTGCTCGCGCGTCAAAGGAACCGATTGCCCCTGACCCAGAGGGTGCTCTACATACAGTCTGATCTTTGCACTCATGAGACCTTACATATGCAAGGCAATGCCCCAACACCAGACGGTCAGGTCGCCGATGCCGTCAGCGGCAACTGGGTCGACACCCACGCGCCTGCCTTCGCGCGTCCCTACCTGCGTCTCAGCCGCGCAGACCGGCCCATCGGCACCTGGCTTTTGCTGATTCCCTGCTGGTGGGGTCTGGCGCTGGCCATCCTCAGTGACGGCGCGCCCCGGTGGGAGGATCTGTGGATCGCCATCGGCTGCGCCGTCGGGGCCTTTCTGATGCGCGGCGCAGGCTGCACCTGGAACGACATCACCGACCGGGACTTTGACGGGCAGGTCGAACGGACCCGGTCGCGCCCGATACCCTCGGGTCAGGTCAGCGTGCGGCAGGCGGTGATCTGGATGGGCCTGCAATGTCTGCTGGCGCTGCTGATTCTGCTGACGTTCAACCGGGCAGCCATCGCCATGGGCGTGCTGTCGCTGCTGCCGGTGACGATCTATCCCTTTGCCAAGCGGTTCACCTGGTGGCCGCAGGTGTTTCTGGGGCTGGCCTTCAACTGGGGCATCCTGCTGGCCTGGGCCGCCCATAGCGGCACCGTGGGGGTTCCGGCTATCACCCTGTATCTGGCCGGCATCGCCTGGACGCTGTTCTATGACACGATCTACGCCCATCAAGACGTCGAGGATGACGAGCTGATCGGCATCAAATCCACCGCCCGGCTGTTTGGCACCGATACTGCAAGGTGGCTGAAGTACTTCCTTGTGGCCACGGTCGCCCTGATGGGGCTGGCCATCATTGACGCGGCAACGACTCAGGCGTCGGTCATCGCACTGGTGATTGCGCTGGGCGGACCCTGGGCGATGGGCTGGCACATGGCATGGCAATTGCGCGGTCTGGACATCGAGGACAACGCGAAACTGCTGCAACTTTTCCGCGCCAACCGGGACACTGGCCTTATTCCGCTGATCTTCCTCTGCGTCGCTTTGCTGCTCTGATTGCACCTCGGCGCGGGCCTCTGTAAGAGTTCTGCTCAACCGCCTGAGGAGTCGATTGCCCGCACATGCGCCTGCCCTATTTCTTTGCCGTTGCCCTTATTTTCCTCGTGTCGGCCGGGCTGTGCCTGCTGGCGGCCAGCTTTGCGGTGACGAAGGTGGAAGAGACCTCGGAATTTGCCGTCCGGCGCGCGCTGGACCTGAAAGGGCATGACTGGGCCGAGGTCCAGTCCGACGGGTTGCGGGTGGTTCTGACCGGAACTGCCACGGACGAAGCGACACGGTTCAACGCGCTGACGGCGGCCGGAACCGAAGTCGACACCTCGCGCGTGATCGACGAGATGCAGGTGGCCCCGACAACACGTCTGGCCGCCCCCCGGTTTTCCGCCGAAATCCTGCGCAATGACAGTGGTATTTCCGTCATCGGTCTGGTCCCGGCCAGCGAGGATCGCGACGCGCTTATGGACCGGCTGAAGACCCTGGACGGCGACGCGCAGGTCTCGGACCTGATGGAAACCGCCGACTATCCCAAGCCCAAGGGGTGGGACGAGGCGATCAGCTATGCGACCGAGGCGCTCGCCCGGTTGCCCCGCGCCAAGATTTCCGCCAGCCCGGGCCTGGTGCGGATCACCGCGATTGCTGACAGTCAGCAGGAAAAGGAAAGGCTGGAGCAGGAACTGACCCGCGCCGCGCCGCCAAGCCTGCGGATCGGTCTGGCCATCTCGGCCCCGCGGCCGGTGATCACGCCCTTTACCCTGCGCTATCTGATCGACGAGGACGGCGGGCAGTTCGATGCCTGTTCCGCGCAGGATGAAAAGGCCCGCGATGCCATCATCGCCGCTGCGCAAGCGGCGCGCCTGACAGGCCCCTACTCCTGCACCATCGGTCTTGGCGTACCATCGCCCCGCTGGTCCGAGGCCGCCACGCTGAGCATCGGTGCCTTGTCGGAAATCGGTCAGGGATCGGTTACGATCTCGGATGCGGATATCACACTGGCGGCGGCGCAGGGAACCGATGCCGGGACCTTTGACCGCGTGATCGGAGAGCTTGAAAATGCGCTGCCCGATGTCTTTGCCCTGCACGCGATATTGCCCGAGCCGGAAACCGAAACGCAAACCGGCCCGCCCGAGTTTTCGGCCACGCGCAGCCCCGAAGGGCTGGTACAGATGCGTGGACGTGTGGGCGGCGAAACCCAGCGCGACATGATCGACAGCTATGCCCGCGCGGCTTTTGGGTCCGAGCAGGTCCACACCGCAACCCGAAGCGCCCCCGATCTGCCTGCCAACTGGCCGGTGCGGGTTCTGGCCGGGCTCGAAGCGCTGTCGCAATTGCATAACGGTGCTCTGACGGTCACGCCCGACGATGTGATGCTGAGCGGTGTCAGCCACGATCCCAAAACGCGGGCGCATATCGCGGGGCTGCTGTCGGACAAGCTGGGCGATGCGCAGGAATTCACCCTGTCGATCACCTATCAGGAACCGCCCGAACCCGCCGACAAACTGCCTGATCCCGAGGTCTGCGAGGAGCGCATTGCCGACGTTCAGGCCGGCGGCAAGATCGCGTTCGAGCCGGGCTCGGCCACTGTTGCCGCGGATTCGCGGGATACGGTTAACCGGATCGCTGACATTCTGCGTGAATGCGGACCGATCCGGATGGAAATTCAGGGTCATACCGACAGCCAGGGCCGGGAAGAGATGAACCAGCAGCTCAGCCAGGCGCGGGCGCAGTCCATTCTGAACGAGCTGCGCGGCCGTCGCGTGCCGACCGCCAGCTACTCGGCCGTGGGCTATGGCGAAACGCAGCCCATTGCCGATAACGGCACCGAAGAAGGCCGGGAAGAGAACCGGCGCATAGAGTTCCATCTAATCCGGCCGGAACCGCTAACCAATACGGAAACCGGACTGGAGGCAATGGAAGCCCAGTCAGAACCGACAGAAGCCGAACAACCGGACGCGACCGCACCGGACGCGGAAGCAGGGGATCAGTAAGTTGAACAGAATCGAATTCATCATCGCCACCGCCATCATCCTGTTCGCGGCCTTCTGCATGGGCTGGTTCGCCAACTGGCTGGCGCATCGTTTGTCGCGCGTCCGTCAAAGCGACGTGGCCGATCTGGACCGCATGAGCCAGGAACTGCACGAGGCCGAAGAAACCCGCGATCAGGCGATCACCTATCTGCAACAGCGCGAGGCGGAACTGACCAACCAGCTGACCCAGGCCGAGGCCGAACTGGCGGCGGCAATGGACGGTCTGCGTGCCGCCCGGCAAGAGGCCGAGGAACTGCGCGGGCGCATCAACAACGCCGACTGACGCTACCAACGGGTCAGCGCGTCTTCGTCTTCGTCCTTAGCAGCCACCCATTCGGCACCGGATGAGGTGATTTCCTTTTTCCAGAACGGCGCGCGGGATTTCAGGTAATCCATCAGGAATTCCGCCGCCTCGAACGCGTCCTTGCGATGCCGCGCGGCGGTGGCAACCATCATGATCCGATCCCCGGGCGCCAGACGCCCGTGCCGATGGATTACCAGCACATCCCCCAGCGACCAGCGCTGCTGCGCCTCTTCGGCAATCCTCGTCAGCGCTTGTTCGGTCATGCCCGGGTAATGTTCGATCTCCATCACGTCCAGATCCCCCGAAGCCAGATCGCGCACAATGCCGGTGAAGGTCACAATCGCGCCGTTGGCCGCGTCACCCAAGGCAAATGCATTGGCTTCCGCGCCCAGATCGAACTCTTCTTCCTGAACCGCGATGCGCATGGCCTCAGCCGCCGGTCATGGGCGGGAAAAACGCAACCTCGCGCACCCCGGCCAGAGGGGCATCAAAATCCGACAATTCCTGATCCAGCGCGACGCGCAGCGCCGAAAGATCGGCAAAGGCCGCGGCATAGCGGTCTTCGCGCGCGCTGAGTTCGGCCACCAGATCTGACACCGTGGCAGCCCCGGTTTCGACCCGCTCTTTCGGCAAGCCGATCCGTTCACGCACCCAGGCAAAATACAGAACGTCCATCCCTTAGCTCTCCTTCAGATGGGGCATGGCTTTACGTAGGTAGTCATAGCCGGTGATCAATGTCAGCGTCGCGGCAATCCACAGCAGCCACAGACCGATCCGACCCGACCAGAACATCCCTTCCAGATGCCAGCGCACGCCGGTCAGGTCCTCGACTTCGCCAGTCAGAATCTGATCAATGATCGTAGCGTCCATGCCGAATGTGGCCATCACGAAATAATGTTCGAATATCCCTTGCGAGAAGAGAATGGCAATCGCCACCATCTGCGCGGTGGTCTTCCACTTGGCCAGCTTGGTCACCTTCAGCGTCCCGGCCACATCGCCCAGATATTCGCGCAGGCCCGACACAAACACCTCGCGAAACAGGATCACGGTGGCCGGCAACACCAGCCACGGTGTCCAGTGTTCGGCGGAATAGCCCACAAGGATCATCAGCGCGATTACCACCATCGCCTTGTCCGCAATGGGGTCCAGCATCGCCCCGATCTTTGTTTCCTGCTTCCACGCGCGCGCCAGATAGCCGTCGAACCAGTCAGTGATCGCGGCGGACAGAAACAGGATCAGGGCAAACCAATCCGCATAGGGGCGGGTGAAATACAGAAACATAACGGCCAGACCGGGTGCCGCCAGCAGGCGCAGAACGGTCAGAATATTGGGCAGGTTCCATTTCATGGTTTGACACTACATCGCCGGTTCGGGACAGAAAAGACGGCCAGTCAAAAAACTGACCCGATCACAGGCAGTTGCGGCACCGGCGGTCAAAGGGTCGCAGCGCGTCGATTGCCGCCAGATACAGCTTGGCGCAGGGGCGCTTTGGCGTCAGATTGGCGCACGGCCCGGCCCAAAAGCGATTGCAACGAATGACAGCCCATATTCAGACAGACCCCCGGTCAAACCTGATCGGCAGCGGATGGATGATCGCCGCAATGGCGCTGTTCGCGCTGGAAGACGCGTTTTTGAAAAGCGCCTCGGCCACCTTGCCGATCTGGCAGGTTCTGGTCCTGTTCGGTGCGGGCGGCGCGGCGATATTTGCCGCCGCGGCAATGGTACGGGGCACCCGGCTGTTTCAGCCGGACGTGCTGTCGCGCCCGATGAAAGTGCGGGTGCTGTTCGAAATCCTTGGACGGCTGTTCTACGTGCTGGCCATCGCGCTGACACCGCTGTCGGCTGCAACCGTCATCCTGCAGGCGACCCCTTTGGTCGTGGTCGCAGGCGCAGCGCTGTTCTTTGGCGAAACCGTCGGGTGGCGCCGGTGGAGCGCAATTCTGATCGGTATGATCGGCGTTGTCGTCATCATCCAACCGACAGGGGACAGTTTTTCCACCCTGTCGATCCTGGCCGTTCTGGGCATGTTGGGATTCGCCGGGCGCGATCTGGCCAGCCGCGCGGCCCCGGCCTCGCTGGGGACCGAGGTGCTAGGGTTCTACGGCTTTCTCTGCATCGTCGTCGCGGGCATCGCCTATCGCTTTTGGGAGGCCGCGCCGCTTGCGCCGTTGACGCCTCAGGTCAGCCTTCACATGGCCGGGGCCATCCTCATGGGCACTGTTGCCTATGCGTCGCTGATGAAAGCCATGCGCACCGGAGAGGTCTCGGCCGTCACACCGTTCCGGTATTCCCGCCTGCTGTTCGGCATCGGGCTGGGGGTTTTTCTGTTTGACGAGCGGCTGGACCAGACCATGTGGATCGGCAGCGCGCTGATCGTGGCCTCGGGGCTTTACATTCTGTGGCGCGGACGGCGGGTTTAGCCCTTGTCGTGGAAGAAATCGTAAACCTTCTGCGCCAGCCCTGCGGAAATCCCTTCGACCGCTTTCAGATCGGCCAGATTGGCCCGGCTGACAGCCTTGGCACTGCCGAAATGGGTCAGAAGTGCCCTCTTTCGCGCGGCGCCCACACCCGGAATTTCGTCCAGTGGCGTCGCGCCAACCGCCTTGGCCCGTTTGGCGCGATGGGTGCCGATCGCAAAGCGGTGCGCCTCGTCCCGTAGCCGCTGAATGAAATACAGCACCGGATCGTTGCGTTTCAGCGCAAAGGGGCGCTGGCCGATGCGGTGAAACTCTTCCTTGCCGTGATCCCGGTCGACACCCTTGGCAACGCCGATCATCGGAATGTCCTCGACCCCATGCGCCTGCATGATCTCATGCACCGCGCTCACCTGCCCGGCGCCGCCGTCAATCAGCAGCAGATCGGGCCACATACCTTTGTCGCGGTCCGGGTCTTCCTTTTGCAGACGGGTGAAGCGGCGGGTCAGGACTTCTTTCATCATGCCGAAATCGTCGCCGGGGGTCAGGTCGTCGCCACGGATGTTGAATTTGCGATAGGCGTTTTTCATGAACCCTTCGGAGCCGGCGACGATCATGCCGCCGACGGCGTTGGTGCCCTGAATATGGCTGTTGTCGTAAACCTCGATCCGGCCCGGCGGGCTGTCCAGATCAAACGCTTCGGCCACACCCCGCAACAGCTTGGCCTGCGTGGCGCTTTCAGACATGCGCCGGGCCAGCAACTCACGGGCATTGCGCAACGCGCCCGCCACCAGTTCCTGTTTCTCGCCTCGCTGAGGCACCAGGATTTCAACCTTGCGCCCGGCTTTTTCGGTCAACGCCTCCTGCATCAGATCGGCGTTTTCGATGGCGTCTGACAGGATCAACTGCCGGGGCGGTTCCTTGTTGTCGTAGAACTGGCCAAGGAAAGCCTCCATCACCTCGGCCGCCGCGACATCCGGCCCCACGCGCGGATAGAAGTCCTTGTTCCCCCAGTTCTGGTTGGCGCGGATGAAGAACACCTGAACGCAGGCCTGCCCGCCATCCATATAAAGGCCGATCACATCCGCCTCGGCCACGCTACGCGGATTGATGCCCTGAGAGGTCTGCACCTGCGTCAGCGCCCGGATACGGTCGCGCAGGCCGGCGGCGCGTTCGAACTCCATCGCCTCGGAGGCGGCCATCATCTGTTCGGCCAAATCCTCCTGCACCTTGGTCGAGCGGCCCGACAGGAACCGCTCTGCATCCTTGACGCTGTCGCGGTAATCGCCTTCCGAGATCAGCCCGACACAGGGCCCGGAACACCGCTTGATCTGATAGAGCAGGCAGGGCCGTGTGCGGCTGTCAAACATGGAATCCGAGCAGTTGCGCAACAGGAACGCCTTCTGCAACTGGTTCAGCGTCCGGTTCACCGCACCCGCACTGGCGAAGGGACCGAAATAGGCCCCTTTTTCCTTTTTGGCCCCCCGATGTTTCTTGATCTGGGGAAAAGCGTGATCCTTGGCGACCAGGATATTCGGAAAGCTCTTATCGTCGCGCAGCAGCACGTTGTATTTCGGCTTGAGCTGCTTGATCAGGTTCTGTTCCAGCAGCAGCGCCTCGGTCTCGGTGCGTGTGGTCAGGAACATCATCGAGGCGGTCGCGGCGATCATCTTCTCGATCCGCCCGGAATGGCCGGGACGCGCATAGTTCGACACCCGCGCCTTCAGGTTCCGCGCCTTGCCGACATACAAAACCCGACTGTCGCCATCCAGCATCCGGTACACACCGGGCGAGCTGTCCAGCGTCTTCACATAGCGCTGAATGCAGGCATAGCCGGTGGGCTGGGTGTCAGAAGTTGATTCGTCGCGGGTGGTCATGGGCCTGAGATATGATTCTCTGACCATGGCTGCAATCTTGAGCGCCTCAGTTCAAGAGAAAACAAATCCACCGTTTCTGTGGATAAGTGTGCAGATAAGTTTTGGGGCATCGCGATTTTCCCTTAATTCATTAAGGATTCCTTGATTTGCACAAAAAATAGGCACTACTGCAATACATTGTTTTTAAATGTTATTTTTTCCTACACAAGACAAGTGTATGAAAAAAAAGACAATTTTGTAACGGACAGGTAACGGCGTCGAGAGCGGTGCAAAACTTGCACCGGATTCACCTATTCAACGCCCAGAACGTCCGGCGTCTGCCAGCCCAGATGTTGCCCGCCATCCACGCATAAAAGCTGCCCGGTGACGGCATGGGCATCCAGAAAATAGCCCAGCGCGGCGGTGATATCCGACGGGTTGGCACCGCGCTCCAGCACCGTGTTCGCGCGCTGTGCCCTGAAATGCGCCGCGCTCTGCCGGTGGCCCTGCATGGTGGGACCCGGTCCGATGGCGTTGACGCGGATCGCCGGTGTCAGCGCTTGCGCCGCAGTGCGCGTCAGCGCCCACAGACCCATTTTGGCAATGGTGTAGGACATGAATTCGGGCGTCAGCTTGCGCACCCGCATGTCCACCATGTTGACGATCAGACCGGTGGCGACCGGTTCGCCATCCGGGTCAACAGCCGGTTCCAGCCCCTGCCCGGCCATGGCCTGCGTCAGCACGAAAGGTGCGCGCAGGTTGCTGTCCAGGTGACGATCCCAGCTTTGGCGGGTCGCCGTGCGGATGTTGTCATATTCAAAGATCGAGGCGTTGTTGACCAGGCAGGTGATCGGACCGCCCAGAGCCTCTGCCGCGCGGGGCAGCAGGGTTTCAACCTGCGCTTCGTCCAGCAGATCGGCCTGCAACGCAACCGCCTTGCGCCCCATGGCCTGAACCTCGGCCACGGTTTCCTGTGCGGGTTCGCGGGACGTTGCGTAGTGGACTGCCACATCATAGCCCCGCTGTGCAAGATAAAGCGCCATGGCGCGGCCAAGGCGAATTCCGGCTCCGGTCACCAATGCTCGGGTCATGACGGCTCCTTCTTTGTCAGATCACGCCAGCAATGAGATGACGTAGATTGCATACAGAAGTGTCAACAGCATTCCCCAGCCACGGGTGATGTCCCGTTTGAAAAATACAAACGGGATCAGCAACAGCGAGGCGCCCAGCATGACCCACAGATCAAACCGCAGGAATTCCGGGTCTACCGGGATTCGGCCGAACAGCGTGGCGATGCCGACAATGGCCAGCAGGTTGAACATGTTCGACCCGATCACGTTGCCCAGCGCCACATCGGCCTGACGGCGCAATGCGGCCATCACGGTCGTCGCCAGTTCGGGCAGAGACGTCCCGACTGCCACAAGGGTCAGCCCGATAACCGTTTCGCTGACGCCATAGGTGCGCGCGATGACGGTGGCGTTGTCGACCAGCAGATGCGCCCCCATGGGCAGGCCGATCAGACCCAACACCAGATAGATCGAGACCTTCCAGTAGGGCATGTTCGGATCGGCCTCTTCCAGACCCTCCAGTTCCTCATCCTCGGCGCAGGCCTGGCCACAGGCCTTTCGATGCGCATGTGCTTCGCGAAAGGCGTTCCACAGCATAAGGCCCAGAGCGGTCAGCAGGATCGCGCCGCTGAACAGGTTGAACACACCACAAAAGGCCAGCCCGATGAACAGAACCGAGGCCAACAGCATGAAGACATAGTTTTTGCGGCTGTCGCACTCGCTGGTGTGCAGGGTCGCCAACAATGCCGGAATGCCCAGAACCAGCAGGATATTCGCCGTGTTCGACCCCACCACATTGCCCAGCGCGATGCCTGGCGCGTTTTCTTTGATCGCGCTGATCGCGATCAGAAGCTCGGGTGCCGAGGTGCCAAAGGCCACAATGGTCAGGCTGACGATCAGGGCCGGCACGCCCAGACGCAGGCTGAGGTTTACCGCGCCGCGCACCAGCGCATCCCCCGCCAGCAGCAGGATCAGCAATCCGAGGCCGGATAACAGCCATGCCGTCATGTGCGGCCTCCTTTTTCGCAGGCGCAGGGACCTTTGCCGATCCGGAACCGCCCGCAGCGCGGACATCGGGTCGATTGCAACCGTTTCTGCCCCGGAAACCGCAGCTTGCCGAACATCGCCAGGACTCCCATGGCGATCAGAAACAGAGTGACAACCTTGATAATCACGTCACAAACCGAAACGCGCGTAGGCCGCCCGCTCCTCGAGCCCGGCGATGGCGTCCTGCGCCAGCGCGGCCCCGAACCGGGACCAGATCGGTTTGCGCAGCCCATAGCGGCGGAATTTGACCTTTTCGCCAAACCGCTCCTGCATTTTCGGTTTCAGATGTGCAATGCCGTCGATCAGACCCAGCTCCTGCGCCCGCCGGGCCAGCCAGATCTCACCGGTGAACAGGTCCTGGCTGTCGTCCAGCTTTGGTCCGCGCCGGGTTTTGACATGGGTGATGAAGTTTTCGTGGATGTCGGCCAGCAGGCGTTCCAGCCGTTCGACATCTTCCTTCTTTTCCGGCGCAAACGGATCCAGCATGGATTTCGACTGACCCGCCGTATGCACTCGCCGTTCGATCCCCTGCCGTTTCAGCAGGACATGCGCACCGAATCCCGACGAAATCACGCCGATCGAACCCAGAACCGAACTGTCATCGGCGTAAATCTCGTCTGCCGATGCAGCCAGCCAGTACCCGCCCGAAGCCGCCACATCCTCAACAAACGCGATGACCGGCACATTCAGTTCCCCGGACAGCCGCCGAATACGGGCTCCGATCAGGGAACTTTGCACAGGCGATCCGCCGGGCGAGTTGATCTCAAGCGCGACGGCGGCGGGTTTGCCCTTGCGAAAGGCTTTCTCCAGCACCGGAGCCAGCGCGGTGTCGGACATCGAAGCACGCCCGGCCATTCCGATGGCGCCGGACAGGCGCACGACGGCCACGCAGGGTTGCTTGTTAAGAAACGGCAGGCTGAGTTTCATGGGTGCCGATGTAGAGTGCGCCCAAGCCGTAAACAAGGGACCGCTTGGACCTTAGACGTGACGTGAACACATTTCCTGAGGTCGGTGGGCAAAAATGCAACGCCCGATACCCCCTAACTGCGGATGCGCCAGCCGGTTTTGAAAATCCATCCGATGATGCCCAGGCACAGGCCGGTAAAGGCCAGAATGGCCAGCAGGCTGAAAACGATCGGAACGTCCGCCAGCCCGTAGAACGACCACCGGAAGCCCGAGATCAGATAGACCACCGGGTTGAACAGGGTGATGGTCTGCCAGACCGGCGGCAGCATCGAAATCGAATAGAACGTGCCGCCCAGAAAGATCAGCGGAGTGACCACCAGCTGCGGCACCAGCGACATCTGTTCGAAATTGCTGGCCCAGATACCGATAATGAACCCCAGCAGCGAAAAGCTGAGGCAAGTCAGCACCAGAAACGTCACCATCGCCAGCGGATGTTCGATCCGTAAGTCCACAAAGAACGTGGCGGTGATCAGGATGACCACCCCCACGAACAGCGCCTTGGTCGCCGCTGCCCCGACATAGCCGATCACGATCTCGATAAAGTTCACCGGGGCCGAGAGAAGCTCGTAAATCGTGCCCAGAAATTTGGGAAAATAGATGCCGAATGATGCGTTGGAAATCGCCAGCATCACCACCGACAACATGATCAGGCCCGGCACGATGAACGCGCCATAGGACACGCCCTCGACCTCCTGTATGCGGCTGCCGATGGCGGTTCCGAAGACGACGAAATACAACGAGGTAGACAGGACAGGTGACAGGAAACTCTGCGCCAGGGTACGAAAGAACCGGGCCATTTCGAACCGGTAGATGGCGGCAATGGCGGACCAGTTCATGCGGGCTCTCCGGACACGAGGTTCACGAAAATTTCTTCAAGGCTCGATTGCCGGGTCTGCACATCGCGCAGCACCAGCCCCGCCTGCGCCACATCGTTCAGCAATGTGGTGATGCCGGTGCGGTCGGCATGGGTGTCATAGGTGTAAACCAGCGCATCGCCGTTTCCGTTCAGTGACAGGTTGTGCCCCGACAGGCTTGCGGGGATCTGTGCGATGGGTTCGGTCAGCATCACCTCGATCTGTTTTTTGCCCATCTGGGCCATCAGCGTGTCCTTGTCCTGCACCAGCAGCAATTCGCCCTTGTCGATGACGCCGATGCGGTCGGCGATGGCCTCGGCCTCTTCGATGTAATGGGTGGTCAGGATGATGGTGACACCGGCCTGCTTCAGTTCGGCCACGATCTCCCACATATCCTTGCGCAGTTCGACATCGACCCCGGCGGTGGGCTCGTCCAGAAACAGAACGCGCGGCTCATGCGCCAGCGCCTTGGCGATCAGAACCCGGCGCTTCATGCCACCGGACAATTCCTTGATCGCGTTCTTGCGCTTGTCCCACAGGGACAGCTTGCGCAGAATCTCCTCGATCCGGGCATTGTCGCGGCCCAGTCCGAACAGCCCGCGCGACAGGCGAACCGTGTTCCACACCTTTTCAAACGGCTCCAGTGCGATCTCCTGCGGCACCAGCCCGATCATCCGGCGCGCGGCGCGGAAATCGGTCTGCGTGTCGTGACCACCAACGGTAACTGTGCCCGATGTCGGGGTCGTGATGCCACAAACGGTCGAGATCAAGGTCGTCTTCCCCGCCCCGTTCGGGCCCAGCAGCGCCAGAATTTCGCCTTGCCGGATGTCCAGAGACACGCCCTTCAGCGCCTCGAACCCGTCGGCATAGGACTTGCGCAGATCCTTGATGGAAAGAATGGTGGTCATGCAATTTCCCCGTTGTGACCGGGACACTACCCCGCCCGACGGGCACAGAACAGGTCAATTTCGCACAAAGCCCTGCGCTTTTTTGTAGAGAGGAATCAACCCCGGTTCCGACCACGGTTGCTGAATCTCAGCGATACGCATGAGGCCAGCAAACACACCGGGATTTGCAATGACGGCCCGCACTGCTGCCGCATTCCCCTCTCCTTCAATCGCCAAGGGCCGGCACCGGGGCTGGCATGCCACCCGAATCCGGGCTTGCAATTCTCACGCGACCCCGAAAACCTGCGCGGCAGGGAGGCGCATGATGCTCAAAGGAATTCGGATCATCGAGATCGAGGGGCTGGGCCCCGGCCCTTTTGCGGCCATGCTGTTGGCGGATCTGGGGGCGGATGTCATCACCATCCATCGCAAGGGCCAGGCCGCCGTACCGGGCATGCCGGAACAATCCGTTCTGGACCGTGGCAAACGGTCGATTGATCTGAACCTGAAGGACCCCGCCGATCTGGACGTCGCCAAACGTCTGATCGCAACGGCCGATGCGCTGATCGAAGGGTTCCGGCCGGGCGTGATGGAGAAGCTGGGCCTGGGCCCGGAACCCTGCCACAGCCTGAACCCGAAACTCGTCTATGGCCGCATGACGGGTTGGGGGCAGGACAGTCCGCTATCGGACACAGCGGGACATGACCTGAACTACATCGCCCTGTCCGGTGCGCTCTGGTACGCCTCCGCCCCGGATCAGGCGCCGCAAACCCCGGCGACGCTTGTCGGTGATATCGGCGGCGGGGCCATGTATCTGGTCGCCGGCATTCTGGCGGCACTGATAAGGGCGCGGAGAACCGGCAAAGGTACGGTGGTCGATGCCGCCATCTATGACGGCTCGGCCCATATGATGAACCTTCTGATGAGCATGCGGCAGACCGGCAACCTTTCGGACAGGCGCGGCCAAAGCCTGCTGGACGGCCCACATTGGAGCCGCACCTACACCTGCGCCGACGGCGGCTTTGTGACGGTGCAATGCCTCGAAGCGAAATTCTATGCGCAGTTCCTGAACATCCTGGGGCTGTCGGATGATCCCGATTTCCAAAAGCAACATGACAGGTCGGCCTGGCCGGAACTCACCCGGCGCCTGACCCGGATCTTTGCAGGCAAACCCCGCGACCACTGGGCGGCTCTGTTCGAAGGCACGGATGCCTGCGTTGCGCCCGTGCTCAGCCCGGAACAGGCGCGCACCCACGCGATGAACGCGGCGCGACAGACGTGGCTGGAACCCGGCGGAACCCTACAGGCCGCCGCGGCACCACGGTTTGCCGACACCCAATGGCATCCCAAACCCAGCCCCAAACGCGGTGAACACACCAACGAAATTCTTTCGGCACTTAACAATCAAAGCTGATCCGCGCTTCATCTGGCCCAAAATACCTCGGGGGATGAATTGGCCAAAGGCCAAGAAGGGGGCTGGCCCCCTTCCCCTCTACCGCCCGCGCACCGTGTCGATCATCAGTTGCACGTTCTCCGGGTCCGCATCCGGCGTGATCCCGTGGCCGAGGTTGAAAATATGCGGCCCCTTGGAAAACGCGTCCACAATGCGCCGCGTCTCATCGACCAATGCCTGCCCGCCGGTGACCATATGGGACGACGCCAGATTGCCCTGCACGCAACCGTCGATCTGCACATGCTCCGCTGCCCAATCCGGCGACACCGAGTTGTCCAGCGCAACACAGTCCACTCCGGTGGCATCGGCAAAGCCGACATAGCCATCACCCGCCTCACGAGGGAAACCGATCACGGGTATACCCGGGTGGCGCTCTTTGACGGCCTGCGTAATCACCCGGCACGGCTCGACCGCGTATTTCCGGAATGCCTCGCCTTTCAGCGAGCCGGCCCAGCTGTCGAAGATTTTGACCACTTCAGCCCCGGCCTCGATCTGGGCCGAGAGGTATTCGATGGTCGCCAGCGTGATCCGGTCCAGCAGTGCCTCGAACAGCGCCGGGTTTCCCTCGCGCAGCGCATGGGCCGGGCCCTGATCCGACGTGCCCTGCCCGGCGATCATGTAGGTGGCCACGGTCCAGGGCGCACCTGCAAATCCGATCAGCGTGGTCTCGGACGGCAATTCCCGCGACAGGATGCGCACCGTTTCATAGACCGGCGAAAGCGTCTCGTGGATGGCTTCGACCGGCTTGAGCGCATCGAACTCGGATTGCTGCGTGATGGTCGACAGTCGCGGGCCCTCGCCGGTGACAAACCACAGATCCGCACCCAGCGCCTGCGGCACCAACAGAATATCGGCGAACAGAATCGCGGCATCGAACCCATAGCGGCGAATCGGCTGCAAGGTGACCTCGGCGGCGAGTTCGGGGTTATAGCAGAGCGACAGGAAATCCCCGGCCTGCGCCCGCGTCGCCCGGTATTCCGGCAGATACCGCCCGGCCTGACGCATCATCCAGATCGGCGGCACATCCTGCACCTCGCCCGCCAGCGCCCGCAGCAGTTTCTTCGTCTCGGCCATCTTTGCCCCCAATCGTCAGGTTTGCCGCAACGGGTCTGCCTTCGGCGGCAATTTGTCAAGCCGTGCCCCCATTGTCAGGGCAATGTGACGCGACTAAAGCTGTGCGCATGACACTGACCCTGCCCACACCCGCCTCACCGCTGAAGATCGGCACCCGTGGTTCGCCTCTGGCACTGGCGCAGGCCCATGAAACCCGCCAACGGCTGGGTGCGGCCTTCAACCTGCCCGAGGATGCGTTCGAGATCGTGGTGATCAAGACCACCGGCGACAACCGGGCCATGATCGACGCCGACCGTCCGCTGAAGGAAATCGGCAACAAGGGCCTGTTCACCAAGGAAATCGAAGAGGCGATGCTGCGCGGCGATATCGACATCGCGGTGCATTCCACCAAAGACATGCCGGTCGAACAGCCCGCGGGGCTGGTTCTGGACACGTTCCTGCCGCGTGAGGATGTGCGCGACGCCTTCATCTCGCCCGGGCTCAGCGCAATCAGCGAACTTGCACAGGGTGCCGTGGTCGGCACTTCGTCTCTGCGGCGCCGGGCGCAACTGCTGAACCGCAGGCCGGACCTGAACGTGGTCGAGTTCAGAGGCAATGTTCAGACCCGACTGAAAAAGCTGGCCGACGGCGTCGCCGACTGCACCTTTCTGGCCATGGCTGGCATCCGCCGCTTGAACATGAACGAGGTTCCTGCCACCGCCATTGCACCCGAAGACATGCTGCCGGCCATTGCACAGGGCACAATCGGCATCGAGCGTCGCAGCAACAATTCCCGCGCTGCTGGTATGCTCGAAGCCATTCATCACGCCGAAACCGGGCAGCGGCTGGCGGCGGAACGGGCGCTGCTTGCCGCTTTGGACGGGTCCTGCGAAACACCCATTGCCGGGCTGGCTGAACTACAGAACGGGCGGTTGCGCCTGCGCGGTGAGGTGCTGCGCCCTGACGGTTCCGAGGCAATCGCCGAAGATCAGGTGGCCCCGGTCGAGGACGGTCCCGAAATGGGACGCGCCATGGCGGACACGCTGCTGAAACAGGCCGGGCCGGGTTTCTTCGATTGGAAAAAATGAAAAAAGATTGCGTAATGTGAATTACTTCACTGTCGCGCGCGCGCCGATCGGGCAATAAGGTGTCATACCGATCAAAAAGTCGGGTTGGTCTCGAATAAGTCGAAAGATTAGGTCTGTTTGTTCGTTTAAGTGGTATTCGAGGGGGCGAGACCAATTCCCGATCTCTGATCAGTTAGGGCCGCTGTCATCGGTTGACAGCGGCCCGCATGTTTTCCGCGCCACAGAAATTCAGCTGTTGCTGATCGCCTGCACCGCCTGTTCGACCGCATATCTTGTCTGATCGAGATCGGCGTCCGTCACCGCCAAGGACGGGTAGAGCTTGCCCGGGGATTTGAAAATCCCGTTCGCGCGCAGGTTGTCGTTGTAGATGGCGTTGCGCTGTGGATCATCATGTTTGGCACTGCGGTAATCGCGGCAGGCAGCATCGGTGAAATAGATGTCGAACAAGGTTTCGTCACCGCAAATCCTGTGCGGTATGCCGGCGCCGGTCAGGGCGTCCGCCTGCATCCGCTGCAAATCCGAACCGATTGCGCGAAGCCGGTCGTAAACGCCGTCGCGCCGCAGCACCTCCATGGTTTTCAGCCCGGCGACCGAGGCCACCGGATTGCCGGACAACGTCCCCAGTTGCATCAGCCAGCCTTCCGCACCGACCTTGGCCTTGTCGAAATGTTTCATGATCTCGGCGCTGGCCCCCGTAGCGGCCAGGGGGAAGCCGCCGCCGATGATCTTGCCCAGCGTGCAGATGTCGGGCGTAACGCCGTATTTCTCCTGCGCGCCTCCATAGGCTAGACGGAACCCAGTGACGATCTCATCGAAGATCAGAAGGACGTTATGCTTGTCGCACAGATCGCGCAGCCCTTGCAGGTATCCGGGCAGGGGCGGGATTATCCGCTGCAACGGCTCGACCATGATCGCGGCGATGTCTTCGTGTTCGTCCAACAGGGCTGCCACGGCCTCAAGGTCGTTGAACGGCGCGATCAGCATTTGTTCGGCCACGCCGGCCGGGATACCAGCGCTGTCGGGCACCGCTTGCGGGAAATTGACCTGCCGACTGGGGGCCAGGCTCATCTGCGCCTCGGCGCTCATGCCGTGATAGCCACCTTCGAATTTCAGGATCTTGTTGCGGCCGGTATAGGCGCGGGCCAGACGGATCGCATACATATCCGCCTCGCCGCCCGAGGCGACAAAGCGCACCTGTTCGCAACAGGGCACCGCATCGACAATGGCCTCGGCCAGTTCGATGCCCCTGGCGTTATTGGCAAAAAAGGTCATGCCTCTGGGCAATTGTTCCAGCACCGCCTCCACCACCTCGGGGTGGCCATGGCCCAGCAGCATGGGGCCGGATCCGATCAGGTAGTCGATATATTCGTTGCCGTCCTCATCCCAGACACGGCTGCCTTCGCCGCGGGCGATGATGATACCGGGATCGAAATTGCCGAAACCCCCGGCGGGCAGAACCTCGTTCGCGCGGACGATCCATTCGGATTAAGTCTTGATTTTCAGCATTTCAAACGATCTCCAATATCGGGGTGCCAAGTATCTGTGGGTCGGGCACCACACCTAACCCCGGACCTTCAGGCGGGGCAATCCGTCCGTTTTCACGGTTTGGTGCGTCCGGGCAGAGGCGCGGCGACACGTAAGAGGACAGATCGCAGGTGTTCAGCAACGACCCGTGCGGGGTCGAGGCCGCGAAATGCAGCGACGCGGCGGTCACGATATCCGACCCCCAGGTGCATTCGGCACAAATCTCGGCCCCCAGATGCACCGTCAGATCACGCGCCCGGCGCATCGCGGACAACCCGCCGAATTTCGACAGTTTCAGCGCCACCGCATCCATGCAGCCCAACGCGTGCGCGTGCAGCAGCGAGGCCGGATCATGCGCGCTTTCGTCCAACTTCATCGGCAGCCCGGTTGCCTGCCGGACAGCGGCGCAGTCTTCCAGCGTTTTGCACGGCTGTTCCAGCATCACGTCCAGATGCGCAACCGCCCGCCCCGTGCGGGTGGCCTGCAGACGGGACGCACCGCAGTTCCAGTCGCCATAAACCACAGGCCCCGGCCCCACGGCCTCGCGCACTTTGATCAGGCGTTCGGCATCAGCCTGCCAGTCGCCTTCCACCCCCAGTTTGACCTGAAACTGGCGAATGCCGGTCTGATAAGCGGCCTTGGCGATCCGCGCCATCTCATCCGGTGCGACGCAGGTGATCGAGTGATAAAGCGGCATGTCCTTTCGTGTCCGCCCGCCCAGCAGCGCATAGACAGGCTGACCTGTTGCCTTCCCGAACAGGTCCCACAACGCGATATCGACGATGGATTTGGCATAGGGATGACCTTGCAGAAAACCTTCCAGCTTGCGCATCGGCGCGTCGACGCCAAACGGGGACATGCCCAGAATCTGCGGCCCCATTTCCGCCATCGCGCTTGGGACACCGCCTGCATAGGCGGGCAGATAATGCGGGATCGGGCAGACCTCGCCCCAGCCCTTCAAGCCGTTATCCGTTTCGAGGCACAGCACATGAGAGGTCACGGTCGCGCAGGTCTTGCCCTCGGCCATGTGATAGGTCTCATGACTGGTCAGATCGACAGCCCAGAGCGTTATCCTGTTGATCCTCATCGGTATACTCCAACCGGATCGCCCAGTGCGTCCTCATCCGGGTGCACGCCAAGCCCCGGTGTTTCCGGCAGATGCAGATGGCCGTCGATGTTGCGCGGTCCGCGCCCGCCGGCGATATCGACGGTGATCATGTCCTGACAGGCCCAGACGGCATGGCAGTTGTCATCCGGTATCGTGGCGGCCAGATGCAACGCCTCGGCATCGGCCAGGACCGAACCGCCCGTGGCCATGACAAACATGTCGATCCCATGCGCCAGCGCGATATCCCGCATCCGCGCCGCCTTGGTCAGCCCGCCGACGCGGTTCAGCTTGATCCCGAACACCTCGGCCAGCCCGTCCCGGGCGATCCGGGCGGCGTCCTGCAAGGTCACCAGGCTTTCATCCACGGACAAGGGTGAGGCATGGCGGCCCGAGATTGCCGCAATGTCGTCCAGCGACTCGCAGGGCTGTTCGAAGATCACGTTCAGGTCCTCGCAGCTTGTCATCACCCGCAGGGCCTGTTGCCGGGTCCAGCCGCGATTGACGTCGTAAAGAACAATCTCACCCGGTCGCCGAATGCTTTCGACATCCCGCACACGGGCGATGTCACGTTCGACATCGCCGCCGATCTTGACCGAATGGGCAACGTAGCCGCGGCTGCGATACCTTTCCATCACCGCGCGGGTTTCTTCCACGGTTTTGGCACCGACCGAAGAGGCGATCGGACGCGGCGTCCTGGATCCACCGCCCATCAGATCTGCAATCGGCACCCCCGCCGCCTGTCCGGCGATATCCCAGCAGGCCATGTCGACCGGGCCCTTGGCGTAAAGATGGCCCGGCAGCGCGATATCCATCGCGCGTTCCACATCCAGAACCCGGCGTGGGTCAAGACCCAGAACAAAGGGGGCCATCGTTTCAATCCCGGCACGGATGCCGGGCCCGTGTGCCGGAACATAGGTGTGCCCCCAAGGGGTGCCTTCGCCCCAGCCGGTCAACCCCGCATCGGTTTCGATCTTCACCAGCGTTGCGTCGAGCGTTTCAAACTTCAGCCGCCCGCCGGACAGCCAATAGGGATGCTCCAGCGGCAGGTCGAGATGGTAAACCGTGATGGTCGTGATCTTCATATAGTGTACTCCGCCACCGGCGCGCCGAGGCTTTCGAAATCAGGGCTCGCCCCCAGTCCAGACGTGTCAGAGGCATAAAGCTTGCCATCCCGCGACACCGGCCCGCCGATTCCGGTGGACCGGGTGTTGTAATTCATCAGATCGGTGGTGTTCTGCAAAAACGCCGCAGGGGTCGAGGCTGCGAAATGGGCAACCGCTGCGGTTGCGATCTCTCCGCCCCATGTGTCCTCGCTGACCACCGGAATGCGATTTTCGATCAGAAAATCCCGCACTCGCCGCGCCTTGCTGAGCCCGCCGAGATTCGAGATTTTCAGGCAGCAGACCTCAGCCCCCCGATCCGCAACGATCCGCTGCGCCACATGCATACCGGTCAGACATTCATCCAGCTTCATCGGTTGCTCGGCGACACGGCGCACCTGCTGGCATTCCTCGTAAGTGCGGCAGGGCTGTTCCAGAATGAAATCCAGATCGCGCGTGGCGCGGGCCACCCGGATCGCGTCGTCCACGCGCCATCCCTGATTGGCATCAGCCATCGCCGTTTCACCCGGCTGCATCAAAGGCACCGTTGTGCGGATACGCTCGATATCGCGGGCCCAGTCGCCGCCGACCTTGATCTGAAACTGTCGGTAACCCTGATCGCGATGGCGGTTCAGTTCAGCCACGGTTTCATCGACCGCTTTCTGTGGCGCAACCCGGTACATCGGCGCGCCATCGGTCAGCTTGCCGCCCAGCAGCATCCAGACGGGCTGATCGCAGGCCTGCCCCAGAATGTCCCAGCACGCCGCATCGAAGGGCGCCTTGGCATAACCATGCCCTTGCACCATATGGTCCAGCGCCTGTTCGATGCGCCCGACCTGCCGCGGGTCTTCACCCAACAATGCAGGCGCGACCAGACGCGCCAGCGCCACAACGCCTTGGGAATGGGCGACCATGTAATTCTCACCGCAGGGCGTGAATTCCCCACAGCCTTGCAACCCCGCGTCGGTATCGATCACGACAACCGAGGCTGTCGCCGTCTCAATCGCGTTGCCCGCGCCCCAGACATAGGCCTCGTCAGTATAGGGCAGCCCGGTCTGGTAAATGCGGATGCGGGTGATCTTCATGCGGCATCCATCCGGGGTACATCGCCCATGCCTTCACCGCGCCAGAGGACGAAGGTCAGGATCGGCCGATCCGTCGTGGTCATCGCGTGGCTCTGCCAGCTGCGATGCCAGCGCGTCTGATTGGGGCCGACATGGGTCTCCTCTCCGGGGACGCGGAACACCGCCCCTCCGGCCAATGTCAGATACAGTTCCTCGGCTTGATGGCTGTGCCAGCCATAATTCAGTCCGGCCCCCCAATAGGCCACATAGCCACGCAGTTGGGTCGAATGGAAATGTCCGGTCGGGCCAAACAGCTCGTAATAGCCGTAGCGGTTCAGGAAATCCGCGCCGACCTCCTCTTCGGTATAGGTGTGCTTCCAGTGCGCCAGATGCGCCGTATCCCGGATTGCCACAATCATGTTACGTGTTGGCGCGCCACCATCCGGATCAAGGTCACGCACCAGACACAGGGCGGGTATGGGCGCAGGGTTCAGGTCAGTCGGTGTCAGATCATCGGGCCATGGCGCAAAGGCCGACAGATCGGGATGTGTCCGATGCAGATGCCGCGCGGCTTCCAAAACATCATCCAAAGTCATGGGACCACCACGATATTGCCGGTGTGCTGTTTTGCGATGAAGGCGGCCTGTGCCTCGCGCAGCTCCTCCAGCGGATAGGTTGCGGCAAGGGCAGGCTTGATCTCACCGGCCTCGATGTATTTCACCAGGTTCCGCATCACCTGCGGGTCGATCACTGTCGAGCCGGTGAAGGTCAGATCCCGCAGATAGAATGTCCGCAGGTCGAACTCGACCATCGGACCCGCGATGGAACCCGAGCAGGTATAGCGCCCGCCGCGTTCCAGGATGTCGATCAACTGCGGCCAGTACGGGCCGCCCACCACATCCGCCACCGCTGTGATCTTTTCACCGCCCAGCGCCGCGCGCAGGTTTTCGGGCGCGCGGGGCAGGATCACGTCGGGGCCAAGCGTCGCCACGTCGGCATGCTTGGCCTCGGACGCCAGCGCGATCACCCGCGCACCGCGTCGTTTCGCCAGTTGGACCAGAGCGCCGCCGACCCCGCCGGACGCGCCAGGAACCAGAACCGTGTCGCTGTTGGTCACGTTGGCACGGGTCAACATCCCTTCGGCGGTGGAGTAGGAGCAGGAAAAGGTCGCCAGTTCTGCGTCCGACAGGTCCGAATTGATCGGCACCGCGTTCACCGCCAGCGTCGTCGCATATTCCGCAAAGCCGCCATCCCGTTCCGAACCGTAATAGCCGGTCTTGTCCTTGTTGTCGGGGTCGGCCGGATCGCGCAGCCAGCCGTCTGTGATCACCCGCTCGCCAATGCGGGCGCTGTCCACGCCCTCGCCGACGGCCACGACATGGCCACAGACATCCGCGCCCTGAATGCGCGGAAAGGTAATCGGCGCGCCGCCCCATGTGGGATCGTCCTCACCAACCTCATCAAAGGCACCGCCGGTTGTCGCGTCGGTCACGGTCTTGGAATACCAGCCGGACCGCGTGTTCACATCCGTGTTGTTCAGACCGCAGGCGGCAACTCTGATCAGCACTTCCCCCGCCGCCGGATCAGGCCGCGGCCAGTCCGTGTGCAGCACCATCTGCTCCAAACCACCATGGCCCATGGTGACCATGGCTTTCATCGTGTCGGGCAGGCGCATCACGCGGTCTCCAATGCGGCGTCAGTGCGCGGCAGCAGGCTTTGCGGATCATAGGCTGGTTCCCCCAGCACGCGGGCCGCGCGGGGATTGCTGTGGATCACCACTTGCAATTCGGTGCCTGGGACAGCGGCCTCGGGCTTGATATAGGCGAAGGCGAGAATTTTACCGACCGTGTGTCCGTAGGCGACCGAGGCGGTAGAGCCCACGACACGTTCGCCCAGCATCACAGCTTCGCCGCCATGGCTGTCAATCTCGCCATCCGGCTCGATTTCCAGATAGGCACAGATCCAAGGCAGGTCTGCATTCAGAGTCTTGTCCTTACCCAGATACTCTTTGTCAGTGCGGGCAAAGCGCAAAACGTTGGCCTCGGCCAGCGTCACTTCGTTGGTCAGCTCGCCCGCGCCTCTGAAGCCCTTCTCCATCCGCATCACGTTCATCGCAAAGCTGCCATAGTCGGTGATGCCATGCGGCTCACCCGCAGCCCAAAGCGCATTGTAGACGTCGAGGCACGCGGCGTTGGGCATGTGCAGCTCCCAACCCAGCTCGCCGGCATAGGACATGCGGAAGGCCCAGACTTTGTGACCGGCGATGGTGATCTCCTGCGCCGAGAGCCAGCGGAAACCTGCATTGGTCAGATCGGCATCGGTGCATTGTCCCAGCACGTCACGCGAGCGGGGGCCGTTCAGCGACAGGGCCGACCAGTCGGCGGACAGAGCGGTGATCTGCACATCCTCATCCGCGCGCTGTTGCGCCAGATGATCCAGCAGGCGTTGTTCGAAGAAGGCTGCGCAGACCAGATAGAAACGATCTTGGGCCATACGAACGATCGTGATCTCCAGCTCGATCCGGCCACGACGGTTCAGCATATGGGTCAGCGTGATCGAGCCAACTTTCTGCGGCATTCGGTTGGCGGTCAGCCGGTCCAGCAAGGCATAAGCGTCCAGCCCCGAGACCTGGACCTTGGTGAAGGCGGTGACATCCATGATGCCGACGCGCTCGCGCACGGCTTTGACCTCGGCTGCGACCATGTTGTCGGCAGGGGTCCGGCGGAAGGAATAGTGGTCGCGCTGCTCGACCCCATCCCGCGCGAACCAGCGGGGGCGTTCGAACCCGTAGACCTCTTCGTGCACCGCGCCCTTGGATTTCAACAACTCATACAGAGGCGAGGGCTTGATGGGCCGCCCCGCCAGCCGATTAAAATGCGGAAAGGGGATTTCGTGGCGCAGGCAATAATCTTCCTCGGCCTTGATCACCTGCCAGTCCTTGGTGGCATAGCTGCCGAAGCGGCGCGGATCGAACTCGCGCATCGAGATATCGGCAGCCCCATGAACCATCCAGCGCGCCAACTCACGCGTCAGGCCCGGCCCCCAGCCGATCCCGATCTGCGTGCCGCAACAGCACCAGTAGTTCCGCACGCCGGGCGCAGGCCCGATCAGCGGGTTCCCATCCGGCGGATGCGAAATCGCCCCGTGCACATCGCGCTGAATGCCCAGTTCGGCAAAGATCGGCATCCGGTTCAGGCTTTCCTCAAGCCATGGCATCACCCGGTCGTAATCCGCATCGAACAGCCAGTTCTCGTATTCCCAGGGGCAATGATCATGCCAAACCGAGTTCGGGTTCTCTTTCTCGTAAATCCCGATCAGCCCGCGTTGCTGCTCCATTCGGATGTAACCCGAAACCTTGCGGTCATCGCGGATCACCGGCAGTTCCTTATCCAGGTTCTGGAATTCAGGCACCGGTTCCGTCACGAAGTAATGGTGCGTCATTGAGGTCATGGGCAGTTGCAGCCCCGACCATTCACCCATCTGGCGGGCATAGGTGCCGCCTGCGTTCACCACATGCTCACAGGTGATGGTGCCCATCTCGGTTTCAACCACCCATTCGCCATTTTCGGCCTGCGTTATGTTGGTCGCGCGGCAATTGCGGAAGATGCGCACGCCCTTCTGACGCGCGCCGGCCGCCATCGCCATTGTCACATTGGTCGGGTCGACATGCCCGTCATCGGGTGTGTGCAGCGCGCCCAGCACGCCGTCGAGATTGTAGAACGGATGCAGCTCGGCGACCTTCCCGGGACCCACCAGTTCGATGTTGAACCCCAGCGACCGGCCCACCGACAACGTGTGGCGCAGCCAGTCCATCTCGTCCTCGGTATAAGCCAGCCGGAAGGACCCGCAGCCATGCCATGTCACTGGTTGACCGGTTTCGGCCTCCAACCCGCCGGAATACAGGCCGATATTGTAATCGACGCATTTGCCCAGACCAAAGCTGGACGTCGAATGCGTGATCTGGCCCGCCGCGTGCCAGGTGCTGCCGCTGGTCAGTTCGGCTTTTTCCAGCAGGACAGTGTCATCGCCCCAGCCTTCATGCGCCAGATGATAGGCCAGACCGACCCCCATGACACCTCCGCCCACGATGACAACGCGGGCATGTGACGGCAGCTTCTTCTCGGACATGACATTTCCTCTTCCCGAGTCGTTTTTCTGCTCGACAGGCTAATTCCACATTTGTACCATCGTCAATCATGAATGACACAAATGTATCATCAAACGTCCTCGACCGGCTGAGCCAGGAATGGGACGCGCTGACGCCCGAGGCCCAGAAAGCCGCGCGCTACGTGCTGGAAAACCCAACAGATGTGGGGGTTTCAACGGTGCGCGAGATTGCCGAAGCCGCAAACGTCAAACCCAACACCTTCGTGCGCATGGCGCGTCAGGTGGGTTTTGGCGGGTACGAGGATTTTCGCGCGCCGTTTCGGGACGCGATCCGCAAGGGCACCGCGTCATTTCCGGACCGCGCCCGTTGGTTGCAAGATATCGGCAAGTCCGGGGAACTGGGTGGACTCTACGCGGACATGATCGGGGCCGCGATTCGCAACATCGAAGAGACATTTGCCAGGATCGACGCCGGGCGCCTGACTGCGGCGGCCGAGGATATCTGGAATTGCCGTCAGATCTTCACCCTGGGTGTCGGCGTCAACAATTCGAACGCGCGCAACTTCACCTATCTCGCTTCGACGGGAATGAAGCAGTTTCACGCCATCCCCCGCCCCGGCTCGACCCCCGTCGACGATCTGGCCTGGGCCGATGAACAGGACGTGCTGATCGCCATCACCTGCCACCCCTACCGGACCGAGGTGATCGACGCGATCAAACTGGCGCGGCAACAGGGGCTGACCGTCATCGGCATATCCGACAGCCCGGCCAGCCCGGTCATCCTGAACGCGCAACACGGCTTTGTCGTCGCTGCGGACACACCGCAATTCTTCCCCTCCTCCGTCTCGACCATCGCCTTGCTGGAAACGCTGCTGTCCTTCGTGATCGCGGTGTCAAGCGATGAGATCGTCGAAAGGGTGGAGCGGTTTCATCTTCGTCGTCACCAACTTGGCCTCTACGCGGAGGAGCCCGAATGAACGCCCCCCTCACCCATTCACTGGACGCGCGATACTATACCGACCCCGCGATATTCGCGCACGAGATGCAGGGATTGCTGGCCCGGACATGGCAGTTTGCCGGGCATGTGGCGCAGGTGCGCGAGCCGGGGGATTACTTCGCCTTCGAAATTGCCGGTCAGAACCTGTTCTGCATCCGGGGCCGCGACGGAGATATCCGCACTTTCTACAATGTCTGCCAGCACCGCGCGCATGAGATGGTAACCGGCGCAGGCAACACCCGCGTCGTCGTTTGCCCGTACCATGCCTGGACCTATGAACTCTCCGGCCAGCTGCGCGCCGGGCCGAATATCAAATCTGTCCCCGGTTTCGACCGCAGCGCGATCTGCCTGACATCGGTTCGGACCGAGGTATTCAACGGGTTCATCTTCGTCAACCTCGACGATGACGCCGCGCCGATGGACGAATGGTATCCCGGCGTGCGCGAGGAAATCCGCGCCTTTGTCCCGCATATCGACGATCTGGAGCCGCTGGAATGGGTCGAGATCCCGGAAAACTGCAACTGGAAGGTCAGTATTGAAAACTACTCGGAATGCTATCACTGCCCGAGCAACCACCCGACCTTTGCCGAAGGCGTGGTCAAGCCCGAGACCTATGACATCCAGCCCGACGCGGGTGGCGGCTATGTGCTGCGGCACATGACCGAATGCCAGAGCCTCGACAAGATGACCTACCCCATCGACCTGTCGGTGCCCCATGCAGGCGACTACCAGTCGTGGTTCCTGTGGCCGATGTTCTCGTTCCAGTGCTATCCGGGCAATGTACTGAACACCTATCACTGGCGCGCGGACGATGCCGATCACTGCACCGTCTGGCGCGGCTGGTACACCGAGGGCGGCTCGGATAGTGCGGTGATCCGGCAACTGGCGGTGCAGGACCGCGAAACCACGGTCGAGGAAGACATCCGCCTCGTGGAATCCGTCCACCGTGGCCTCAAATCCCGCGGCTACCGCCCCGGCCCGCTGGTGCTGGACCCGGGATGCGGCGTGATGTCGGAGCATTCGATCGCAAAGCTGCAACAATGGATGCGGGAGGCTGTGGATGGCTGAGTTCGAAGGAGGCTGCCTGTGCGGCGCCGTACGATACAGCGCGTCCGGGACGCCGATCTGGACCGCGCATTGCCATTGCGCAAGCTGCCGCCGCGCCACGGGGTCGCCGATGACAAGCTTTCTGGGCATGGCGCGGGACATTGTGACATGGCAGGGCCAGCGCGCCCTGCGGGAATCTTCACCGGGTGTCATGCGCGGGTTCTGCGCCGAATGCGGCACGCCGCTTAGTTATGAAAGCCACCGCTGGCCGACCGAAACGCATCTTTACGCGGCCACTCTGGATCATCCCGAGAACTATGTGCCGCACGCGCATGTCTATTGGTCCGAGCGCCTGCCATGGATGACCATTGAGGACGATCTGCCCAAATATGCAGGCGGCAGCCCGGGAGCGTCCTGACAATGATGCCCCACGACTGGCGTCCGGAACATAAACTGTTCCCCTATCAGGTGGGCTTTACCAGCCCGCCGTTCGACTTCGACGCGGCGCCGTCGGATTTCCTGCGCATTTGTCCCGAAACCGTCGGCGTGCATGGCTGGATGCTGCACGTGCCCGATTATGCGCATGGGCTGGATCAGCGAAAACAGAATTTCGGCATGCTTGAAGACTTCGTACATTGCATGTCCCGCAACGGCGTCGATGTCTGCGGACAGGTCGGGTCGAACTGGGTTCATGCGTGCGGGCTAGGCGTTGAAGGCTTGCGGCAGCATTGTCAGGATCTGTCGGACAAATACGGCATCCGCTTTCACATGGCGGGATACGCCATGATCGAAGCGCTGCGCGAGATGAATGTCGAAAAGGTTGCGCTCAACGCCGCCTATCACTGGCCTGAATGGTGGCAGGGCACCGTCGCGTTTCTGCAAGAGGCCGGGTTCGACGTTCTCTGGGCGGGCAATTTTCACGATCAGGGCTGGTTCGACAGCCAGCAGGCCGTCAATTCCTGCCGCTGGGTATTCGATGGTGATCTGGCATTGAAAAGCTTCGAATACGTGGCGGACAAGGCCCCGCGGGCCGAGGCGATCCTGATCAACGGCATGTGCAACTTTCGAACCGGTCCGGATGGTCTGCCGCAGCGCCCCTTGCATCTGGCTGATCAACTGGAACGCGCTTTGGGCAAACCCGTGATCGGCCACGACATCGCCCTGTTTTGGCGCATCTTCACGTCTCTGGGGATCGCGCCGCAGTCGCCGCAGGGGCAGCTGCTCAGACGTCTTTGACCTTTCACCAGCCGGAGAACTCACACCATGCACAAGATCCTCGCGTTATGGGCGGTGCCCCGGTCCACCTCGACGGCATTTGAGTGGATGATGCGGCAGCGTGGCGATCTGGACTGTCTGCACGAACCCTTTGGCGAGGCCTGGTATCAGGGCGAAGACCCGCTGTGGCACAGGTTCAAACCCGGTGATGTCACAACACCCGGTCTGACGCTGGACAGCGTATGGGCGGATATTCGGGGCCGCGCGAAAACGGGCGCGGTCTTCATCAAGGATTTTCCGCATTACATCCACCATATGTGGGACGCGGATTTCCTGTCACATTTCACCCACGCCTTCCTGATCCGCGATCCGGCAAAGACGATCACCTCGATGTACAAACGCTGGCCGGACTTTGCCGAGGGCGAGGTCGGGTTTCCCGAACAGCGCGCACTGTTCGACTTGCTGACGGCGCTGAACGGGACTGCCCCGCCGGTCATCGACAGCGACGATCTGCTGGAAAACCCGCACGCGATGACACAGAGGTTCTGCGATGCCGTGGGCATTCCCTTTCTGCCGGACGCGTTGACATGGGAGGCCGGCGGCGATCCGTCGGCCCATAGCTGGTGGGACGGCGGATCCTTCCACGCCAGTCTCTCCAGATCGACGGGGCTGGCGCCTCAACCGCGGGAATATGTTTCCATCGCCGACGCGCCCGATCGGGTCAGACAGGTGTACCGCCGGATGAAGCCCCACTACGATCACCTGTACAAACACCGCCTTACCGTCTGATGAACCGGAGACTACCTATGGCTGACATTTTTGACGAAGACCTGTTTCTGAAGGGTCTTGAACAACGAAAGAACACGCTTGGCGCGGAGTATGTCGAAAAGAACCTGGCCGCTGCCGATGATTTTACCCGCCCGTTTCAGGAGGCAATGACCGCCTGGTGCTGGGGGTTCGGCTGGGGCGACGAAGTAATTGATGCCAAGACGCGTTCGATGATGAACCTGTCGATGATCGGCGCGCTGGGAAAGATGCATGAATGGGAAATTCACTGCCGAGGCGCAATCAACAATGGTGTGACCGCCGAGGAAATCCGCGCGATCATCCACGTGGTGGGCATTTACTGCGGAGTTCCGCAGGCGCTGGAATGTTTTCGGGTCGCGCGCAAGGTTCTTACGGAAGGGTAAACCGTGGTTTTGGGATGCGCGCCGGGTCGCCTGCGCGAAGACCAAAAACTTGTGGCCAGTTCAGCGGAGGGGCCGAGCAATCCACCCAACTGTTCAGTCCCGGTCCTGTGCCGTTCGAGCTGAGCCGGAAACGCCTGCGATTCGGACAGTCAATATGAACAAGAGGCCGAGCACTTATCGCGTTTCCACCTACATTTCAGCCCAAGCCGGCACGTCTCAACACGACCCGAACACTTCCAAGGAATTCCACGGCCAGACAGTCGAAATTTCAGCGGGCTAGCGGGTCGCCAGAAATTTTGTCTTAGTTTCCGCAGGTTACCGAAAGCCGGACTTCTGGCGGGATTGACCGGCGCGCGGAAACATTTGGCGAAACCGAACGCGGTTTTCGCGCTTTTTACGCCCGGGCAACAATATTAACGAAACATGAACAATGTATTCTCTGAGTGTTCAACAGCGCTCACGCATACTTATCCCCACAGGACCGGACCAGACCACAGGCAACCGGCGCCAATGAAAGGGACTCGCATGATCACAACTGCCATTGAGGCTGCGACGCACCGAAAGCCAGCAGAGATGCAGACGGTCAGCGCCGCGCTGCGCAGCAAACAATCTGACACCAAGAATTCGAGCAAAGGTCGCTTCCCTCCTATCGAAAACGCTCTGATTGATATTCTGAACAACAAGCGACTTGCTGAGGCGAAACCAGGCACCTGACTGTTGGTCACGGTGTTGGCGATCTTCCCTGTTGACGTCCTATTAAGGAAGACGCCAAAGCCCGCTCCGGTCCGGAGCGGGCTTCTTCGTTGGTGCCTTGTCGGCCCGGGGCAGACCTGAACCAGAAATTATCCGGTCTTCATCCCCAAGAGCTGCCAGCCATGCGCGTATCCAAGCGCATGGCTGGCTCCCCTGCGTTGCGTCCGAGAGTAGTGGCGCAAGGGTTTCAGCTATCCAGTCCCAGCAGCGATTTCACCGCCGCCTCAACTTCGTCGGTCACGGGTTTGTTGGCTGCGTCTTCAAGCGCCTCGCGCTCCACCTGCGCCTGATTGTCAACGGCCTCAGCCAGGTCTTCGAACTCTGCCACGGCCTCGTCGTAATCCAGCGCCGCCTGCCGTTCGTCGTTCAGATCATTGGCCGTATTGACCGAATCCTCCAACTCGGCATTGGCCTCTTCAAGTTCTGCTTCGATGTCGGGATCCGTGCCTCCGGCATCGGCGAGCGCCTCTTCCAGTTCGGTCACGCGGTCCTGTTTTTCCTCAACATCGGCCTGCGCGGTTTCAAGGTCTTCCTCGATTTCCGAAACCGGACGATCGGGCGGGGTCATCTCATCCAGAAGATCCTGCGTTTCGGCAAGTTCCTCGCGCAGATCTTCCCCGGCCAGAACCGTATCCCGGTAATGGGCGATGCGACCGACGCGGGAATTGGGCGCGGCATTGTTCAGCGCGGTTTCGCTTGCATTCGCCGCGTTCAGTGCCCCCAGCTCAGACGGGTGAACCCCCAGAAGGCTGGCAAATTTGTTGCCCTTGGTCCGAACCTCCGGGCGAACCGATTTTGAAACCTGAACGGACTTCGCCGGTTTGCGCGCGACGCTTACCGTGTTTGTCTTCTTTTTTGCGGCCTTGCCCTTGTTGCCGCCAAAAAGGTTCTTGAGTGAGAATTTTCCGTCACCGGTGGATTTTGACCGCGTCCCACCAAGACCGGCAGCCTTGCCGCCCTTGCTTTTGGACGCGCCTGATCCGCCACCCTTGGTTTTGCCGTTGCCGCCGGTATTGCCGCCGACGCCTTTGCTTCCGCCGTCGTTGCCGGCGCCTTTGCCGTTTCCGCCGCCGTTTCCTCCACCATTTCCATTGCCCTGGCCCCCGCCATTGCCGCCGCCGTTTCCTTTGCCTTCCTTGGCATAGGCGACATCCGGGAGGGCGATGGCTCCGACAACTGCAGTGGACCCGAGCAACGCAATGGCAATGGCTGAGGCTTTCAACAGGCCGGTCGATCTGGTTTTCATGACGGTCCTCGTTCGTCGTTCAGTGAACTCAATTGCCGGCGCGACGGCCCAGTGTCCGAATGCACAAGGGGTTGCGTCTGAATCAGCCGCCGACAAGTCAATTTAAACCGATGGTTATTGAACCCACGGCGAATTACCTGTTCATCGCCGGTTCACGTTAAAATCTGTAGATTTAGGGGGCACTTGTACCGTAAAAAGTTCCGAGTATGAAAAGGCTCTTGATCATCGCTTGTCTGCTGACCCTTCTCCCGTTCGGGGAAGGCCAGGCCGCTGTGCGCGAATTGAAACAGTCCGAGCTGCGCAAGGCGACGACATCCGGAAGTGCCATTCGGTTGAAACGCGTCATCAAAGGGGTGGAAAAAGCCTTTGGCGGCACCCCTGTGGATGCGCGCGCCTTCCAGACCGACGAGGTGTATTACCGAATTCTGGTGAAGAAGCCCAACGGCAAGATCATCAGTGTCATTGTCAACGCCCAGACCGGTGTCGTTGTGTCCAATCGTTCCAGCGTGGGACGCGAAATTTCCGAAGCGGCCCGTTCGAACAACGGCAACGCGGCCAATGCAGGATCGCAGGGGAAATCCAATGGCAAGGGCAACCAGGGCAACAACGGAAACCGCGGCGGAAACTCCGGAGGGAATTCCGGTGGAAACTCTGGCGGCAACTCCGGTGGTAACGGCGGCGGAAACTCCGGTGGCAACTCGGGCGGCAACTCGGGTGGCAATGGCGGCGGCAATTCCGGCGGTAACGGCGGGGGCAATTCCGGTGGTAATGGCGGCGGCAACTCCGGCGGCAACGGAGGCGGCAAAGGCGGGGGCAAAAAGTAATGGTTAAACTGCCATTGGCCCGCCTATAGTTCCAGATTATGAGAGTTCTCCTCGCAGAAGATGAGCCGCACCTGTGCGATCAGATCAAGAAACTGCTGAATGCTGAAGGCCGCGTGGTCGATGTCGTCAACAGCGGCGTAGACGCCCTTCATCTGGGCCTGACCGAACCCTATGACGTGATCATCCTTGATATCGGGCTGCCGGAACGCGACGGTATCTCGGTTCTTCGGGAATGGCGAAGCGCCGGCATCAAGACGCCGGTCCTGATCCTGACGGCCCGCGACGGCTGGAGCGAACGCGTCGACGGGCTGGATGCCGGCGCGGATGACTACATGACCAAGCCCTTTCACATGCCCGAACTGGCCGCCCGCGTCCGCGCCATCCTGCGCCGCCAAAGCGGGCAGCTGAACCCGGTGATCGAAATGGGGAGCGTCATTCTGGATACGCGCAACGGTCGGGTAACCGCCGAAGGGGTGCCGGTGGATTTGACCGCTCAGGAAATCGCGGTCCTCACCTATCTGGCGCATAATGCAGGTCGCATGATTTCCAGAACCGAGCTTTCCGAACATATTTATGAATACGACGGGGATCGCGACTCCAATACCATTGCCGTCTTTATCACCCGCCTGCGCAAAAAGTTGGGACCTGACCTGATCACAACAGTCCGGGGTCGGGGATACATGATCGATTCCGCCTGATGTTATCCCTGCGTCAACGGGCATTGCTGGGGGGGATCGCATCCGGTGCTCTGTCCGTTGGCGTCGGCACGCTGGCCGTATTCTCTTATATCGACTCGCGGGTTTCCGAACGGTTCGATACTGCGCTTTTGGACCGCCACACGCAGCTTGTCGTCGGGCTGAGCGTGACGACGCAAGACCCCGATGCTCTGCGCGACATCATGTTCGATCCGGCTTATGGCACGCCGTATTCCGGCCGGTACTGGCAGGTTACCAACAAGAACGGAGAGATTTTCGTCTCGGCCTCGCTGTTTGACGAAACGATTGCCGAACCGTCCGATCCGGATGGCAACACAACGCTTTGGAACACCGCCGGGCCAGAGGGCGAGGTGCTGCGCAGCGCCTATCAGGAAATCACCTATGAAGATGGAACGGTCTGGGGCGTCAGCGTCGCCGAAAGCCAGGCGCAACTTATCAACGAAAGGCGGGCCGCGCAGCGCAGCCTCATGCCTGTTTTTGCGCTGGTCGGGTTGATTGGCGTTGCGGGGTCATTGCTGTTGATGTCGGTCATTCTGGGCCCGCTGCGCAAGTTGCGGACGGATGTCGCCCATCGCTGGGAGTCTGATGACGACCTCAAACCGGCGGACTACCCGGACGAAGTGTCCCCACTGGTCGAGGACTTGAATCAGCTGTTGCGGCGCAACCGGGACATCGTAACCGGTTCACGCAGGCAGGCCGCCGATCTGGCCCATGCGCTCAAGACCCCGACGGCGATTTTACGAAACGAACTCAGCGAGTTGTCTCAGTCCGGCGCCAGTACAGAAATTGCGACAGAAGCTCTGGACCGGGTCGATGCGCAGCTCGGCCGCTCGCTTGCCCGGATGCGGGCGATGAACACTGCGGAACTGACCCATTCGCGCACCGATCTGACAAACTCCGTCAACAGACTTGCACGTCTGTTTTCGACAATGGCCGAACGGGATGGAAAAAAGCTGGTTATCGATTGTGAACCCGAGATTTGGGTGCGCATGGATGCGCAGGATATCGAAGAGGTTCTGGGCAATTTGCTCGACAACGCGGTCAAATGGTGCCGCAACACGGTCCATCTGACCGCTGAGGCCCAAGAGCACAGCATCGAAATCCGCATTGAAGACGACGGTCCGGGAATCCCCGAAGACGCACGCCGCGAAGCGCTCCGATCCGGCGGCCGGCTGGACACCTCGGTCAGCGGAAGCGGGCTGGGGCTGGCCATTGCAGTCGACCTTTTGGCCGCATACGGCGCCCGGCTGGATCTGGGATTGTCAGCGTCCCTGGGCGGATTGCAGAGCCAGGTGGTGATACCGGCCGAACTTGGCGCAAGCATGGGTTAGGGAGCCTCAATGTCTCGTCCAAACTGGCATTGTCAGCTCGACCGGGCTGTTGGGATTTTGGTTGCGGGAGCAGGATTTGAACCTCTGCCCTTCGGGTTGTGAGCCTGACGAGTTGAAGACGTTAAGCAATTGATCCGGGGGATCAATTGTAGTCTGAACGGGCTGTACTGAGATTTTCTGACGCTGGTTGCGGGAGTAGGATTTGAACCTACGACCTTCAGGTTATGAGCCTGACGAGCTACCGGGCTGCTCCATCCCGCGTCAGAGTCAGATTTGTATCATCGTGTTAGAGAGAATATGGGCTTTTACTAGGTTTGGCGGTGACCTACTCTCCCGGGGCTTAAGCCCAAGTACCATTGGCGCGGCAGTGCTTAACTTCCGGGTTCGGTATGGGACCGGGTGTTTCACTTGCGCTATGACCACCAAACCGAGGAAAAGCCCATGTCGACTTTCTTGCTGTGCAAGAAAGCGACAGGTGGCAGGCAGCGTCTTTGCTTGCAAAGGCGCGTTGCCACTCGGTTGTTATGTCGATCAACAGTGCCGCTTGGTGCGACACAGCCGTCCATGTTCAAGGTGTATGTTTTTGATTTGTCTTTCCATTACTGGATCAAATCAAGCCTATCGGGCGATTAGTACCGGTCAACTGAACGCATTACTGCGCTTACATCTCCGGCCTATTGACGTGGTGGTCTTCCACGGCCCTCAGGGAGACCTTGTTTTGAGGGGGGCTTCCCGCTTAGATGCCTTCAGCGGTTATCCTGTCCGATCATAGCTACCCAGCACTGCCGTTGGCACGACAACTGGTCCACCAGTGGATCGTTCACCCCGGTCCTCTCGTACTAGGGGCAACTCCTCTCAAGTCTCCTACACCCACGGCAGATAGGGACCGAACTGTCTCACGACGTTCTAAACCCAGCTCACGTACCTCTTTAAACGGCGAACAGCCGTACCCTTGGGACCTGCTCCAGCCCCAGGATGAGATGAGCCGACATCGAGGTGCCAAACACTGCCGTCGATATGGACTCTTGGGCAGTATCAGCCTGTTATCCCCGGCGTACCTTTTATCCGTTGAGCGATGGCCCTTCCACTCGGGACCACCGGATCACTATGGCCGTCTTTCGACTCTGCTCGACTTGTCAGTCTTGCAGTCAGGCTGGCTTCTGCCATTGCACTCAACGAGCGATTTCCGACCGCTCTGAGCCAACCTTCGCGCGCCTCCGTTACGCTTTAGGAGGCGACCGCCCCAGTCAAACTACCCGCCACGCAGGGTCCCGGATCCGGATAACGGACCGCGGTTAGACATCAAGAGTGCGAAGGGTGGTATCTCAAGGGAGGCTCCACGGATACTTGCGTTTCCGCTTCAAAGCCTACCACCTATCCTGCACATCACAATCCTGATGCCAGTGCGAAGCTGTAGTAAAGGTGCACGGGGTCTTTCCGTCTAACCGCGGGAAGCCTGCATCTTGACAGGCAATTCAATTTCGCTGAGTCGATGTTGGAGACAGCGGGGAAGTCGTTACGCCATTCGTGCAGGTCGGAACTTACCCGACAAGGAATTTCGCTACCTTAGGACCGTTATAGTTACGGCCGCCGTTTACCTGGGCTTCAATTCAAGGCTCTCACCTCTCCTTTTAACCTTCAGGCACCGGGCAGGCGTCAGACCCTATACGTCGTCTTGCGACTTCGCAGAGCCCTGTGTTTTTAATAAACAGTCGCCACCCCCTGGTTTGTGCCCCCAGCCCCTAGTTGCCTAGGAACCGGGCCTCCTTCTCGCGAACTTACGGAGGTATTTTGCCGAGTTCCTTCAACATCGTTCTCTCAAGCGCCTTGGTATGCTCTACCAGTCCACCTGTGTCGGTTTAGGGTACGGTCTGATGGAGGGCTATTTCCAGGAACTGCTCAGCAGCCCAACCAATCCGATAAGGCTGAACTACATCTGCAATCCGTCACATCCTCCTGGCCTAGGAATATTAACCTAGTTCCCATCGCCTACGCCTTTCGGCCTCGGCTTAGGGGCCGGCTTACCCTGCTCAGATTAGCTTTAAGCAGGAACCCTTGGACTTTCGGCGAGAGTGTCTCTCACACTCTTTGTCGCTACTCATGTCATCATTCTCACTAGTGATCTCTCCACCGGATCCCTCACAGGCCGGCTTCATCGAAAGAACTCGATCCGTCATTACATCCACTAGGGATGCAAATACGGATGAGTTCTATGTCACACTACGCTCTGCTACCATGCCTTACGGCATCCTAAGCTTCGGCTCATGGCTTGAGCCCCGTTACATCTTCGCCGCAGGACAACTTGTTTAGACCAGTGAGCTGTTACGCTATCTTTAAAGGATGGCTGCTTCTAAGCCAACCTCCTGGTTGTTTTGGTCGTCCCACCTGCTTTCCCACTTAGCCATGAATTGGGGGCCTTAGCTGTAGGTCAGGGTTGTTTCCCTCTCCACTACGGACGTTAGCATCCGCAGTGTGTCTGCCATCTAGTACTCCCGGGTATTCGGAGTTTGGTTAGGATCAGTAAGCCTGTGGGGCCCCATTACCCATCCAGTGCTCTACCCCCCGGGGTATTCGGATGACGCTCTACCTAAATAGATTTCGCAGAGAACCAGCTATCTCCGAGTTTGATTGGCCTTTCACCCCTAGGCACAGCTCATCCCGATCCTTTTCAACGGATGTGGGTTCGGTCCTCCAGTAAGTGTTACCTTACCTTCAACCTGGCCATGCCTAGATCACTCGGTTTCGGGTCTGATCCCACGAACTCATTCGCCCTATTAAGACTCGCTTTCGCTACGCCTACACCTAACGGCTTAAGCTTGCTCGTGAGACCAAGTCGATGACCCATTATACAAAAGGTACGCCGTCAGCTCGCAAGGAGCCTCCGACTGATTGTAGGCGTTCGGTTTCAGGTACTGTTTCACTCCCCTCGTCGGGGTGCTTTTCACCTTTCCCTCACGGTACTGGTTCGCTATCGGTCAGCAAGGAGTACTTAGCCTTCGAAGGTGGTCCTCCGATCTTCAGACAGAATTTCACGTGTTCCGCCCTACTTAATACGTCCGTCAAAGCTTCCTATACGGGGCTGTCACCCGCTATGGCCACGCTTCCCAACGTGTTCTAGTCACTTATCCGGCTCGGCTGGTCCCCGTTCGCTCGCCGCTACTAGGGGAGTATCAATTGATTTCCTTTCCTCCGGGTACTTAGATGTTTCAGTTCCCCGGGTTTGCTCTTAAAACCCTATGTATTCAGGTCTTAAGTACCTGTTTAAATCCGTTGTAATATTGCGGAGCAATTTACAACGAACTTTCAGGTGGGTTGCCCCATTCAGAAATCCATGGATCAAAGCTTATTCTCAGCTCCCCATGGCTTATCGCAGAGTATCACGTCTTTCATCGCCTCTTGCTGCCAAGGCATTCACCAAACGCCCTTCTCGCGCTTGATTTGATCCAGAAAAAGAAAGACATGACTTTTTGCGCTACCGCCTATTCGGCTACTGGAGCACAAGTATGTCAATCGAGACCGCCCAGCTGGTAACTAAAGGCAGCCATTCTTCTGAACCAAAAACATACATTTCCCGCCCCCGCCACTTGGACGAGGACAATTGAGCAACCCCATATGGTCTCCCAGCCGTGCAGCTGATCAACGCAGGTCGCTCGGGTTAGTATATTTGACTTGGACAACTCTGTTCGTTTCAGTCGCGATACGCATTCCAGGCCGGCTAGACCCAAACTGCGCCG
>NZ_JBSWTI010000002.1:330000-745000 GCF_056158465.1 Ruegeria sp. ABV4_181
GATGCCCCCGGTCTCTCCCGAGCGTCTCAACCGTCTTTCCGATCCGTCAGCACCGTCCATCCGATGCAAACCCAGCGCCTCAGCAGCGCCGGTGAAGGGGGTTCTAAGTATAACCAACACTAGCCGCAAGTGGAAAATTCAGGAAACTTGCAAAAAACCAAACAACTTCAAAAAACTTATAATTTCAAAGCCTTAAAAGACAGAAGGGAGTGAAGAGGCCGAACGCGCCGGCTTGGATGCATGCGAATCCCGGGTTTTGCACAGGCTTACTCACAGACTCAGTCGCGAGTCAGGCGGAATCGGCCTGACGCAGCCGAGTCAGCAGGCTCGGGAACGGAACCCGCAGCAGAAGCAGGCCGATGATCAGCGACAGGTAGATCAGAGGTTCGAGCTGAAACCCCTTGGCCAGCATGACATAGTGCAACCCGCCGAGAACTGCCGCCGGATAAGCCAGGTGCTGCAGCCTGCGCCAGAATGGGCCCAACCGCCGGACCGACAGGTTGTTCGATGTCACAGCCAGCGGCAGCAACAGGACAAACGCCGCCATGCCTACAGTAATATAGGGACGTTTGACGATATCGGCCCAGATCTGCCCCGGTACCTGCACGTCCAGAACCAGCCAGACCAGCAGATGCAGGCTGACATAGGTAAAGGTGAGCACCCCAAGGGCGCGGCGGAACTTCATCAGGTTCAGACCCAGAAACCGCCGCAGGGGCGAGATGGCCAGCACGAAGATCAAAAGCTGCAACGCCAGCTCTCCGTACCGGTGCTCCAAGGCTTCGATCGGGTCGACGCCCAGACCGCCGGTCAGGCCCTGATAGAACAACCACGGGGCCGGCAGCGCGCCCAGCACATACACGGCCCAAACCGGAATGCGGCGCAATATCTGATTCAGCGACTGCATGGGGTCAGTAGTCTTTCGACAGGTCCATGCCTTCGTAAAGGCCCGCGACCTCGGCTTCATAGCCGTTATACATCAGGGTCGGGATACGCTTGGCAAACAGACCACCGCCGATCTGACGTTCTGATGCCTGAGACCAGCGGGGATGATCCACATTCGGGTTCACATTACTATAGAACCCGTATTCACGCGGGTTCGCCATGTTCCAGCTGGTCGGAGGTTCGACATCCGTCAGGGTGATACGGACGATCGACTTGATGGATTTGAATCCGTATTTCCATGGCACCACCAGTCGCAGCGGCGCACCGTTCTGATTTGGGATCGGGCGACCGTATATTCCCGTCGCCATGATCGTCAGCGGATGCATCGCCTCATCCAGCCGCAGCCCTTCGCGATAGGGCCAGTCCAGCACCGGAAACTGAACACCGGGCATTTCATCCGGACGATAGGCCGTCTCAAAGGCCACATATCTGGCCCCATCCTGCACTCCGGCCATGTTCAGAAGATCTGCCAGTTCGAACCCGTTCCACGGGATCACCATCGACCAGGCCTCGACACAGCGGAAACGATATATGCGCTCTTCCACCGTCATCTCGGACATGATGTCCCTGAAGTCATACGCGCCGGGCCTGTCGACCATGCCGTCGATGCTGACACTCCAGGGTTCGGTTACCAGCCGATGGGCGTATTTCGCCGGATCGTCCTTTCGCGTGCCGAACTCGTAATAGTTGTTGTATGAGGTGATCGCCTCCCAACTGTTCGGCTCCAGAGCCTGCTGGGCCGAAGCCCCCGGCGCCATTCCCGCCAGCCCGACACCTGCCAGCCCGGCCATAACCTGCCGCCGGTTTAAAAACGCCGCCCTAGGGGTGACGTCGGCATGTGTAAGTGTGTTGGTCCAGCGATGCGCCATTTAGAACTCCGTATTTCGCACTTCAGTCTCAGTTAGTCCGCTCTTAGCACAGGTCCAAGGCAACATGCGTCACGATTGGGCGACCGGATTGTAATGTATGCAGCCCGTTGCCCGCCCCGGACCGGACATGCCGGGGCATCCGATCTTTACAACTGCATGTTCCAAAATGCAGTCTTTCCTGGGCGGTCCGGGGCACAGACCCCGGTCTTTCCGCCCGCCCGATTGCCGGGACAGCCAGAAGGGAGAAGACGAATGTGTGACATCTGTGTGATGAACGCGGTCAAGGACCGTATGCTGTCGAGACGAGGGTTTTTCAAAGCTGCAGCCGCCTCGGGCGTGGCAGTAGCGGCATCCGGTGCCAGTGCCCCGGCAGCCCTTGCGGCGGGCCACGGTCAGGTCGAGGATATGACCCACACGCTGAGCGCCGATTTCCCGACCTGGGGCGGCGAACCCGGCTTTGCCGCGGAACAGGCGTTCCGCTTTGCCGATCACGGCTTCAACCTGTTCAACCTGTCGATCAATGAACATACCGGCACACATATCGACGCGCCGCTGCACTTTTCCGCGGATGGTGCATCGGTCGACGAAATCCCGGTCGGGGACCTTGTCGCCCCCCTGTGCGTCGTGGATATCGCCGCACGTGCTGCCGAAGACGCCGACACCCGGGTCACACCCGACGATCTGAAGGCATGGATCGCCGCCAACGGCGACATCCTGGACGGTGCCTGCGTGGCGATGCATTCCGGCTGGGCGGGTAAAACCGCCACGGATGAGTTCCGCAATTTCGACGGCGAGGCCCAGCACTATCCCGGTTTCCATGTCGAGGCCGCGCAGATGCTGATGGAGGAGACCGGCGCGCGGTCGATCGGGGTGGATACGCTGTCGCTGGATCACGGCATGTCGGCCGATTTCGCCACCCATTACGCCTGGCTGCCAACCGGCCGGTTCGGGATCGAATGTCTGGCCGGTTTGGACCGGGTGCCCGCCGCAGGCGCGACGCTGGTCATCGGGGCCCCGAAACATGCGGGCGGCACCGGCGGACCAGCACGGATTTTCGCTCTGGTATAGGGGGCATCAGGTGGCAGGCGCGTTCCGGCCTGCCGGGACGCTGCCGCAACTGCGCAGAACATGGCCAAATCGACCGCTGATATCACGTTTCGCTATGACACGGTCGCCCCCCGGTGGCGGGACAAGATGCGCGTGCTTGGCTATTACGATGGCTATTTGGGTTTTCTCTCGGCCGACAGGCGGGACGCCGATGCCGAACGGGTGCTGGATATCGGGGCCGGTACGGCCTCATTCGCCGAAGCCTGGGTGGCCATCCACGGACCACCGCAAGAGCTGACCTTGCTGGAGCCCAGCGGCGATATGCTCAAACAGGGTCAGGCGGCGTTGCGCGCTAGGCAGGTCGAACCGAACCTCTCGCAAGGTCTGCTGGGGGAAGTTCAGCTTGCGCCGGTTGACGTGGCGCTTGCGGCCCATGTGATCGAGCATTGCCCGGATCCCGTACAGGCGCTTCGGGACATTCACGACCTGATGCGCCCCGGCGGTCGTCTGTACCTTGTGGTGTCCAAGCCGCATTGGTGCAACGCGATCATCTGGTTCCAATGGCGTCACCGCACGTTTCGGCGGAACGAGATACTGGAACTGCTGGACGCCGCAGGGTTCGTCAGCGAAAGCGTCTATGCGTTTCCCTCCGGTCCACCATCCCGCACAAGCCGGGGCATCGTGGCGGTTCGAAAGCCCTGAGCGTTCTGCGAAAGGTCAGATGTGAACAAAAAAGACCCGCCCGTGGGGCGGGTCTTTCCATCTGCGATCAATGCACCACCGCATCATCGGGGCGCGGCCGGTCTGACGTGCCCAGCCGGTCACCGATGATCAGCCCGTCAGACCCGGCGGTCACCGGAACGGTTTCGCCATCCTTGATCTCACCGGCCAGCAGTGCCTCGGCCAGCGGGTTCTGCAAGGCACGTTGGATCACGCGTTTCAGCGGACGCGCGCCAAAGACCGGGTCATAGCCTTCGTTGGCCAGCCATTCCTTGGCACCATCGTCGAGGACCAGCTCGATCTTGCGGGCAGCCAGACGTTTCTGCAGACGCGCCATCTGAATATCGACGATGCCATCCATATCGGCCCGCTTGAGGCGGTCAAAGATGATGGTCTCGTCCAGACGGTTCAGGAATTCCGGCCGGAAATGCGCCCGGACCGCATCCATCACATCACGCCGCGCCTGCGCACTGTCGGCGCCTTCGGGCAACTGGCTGAGCGCTTGCGAGCCGAGGTTCGACGTCAGGATGATCAGCGTCTGCTTGAAATCCACGGTGCGGCCCTGACCATCGGTCAGCACGCCGTCATCGAGAACCTGTAACAGCACGTTGAACACATCCGGGTGCGCCTTTTCGACCTCGTCAAACAGCACGACCTGATAGGGCCTGCGCCGCACGGCTTCGGTCAGCACACCGCCTTCGTCATAGCCGACGTAACCCGGAGGGGCACCAATCAGACGGGCAACCGCGTGTTTCTCCATGAACTCGGACATGTCGATGCGCACCATCGCGTTGTCGTCATCGAACAGGAAGTTCGCCACGGCCTTGGTCAGCTCGGTCTTACCCACACCGGTTGGCCCGAGGAACAGGAACGAGCCCAGCGGGCGGCCTTCGTCGTTCAGGCCCGCACGCGCACGGCGCACCGCGTTGGCGACGGCGGTCACCGCCGCGTCCTGCCCGATCACGCGGGAATGCAGATCGTCCTCCATCCGCAGCAGCTTCTCGCGCTCGCCCTCCAGCATCTTGGCGGTCGGGATACCGGTCCAGCGTTCGACCACCGACGCGATCTGTTCCGGGCGCACGGTTTCCTCGGCCATCATGGCGTTGCTTTCGGCGTTTTCGGCCTCGGTTAGCTGTTTCTCAAGCTCGGGGATGATGCCGTAGGACAGTTCCCCCGCCTTGGCCAGATTGCCTTCGCGCTTTGCAATCTCCAGATCAGCGCGCGCCTTGTCGAGCTGTTCTTTCAGATCTCGCGCACCCGCGAGTTTGTCGCGTTCAGCCTGCCACTGTGCGGTCATCTCGGCCGATTTCTCCTGCAGATCGGCCAGGTCCTTTTGCAAGGTTTCCAGACGATCCTTGGAGGCCGCGTCGTCCTCAAGCTTCAGTGCCTCTTCCTCGATCTGCATCTGCAGGATCTGGCGATCCAACTGATCGAGTTCCTCGGGCTTGGAATCCACCTCCATCCGCAGGCGCGACGCCGCCTCATCGACAAGGTCGATGGCTTTGTCAGGCAGGAACCGGTCGGTGATATAGCGATGCGACAGGGTCGCCGCCGAGACCAGCGCCGAGTCCGAGATGCGCACGCCATGGTGCAACTCGTATTTTTCCTTGATGCCACGCAGGATGCTGATCGTGTCCTCGACCGTCGGTTCGGTGACCATCACGGGTTGGAACCGGCGCGCAAGGGCCGCGTCTTTTTCGACGTATTTGCGATACTCATCCAGTGTGGTCGCACCGATACAGTGCAGCTCACCCCGGGCAAGCGCAGGCTTGATCAGGTTGGCCGCATCCATCGCGCCGTCAGATTTGCCCGCGCCGACCAGCGTGTGCATCTCGTCAATGAACAGAATGATCTCACCAGCGGCCTCGGTGACCTCGGTCAGAACGGCCTTGAGGCGCTCTTCAAACTCACCACGGTATTTCGCGCCGGCGATCAGCGCACCCATGTCGAGCGCCAGCAGCTTCTTGTCTTTCAGCGATTCCGGCACGTCTCCGTTGATGATGCGCAGGGCCATACCCTCGGCAATCGCGGTTTTACCAACGCCGGGTTCGCCGATCAGAACCGGGTTGTTCTTGGTGCGGCGCGACAGAACCTGCATCGAGCGGCGGATTTCCTCATCCCGCCCGATGATCGGGTCAATCTTGCCCTCAGCCGCGGCCTCGGTCAGATCGCGCGCGTATTTCTTAAGCGCGTCATAGCCCTCTTCTGCCGACGCAGTGTCAGCGGTGCGGCCTTTACGGATATCGTTGATCGCTTCGTTCAGTTTCTGCGCGGAAACGGCTCCGGCCTCCAACGCGTCTTTGGCTTTGGATTTCACCATGCACAGCGCCATCAACACGCGTTCGACCGGCACAAAGCTGTCGCCCGCCTTGGTGGCGATCTTTTCGGCCTCGTCCAGAACTTTGGCGGTCTGGCCATCCATATAGATTTGGCTCGCGTCGCCGCTGACCTTCGGGATCTTGCCCATCGCGGCGTCCAATGCCTCAACCACGCGGTTGGGCGCCCCGCCTGCGCGTGTGATCAGATTGCTTGCCAGCCCCTGATCGTCATCCATCAATGCTTTCAGAATATGTGTGGGCTCCAGCCTCTGGTGCCCTTCGCGCAGCGCAATGGTCTGCGCCGCCTGCACGAAACCCCGTGCCCGCTCGGTGAACTTGTTCAAGTCCATATTATTCTCCTTTCATAAGCGCCCTAATTTCGCTGCGCCCGCTTGGCGGCACGCTTCGGTCTGGGCCTCACATTCAATCTGGGAAATATCTTTACCTGTTCAAGAGGCTACACCGCAGATTCCCGACCTATCGTCGGGGCACGGAATAGACTGCGTAACCTCCGGTTTCCGCCATCTGCCGCGCGTCATACATGTCGACCAGAGATTGCGCCGCGCCACTGCCTGTCGGACAGGACACAAGATCAGCCGCGTCATCCAGAAACTCGATCGTAAAAGCCGTCTCACCGGTCAGCTGGCAATCGTCATCGGTCGACCGATACCCGCCCACCAGCCTCAGATCGTCATTTGTCGGCGATGTTATGACGGTATCGGCCGCTTCCGTCTCAAGCGGCATGTCCTGACATCCGGCAAGCGTCAGCGCCAGCCCCGCGATAACCCATTTGTTCATGGTTTCCCCTTTCAAATTCCGAAGGCAATGGCCGGCACCTTAGCACAGACCTGCTTTGGCTGCGTGAATTCGACAACCCGAAGCTGCCGCATGGACACACGCGTCCGAAACCGCTAGGACGCAGACGTTTGCCAAGCAGGAGCACCCCCCATGTCCGATGACCGCCTGATCGTTGCCCTCGATGTCCCGAACGCCCTGCAAGGTCTGGCCATGGCCGAGCGGCTGGGGGATGCCGTGTCGTTCTACAAGATCGGTCTGGGCATGCTGACCGGCGGCGGGCTGGCGCTGGCCAATGAGCTGAAACAGGATCATGGCAAGCGCATCTTTCTGGATATGAAGCTGTTCGATATCGGCAACACGGTGGAAAACGCGGTGCGCGGACTGGCGCAGTTCGATCTGGATTTCCTGACCGTTCATGGCGACCCGCATGTGGTGCGCGCCGCCAAGGAAGGGGCGTCCGGCAAGGACCTCAGGATTCTGGCCGTGACCATCCTGACCTCGCTGAACCGCGACGATCTGGATGCCAGCCTGCTAAAGGAAGGCGACGTGCAGGAACTGGTCGTCGAACGCGCGGCCAGGGCGCTGGAGGCCGGGGCCGATGGTGTTATCGCCAGCCCGCAAGAGGCAGCCCTGATCCGCGCCCTGCCCCAGGCCGAGGGCCGCCTGATCGTGACCCCTGGCGTGCGTCCCGCAGGTGCGGCACTGGGCGATCAGAAACGGGTTGCGACGCCGGCAAGTGCCATTGGCGACGGCGCCGACCACATCGTGGTGGGTCGCCCGATCTATCAGGCCGACAACCCGAAGGCGGCTGCCGAGGCGGTTCTGGCCGAGTTAAATTCCTTGACACATCACTAGACGAACCCGCGAAACCCGCTGAAACCGGTTCGGAAAACCCGCCAACCAGTTGACCTAGCGTCACTTTTCACCGGGTCCGCGCCAAATCGTCTCTGTGCCCCAAAACACACATGAAAAACACGAGTTTTGGCTATGTGGCCAAGGTCCTATCGAATTATCGGAATTTGAGCGATTCTAGACCCGTGATACTCCCCGCGGACCATATCTTCCTGAGGTCCGTCACCTCCCCCCGCCCAATTGCGGGGGGTCTTCTTCCGGAACAGATCAGTCGTTCACCCCTTCTCGGGGCTTTGCCCGGCAGCAGGGACTGATATAAGTAGGCCGCTGAACGGATCGCATTTAGGACGGAAAGATTTGGATGCCCGGTCTTTGCCGAGACTGCCTGACCACATTGAAGGACGAACCCCGGTGCCCGTCCTGCGGCAGCCCGCGGGTCACGGCGCATCCGGAATTGTTCGAGCTGTCCATCGCACATATGGATTGCGATGCGTTCTATGCGTCGGTCGAAAAGCGCGACAATCCGGAACTGGCCGATAAGGCGGTTATCATCGGCGGCGGTAAGCGCGGCGTTGTGTCGACCGCTTGTTATGTGGCGCGCATTCGCGGCGTGCGGTCGGCCATGCCGATGTTCAAGGCATTGCAGCTTTGCCCCGATGCGGTGGTGATCAAGCCGCGCATGTCTGTCTATGCCGAGGTGTCGCGTGAGATCCGCAAGATGATGGACGAACTGACGCCGGTGGTCGAACCGCTGTCGCTGGACGAGGCCTTCATGGACCTGTCCGGAACGCAGCGCCTGCACGGGGCGCCCCCTGCTGTCATGCTGGCGCGGCTGGTGAAGCGGATGAAGGACGAGCTGGGCGTGACCGGCTCGATCGGTCTGTCGCATAACAAGTTTCTGGCCAAGGTCGCATCGGATCTGGACAAGCCGCGCGGGTTTTCGGTGATCGGAAAAGCTGAAACCGCCGAATTCCTGCATGACAAGCCGGTGCGCCTGATCTGGGGCATTGGTCCGGCGGCGCAGGAATCACTGGACCGGGCGGGCATCCGCAGTTTTTCAGACCTGCTGCGCTGGGATCAGGAGGCGCTGACGGCGCGCTTTGGCTCGATGGGCTACCGGCTCTGGCATCTGGCGCGGGGGCAGGACAAGCGGCGCGTATCGGCGCATGAACCGATGAAGTCCATCAGCAACGAGACGACCTTTTTTGAGGACACGGCCAATCCGGACATCCTGGACGGGCATTTATGGCGCATGGCCGAAAAGGTCGCCGACCGCGCCAAGGCCAAACGGCTGGCCGGTCGGGTCGTCACGCTGAAGCTGAAAAAGGCCAACCACAAGACCATCACGCGCCGTGTGTCCCTGCGGGATGCCACCCAGATTGCGGACCGGATTTATCGCACCGCGCGGGGTCTGTTCGATCAGGTCGGGGATCAGGGACCCTACCGGCTGCTGGGATGCGGCCTGTCTGATCTGTGCCCCGAGGCGCAGGCCGATATCTCTGGCGATCTGCTGGACCCCGGTGCCACCCGGCGGTCACAGGCGGAACGGGCCACCGACGAGATTCGGCGCCGGTTCGGGACCGATGCGATCGTGAAGGGCCGCGCTTTGCGGTGACGCTATTCCGCTGCCAGACGCAGCGGCTCATCCCCGATGCCGGCAATATCGCGGATGACCTCGCGCAGAATCTCCTGAAACGCGGCGAAATTGTCATTCGGCAGAATGGTCGTCTCGTCCATATAAAGCGACCGGTCGATCTCGATTTGAACGGCGTGCTGATGGCGGCCCGGGCGGCCATAGGTCTGGGTCACATAAGCACCGGCAAAGGGTGCGTTTCGGGCCACGTTCAGGCCGGCCGACGCGAAGGCCGATTCGATCCGGTCCACGATCTCGGCCGAGGCCGATGCGCCGAACCGGTCACCCAGAACCACCTCGGGCCGTCTGGAATTTGTTCCGCTGGCCATGGCAACGGCCTCATGCGGCATCGAATGGCAGTCGATCAGGATCGCCTGTCCGAACGCGTCGTGCGATTCGGTCAGCAGAGACTTGATACGCGCGTGATAGGGGCGCCAACAGGTGTCGATACGCAGGCGCGCCTCGTCCATCGTCAGTTTGCCGCGATAGATCGCCCGCCCGTTGGCCACGACCCGGGGAATCACCCCAAGGCCCGAGGCGACCCGCGGGTTGTGCCCGTGGCGGCGCGCGCCCTGAATCAGCGCCGGGTCCAGTTCATCGGCACTGCGGTTGAGGTCCAGATAGGCCCGGGGCTTTGTCGCGGAAATCATCGGCGCGCCATAGTCGGCCGCCGCTGAAAACAGCTGATCGACAAAGGCATCTTCCGAGGATCGAATCACATTCTGGCTGAGAACTGTCCGCTTCAGCATGGCGTCGGGATAGTCCCGACCGCTATGCGGAGAAGAAAATACCACGCAAGACGTGCGCTTGGCGGGCATATCCAATACATAAGCAGCGTTCTGCATGGTGACTCCTTGTTCGGTTCGAACATAGACCGGAAAATAGTTCTGCCAAACCCCTTGAACCCCTTTGCGACTCCTTTTATAGACCCCGCTACCGGCGCGGGGATCCGCGCCCCATTTCGTTATGGGGCAGGGCACGCAAAGGTTCGTGGGCGGTTAGCTCAGCGGTAGAGCACTTCGTTGACATCGAAGGGGTCACAAGTTCGATCCTTGTACCGCCCACCATCGTTTCACTGTTTCGGGTCTGACCCGGGGCACCCGCTAACCCAGGCGCTGGCCACGTCCTTGATGAAGGCGCCGCAGATTGGAGACAGACCATGAAGGTCAAGAACTCGCTCCGCTCGCTCAAGAACCGGCACCGTGACTGCCGTGTTGTGCGTCGCAAAGGCCGCGTCTACGTGATCAACAAGACGCAGCGCAAGTTCAAAGCTCGCCAGGGCTGAGAACGGCATATAGCAATTCGAAAGAACCGCGCCCTTGAGCGCGGTTTTTTTTGTTTTCTGCGCCCCGGGACGTAACGTGTTACTCTGGCCTCCAAATTACGGAGCGCGGATTCCATGCAAGAACACGGCGTCGACGTACTGGTCGGAACAACCAAGGGCACCTTCATCATCTCTGGCGGCCAAGACAGGTCGGGCTGGCACGTGTCGGGCCCGCATTGCGACGGCTGGCCGATCAACCACGTCATCGGCGACGCGGAAACCGGTACGCTTTGGGCCGGTGGCGGCAGCGACTGGCACGGCGCCGGTGTCTGGCGATCCGATGACGGCGGCGAAACATGGGACGTGACAAAGCTCACCGCTGGTCAGGTGGACGAATGGGCCGCTAATGACGCGGATTTCGCGCAGATGATCGGATGGACGGATGAGCCTGCGCCTTTTTCCGATGCGTTTTCGCAAATCTGGTCGCTGAACTACCGGCACGGAACGCTCTATGCCGGCACCAAGCCGGCGCGCTTGCTGGCCAGCACGGACAGCGGGCGCACATGGGAGACGGTCGAGGGCCTGACCAACCACCCATCCGCGCCGGACTGGAATCCGGGCGGCGCAGGTCTGGTCCTGCACACCATTCTGAGCGATCCGGATGACGCGCAAAAGCTGTGGGTCGGCATCTCGGCCGCAGGTGTTTTTGCGTCCGAAGACGGTGGCGCAAGCTGGCAACGGCGGAACAGATTGTCCAATGCAGAAAGCTGTGGACATCATGATCACCCCGCAGCGCCAAAAGACGGCGAGACCGGCCATTGTGTTCACAACATGGTTCAGGCCCCCGGAACCACCGACCTGCTGTATCAGCAAAACCATCACGGGGTCTGGCGTTCGCCCGATGGTGGGCGCAGCTGGGAGGATATCACCCAGGGGCTGCCGTCGACCTTCGGGTTTCCGATCCACGTTCACCCGCGCGACCCGGCCACGATCTGGACCCTGCCCCTGAATGGCGACAGCATCGGGCGTTATCCCCCGGACGCGGCGGCCGCGGTGTGGAAATCCACCAACAGCGGCGCATCCTGGAAGGATCAGCGCCGCGGGTTGCCGCAGGAAGGCTGTTTTTTCACCGTGTTGCGCCAGGCGATGGCCGGAGACCGCCGCGACCCCGCCGGGATCTATTTCGGAACCAACAGCGGGTCTGTTTTTGCCAGCGTCGACGAAGGGGACAGCTGGACCGAAGTCGCCCGCCACCTGCCGACAATTCTTGCGGTTGAGGTTCTGGATCGCGGATAGCTCCGCTCCCGCCGGCGCCACGATAATCCTTGTTCCGCGCCGCTAAAGGCGCTGGCCGCGTCCATTTGACCAAGTAATTTTGTCGGATTTCCTTGCATCCCTCCCAGAATCGTATAATTGACCAAATCAGTCGGATAACGACCCGCTACAATTTTCATCGTTGGGAAACATGATGCTGAAATCCTCTACCTGCGTTGCCGCCGCCCTGACGGCCCTGATTGCAACCTCCGCCGCTGCCGAAGGCGAGCTGAACCTCTATTCCTCGCGCCATTATGACACCGACGAGCGCCTCTATTCCGATTTCGAAGAGGCCACCGGCATCACCATCAACCGCATCGAAGGCAAGGCTGATGAACTGATCGCCCGGATGGAAGCCGAAGGCGCGAACTCGCCCGCCGATATCCTGCTGACCGTCGACACGTCGCGCCTGGCCCGCGCCAAGAATGCCGGCATCCTGCAGCCCATCGAAAGCGCCGTTCTGGAAGAGCGCATCCCGGCCAACCTGCAGGACGAAGACAACCAGTGGTACGGGTTCTCGCAACGCGCCCGGATCATCTTTTTCGACAAGGCTGACGTAGCCAACCCGCCGGCAACCTATCTGGATCTGGCCAAGCCGGAATACAAAGGTCTGGTCTGCATCCGCTCCTCCAGCAACACCTACAACCAGACCCTGCTGGCCTCGATCATCACCAACCACGGCGCAGAGGCCGCAAAGACCTGGGCCGAGGGCGTGGTTGCCAATATGGCGCGCGAACCGCAGGGCGGCGATACTGACCAGTTGCGCGGGATCGCCTCGGGTGAGTGTGAGATTGCCGTATCGAACTCTTACTATTTTGCCCGCGCGCTGCGCAAAGACGTCAAGGGCCTGAGCGCCGATATCGACATGATCGGCGTGCAGTTTCCGGCGCAGGACGCCGAAGGCGCGCATATGAACCTGTCGGGTGCCGGTGTTGCCGCGAACGCGCCCAACAAGGAAAACGCCATCAAGTTCCTGGAGTATCTGGCGGGCGATCAGGCGCAGGTCTATTTCTCGAACGGCAATGATGAATTCCCGGCCGTAACCGGTGTGGCGCTGGCCGAGAATGTCGCCTCTCTGGGTGAATTCAAGGCGGATGAGGTCAACCTGTCCGAGGTTGCCAAGAACATCCCCGAGGCACAGAAGATCTTTAACGAGGTTGGTTGGAAGTAACCCGCGACAGAGCCAGAGATTCCAAAGGGCGCAGCGTTTTCTGCGCCCTTTCCTGTTGCATTATATTATTTTCTATTTAATACTCTCATATACGGAAATGATTCTCATATCAGAACGATGCTGGAAAACCTCTCAGACCGCCTTGCCACCCGCCTGAACGAATTGCGTCTGGGGCGTGGATGGTCGCTGGACCAGTTGGCGGAGTTCAGCGGTGTCAGCCGGGCAACCCTGTCCCGGATGGAAAAGGGGGATGTCAGCCCGACCGCCGAAACGCTGGGCCGTTTATGCGCCGCCTACGGGCTGCCCATGTCGCGCCTTCTGATGATGGTCGAAGACAGCTTTGATCCGCGGGTGCCATTTGAACGGCAGCCGGAATGGCGCGATCCGGAAACCGGATTTACCCGCCGGTCGGTCTCGCCACCGGCGACAGGGCTGAACGGCGAAGTGATGGAAGGGCATCTGCCGCCCGGAACGGTCATCGCCTATGACACACCGCCGAAACCCGGGCAGGAACATCACCTGATTGTGCTGGACGGGGCATTGACCCTGACCGTGGATGGGGTTGCGCATCAACTGAACGGCGGGGATTGCCTGCGCTATCACCTGTCGGGGCCCACCCGTTTTGAAACAGCTGCCACGCGCGGCGCGCGCTACTTGTTGGTGCTGATATGATCTCACGCCTGACCGAGACCGATTTTGACAGGGTGGCAGAGGATCTGGCCGGTATTTTGCACGCCTGCGTCCACGCCGGGGCCAGCGTCGGGTTCATTCTGCCTTTTTCCATGGATCAGGCCCGCGCCTATTGGCGCGACCACGTATTCGCCAACCTGCGGTCCGGCGCGCTGGACTTGTTTGTTTCCGGTGACGGCGCGCGCGTATTGGGAACGGTTCAGCTGATCCCCGCCGCCATGCCGAACCAGCCGCACCGCGCAGATGTGGCAAAACTGCTGGTCCATCCAGACGCCCGACGTCAGGGGCTGGGCCGGGCCTTGATGAAGGCGCTGGAGCAACGCGCCGCTGGGCTGAACCGGACGATGTTGGTGCTGGATACGCGGAGCTCTGATCCGTCCCGCATTCTGTATCAGAGCCTTGGGTATCAGGTTGCCGGAGAGATCCCCGACTATTGCCGCAACCCGTTCGAGGACCGGCTTGAACCTACGACCTATATGTTCAAGAGCCTGAACTGACACTGCCGACATCCGACCAGACCGGCGACAGCACGCCTCTGGCAAAGGATTGACCCTGTCCGAAGCAAAAGTGCGAGACCCGGCAGAAACCGGTGGGTCTCGCAGCAGCCGGGGCCTATTCAGACCGGCAGAGCATCGGTAGCGTATTGGTCAGCAAAGTCGCCGACAGGCGGAATGGGTTTGATCACGTCTATCAACACTCCATTCGGGTCGCGGGTGATAAAGTGCCGCTGGCCAAAGGCTTCGTCTGTCAATGTCTTGAGGATGGGCAGACCGGCCCCCTGCATGCGCTGAAACTCGGCATCCACATCCTCGACCTCGAAATTCAGGATCAGGCCGCCGACGGTTCCCTGCCCTTCTGCCGGGATGGTTTCATGGTCACCCTTCAGGATCGCCAGGTTGACCTTCGGGTCTTCGCTCGATTGCAGATGACAGTACCAGTCCGCGTCAAAGCTCACGTTGAAACGGAAGTGATCGACATAGAAGGCTTTTGTCGCCACGACGTCGCTGGTCTGGATCACCGGGTAATATTGCGTGCATTTCATATTGTGTCTCCCTTCAAAAATACATACAGTATGTATGTGAATATCTATAAACATACAGGCTGTATGTATGCAACAGAAAAACGAACCCCGATCGAATAAATCCCGCACCGAAGCCACCCGTGCTGCGCTTGTGACCGCAGCGCGGCGTCTGTTTGCCGAGAAGGGTTATGCCGAAACCTCGACCCCCGAAATTGCGAAAGCGGCAGAGGTGACGCGCGGCGCGCTGTATCATCATTTCGAAGACAAAGAGGCCCTTTTCCGCGCGGTCATCCTGGCGGAATACAATGCCGTCGCCGAAGACATAACCACCGCGGCAAAAACCGCACCGGGATCGGCCATCGATGCCCTTAAACAGGGCAGTCGCGGCTATCTGAGTGCGATGCAGGACAAGGGGCGCGTGCGGATTATGCTTCTGGACGGGCCTGCGGTTTTGGGGCAAGGCGAGCTCGACCGGATTGATCGCGAGACCTCGGCGGACGCCCTGCGCCTGGGTCTGACCGAAGCCATGCAATCCAGTCAGATCAGGGACCTTCCGGTGGATGCCCTGACCACACAGCTATCGGCCCTGTTTGATCGCGCCGCACTGGCGGTATCAGAAGGGGATGACCCCGAAGATCACCTGAAGGTACTGGACACGCTGTTTACAACGCTGGCGCGCTGAGGCACCGGCCTGCGTACCTGACGCGCATCCCTTTGGTGTGGTTTGCGCTGCGTAGGCATAAGCAGACATCGCGCTGGGCCTTGCGCGGTCCGCCCACAGGTTGCGCGGCAACAGCTAAACCTCTCTCGCGGCTCGCTACTGGAAACCCCGGAATTTTCGAATGACCGTGCCCCTTCGGCCTGACCGTCAACCAATCCTAGCTCATATCCGGCATTTGAGGCGATTGCACGTGCCATCCCGAACTCACATCGACATGGCGAATGGAGCAACTGACGATGAATTCCTCGTAACCTTCTGGCAGGTATGACGCCTGCCAGCTTTCTCCGAACCGCGACTTCACGGCATTCAGATCGTCCCAGACGGATACAAACATCACCACGTTTTCACCGCCCTGAACACACCGACCAAAGAAATACCCCCGGTTGCCATGATGCCCCTTCACTACCTGAGCGGAGGTGGTCGCGAAATTTTGCAGAAGCTCCTCGGCACGGCCTTCTTTGACCGTGACTTCGAAAATCCTAAGAACCGGTCCTTCGGAAGTCATTGCTGTCTCCTGTATCGAGTGAACGCCCATCCAGGTGCCACTGGTGATCATTGGCCAGATTGGCGGATTTGGAAAGCTGGTTCCGTATCTCGATTGGTCGGTGCAGGCCATGCACCAGGCCGGGGAATTCGTCACCGTGCGCAGCCGGGCAACCGGCAAACCGGCCGGACCCATGTTCGGTGTCGATGGGCAGGGCTGCGGCTTCGACATCAGGACAATCGACATCCACGCATTGGAGGGCGCTAAAATCGTCCGCTCCTACCACGTCGAAGATTGGGCAGGCGCGCTGCAACAGCTTGCGGGTCGGTAAACTGTCAAGAACATCGGCGGGTATTCATTCGCGTTTCGTGTAAGGGTACAGGATGATCTGGTTGTCCTGTGGCATTGGCTCCGAAACAATTATGCGGCTTACCGGGCCCATATTGGGTAGAGTCCGGCAAAGGGAGATCAGGAGATGAAGGCAACCCAACCTCTGCGCACGGCATCGCTGGTTTGCGTCTTCGTGGCGTCCGGCGCTTTGGCTGACATCGCCAATCTGCCGATGCGTGAAACGCCAATTCCGCGCACGACAAATGGCGTGCCGCATGTGCAGATTGACGTGGAACCCGTCCCGGAAATCTCAGAGGCTCTGCTGAAACGCGTTTCTGAGCTGCCCGGCGTCGAGATCAGGCAAACCGTTGTGTCCCTGCCCGGTGCCCTTGGCTTCTGGATCAGCGAAGATACCGCGCTGACCCGGCCGGAGGTAATTGTGGGTGGCCGGGAATTCGCCCACATTCACCCCGACGGCAGCCTGCACGCATCGCTTTCGCCGGAATTGGCCATGATCGCGGCGGAAAAAGGCTGGGCCGTCAGTCACCCGTGGGCGGATCAAAGACCTGGCTGGGGCGGATTCGTGATGATCTTCACGCCGGTTAACACCGACGAGCTGGACGTTGTTTTCGATCTGGTCGAGGCATCATACAAGTTTGTGACAGGTGTGGGTTCTTCACCAAACTGAATCACCCTCACACTTCTCATTCAGAGCTGAATTAAGACCGTGAAGTTTTGACGGAACGGTGTTGCTGGCAAGTTCCAAAAGAAGCTGACCCCTCCGACAACGAAGATCTCGGCAAACCTACTCCCGCTCAGAAGTCCAGATTCTCAACACTCAGCGCGTTCTGCTGGATGAATTCGCGGCGCGGTTCGACCACGTCGCCCATCAGCTTGGTGAACAGATCATCCGCCTCGACCATGTCGTCGACGCGCACCTGCAAGAGCGTTCGGGCGTCCGGGTCCAGTGTGGTTTCCCATAGCTGATCGGGGTTCATTTCACCCAGGCCCTTATAGCGTTGCAGGGACAGGCCCTTTTCGCCCTCTTCCAGAATGGCGCGCAACAGGTCGAGCGGGCCGTGGATCACCTGGCTGCGGTCCCGTCGGATCAGGGTTGCAGGTGAGTTGTACACTTCCTGCAGGCTTTGGGTGAAGCTGCCGGTCTTGCGCGCCTCGCCCGAGCGCAGCATGGGGCCGTCCAGCGTGCGGACTTCTTCGACGCCCCGCAGGATGCGGGCCAGGCGAATGCCGTGGTCCTGTGTGATGCGTCCTTGCCAGCCACGCTCGTATTCCAGCGCGATCAGGTCCAGACGGGCCGCCACCTTGTCGGCCACGCCCTGTAGGTCGGCATCGACCGCGCCCGGGACAAAGGCGCCTGCGACGGCGGCCTGTTCCAGAATGTGGCGCGGGTAATGCGTCGGGAAGGCGTCCAGCACGCGTTTCAGCTGCCGGGCTTCATCGACCACGCGGGTCAGGTCCTGACCGATTATCTCTTCACCCGAGCCAAGTCTCAGCACCGCGCCTTCAACGCCCTGGTTGATCAGGTAATCGTCCAGCGCCGCCTGATCCTTCAGATAAACCTCGGATTTACCACGCGAAACCTTATAGAGCGGCGGCTGCGCGATATAGAGGTATCCGCCTTCGATCAATTCCGGCATTTGCCGATAGAAGAAGGTCAGAAGCAGCGTGCGGATATGCGCACCGTCCACGTCCGCATCGGTCATGATGACGATCTTGTGGTAGCGCAGCTTTTCGATATTGAACTCGTCCCGGCCAATGCCGGTGCCCAGCGCCATCACTAGGTTGCCGATTTCCTGAGACGACAGCATCCGGTCGAATCGCGCCCGTTCCACGTTCAGGATTTTACCACGCAGGGGCAGCACGGCCTGAGTCAGCCGGTCCCGGCCCGTCTGCGCTGATCCACCGGCCGAGTCCCCCTCGACCAGAAACACTTCGGTCTTGGACGGGTCTTTCTCGGAACAGTCTTTCAGTTTGCCGGCCAGATAGTTCACATCCATCGCCGTCTTGCGGCGGGTCAGTTCGCGCGCCTTACGGGCGGCCTCGCGCGCCAGAGCGGCTTCGATGATCTTGCCAACGATGGTCTTGGCCTCGTTGGGGTTCTCTTCGAACCACTCGGCCAGCTTTTCGTTCATCAGGCCTTCGACCGCCGGGCGAACTTCCGACGACACCAGTTTGTCCTTGGTCTGGGACGAGAATTTCGGGTCGGGCACTTTCACCGACAACACACAGGTCAGCCCTTCGCGCGCGTCGTCACCGGTAAAGCTGACCTTTTCTTTCTTCGCGATGCCGCTGGACTGCGCATAGTTGTTGATCGTCCGGGTCAAGGCCCCCCGGAAGCCCGCCACATGGGTGCCGCCATCGCGCTGCGGGATGTTGTTGGTGAAGGGCAGAACCGTCTCGTGATAGCTGTCATTCCACCACATGGCGATTTCAACGCCGATATCGTCGCGTTCGCCCTTGATATAGATCGGCTCCGGCATGGCCGCGGTCTTGGACCGGTCCAGGTATTTGACAAATTCCTTGACGCCGCCTTCATAGAACAGCTCGGTTTCCAGCCGCTCTGCCGGGCGCTCGTCAATCAGGATGATCCGCACGCCCGAGTTCAGGAATGCCAGTTCACGCAGGCGTTTTTCCAGAGTCTCGAAGGAGTATTCCAGGTTGGAAAATGTATTGGTCGAGGCCAGAAACCGCACCTCGGTTCCGGTCCGGTCGCCGCATTCACTGACCACTTTCAGATGTTCGGATGTCTCGCCGCCTTCGAACCGGGCCACATGCTCTTTCCCGTCGCGCCAGACGCGCAGTTCCAGCCAGTCCGACAGGGCGTTCACTACCGAAACGCCAACACCATGCAGACCGCCCGACACTTTGTACGAGTTGCTGTCGAACTTCCCGCCCGCGTGAAGCTGGGTCATGATGACCTCGGCGGCCGAGACGCCCTCTTCAGGGTGGATATCTACCGGAATTCCGCGGCCGTTGTCGCTGACGGAAACGCTGGAATCGGCGTGGATTTTTACCGTGACATGGTCGGCATGACCGGCCAGAGCCTCGTCAATTCCGTTGTCGACAACCTCATAGACCATATGGTGCAGGCCCGAGCCGTCGTCTGTGTCACCGATATACATACCGGGACGCTTGCGAACGGCCTCTAACCCTTTGAGAACTTTGATGGAATCTGCGCCGTATTCCTGCGGTGCCTGTGCGTCTTCGGACATGCCGTTAGTACCTATATTATTTTGGTAACTTATACGTTTTCTGGTGGGGATTGTCACGCGCTCCCCCAATATTTTGTGGTTGGGATCGGCTTTCCCTGCAGGTCAAAGCCGATCGAGGTCCGCCGCGATATCCGCGGCGATTTCTGCCGCGTTCACGTCACTGCGGTCGGCGGACAACCGTAGCCCCAAAAGGTCGGATTGATACCGCGCCGCAAGGCGGTCCGGATCGTGACCGGGCGCGATTTCCCCGGCCTCCTGCGCGCGCCGGAACAGGTCGGCAAAGCAGCGCTTCATCTCGACCATATGCCCGCTTGCCCTGTCGGCCAGATCGTGCCCCTTTGCCTGCAACTCGGCATAGGTTTTCGCCAGCATGCAGGCCCGCACGGGCATCTGAGTTGAATCGATCACCACCTGCGGCTGCGCCTTGAGGGCATTGAGCGGCCCCAGTTCCTGCGCCAGTTTCATCAGACGCGCGACCCCGTCTTTTGCATAACGCTCCAGCGTCAGCGCATACAGCGCATCCTTGGACCCGAAAGCGGCATAGAAACTGCCCGGCTTCAGCTTCAGTTCACGCTCCAGATCCTTCAGCGAAGTGCCCGCCCAGCCCTGCCGCCAGAAGATATCGCGGGCTTTTGCGATCAACGCGTCTCGGTCATAGGCAGGTTTGCGGGGCATTGTCTTCACCAATTCTTGAACGTTCGCTCAAATATATACTTGAGCGATCACTCAATAAAGACTATTTCCGACTCAGCCGCCAGAAAAGGAGTTCCGACATGGCCAATTTCCCGTCCCACGACCTCGATTCCGCCCCCGAAGCATCAAAACCTTTGCTGGAGAAATCCCAGGCCGCCTTTGGCCGCCTGCCCGGCCTGCACAAGGTGATGGCCGAAAGCCCGCAGCATCTGGAAGGCTATCAGGTCTTGCACCAGCTGTTTCTGCAGACCGACTTCGACAATGATGAGAAAACCGTCGTCTGGCAGACCATCAACGTGGAAAACGAATGCCATTACTGCGTGCCCGCCCATACCGGCATCGCCAAGATGATGAAGGTGTCCGACGACATCACCGAGGCACTTCGCAACGAAACGCCGCTGCCTTCGGCCCGGCTTGAGGCGCTGCGCACCTTCACTCTGCAAGTGATGCAAAGCCGTGGCAACCCAACCGAAGACCAGCTGAAAGCCTTCTTTGATGCGGGCTATTCGCATCGCGCGGTGCTGGATGTGGTCTTGGGTCTGGCGCAGAAAACCATGTCGAACTACGTCAACCACATGGCGCAAACGCCGGTGGACGAAGTGTTCCACCCGCTGCTCTGGAAACGCAAAGTCGCCGAACCGGCCTAGGACGACACGACCGAGCCCCCGCCGCTGTCGTTGACAACCAGCGTCTGGGCCCGGTCACCCAGTTCCGCAAACAGTTCAGGCCCGGTGCCCGTCATCCAGGCCTGAGCCCCCAGCGCGCAGATCTCATCATAGAGCGCGGCCCGTCGCCCTGCATCCAGATGCGCGGCGACCTCATCCAACAGTACAATCGGCGGTGCACCCACCATCCCGGCCAGCGCCCGCGCGTTCGACAGGATCAGCGACACCAGCAGCGCTTTCTGCTCTCCGGTCGAACAATCCCTGGCCGGTACGCCCTTGGCCGCGAATACGCCATACAGGTCCGACCGATGCGGACCCACCAGCGTTCGCCCGGCCGCCAGATCGCGGAACCGGCTTTCGCTCAGCGCCTCGCGCAGGTCATCTTCCGTACCCGGCATCGCGCCTTCGGTTTGGATCAGGTCCAGATCCGCCGCAGGAAAGGCGGTTTCGGCCGCGTCCTGCGCCTTTCGCAGATGATCTAGCGCCGACAGGCGTGCCAGATGAATCCGATGCCCCATCTCGGCCATCTGCCCCTCCAGCGCGGCATACCAATGGGCGTCCCGCACCTGCTCTTTCAACAGGCGGTTGCGTTCGCGCATGGATTTTTCATAGGTCAGCGAAGCCTCGGCGTGGGTTGGGTCAAAGCTCAGCGCGATCCGATCCAGAAACCGCCGCCGCCCCTCGGCCCCTTCGATCCACAACCGGTCCATCGACGGGATCAGCCAGACCACCCGCGCCAGCTTGCCCAGATCAATCTGGCTGGAGGTCTTGTCGTCAATCCGGACCTGCCGCGCCGCGCCGCCTTCGGACCATGTCTCGACCTCATAGCGCCGCCCCTGCGCCTGCAACAGCCCGGACAGCTTCCAGCCCAGCGCTTCGGGCCGTCTTGTCATCTCGGCCGCGCTGGCCCGCCGCATGCCGCGACCGGGTGAAAACAAGGACACCGCTTCAAGGATATTGGTCTTACCGGCCCCGTTCGGCCCGTGGATGGCCACCGGCCGCCCGTCCAGCGACAGACGCGCCAGCTTGTGAGACCGGAAATGCGAGACCGTAAGATCGGTCAGGGCCAAACTCATGACCCCTCCGTTTCGTTGGTGACCACCCTGCGGGGCGGTCAGACGCGCATCGGCATGACCACATAGACCGCGCTCTGGTCAGAACCTTCGCGCATCAGGGTCGGGTCGCCGGCCGAGTTGAACAGAAAGACCGCGTTTTCGCGATCGACCTGCGAGGCAATCTCCAGCAGGTATTTAGCGTTGAAACCGATCTCCAGCCGCTCGTCGCCATAGGCGACGGCCAGTTCTTCCTCGGCCGCGCCGCTGTCCGGCGCATTGACCGACAAAACCAGCTTGTCGGCATCCAGTTGCAGCTTCACCGCGCGGGACCGTTCCGACGAAACCGTCGCCACGCGGTCCACGGCCTGCGCGAATTCAGCGGCATCCACTTCCAACTGACGCGTATTGCCCTGCGGAATTACGCGGGTGTAATCGGGGAAGGTGCCGTCGATCACTTTTGAGGTCAGCGTGATATCGGGCGTCGCAAAACGCACTTTGGTCTCACTGACGGATACCGCGATGTCCATCTCATCATCGTCCAGCAGCTTGCGCAGCTCACCCACGGTTTTGCGCGGTACGATCACGCCCGGCATGTCGGCTGCGCCATCCGGCAAATCGGCGTCAATGCGGGCCAAACGGTGGCCATCGGTGGCCACGCAGCGCAGCACCTTGCCGCCTTCGGACCCGTCTGCCACATGCATGTAGACGCCGTTCAGGTAATACCGGGTCTCTTCCGTCGAGATGGCAAATTTCGATTTGTCGAACAACCGCCGCAGCAGCGCCGCCGAAGCGGTGAAGTTCGACTGGTATTCCGAGGATGCCATCACCGGGAAATCCTCTTTCGGCAGTGTCGCCAGCGAGAAATTCGACCGGCCGGCCTCAACCGTCAGACGGCCCGCTGCGCTGTCAGCTGTCAGGGTCACCAGCGCTCCGTCCGGCAGTTTGCGCACGATCTCATGCAGCGTCGTTGCGGCCACGGTCGTCGCGCCCGCTTTTTCGACCTGCGCCGGGGCCTTGTCGACCACTTCGATATCCAGATCGGTGGCACGGAACATCGCCTGGTCGCCTTCGGCCTCGATCAGCACGTTGGCAAGTATGGGAATAGTGTTGCGACGTTCGACAACAGATTGGGCCTGCGAAACGGCCTTGAGAAGGGTGCCGCGTTCGATGCTGATCTTCATACCCTCAATTCCTCTGACTTGCGTGCCGAAATGGGCGGGACTGGCACGTTAGCGGTTCCGCCCTGAGGCACAAGGATTTTTTATGGTTTTCTGGGTCGGAATGCCCAACGCGTCAAGGGGCGCGTGGCCCCGTGGGCACAGTTCCTGCCCGACAGTGGAGAATTGCGCACAAGAAAACGCCCCGGGCACAAGGCACCGGGGCGTTTCCTGAGCGGTAGGGGATAAAACTCAGGCTTCCAGCGCGCGGCGCAGCATTTCCACGTCTTCCGCGATCTGACCGTCCGTGGTTTTCAGCTCTTCGATGCGCTTGACGCCATGCATGACAGTGGTGTGGTCGCGCCCACCAAAACGGCGGCCAATCTCGGGCAGCGAGCGGCTGGTGAGCTGTTTGCACAGATACATCGCCACCTGACGCGGACGGGCATAGGACCGCAGGCGCTTGGGGCCGATAATGTCGGACAAGCGGATGTTGTAGTATTCGGATACCTTGCGCTGAATCTCTTCGACAGTGATCTTGCGCTCGGATGCGCGCAGCACGTCGGCCAGACAATCCTGCGTCAGTTCCATGTCGATCTCGCGGCCCACCAGCGAGGCAAAGGCGAACAGGCGGGTCAGCGCGCCTTCCAGCACACGGACATTGGTCGAGATACGATGGGCCAGAAACTCCAGCACGCCATCGGCAATGGTCAGATCGGGATAGGTGCTGCTGTATTGCTGAACCTTGTTCTGCAGAATACCAAGACGCAGTTCGTAATCGGTCGGGTGCAGGTCCACGACCAGCCCGCATTGCAGGCGCGATTTCACGCGGTCCTCAAGATCCTTGATCTCTCCCGGTGCACGATCTGCCGAGATGATGATCTGCTTGTTCTGATCCACCAGCGCGTTGAATGTGTGGAAGAATTCTTCCTGTGTCGAATCCTTGCCGGCGATGAATTGCACGTCATCGACCATCAGCACGTCGACCGACCGGAACAGATGTTTGAAATCCATCATCCGGCGCTCGCGCAGGGCCTGAACAAAGCGATACATGAACTGTTCCGCCGACAGGTAAAGCACGTTCAGATCGGGGCGCTTGGTTTTCAGCTCCCACGCGATGGCGTGCATCAGGTGCGTTTTACCAAGACCCACCCCACCGTACAGAACCAGCGGGTTAAAGGTGACGGGACCGCCTTCGGACACGCGGCGCGCTGCGGCATGGGCCAGTTCGTTGGGCTTGCCGACCACGAAACTATCAAAGGTGAAACGGGCATCCAGGGGCGCGGCTTGCAGGGCCTCAAGCGGATCATTCCCCGATTCCGCCTGCCGTGACAGGGGCGCATCCTGCGTTACAGCGGAACGCTGCGTGGCGTCGGTGGTGGCTTCGGCCTCGCCGGACGGGCGGACCGGAGAATTCGCCGCGACGCGAAACGCCAGACGTTGCACGGATTCACCGGCCGTATTCATCTCATACAGGATGAGATCCGCAAAGTTCTGGCTAACATAATTGCCCATGAAGTTGGTCGGAACCGAGAACACCGCCACGCCGTCCTGCAGCTCTTGGAATTCAAGAGGCTCGATCCAGGTGGTGTAGTTGTTCTTGCCGATCGCCTTGAGCAGTTTGTTACGCAGTTGTCCCCATTTCTCTTGTGTCATTAAGCGCCTCACGCATCCCATTCTTTATTGGCCTGTCGGCCTTATTACTAAGTTCCGGTCACCCGGTTTAAGCCGCCACCCGCAAAGGGATACCCATGCGCCGAACCACGTGGATCCGGCGGGACCGTCCCTGAAAGTCAGCACAAACCGGCAAGTCGACATCCAAAAAAAGGACATCCCAGAAACCGGGTTGCGCTTCGCAATCAATATTTTTCGACAGGGCTCGGATCTTCGGTTTCCCCAAGATCCACAGCAGATCAGCAAATCGGCTTGCGCCTCATGCCGACATTCGTTTCCCGATCATCCTGATGCCCGTCAGTCAGATCAATGAAACAGCCTGTCCCCCCAAGCGAGTGAATCGCTGAATCAGTGGTAACAAGAGGCCAGCGCTCACGGCAACGAAACTCTGATATTGACTCGGGTTCTTGGCCGAAAGAATCTCTCGGTTTCGTGAAGGCGCGGTATTCTGGCAACATAAGAAAAGGCGCCGCAGGGTGCGACGCCTTCAAAATAGTTCAGCCTTACTTACATGACCATAGGTCAAGTAAAAGCTTAGCCCAGCGCCTTCACGCGGGACGACAGGCGCGACATCTTACGCGCTGCTGTGTTCTTGTGGAAAACACCTTTGGTGACACCGCGCATCAGCTCGGGCTGAGCGGCGCGCAGGGCTGCGGTTGCGGCCTCTTTGTCACCGGATGCGATCGCTTCTTCGACTTTGCGCAGGTAGGTGCGGATGCGCGAACGGCGCGCTTTGTTGATTGCAAAACGCTTGTCGTTCTGACGAGCGCGTTTCTTTGCCTGGGGCGAATTTGCCATGTGTGTCTCTGACCTTTGTTCGGTACGGTTATCTAAGGTTGCGCGCCACGGACTATCCGCACCGGATCAGAAATCACGAGTGTGAGTCGGGCCAGGCGGGCCGCACGCGCATGTATAGCGGCGCTAGTTATCCAAGTTTGTGGGGTTTGCCAAGCCAATTCTTCCGCCACGCATGGCTGATATGAAAAAGGCGGGCCGCTGCCCGCCTGTCCCCCTGCTTAAAGTCCAACCGGACTATTTGTCCCGGAATTGCGCGGCACGCTTTTCAAGGAAGGCTGCCATGCCTTCTTTCTGATCTTCGGTGGCAAACATCGAATGGAACACGCGCCGTTCGAACAGCATCCCTTCGCTCAGCGGCAATTCATAGCTGCGGTTCACTGCCTCTTTTGCGGAAATCGTGCTCAGCTGCGATTTCTCGGCGATTTTCTGAGCGGCCCCGACGGCCTCTTCCATCAGCTTCTTGGCGGGAACAACGCGGCTGACCAGCCCGGCGCGCTCGGCCTCTTCCGCATCCATGAAACGGCCCGTCAGGTTCATGTCCATAGATTTGGACTTGCCGACAAAACGGGTCAGGCGCTGCGTGCCTCCCAGCCCCGCGATAACGCCCAGATTGATCTCGGGCTGTCCGAACTTGGCCGTGTCCGCCGCAATGATGAAATCGCACATCATCGCCAACTCGCAGCCGCCACCAAGAGCATACCCGGCCACCGCCGCGACCACCGGCTTGCGGATGGCCGTGAAGCGATCGTTGACGTCCCCAAAGAAGTTCCGACCGAACACATCCACAAAGCTGAGTTCCGACATCTCCTTGATGTCGGCACCGGCGGCAAAGGCCTTGTCCGATCCGGTGATGACGATGCAACGCACCTTGTCATTCGCGTCCGCGTCTTCCAGCGCCGTGCACAGTTCCGAGATCAGTTGCGAGTTCAGCGCATTCAGCGCGTCCGGCCTGTCGAGCCTGATAAGGGCGACGTGGTCTTCGATGTCGACGATGATCGTCTCAAATGCCATGAGGTGCGAACTTTCGTTTATTCCGTTCAGGTATGATTCCTTATCACGCGAAAACGCTGGATCAAGCTATCTTTGGCATTGCGCGCAATAGAAGGATGAGCGACCGGACTGGGTGATTCTTTTGACGGTCCCATCGCAACCGTCGGTCCGGCAGGGGTCGCCTTCGCGGCCGTAGACGTCAAAGCTGTGCTGAAAATATCCAAGTTCTCCATCAGCTTGCCGGAAATCGCGCAGTGACGAGCCCCCCGCCTCGATGGCGTCCGCCAGGACCTGCCGTATTATCGGAACCAGCGCCGCGACGCGCGCGGCAGAAATTTGTCCGGCCTTGCGACGTGGCGACACTCCGGCGCGATAAAGCGCCTCGCAAACGTAGATATTGCCCAATCCGGCAACGATTCCCTGATCCAGCAGGGCAGACTTGACCGGGGTGTTCCTGCCCCGGAACGCGTCGATCAGATGCTGCTCGTGAAAGTCATTGCCCAGCGGTTCGGGTCCCAAAACCGCAAGCAGCTTGTGTTCCTCTGCGGTGGCTGTCCGGAACAGATCCATCGCCCCGAACCGACGCGGATCGTTGAAGGTCACGCGCGCGCCATTGGCCATGTGGAAGACGACGTGGTCGTGTTTTTCCGGCATCGGGTGATCGCGAAGGAATTGTCCCAGCGGATCACCCGAAACCGTCATGCGCCCTGACATGCCCAGATGGATCAGCAATGTCTCACCACCGCTGAGATCGGCAAGGATGTATTTCGACCGCCGCCGCAACCGTTCTACCCGCTGACCGGTCAGCCGTTCGGACATCCGGTCGGGAAACGGCCAGCGCAAATCCGGGCGTTTCACATCCGCGCGCGCAATCACCACGCCTTCCATCGCGGGGCACAGGCCGCGTCTTACGGTTTCGACCTCGGGCAATTCCGGCATTTCAGTCCGCCTTTTCCGTCTTGGGCACCATGCGCAGCAGCAACGCCAGCTTCGGGTCGTTCCGCGCCAGCTTCTCCAACAATTGCCCATAGCCGGACATCCGCGGGATCACACGCATCCGCTCGCCGTTCTGGAACTCAAGATAAACACCGCCGGCGATCGTTTTGTTGATCGGACGAACCCTGCTCAGTTGGGCCAAAGGCACCGAGACGGGTTTTCGAAACAGGGCAAAGCGTTCGATGGTCTGGCCATCATAGACAATGCGCGTAAAGGAAAATGCGATCAGCCAGAGACTCATGAGGCTGAAGCCCGCGCCTGCGATCACCGTAAACCACGCTCTTGGACTCTGAGAGCCGCCAGATGCCACAAAAGCCGCGCCGCCTCCGAAAAAAACAAGACAGAACAGCGCGATCGGCAGAACCTTGATCGGGCGCATGACCAGAACGTCGCTGTGCCCGATACCGGTCGGATGCGCCCTCTTTGCGTGTTTTGCCCCGACGTTCCAGCCGGCATAGTTCTGCTTTTTCGACCGGATCGCGGCCTGCCGGATCAGCCGGTACTTGAGCCAGACAAGGAACAGTCCAACGGACATAATGCCCAGAAACACCCCCGGATTGGATTGAAAGGCGTCTGAAATGGCTGTGACATTTTGCTGGATGGCTTCAAACATGGACCCGCGATGATTTGTGCGTTTGTGTATCGGGATTGGACGCTATATCTCGGGCATACGTGAATCAAGGTGCCCGATATGACAGAAGACAAGACCACCCATTTCGGGTTTGAAACCGTCCGTGAGGCCGACAAGGCCGGACGTGTGCAGGGCGTGTTCAACTCGGTCGCTTCGAAATACGACGTGATGAACGATGTCATGTCGATGGGCATTCACCGGGTCTGGAAAGACGCGATGATGGACTGGCTGGCGCCGCGCCCCGGTCAGCGGCTGCTGGACGTGGCCGGTGGCACGGGCGATATCTCATTCCGCTTTCTCAGGCGCGCGGGCCACGGCCACGCCACGGTTCTGGACCTGACCGAGCCGATGCTGGTCGAAGGCCGACAGCGCGCCGAAGCCGGTCAGATGTCGGACAGCCTGAACTGGGTGGTGGGCGACGCCATGGCCCTGCCGTTCGAGGACAACACCTTCGACGTCTACACCATCTCTTTCGGCATCCGGAACGTGACCCGCCCGCAAGAGGCGTTGAACGAGGCGTTCCGGGTGCTGAAACCCGGTGGCCGCCTGATGGTGCTGGAATTCAGCCAATTGCCCAATGACGGGCTGCAAAAGCTCTACGACCTGTACAGTTTCAATGTCATCCCCCGGATGGGCAAGCTGATCGCAAATGACTATGACAGCTATCAGTATCTGGTGGAATCGATCCGCAAATTCCCGGATCAGGAGACCTTCCTGAACATGGTCCGCGCGGCTGGGTTCGAAATCGCGAAATACCGCAACCTCAGCCTGGGTATCGCCGCGCTGCATTCCGGCTGGAAGATCTGATATATGCGTGGACCCCACAACATCATCCGCCTGATCCGCACAGGCGCCACGCTAGAACGTACGGGCGCCATGAATGTGGTCCTGGACGCTTTCGAAGCCCCTCGTGCCTTGCGGATCGTGGCCCATACGCTGGGCAAACCCTTCCAATGGCTGGGCTACAAGGGCGACCCTGACATGCCGCCCGCGACCAGGGCGCTGACCGCGCTGGGTCCGGCCTATATCAAATTCGGTCAGGTGCTTTCGACCCGCCCGGATGTCGTTGGCGAGGAACTGGCCGAGCAGCTGCGCGTATTGCAGGACAAGCTTCCCCCGTTTCCGCGTAGCGAAGCGCTGGCCGAGGTCGAAAAGGAACTGGGGCAGCCGGTGGCCCAGATGTTTTCGGATTTCAGCGAACCGATAGCCGCCGCCTCGATCGCGCAGGTTCACAAGGCCAAGCTGACAAGCACCGGCGAAGACGTCGCCGTCAAGGTCCTGCGTCCCGGAATCGAGCGCGCCTTTCGCAAGGATGTGGATGCGTTCTACTTCGCCGCCCGGATCGTCCAGCTCTGCGCCCCGGGCGCCCGCCGTCTGCGCCCGATGGAGGTGATTGAACATTTCGACGGTGTCGTGCGGGGCGAGCTGGATCTGCGCCTCGAAAGCGCGGCCGCGTCCGAATATGCCGCGAATACCAAAGACGACGCCGGATTCTGGCTGCCGCCGGTGGTCTGGTCACTGTCGGCGCGTCGGGTGATGACGCTCAGCTGGGCCGACGGGATCGCGCTGGGTGAAAACCAGGCGCTGGACGCCGCTGGCCATAACCGCCACGATCTGGCCGAACGCGTCCTGCGGATGTTTCTGCTGCATGCGCTGCGTGACGGCTATTTCCACGCCGACATGCATCAGGGCAATCTGAAGGTCGCGGCCAACGGCGATATCATCGCCTATGATTTCGGCATCATGGGCCATATCGACGAATACACCCGCCGGGTCTATGCCGAAATCCTCTTTGGCTTCATTCGCCGCGACTACAAGCGCGTGGCCGAAGTTCACTTCGAGGCCGGGTATGTGCCCGCCGACCGGGATGTCGACGAATTCGCCCGCGCCCTGCGCGCGGTCGGCGAACCGATCTTTGGCATGGATGCCACCTATATCTCGATGGGGCGCCTCCTGAATTACCTGTTCGAGGTCACGGAACGGTTCGGCATGGAAACCCGGACCGAGCTGATCCTGCTGCAACGGACCATGGTGGTGGTCGAAGGCGTCGCGCGGTCACTGGACCCGCGCATCAATATCTGGGAAGTCGCCCGCCCGGTGGTCGAGGATTACATCAAGCAATCCATCGGTCCCCGCGCCGCGCTCCGGGATTTCGGCAAAACCGCAATGGTGCTGGCGCGTTTTGGACCCCGTCTGCCCGCGCTGGTGGAAAACGCGCTGATCGCGCAAACCCATAAGGATGAACCTTCCCCTTCGGGCCTGTGGGCTGCGCTCCTGCCCGCGGCAATCGGGGCCGCCGCAGGCGCTGCCGTCGTTCTTCTGCTGACCGCGTTCGGCTAAAAATCCGCCCGCTTCATCTGGCCAAAAATACCTTCGGGGGGAATCGCGCCAAAGGCGCGATGGGGGGCAGACAGCCCCCCTGCCCGGCCCGGGATCAGAGCCGCTCGAAGGCTATGGCGATCCCCTGACCGCCACCGATGCACATGGTCACCAGCCCCTTGGACCCGCCAACGCGTTCCAGCTCGTACAGCGCCTTCAGCGTGATGATTGCCCCGGTTGCGCCCACCGGATGGCCCAGTGCAATCGCGCCACCGTTGGGGTTTACCCTGGCCGCATCCAGACCCAGTTCCTTGTTCACGGCAAGCGCCTGTGCGGCGAATGCCTCGTTGCTTTCGATCACGTCGAAATCATCGACCGACAACCCGGTGCGGGCCATCAGGTTCTGCACCGCCGGAACCGGACCAATGCCCATGACCTCGGGGCGAACACCGGCGTGACCATATCCCAGAATGCGCGCTTTCGGCTTCAGCCCGGCATTCTCAGCCGCCTCTGCCGTCGCCAGAACCATTGCTGCCGCACCGTCATTGATGCCCGAGGCGTTCCCCGCCGTCACCCGCCCGTCTTTCCGGAAGGCCGGGCGCAACCCCGCCAATGCCTCGGCGGACGTTGTCTTGGGGTGCTCGTCGACCATGAAATCGACCATGTCGCGCTTGACCCTGACCTGAACCGGCGCGATCTGGCTCTGGAAATACCCTGCCTCCAGCGCCGTCGCCGCGCGGGTCTGGCTGGTCAGCGCAAACTCATCCATCTGCTCGCGGGTGATCTGGTGTTCATCGGCCACGTTTTCCGCCGTGATGCCCATATGACCCGTCCCAAAGGGGCAGTTCAGCGCGCCCAGCATCATGTCCAGCGAGGTTACATCGCCCATCTTTGCGCCCCAGCGGGCCTGCGGCACGATATACGGGCTGCGGGACATGCTTTCCGCGCCGCCGGCCACCGCAAAGTCCGCGTCGCCCAGCATCAGAGACTGCACCGCCGACACGATCGCCTGCGCCCCGGATCCGCACAGACGGTTCACGTTCATTGCCGGCGTCTCAACTGGGATGCCGGCCTGTTTGGCGGCGGCCCGCGACAGGTACATGTCGCGCGGCTCGGTATTGATGACATGACCAAAGACCACATTGCCGATCTGCGCCGCCTCGACACCGGATTTCTCCAGCGCCGCTTCGGTCACCACCGTTGCCAGATCAATGGGCGCGGTCGAGGCCAGCGCCCCGCCAAAAGTGCCGATTGCCGTGCGGGCCCCATCAAGAATGACGATATCTTTCATGTCTCTTCTCCTCCTGGATTTGGCGGCACTATGCATCCGTCGTATCAGGCTGTCCCATGGGACGTTCCGTCACAAGCGGAATTGACATCGGCCGGGCAAAGGCGCATGAGATTCCGTCATGACGGAAAATTCAGACGATATCCTGACACGCCTGCCCGCCCGCCTGAAAGAAGCCCGCCGGGCCAAGGGGCTGTCGCTTGAGGCGGTGGCCAACCTCAGCGGGGTGTCCCGCTCGATGGTCAGCCAAATCGAACGGGGCGAAAGCAGCCCGACCATTTCGACCCTTTGGAACCTGACCCGCGCCTTGCAGGTGGATTTCGCGGGCCTGCTTGAGGATGCAAAGACCACTGACCAGATCGAAGTGCTCAGATCCTCCGAAGTGCCCAGCATCGACAACATGGGTACGCATTGCCGGATACGCATCCTGTCCCCCCCGGAAGAGGCCGGCGGGCACGAGGTCTATGACATCCGGTTCGACAAGGGCGGAGCCCTGAACAGCCAGCCTCATGCCAGGGGCGCGCGTGAACAACTGACCGTATTGGAAGGCGCGGTGCGCGTCACATCGGGCACGGCGGTTTCCGAACTGCGGGAAGGTGACACCGCCCGGTATGCTGCCGATATCGCGCATTCCATTACCGCTAATGGCGCGGCCCGGGTGTTCCTGATCGTCAAGAACGCCTGATTGCCGGCCGATTTCCGCCTTCACGGAATATTTTCCTTCATACTGTAATTCTCCTATTTGGGAATTTCATCCGCTATGTTAGACACGCGACTCAGAGCAAGGAGATCGCCATGGCAGATGCATTCCTGTCCCACATCACGGACACCCTCGCGCAGATCGAATCGGAAGGTCTGTACAAACGCGAACGAATGATCACCTCGCCTCAGGGCGGCGAGATTACCGTGGGCGGCAAACAGGTCATCAACCTGTGCGCCAACAACTATCTGGGTCTGGCGGATCACCCGGCGTTGATTGACGCGGCCAAATCCGCGATGGAGCCAAAAGGGTTTGGCATGGCCTCGGTCCGGTTCATCTGCGGCACGCAGGATATTCACCGCGAGCTGGAGCAGAAGCTGGCCCAATTCCTGAACAAGGACGACGCAATCCTGTTCGCCGCCTGTTTCGATGCCAATGGCGGGCTGTTCGAGCCGCTTCTGGGCCCCGAGGATGCCATCATCTCGGACAGTCTGAACCACGCCTCGATCATTGACGGCGTGCGGCTGTGCAAGGCCAAGCGCTATCGCTACATGAACAACGACATGAACGACCTCGAAGCCTGGCTGAAACAGGCGCGCGAGGATGGGGCGCGGCATATCATGATCGCGACCGATGGCGTGTTCTCGATGGATGGCTATCTGGCCAACCTGCCGAAAATCCGCGAGCTGGCCGACACATACGACGCCATCGTCATGGTCGATGACTGCCATGCCACTGGCTTCATGGGGCCGAACGGGGCGGGAACGCCGGATCATTTCGGCGTCGACGTAGATATTCTGACGGGAACCTTGGGCAAGGCACTTGGGGGGGCAATTGGCGGCTATATCGCCGGGCCGCAGCCAGTGATCGACCTGCTGCGGCAGCGGGCGCGGCCCTATCTGTTCTCAAACTCGCTGCCGCCTTCCATTGTCGCCGCCGGGCTTGAGGCGATCCGTCTGGTCGAAGACGGTGAGATGTTGCGCGCCCAACTGTTCGGCAATGCCAAATATTGGCGCGCCGGGTTGGAAAAGCTGGGATTCGACCTGCTGCCCGGTGAACATCCGATCATCCCGGTCATGCTGGGCGAGGCGACGCTGGCGCAAGACATGGCCTCGCGGTTGTTTGACGAAGGTGTCTATGTCTCGGGCTTTTTCTTTCCGGTCGTTCCACGCGGTCAGGCGCGGATCAGGACGCAGATGAATGCGGCTCTGACCAGGGACGAACTGGATCGCGCGCTGACCGCCTTTGGCAAGGTCGGCAAGGACTTGGGAGTGATCTGATGCGACCCAACACAATGAAGGCACTGGAAAAATCCAGACCGGAAGAGGGTCTTTGGATGGTTCAGGCCCCGGTGCCTGAGATCGGCCCGGACGAGGTTCTGATCCGCGTCAACAAGACCGGTATCTGTGGCACGGATATCCATATCTGGAACTGGGATGACTGGGCCTCGGCCACCGTGCCGGTGCCGATGATCACCGGCCATGAATTTGCCGGTGAGATCGTCGAGACGGGGCGCAACGTGACCGGGCTGGAGGTCGGCCAGCGCTGTTCCGGCGAAGGGCACCTGATCACGACCGACAGCCGGCAGAGCCGGGCAGGCAAATTCCACCTCGACCCCGGCACGCGCGGGATCGGCGTGAATGAACAGGGGGCCTTTGCGCAATACCTGAAACTGCCCGCCTTCAACGTTGTCCCCCTGCCGGATGACGTGCCCGATGAGATCGGCGCCATCCTCGACCCGCTGGGCAACGCCGTGCACACGGCGCTGAGTTTCGACCTGCTGGGCGAAGATGTTCTGATCACCGGTGCGGGTCCCATCGGGATCATGGCCGCCGCCGTCGCCCGCCATGCCGGCGCACGGCATGTTGTGATCACCGATATCAACCCCGACCGCCTGAAACTGGCCGAACATGTGGTGCCAACCGTGCGCACCGTCGACGTGTCCAAGGCGGAGTTGCAGGACGTCATCGCAGAGCTGGGCATGAAGGAAGGCTTCGATGTGGGGCTTGAGATGTCCGGCTCGCAAATCGCACTGGACCAGATGGTCGAGGCGCTGGTGATGGGTGGCAAGATCGCCCTGCTGGGCATTCCGCCCGGAAAATCCCCGGTCGACTGGTCCCGCATCGTGTTCAAGGCCATCACCATCAAGGGCGTCTACGGGCGCGAGATGTTCGAAACCTGGTACAAGATGATTGCCATGTTGCAGAACGGTCTGGATGTGAGCCGCGTCATCACGCACCGGTTCGGCGTCGACGACTTTGCGGACGGCTTTGCCGCGATGAAGTCCGGCCGGTCGGGCAAAGTTGTGCTGGACTGGACCTAACGCTCTGGAACTGCGCGGGTTTAGCCCCTAAACAGGGGCGAACTCAGGCGTTGGAGGAGCAAATGGGTGACAACAAGGACGACAGGTTTCTGGAACGCGGGATCGAGGACACGCTGGTCACCGATTTCGCCGAAACCCATCGCAAGAGCTATGGAGATTTCCTGCAGCTCAAGACCCTGCTGAACCTGCAAAAGACCTTTCAGGACCCCGCGCAACCCGATGAGATGCTGTTCATCATCATCCATCAGGTCAGCGAGTTGTGGCTGAAACTGATGCACCACCAGTTGGTCGAAGTGCGCCATTTTCTGCAACAGGATGATTTCGGCCCGGCAATGAAGAATCTCGACCGGGTCAAGGCGATCCAGCGGCAGCTGATTTCGGCCTGGGAAACCTTGCTGACCATGACGCCTGCGGATTACATGACGTTTCGTCATGCTTTAGGCAATTCCTCGGGCTTTCAAAGCTATGGCTATCGCCAGATCGAGTTCATTCTGGGCAACAAGGACGCCTCGACCCTGAAGGTGCACGAACATGACGCCGAGGTCATGGACATACTGAACGCCGCGCTGAGTAAGCCGTCGCTTTACGACGAGGTGCTGTTTATGCTGGCCCGCCAGGGGTTTGACGTGCCGCGCGACCTGCTGGACCGGGATTATGCGTTGCCCTATTCCGGCGATCCGCGCGTGGTGAAAATCTGGGTGCAGGTGTTCCGCGATACGGACAAGTATTGGGACCTCTACGCGCTCGCCGAGAAACTGATGGACGTGGAATCCCTGTTTCAGCGCTGGCGCTTTGACCATGTTACCGCAGTCGAACGTGTCATCGGAATGCAACCGGGAACCGGCGGGTCCAGTGGCGTCGCCTTCCTGCGCAAAGCGCTGGATTTACGGTTCTTTCACGACCTTTACGACATGCGCACCGAACTGATGTATACCGAGCAGGAGTAAGCGATGCTGTATCGCGGATTCACTCAGGACGAACTGGATCAGCAATATTCGCCCCGATCCATGATCGGCGGCGATCTGACGCCCTATATCGACAGCTACGCCGCGCTGAGCGCACATCACAGGGCACAAATGCAGGTGAAAGAGAACCTCGCCTATGGAGACAGCCCGGCGCAGGTTCTGGATTTCTTTCCCGCCAAAGGCACGGGCGCACCGCTGCACATCTTTGTTCACGGCGGGTATTGGCAGGCGCTCAGCCAGCGCGATTCGGCAATGATGGCCCCGGCACTTGTCGAAGCCGAACAGTCATTTGCGACGCTGAACTATACGATCGCCCCGGACGCGCGCATCGGAGACATGATTGACGAGTGCCGCAGCGCCCTGCTCTGGCTTGCGGCCAACGCACCTGAACTGGGGTTCGATCCGTCGCGGATCACCCTGTCCGGCCACAGCGCCGGGGCGCAGTTGGCCAGTATGGTGATGGCGACCTCGGCCGATGCGCTGGCCCGCGCGGGGTTGCGGGTCAGGGATGTGATTTTGATCAGCGGCGTATACGATCTTGAACCGATCAGCCTGACACCGGTGAACGATCCGCTGCAACTGTCCCCGGTCGAAATACATGACCTGTCCCCCATCCTGCACCTGCCCGCCCCCGGCCCGCGCTATCGGGTAACGGTGGCAGAACGCGACACGCCAGAATTCATCCGTCAGAGCCGGGATTATGCCGAATTGCTGCGCAAGGGCGGGCATTCGGTCAGTTTCGATCTGAAAAAGGGGATGCAGCACTTCGACATCATCATGCATCCCGGGACGTTCCTGCCAAAAGCCTAGACTGCGGTCGGCTTTTACCCCACAAACCTCGTGCCTTCAGATCAAAAAATTAGTTGGCATTTCAGAGAACCAAGATCTTCACGAAACCATTTTTTGCGAGCAAGCCGTGACACATAAGAAAGTTTGGGAATCCCTTTTATTGTACAGTACTCGCAACATGCAGCCAGTCGGTGTGCACTTGGACGCTCCGCGTCCTGAAGGCTATGTAGCTTTTCAGGACCGATACGAGGATGCTCAGGAGATAGCGCCAACAGAATATCCCGAATACGTTTATTTTAAGTACTACGATTGGCCGAAGAAAAAGAAGGAAAGTCTGCCGGATATTTTTACCGGTGAACTTGCTTTGATTTTTGTCTCAGAAGCTATGCATGACTTGTTGATCCAGTTTAATCTGGGTCGAACACGATTTCATGAAGTTGAATTGCGCGAATACGACCAGAAGACAACCTATCCCGGCAAGCGCTGGTTCTTAATGCACATACTGGAAGATCGAAAGACACTGGTCCCAGAACAATCGACTGGACTTACCCCAGTAGGGACAGCTGGAAAGGCGTGGAGATCAATTCCAGAAGGGAAAAACAAGCTGGCGGTCGATCCGGAATTGAGCGCTGATCTTGACTTCTGGATGGATCGAAGTATCCGCAGCCGCGTGTTTTTCTCGGACAGGCTAAAAACCGCGATAAAGGATTCCGGCCTGAACGCACGATGGCTTGGATTCCGCCCCTGCAAAGTCATTTCAATGTGAAACCAGATCAGGTTCTCACCAAGCCTGTTTCTTATAAGTGTGCGCCACTCCCGAATGAGCATTGTGCCAAAAGGCTGACCAAAATGGAAAACGGCGACCAAAAAGGCCGCCGTTTTCAATTTTCATTGCAATTCCAAATCAGTCGAGCGTCCGGGTGACTTCTTCGCGCTCAAAAATCTCGATCACATCATCCGTACGGATATCGTCGTAGTTCTCGAATGCCATACCGCATTCCTGACCCGACTGAACCTCGGATACTTCGTCCTTGAAGCGTTTCAGCGTCTTCAGCGTGCCTTCGTGGATCACCACGTTGTCGCGCAGCAGGCGGACGCCTGCGGAACGACGCGCCACGCCTTCGGTGACCAGACAGCCGGCAACTTTGCCAACGCCAGTGACCTTGAAGACTTCGCGGATCTCGGCATACCCGATGAACTTTTCGCGAATCTCGGCGCTCAGCAGGCCGGATGCGGCCGCTTTCACGTCATCCACGAGGTCATAGATCACTGAGTAATAGCGGATTTCCACGCCCTTCTGGTTCGCGGTGTTCCGCGCCGAGGCGTTGGCACGGACGTTGAAGCCAAAGACCGGTGCGCCCGAGGCTTCGGCCAGACCGATATCCGTCTCAGTAATCGCACCCACGCCCGAATGCAGTACGCGCACGCGGACCTCATCGTTGCCGATCTTCTCCATCGCCTGAACGATGGCTTCGGCCGAGCCCTGCACGTCGGCTTTGACGAGGATCGGCAACTCGGCCACGTTCTCGTCTTCTTTGGCCTTCTGCATCAGCTGCTCAAGGGTGGTCGCGGCACCGGCGGCGGCGCGTTTGTCCTTGGCGGCCTGTTCGCGGTATTCGGCAATCTCACGGGCCTGCGCTTCGGTCTCGGTCACGTTCAGCACGTCACCAGCCTCGGGCGTGCCGTTGAGACCCAGAACCTCGACCGGAACCGAGGGACCGGCTTCCTGAACACGCTCGCCCTTGTCGTTGATCAGCGCACGGACCTTACCGTATTGCTCACCCACAACGAAGATATCGCCCTGACGCAGCGTGCCGTTCTGAACCAGAACAGTCGCAACGGGACCGCGGCCCACATCCAGCTGCGCCTCGATCACGGCACCCTGGGCGGCGCGGTCGGGGTTGGCCTTCAGTTCCAGAATCTCGGCCTGTAGCGCAATGGCTTCCAGCAGTTCATCAAGACCCTGACCGGTGATGGCGGACACTTCGACGTCCTGAACCTCACCCGACATTTTCTCAACGATCACTTCGTGTTGCAGCAGATCGGTGCGGACCTTGTCCGGGTTTGCGTCCGGCTTGTCGACCTTGTTGATCGCCACGATCATCGGCACTTCGGCCGCTTTCGCGTGGTTGATCGCCTCGATCGTCTGCGGCATCACCGCGTCATCAGCGGCCACAACCAGAACCACGATATCCGTGACCTGAGCCCCGCGCGAGCGCATCGAGGTAAAGGCGGCGTGGCCCGGCGTATCCAGGAAGGTCAGCGTGGTGCCGCCATCGGTTTTCACCTGATAGGCGCCGATATGCTGGGTGATCCCCCCGGCCTCACCGGCCACAACCCGCGCGTCGCGGATCGCATCCAGCAACGAGGTTTTGCCGTGGTCGACGTGACCCATGATGGTGATGACTGGCGGACGCGCCTGCAGATCGTCTTCGCTGTCTTCGACCTCTTTGATGACGTCCTCGACATCCGAATCGGATACGCGGGTGACCTTGTGACCGAATTCCTCAATGATCAGTTCAGCCGTATCAGCGTCGATGGTCTGGTTCTGCGTGACCATCATGCCCATCTGCATCAGCGATTTGACCACATCTGCCACACGCTCGGCCATACGGTTGGCCAGTTCCGAGACCATGATCGCCTCGGGCAGCTGCACGTCGCGGATCACCTTTTCCCGCTCGACCGTGCCGCCCATGGCTTTCTGGCGCGCCCGCTCCTGCTTGCGCTTCATGGCGGCCATCGAACGCTGGCGGTTGCCTTCGCCACCGGTGGCCTGACCCAGTGTCAGCTTGCCCGAACGGCGGTTGTCATCGCGACCTTTGCCGCGACCGCGCTGTTCGCGCTCGCGTTCCTGCTTGCGCGGGGTCGCAGCGGGTGCCGGTTTGCTGGCCGGGGCGCGGGCGGCTTTGGGTTCTTCGGGGGCCGGGGCGGCGGCGGCGCGTTTGGCGGCTTCTTCTGCCTCCTTGCGCTTTTGCTCTTCCTCTTCGGCCTTCTGGCGGGCGCGTTCCTCGGCCTCACGCTGTTCGCGTTCCTTGGCCTCTTGCTCGGCACGCCGGCGGGCGCGCTCTTCTTCGCGCGCCTTTTCGGCGGCCTCACGCTGGGCGGCCTCTTCGGCCTCGCGTGCCTTGGCCGCCTGCAACGCCTTCATGCGGCGCGCCATTTCGGCGTCGGAAATTCCCGCAGGACGACGCGAAGGATCACCCGAGGGCGTCGCTCCGCCACCCGGCTTGCTGGCACCCGGCTTGGGGACCACCACGCGTTTGCGTTTGGTTTCCACCACGACATTCTTGGTGCGTCCGTGGCTGAAACTCTGTTTCACATTTCCGGGGCGTGCCCCGCCACGAAGACCCAATGTCTTTTTGCCGTCACTATCGCTCATAAAGCTTCTTACCCTTCCGCGCGGCCCTTGCCGCCGTCATCCGTTTCGCGCAAGCCACGCAGGCGCTGCGCTTCCTCTACAACACGTTTGGCGAGTCCGCCAGAGGCCAGCGCCGCATGAATCACGGTTTGGCGCCCAAATGCCTGTCCCAGCTCGTCCGCGGTCAGCCAGCCGATGTATTTGCCGAAATGCGGCGTGCTGAGTTTCGACTTGCCGCGCCCCGATCCGTCGATGGCCTGAATCAGCACACTCGCCTCTTCCCGGTCCAGCCACGTCTTGACCTTTTCATAGCCCGCGACCGCATCGCCGGACTTGCGCGCCAGGCTCAGCAGTTCGATCACGCGGCGCGCGACCTGCTTTTCGACCTCGGCCGTCAGATCCCCGGGCACGCTCACCTGTGCCTTGAACCCGCGTGCGAACAGTTTCTTGCCAACGGCCTTGTCCAGCGCGGCGCGATCCGCCGCCACATAGACACCACGCCCCGGCAATTTTGCCGCAACATCCGGGAAGACCTGACCGTCCGGCCCCGTCACAAAGCGTATCAACCCATATTTAGGCTGAATTTCGCCCGTGGCGATGCACTTGCGTTCAGGTCCTTCGGACCGATCCTTATGGACGCCACCGCGACCCATGTCAGCCACCCGAGGCCTGAGATCAGGCCTCGGCCTCCTCTTCAACGGCTTCGCCGTCTTCTTCCGCTTGTTCCAGCTCAGCCGGATCAACCCAGCCCAGCATGATACGCGCGGTCATGACCAGATCCTGTGCTTCTTCCAGCGTGACGCCGAAAGGCTCCAGAACACCGTCATCCTTGATGCGCTCACCATCGACCGTGGTCCAGCCACCGGCCAGTTCCCAGTCGGCACAGGTGGCGAAGTCTTCCAGAGTCTTCACGTCATCCTTGGCCAGCGCTTCTACCATCTGGGGGGTCAGGCCTTCGAATTCAATAAGGCTGTCCTCCGCGCCCAAGCTGCGGGCGCTGTCCAGCGCCGCCTTGGCCTGCGCTTCCAGGAATTCCCGGGCGCGGGTCTGCAGCTCCTGCGCGGTGCCTTCGTCGACGCCGTCGATCACCAGCAATTCCTCGATCTCGACATAAGCGACTTCTTCGAGGTTGGTGAAGCCTTCCGACACCAGCAGCTGAGCAAAGAATTCGTCCAGATCGAGGCTTTCCATGAACAGCTGCGTGCGGGCTTCGAATTCCTTCTGACGGCGGGCCGATTCTTCGGCTTCGGTCATGATGTCGATGTCCAGATTGGTCAGCTGGCTGGCGAGGCGCACGTTCTGACCACGGCGACCGATGGCAAGGCTCAGTTGCTCCTCAGGCACCACAACTTCGATCTTGCCGGCTTCTTCGTCCAGAACCACCTTGGAGACCTCAGCAGGCTGCAACGCGTTCACCAGGAAGGTCGGCTGATCTTCGTTCCACGGGATGATGTCGATCTTCTCACCCTGCAACTCGTTCACAACGGCCTGCACGCGGCTGCCGCGCATACCAACGCAGGCACCAACCGGGTCAATCGAGCCGTCATAGGAAATCACGGCAATCTTGGCGCGCGAACCGGGGTCACGAGCCACGGCCTTGACCTCGATGATGCCGTCATAGATTTCGGGCACTTCCATCTTGAAGAGTTCTGCCATGAATTCCGGCGCGGTGCGCGACAGGAAGATCTGGTGGCCACGAACCTCGCGGCGGACTTCCTTGATGTAGGCACGCACACGGTCATTCGGGCGATAGCTTTCGCGGCCGATCTTGTCGTTGCGGCGCAGAACGGCCTCGGCCCCGCCCAGATCGACGATGACATTGCCAAACTCTTCGCGCTTGACGGCACCGTTGATGATGGTGCCCGCACGATCCTTAAATTCTTCGTACTGACGATCCCGCTCGGCTTCGCGCACTTTCTGCAGAATGACCTGCTTGGCGGATTGCGCAGCAATACGGCCCATTTCGACCGGCGGAACTTCTTCGACGAAAACGTCACCGACCTCGGGCGCTTCCATGTACTGGCGCGCCTGCTCGACGGTCATCTCGGCCTGATAGTTCTCAAGCTCCTCATCCTCGACCACAGTGCGGACGCGGGTGAAGGTCGCCTTGCCAGTCTTGCGGTCGATGGAGACACGAATGTCCATCTCAGCGCCGTAGCGGCTCTTGGCGGCACGGGCGAGCGATTCTTCCATCGCTTCGACAACCAGACCGGGGTCGATCATCTTTTCGCGGGCCACGGCCTCGGCGGTCTGCAGCAGCTCCAGCTGGTTGGCTGAGGTGATTGCCATCAGTTCGTCTCCTCTTCGGACCCTTCGGTCTCAATCTCGTCGAAAGCGTTTTCGTTCAGGGCACCGGCGTCCTTGCGCTGGCGCAGCATTTCCTTGATCAGGTCATCGGTCAGGACCAGCTTGGCGTCGCTCAACCAGTCGAATTGCAGACCGATAGTGATCGTCTCTGAGCCTTCGGGGATGTTGATCAGAACTTCATCCCCTTCGATCCCGGCCAGTTCGCCCTTGAAACGGCGGCGGCCGTCGATCAGTTCGGCGGTCTCGATCTTGGCCTCATACCCTTCAAACATCTCAAAATCCTTGAGACGGGTCAGGGGACGGTCGATGCCGGGGCTGGACACTTCCAGCGTATAGGCGTCGAGGATCGGATCCTCGACGTCCAGCGTGGCGCTGACCGCGTTGGATATCTCGGCGCAGTCATCCACTTCGATCCCGCCATCGGGCTTGTCGGCCATGATCTGCAGCGTGGTCTGCTTGCCGCTCATCAGGCGGATGCGGACCAGTTCATACCCCAGATCCTCGATCACGGGGGTGATAATTTCGGCCAGTCGCCGGTCAATCGCCGCTTTGGCTATCAGGTCGTTCGTCATAAGGTTCTCTACCCTGTCATCCGGGCACAAAAAAACGGGCGCGCGGCCCGTCGAAATTCCCGGTGGAGCCCCGGACCAGAAGTCCAACGCGCCGCTGTTGAAACTGCATATACGCAGGAGTTGTTGAGTCTGCAACCCCCGGCGGGATTCGTGATCGGATTTAAGCCAGCCACCACCGTTCGGCGATCCGGCCGTCATCCAGCGCGCGACCCGCGCCGATCTGGCGCGGCATGCCCACATGGGCGGCTGCGGCCAGCGCCATATCGGTTTCGCCGGGGTAAAAACGCAGACCGCGCTGCGCGCCCAGATCCTCCATCGCGGGTTGCACCGCGACATCCACGAACCCATCCCGCAGCGCCTCGGCCCGCACATGGGCGTCGGGGATGACGATGATTTCCACAGCATCGGCCCAGCCCGCCAGACCGTCCTTATAATGGCCGGTCACTTTACGGCCAAGGAAATGGCGGCCATCCTCAGCCCGCTCGACGCGATAGCATCCGGTGCCGTTTGCCGCCCGCAATGGCGTGACGCCCTGCCCGTTCCGGGTGATGACAAAACGGCTGTCGGCCAACAGAAACGGCAGACCGGGATTGGCGTCCGGCAATTCGATTTGCACGCGATGCGCGGCCAGCGCCTCAACACGGCCCATGCCGTCCAGCGTCCCGACAATATCCTCGACGGTCAGGGGTGCGGCGTCGTGAAACAGAACATCCTCGCGCAGGTCGAAACTCCAGACGCGGGCGTCGGCATCGGTCTGCCATCCGGTCGCCAGTTCAGGCCGCAGCGTGCCGTCGGGCGCGATCTCGGTCAGATTGTCGAACACGGCACCCCGCGCCACCTGTTCCAGGCTGTCATCGCGCGGCACTGCAAGGCGAAGTGTTCCGCCCGTTTTGGGCGCATCCGCCAGCGAGGCCCCCGTGGCCGCCAGCAACGCGGCGGCGGCACCCGAGGCAAACAATGCGCGGCGGTCGATCCGGGTCATGCCACACCCTCCGCCAGACGATCCATGATGCGCACCAGTTCGGCGCTGATGCCCGGTTCGGACAGGGCGTGACCTGCCTGACGCACCATCTTCAACTCGACCCCCGGCCAGCGTTCGGCCAGATTCCACGCGGCCTGAGGCGGGCAGATCATGTCATAGCGCCCCTGCACGATGTGGCCGGGAATATGTGCGATCCGGTCCATGTGATCCAGAATCTGCCCGTCGGTTTCAAGAAACGCGCCATTGATGAAATAGTGGTTTTCCAGCCGCGCAAAGGCCCGGGCGTATTCGCCGGGGCTTTCTCCAACCGCGCCCTGCGAATGGATCGAGGCCAGCGCATTTTCCCAGGCCGACCAGGCCCGGGCATAGAGAATCTCTGTCGCGCGGTCGCCTGAAAACAGGCGTTTGTTATAGGCACCGATCGTGTCCGACAGTTCGGCCTCGGTCAGAAGGGCCGTGAACTTGGCCCATTGTTCCGGCCAGAATCTGCCGGCGCCGCCGCCGTAGAACCACTGCAACTCGGCCTGCGTCGCCAGAAACACGCCGCGCAGCACCAGCCGGTTCACCCGGTCGGGGTGGGTTTGCGCGTAGATCAACGCCAGGGTCGCACCCCAGCTGCCGCCGAACACGGTCCAGTCGTCGATATCCAGCAAGGTCCGCAGCCGTTCGATATCGGCAACCAGATGCCAAGTGGTGTTGTCGGTGACGGAGGCATGAGGCCGCGACCGCCCGCAACCGCGCTGATCGAACAGAATCACCCGATAAACATCGGGATCGAAATAGCGCCGCATCGCCGGGCTGCATCCGCCGCCGGGCCCGCCATGCAGCACCACAATCGGTATCCCATTGGGATTGCCGCATTGTTCCATGTATATTCGATGGCCCTCGCCCACATCCACCATGCGCTGATCGAAGGGATCGATCGGCGGGTACAGATATTGAACTGCGCGCTTTTGGTCCGGGTACTTGTCCATTATGGCCCTATATAGTCCTTAAACGTAAAAGAGCATACGGAGACAGGAATGCAAGCGCATCCGAACACGGTGGACCCGTCCGAGATCGCAAAATTCGAGGCGATGGCCGCCGAATGGTGGGACCCGCATGGGAAATTCAAGCCCCTGCACATGCTGAACCCCTGCCGTCTGGATTACATCACCGGGCAGATCGCCGGTGAGTTTGACCGTGACCTGAAAGCGGCGAAGCCCTTCGACGGCCTGCGCCTGCTGGATATCGGCTGCGGCGGTGGATTGCTGAGCGAACCGATGGCCCGTCTGGGGGCCGAGGTCGTCGGCGCAGATGCCGCCGAAGGCAACCTGCCCGTCGCCCGCATTCACGCGGAACAATCGGGGCTGCAGATCGACTATCGCCACAGCACGGCCGAGGCGATGGCCGCCGCAGGCGAGCAGTTTGACGTGGTGCTGAACATGGAAGTGGTTGAGCATGTGGCCGACCCGCTCAGCTTTCTGACCGCCACGCAAGCCCTGCTGAAACCCGGCGGGCTGGAGATCTGTTCGACCATCAACCGCAACCCGAAATCTTATGCGATGGCCATCTTCGGAGCAGAAGTCGTCATGCGGTGGCTGCCGCGCGGCACGCATGAATGGAACAATTTCATCACACCGGATGAACTGTTCGACCTGCTGCGCCAGTCCGGGCTGGACCCGGTGGACCGCAAAGGGTTCGTGTTCAACCCGATCCTGTGGAGCTGGTCGATCTCGGACCGGGATCTGAGCGTGAATTATGTGACGGCGAGTGTGAAACCGGGATGAGTCATTCTTCTTCCAGCCGAATTCTCAGATCCCGCAGCACTGGCAGTGTGCTCCGCACCCGCTCCAGCCCCAGCTCTCCGACCACGCGGTTGATCAGCGGGGCAATCGAGGAAATCGCCTGATCGCGCGCGCGGCGACCGGCGGGGCTGATCGCGACCATCTTGCGGCGGGCGTCGTCCCAGTCGGGGCGGATGTGGATGTATCCGGCCCATTCCAGCTTGGCCAAGGTGTTGGTCATCGCCCCACGCGTGACGTGGAATGTGTTGGCCAGCTGCGCCGGGCTGCGTTCGTCGCCCACAAAGACCAGATGATTCAAAACCGAGAAATGCGAGATTTCCATGCCCTTGGGTAGCACCCGGCTCAGCCGGTTGCGCAGCAGTTGATCTGCGGTCAGGATCTCGCTGAACAGCGTGACCGCTAGGGCGTTGTGTTCGTCAGCCATGGTCCGGTTCTGGGTCAGGGCCCGTCAAAGGGACGGGTATGCGTCAGTGAAGGCACACGGCGGCGCGCCTCTGCCACAGAACTATCATCCAAATCGAAAAAGTGAATGCCCGGATCAATTCCTGCGTCGATGACGACCTCTCCCCACGGGGCCACAACCATGCTGTGACCATGCGTGTATCGCGTCTTTCCTCGGGATTTCGGGTGTTCTCCGGTCTGCGCCGGGGCGAGCACCCAACAGGTGTTCTCAATCGCCCGCGCGCGCAGCAGCGATTCCCAATGCGCGGCACCCGTGACCGGTGAAAAGGCCGCCGGCACTGTGAGAATGCACGCACCCGCCTGCGCCAGTGCTGCATACAGCGCCGGAAACCGGACGTCATAGCAGATGGTCATCCCGACCGTGCCGAAACCGGTCTCGGCAATCACCGCGCGGTCGCCGGGGCGGTAGTTTCTGGATTCCCGGAAAGTCTCCAATTCGGTGACCTGCACGTCAAACATGTGAATCTTGTCATATCGCGCGACAATCTGCCCCTTTGGTCCGATCATGAAGGACCGGTTGGCAAACCGTCCGTCCGCATCATGGGTTTTGATCGCCAGCGACCCGATCAGCAGCCAGATACCCAGCGCGGCGGCCTGCTCGCGCAGGCCCGCCAGTGTCTGGTCGTCTTCCTCGTGCTGCAGAACTTCGCGCTGCCGCGTCGTACTGGTCGAGACGCAGTTGGTCACTTCGGGCGTCAGGACGAACCGCGCGCCCTGATCCGCCGCCTCAGCCAGCATGGTCCGCACCGCGTCCAGATTTTCGGCCGGATCATCCGACGCGGTGATCTGCAGCAGCGCGGTTTTCATCAGGCCGCCAGCAGGCGATCCAGCTTGCCCTGACGCTCAAGCTCATAGAGATCGTCACAACCGCCGACATGCTGCGCGCCGATGAATATCTGCGGCACGGTGCGTTTGCCGCCCGCGCGCTGGATCATCTCGGGCTTGCGTTTGGGGTGCAAAAACACGTCCACCTCTTTGAATTCGACGCCTTTCTGTTTCAACAGGCGTTTGGCCGCGTGGCAAAAGCCGCACAGCGGCGAGGTGTAGATTTCAACCGGTTTCATATTCCGCCCCTTTGGGTTTCGCGTGATCTTGGGCGAATTAGGCATCCTTGGCAACGCGCGCCAGTGCCAACACGAAAATATGATTTGCGCCGGATGCAAGGCAGACACGCGCACAGGCCGCCAGGGTCGCGCCCGACGTCATGACGTCATCGACCAACAGCACATCGCGCCCCTGCATCCTGTTGCGCCTGTTGGGGTGAGCGGCGATGGCGTCGGTCAGGGTTTCGGCCCGCTCCGCCGCGGTTTTCCCGTCCAATACCGGGGTCCGCACGGGTCGAACCAGAAGGTCCGGACAGACCTCCAGCCCGGTCAGCCGCCCCAGATGTTGCGCCAGCAGCGCTGACTGGTTGTACCGGCGCCGCAGCAACCGGGACCAGTGCAGCGGGACAGGCGCGATCAACATGGTGTCGCGAAACAGCTCTTGTCCCGCCTGCGCCATCCAGCGGGCCGCCGGACGCGCCAGTTCCGGCCTGTCCCCGTGTTTCAGAGCCAGGATCAACGACCGTGCCTTGCCCTGATACACCAGCGCCGCGCGCCCGTCCTGCCAGGGGCGCGGCGCACGCATGCAATCGTCACATTCGATCCGGTGACCATCCGCCTGACCCGGCAAAGGCACACCGCAGCATTCGCATACGACGCCACCGATAAAGGGCGTGTCCCGCCAACAGGGGCCGCACAGACCGAAATCGGACTCGGTCAGGTCACCGCAGCCCAGACAGCGCGGCGGGTAGATCAGTTCGACAGCGGTTTGAATCCGCTGCCACATGCGATAGTTGCGCCTTATGAAACTGCCCGAGTCCAACGCACCCTCACTGTTTGACCGCCCGGCCCTGGCCCGGCATCGCACCCGCGCCCGCGACGAAGCCCTGTTCCTGCACCACGCCGCCGTGGATGAGGTTCAGGATCGGCTTTCCATGGTTAACAAAGCCTTTACGGCGCCGGCGATTGTGACGCCGTTTGCGCATATCTGGCAGGAGGTGCTGCCGGGGGCTGAAATCGTCGCGGATGACGAAATGCTGGCGCTGACGTCCGGCGCGCATGATCTGGTGATCCATGCCATGGCGCTGCACTGGGCCAACGATCCGGTAGGGCAGCTGATCCAATGCCATCGCGCCCTGAAACCCGACGGGTTGCTGCTGGTCGTGTGTCTGGGCGGCGAAACCCTGCACGAACTGCGCGCGGCCCTCGGGCAGGCCGAGGTTGAGGCGACCGGCGGCCTCAGCCCCCGCGTCGCGCCCATGGCCGAGCTGCGCGATCTGGGCGGATTGCTGCAACGGGCGGGTCTGGCCCTGCCGGTGGCTGACTCCGCGCGCCTGACGGCGGAATACCGCGACCTGACTCACCTGATGCATGATCTGCGCGCGATGGGAGAGGTCAACTGCCTTTCCGGCCGTGTGAAACACCCGACCCGGCGGCAGGTCTTCGCCCGCGCCCAGCAAATCTATGCGGACCACTTCGCCACGCCCCGGGGGCGTCTGGCCGCCACCTTCGAACTGATCTGCCTGACCGGCTGGTCGCCGGATGACAGCCAGCAGAAACCGCTGCGTCCGGGATCGGCGCAGACGCGCCTTGCCGATGCGCTGGGCACCAAGGAAGGCAAACTGTCCAATTGACGACCGGACAATTCCGGTTATCTCAGCCCGGAACAGAGAACTCTCAGGAAACGAACCATGTTTGACGCCACCCGCCCATCAAATGCGCCCGCCGACCACCCCAAGGTCAAAATGGGTCGCGTCGGCATCCTGCTGGCCAATCTGGGCACGCCGGACGATTACAGCTATTGGCCGATGCGCCGGTATCTGAACGAGTTTCTGTCGGACCAGCGCGTGATCGACTATCCCAAGTGGAAATGGCAACCGATCCTGCAGGGCATCATCCTGACCAAGCGCCCGTTCAGCTCGGGCGCGGCGTACAAGTCGATCTGGAACCACGACAAGGGCGAAAGCCCGCTGATGACAATCACCAAGGATCAGACCGCCAAGCTGCGCGATGCGATGCAGGACCGGTTTGGCGATCAGGTGATGGTCGATTTCTGTATGCGCTATGGCAACCCGTCCACCAAATCCAAAGTGCGTGAGATGGTGGCTGCGGGCTGCGACCGTATCCTGTTTTTCCCGCTCTATCCGCAATATGCGGGCGCCACGACCGCCACGGCAAATGATCAGTTCTTCCGCGCGCTGATGGCGGAACCCTGGCAGCCGGCCACACGCACAGTACCGGCGTATTTCGATCAACCTGCCTATATCGACGCCTTGGCGGGATCGGTGGAAAACGCCTATTCGGCGCTGGAGACCAAGCCGGACATTCTGGTCTGTTCGTATCACGGTATGCCTGAGCGCTATTTGCAGCAGGGGGACCCCTATCACTGCCAATGCGCAAAAACGTCCCGCTTGCTGAAGGAACGGCTGGGCTGGTCGGGCGATCAGCTGGTGTCGACCTTCCAGTCGCGATTCGGACCCGAGGAATGGCTAAAGCCCTACACGGTAGAACACGTGGCCGAATTGGCGCGGCAGGGCAAAAAGAACATCGCCGTCATCGCACCGGCATTTTCCGCCGATTGCATCGAAACGCTGGAAGAGATCAACGAAGAGATCAAGGAAAGCTTCGAAGAAGCGGGCGGTGAGACCTTCACCTATATCCCCTGCCTCAACGCCGATGATTCGCACATCGCGGCTTTGGGCAAGGTGATCGAAGACAATCTGAAAGGCTGGCTGGATTAACCAGCCCTACCCGTCAGGCATGAAAAAAGGCGGTGGATCGCTCCACCGCCTTTTCTCTAAACAATGCTCGTCGACTTAGCTTGCTGCAACAGCTGCGGCAACAACGACCAGCAGGATCAGCGGCAGGATGATGCCCTGCGACGAACCCTGGGTTTCTTCAACAACAACCGGTGCTTCAACAACCGGCTCTTCCAGGTTGCCGGCATATGCGGTCGAAGCAGCAGCGGTCAGTGCAGCGGCGAGAACGAGTTTCTTCATATTAACCTCCAGAATTTGCACGGTTCCAAATAGTGAAACCATACACCCAAGACTTACCTCGTGTTTTTTTCTAATCAGCTATCCGACTGGAATGCAATTGGAACTTACGGCGCAAGCGGGTTCGTGCGCGAAAATGTCGTCAAATAAGCAACACTTGCGTGCCAACCTGCGCCATTGAAAACAATTCCTGAATGTCTTCGTTGAACAGGCCGATGCAGCCATTCGACGACCGGCGGCCGATTTTGCGTGTGTCATGGGTTCCGTGGATGCGGTAATATTTCCAACTCAAATATAAAGCGTGTGTTCCCAATGGGTTATCGGGACCCGGAGGGATATAATCCGGCCATTCGGGGTTTCGCTTTTTCATTGATGGGGTCGGCGACCAGCTGGGCCCTTCGACCTTGCGGATCACGCTGGTGCGGCCGCGGCGCGTCAGCTCCTCGGTCAGCGGCACCGAGGACGGGTACAGCCTGTACACCCGCTGATCTTCGGACCAGTAGTGCAATGCCCGCGAAACCGTATCGACCAGAATGGCTCCGTTATTGGTGTTTGAGAAGTAGGGCTGCCAGTCCAGCGCACGGAACCCCGATATGTTGCGGCGCACCTGTGGTTCCGCCTCGGGTGCCGGGCGCAACGGATCACCGGGGATGTACTGGGCGATTGCCGGCGAAGCCACAAGGGCCGAAGCACCTGCCAGGAATCCACGGCGGGTGGATGAGTGAATGCGTTTCTTGACCATGACGGGCGGTCCTTTGCTAAGGCCATCTGAAATTCTGGCACATTTTATTGCCAGAATGCTTCAGTCGCAAATCAAACCGGCAGAATCACGCGAAACAGCGTCAAAGCAGGTTTGCTCAGGGCGGTCTGTCGCGTTATGCCGTAGGACAACACAATTATCAGGTCGATCATGACGCGTATCTTATCCTTACTGTCCGTTTGCCTTTTCGCACTGGCCGCATGTACCACCGGCAGCACGCCGACCTACGGGACCGATGGCCGTCCTTTGCCGACGGTCTACAAGATTCGGGGCAACCCGGAAAAACTGCAGTTCCGCATGCTTGATTCGGTCAATGCGCTGCGCCAGGCGCAGGGGTTGCAGTCGGTTCAGCTGAACGCGCAGCTGAATGCCGCGGCGGCCACGCATTCCAAGGATATGGCGCGGCAGAACCGCCCCTGGCACTTTGGCTCTGACGGATCGTCGCCGCTGGATCGTGCCCAGCGCGTGGGTTACTACGGCACCTTCCTGGGCGAAGCCATTTCCGAAACCTACGAGACAGAGACCGAAACGCTGGCCGCCTGGATGCAGGAGCCCGGACCGCGCGCGGTGATCATGGACCCCAAAGCCTCGCAGATGGGCTTTGCCTGGCATCAGGAAGGCGGCGGCAAAATCTGGTGGACGCTGGAAATGGGAACCGGCGGCTGACCCAGACCGCAGCCCCGGAATCAAAAAGCCCCCGCAAATCCGGGGGCTTTTTTGTATCTTCCGAAAGTCAGGCTGCCTGCATCGACTGGGCTTCGGTCAGGATGGCGTAAAGCTTGACCGGGTCCGGGTTCGCCCTGAGCTTTGCGCAAACAGATGTGTCGCGCAGGGTCCGGGACACCAGCGCCAGTGCCTTCAGGTGATCCACACCGGCCTCTTCAGGTGCAAAAAGGGCAAAAGCGATATCGACCGGCTGCCGATCAACCGATCCGAAATCAATCGGCTTTTCCAGCATCACGAACACCCCGGAAACGACCTCAAGCTCGGACATGCGCGCATGCGGCAACGCCACGCCATGGCCCACGCCGGTCGGCCCCAAGCTTTCCCGTTCCAGCAACCCGTCGACAACAATCTGGGCCTCAAGACCCAGCGCCGCCTCTGCAACATCGGCGACTTCCTGAAACAGCCGCTTCTTGCTGGAAGCGGCGGACAATACACGTACTGCTTCGGGCTTCAGTATGCTCGAAAGCTCCATGATCACGCTCCGTGGCGGGGCCCCCGCTTGCGCAGGGGCTTACCTTGCTATTCTTGCCTGTTACGGATCGATCCAGCCGATATTACCGTCATCCCGACGATACACGACATTCAATCCATCCTTGTTTTCATTCCGGAACACCAGCACCGGAGCGCCAGCCAGTTCCATCTGCATAACGGCTTCACCAACACTCAGCGATGGGATTTTGGTTTCCATCTCAGCCACAATCATCGGCTGCAGAGAGTCAGGCTCGTCAGCCGTCTCCGATTCGTCAGAGGCGAGGATATAAGAGGAAGCACCAAAGAGTTCAACCGGCTCAGCCCGATCCTTGTGGTGGTCCTTGAGACGGCGCTTGTAGCGGCGCAACTGGGTTTCCATCTTGTCGCAGCATGCCTCAAATGCCGCGTAGATTTCAGTTGCATGCGCTTTGGCCTGCGCCGTCAGGCCGGTGGAAAGATGCACAGTGGTTTCGCACACATATTCATGCGCGGAACGGGAAAAGACGACATTGGCGTCAGTCGGCCGCTGGGCATATTTGCCCACGACATCGCCCAGTTCGGTCTGCACATGAGTTTGAAGTGCTACACCGATGTCGATCTGTTTTCCGCTGATTTGGTAACGCATGTGATCTCCTTCACAATTCACACCCATTTTGACGTCACGTTACGGGACGCACTTGTTTTTATCGGGTGGGGGATATCGGCGTTTCCTGCGGTAGCCGAACCGCTCGCCCTTCGACGAAGGGGCATCGTGATCCAGACGGGAACCGAAGAAATGCCATAACCCAATTGAGGCAAGAGACGGGGGAAGAGTCAATCAAAACAGGCGTGTATATACGTGATTTCCGCCATGCGCTTGGCGCATTACCGCGCAACCTCATGAAATGCGGAAGTTTTCGCCCAGATAGACCCGCCGCACGTTTTCGTTTTCGACGACTTCGTCCGGGGTGCCGGACATCAGAACCTGACCGTCATGCAGGATATAGGCGCGGTCCACGATTTCGAGCGTTTCACGCACGTTGTGGTCGGTGATCAGCACGCCGATCCCGCGTTTTTTCAGATCGGCGACAAGATGGCGGATATCGCCGACGCTGATCGGATCGACGCCGGCAAAGGGTTCATCCAGCAACAGATATTTCGGATCGGCCGCCAGACAACGGGCGATCTCGACCCGGCGGCGCTCGCCCCCCGACAAGGCCAGCGCAGGGGCGCGGCGCAGGTGTTCGATCGAGAAATCCGACAACAGTTCTTCCAGCCGCTCCTTGCGGCGATGCGCGTGACTGACCGTGATATCCAGAACCGACGCGATGTTGTCCTCGACGCTCATGCCGCGAAAGATCGACATCTCCTGCGGCAGATAACCGATACCCAGACGGGCGCGGCGATACATCGGCAGGGTCGTGACAGTCTGGCCGTCAATCGTGACCGTTCCGGCCTCGGGGAAAACCAGCCCGGCCACGGAATAAAACGTCGTGGTCTTGCCCGACCCGTTCGGGCCCAGCAGCGCCACCACTTCGGACCGGTCCAACGTCATCGAGACATCCCGGATCACGGTCTTTTTGCGGTAGGATTTCCGCAGCTTTTCGATCCTGAGGCCGGAATTTCCCTCGGCGACGGACAGATGTGGTCGCGCCATTACTCTTTACCCGATTGCAAAATGGTTTTGACGTTGCCCGTGACAGTCGCCTTGCCGGTGGTCAGATTGGCATTCATCTGATCGCCGCTGATCGTGCTGGGCCCCTGCGTCAGCAGCACATTGCCCTTCATCACGATCTCACCCGAGTCGATGGTGTATTCTGCCCAGTCGCCTTCGGCCGCGTCAGGCGGGCTGACCAGAACCACATCCTCTGTCGCCTCCATGCGTTCGATGCCCGAGCGTTCCTGATTGTAGATGACAAGAACGCGTTCGGCCGTCAGGCGCATTTCCCCCTGGATGACGATCACATTTCCCAGAAATTCCGCCGATCCGTCCTCCTGATTGACGTTCAGCGTTTCCGACGTGACCTCGACCGGCAGAGTCGGGTCGTTGTTCACCGCTCCGAACCCGACCTGGGTCTCTTGCGCTGTCGCGGGGAAGGCACCGGTTACCAGGGCACTGCAAACTAGGGCTACACGAAAATGAAACACAGGTTATCTTTCTGCTTTTTGAGGCTCATATATCAACTTCACCCCGTCTGTAAAAATAATATGGACCGGACCGTCCTCTTTTTTTGTTCCGAAGGTCATCCGACCGGCTGAAAAATCTCCAATAATCCCAGTGCCATTGACCTGCCCGGGCGTATCTCCGCGGATTTCGTCCAGGGCGGTGTTCAGCAAATCCGTGGTAACTTCGATACCGTCCGTTGTGGTGATGACCACGTCGCCGACGAAGGTGGCGGTATTCTTGTCGGGCCTGATCATCCCGGAATTTGAATCTAGAGTGATGACCCCGCCGTTCAACAAGCCCAGACGGCCGCGGAACTCGGCTGCGGTCGGGGTCGCATTCTCGGTGCCCTGAGTCGCCCTGTTCGCCTCGATCTGGACCTGTTCGCCCTTGCGGGTGGTGCCGCGATAGTTTGGCTGCGTCACGACCTGATCGGCCAGCCGCTGATCAATGTCGTTCTGCGCAAAAGGCACGGTCACGTTGGTTTCGATGCTCCGAGACAGCAGAAAAACGGTCGACAGAATCACGATGGCGGCCAGCGGCAGCACCACCTTGAAGAACTGCACCATACGGGAATGACCATCCACGGCTGTGCCCTCCGCCTAGCCCAGACCGACCCGCAGGCAGTCATGGATGTGCAAAAGACCTTCGGCCGGGGCATTCTGTTCCGGCGCCACGACGAACAGCGAAGTGATCTTGCGGTCATTCATGATCGCCACAGCCTCTTCCGCCAAAGCGTCCGGGCCGATTGTGGTCGGATTTTCCGTCATCACCTGCCGGGTTGTCTTATCCAGCAGACCGTCCATATGGCGGCGCAGGTCGCCGTCGGTGATGATCCCGGCCAGCTGCCCCTGCGCATCCGTCACACCGGCGACGCCAAAGCCTTTCTGGCTGATTTCGATCAGCGCATCGCTCATTGGGGTATCGGCATTTACCAGGGGCAGCGCTGCGCCGGTATGCATCAGGTCGCGCACTGTGCTGAGCCGCGCCCCCAGCTTGCCGCCGGGGTGATAGGCGCGGAAATCCTCGGGCTTGAAATCGCGGTACTTCATCAGCGCGATCGCCAGCGCATCGCCCATCGCCAGCGTCAGCGTGGTCGAGATCGAGGGCACCATGCCGAAACCGCAGGCCTCGCCCATCGACGGGATCAGCAGATGCACATCCGCCTGTTTCATCAACGTGCTTTCGGGCTTGCTGGACAAGCCGATCAGCGGAATGCCAAAGCGGCGGGTGAAGGCCAGCAAATTGGCCAGTTCCGGCGCTTCGCCCGAGTTTGAGATCGCCAGCACCACATCGCCTTTGGATACCATGCCCAGATCGCCATGGCTGGCCTCGGCCGGGTGCACGAAATAGGCGGGCGTACCGGTACTGGCCAGCGTCGCCGCAATCTTGTGGCCGATATGACCTGACTTGCCGATGCCGCTGACGATGATGCGGCCGGTGGCCTGCAGGATCAGTTGCACCGCTTCGGCGAAATGTTCGTCCAGCGCTCCGGCCAGCACGTCCAGCGCGCGGGCTTCGTCGGTGACAACCTGTCGGGCGGTTCTGAGGAAGGCTTCGGTGTCGGTCATGAGTGCGCAAAAATATCCGTTTCGGGCCAACCGGCGAGGTCCAGCTTCGCACGCATCGGCAGGAAGTCAAAACAGGCCTGCGCCATCTCGGTCCGGCCTTCGCGCGCCAGACGCGCGTCCAGCGCATCGCGCAGCTGGTGCAGGTACAGAACGTCCGAGGCGGCATAGTCCAGCTGCGCTTCGGTCAGTGTTTCGGCGCCCCAGTCGCTCATTTGCTGCTGTTTCGAGATATCGACGCCGATCAGTTCCTGACACAGGTTCTTCAGCCCGTGCCGGTCGGTATAGGTGCGGACCAGTCGGCTGGCGATCTTGGTGCAATAGACCGGCGCGGCCAGCGCGCCAAAACTGTGGTACATCGCGGCAATATCGAACCGGCCGAAATGGAACAGTTTCAGCACATCCGGGTTTTCCAACATGGCGCAAAGGTTCGGTGCCTCGGTCTGGTCTTTCCCGACCTGAACGATATGGCTGTTGCCGTCACCGCCCGACATCTGGATCACACAGAGCCGGTCACGGTGCGGGTTCAACCCCATGGTTTCACAATCTATGGCCACAACAGGGCCCAGATTCAGCCCGTCCGGCAGGTCGTTTTTGTAAAGATGGTTCGCCACGGGGTCTTCCTTTATGCGCTGTCGCCCCCGAGATAGGGGGTTTGACCTATAAACTCAACGCCATAGGCATGATCCCACTGTTCGGGTGGTCCGAGTTTGACTTTATCCCTATGGGGGGGATAAGGATAATCCATGACTCAGCACATCCACGACTCGCACCCTCAGATCAAGGCGCGCCTGAAACGGGCGCATGGTCATCTGGCGAAAGTGATCGAAATGATGGACGATCAGGCCCCCTGTACGGACATAGCCCAGCAGCTTTTTGCAGTGGAAAAGGCGATCACCAATGCCAAACGCGTTCTGATACACGATCACATCGATCATTGCCTATCTCCCGGGGCTCAGGGCGACCGGAACGATGTCGAGGATTTCAAAGCCATCACCAAGTATCTGTAGGCCATGCTGCGGGTCCTGCAAAACCGGGTGTATCGCCATTTGCTGGCCGCTCAGGTCGTGGCGCTGACCGGCACCGGGCTGGCGACCGTTGCACTGGGCTTGCTGGCCTATGATCTGGCCGGGGACGCTGCGGGGCTGGTTCTGGGAACCGCGCTGACGATCAAGATGGTCGCCTATGTGGTCATCGCCCCTGTTGCCGCCGCGTTTGCCGAGCGCATGGACCGACGGCGCATGCTGGTGGTGCTGGATCTGGTTCGGGCGCTTGTGGCCGTGTGCCTGCCCTTCGTGACCGAGGTCTGGCAGGTTTACGTTCTGATCTTCCTGCTCCAATCGGCCTCAGCCGGATTCACTCCGGCCTTTCAGGCCACCATTCCGGACGTTTTGACGGACGAACAGGATTACACGCGGGCCCTGTCCCTGTCGCGGCTGGCCTATGACATGGAAAGCCTGGTCAGCCCGATGCTGGCTGCCGCGTTGCTGCTGGTTGTGAGTTTCGACAGCCTGTTCTGGGGTACTGGTCTGGGCTTTGTCGCCTCGGCCCTGCTGGTGATTTCGGTTGCCCTGCCCTCGCCCAGACCCACTCGGCGTCGCGGAATTTACGATCGGACGACGCGCGGTCTTCGGATGTATCTGAACACCCCCCGCCTGCGTGGCCTGCTCGCGCTGACATGGGCGGCCGCAGCGCTGAGCGCGACGGTCATCGTCAACACCGTTGTCATCGTACGCGCCGATCTGGGGCTGTCCGAAAGCGCCGTTGCCGTTGCGCTGGCCGGGTATGGCGGCGGCTCCATGCTGGCGGCCGTGGTGCTTCCGGGCCTGCTGGACAGGCACAAGGACCGCACCGTCATGCGAGCCGGTGCGGTGTTCGGCACCCTCTCGCTCGGCCTGTCCGCGGGTCTGTTTGCGGTTGTGCCGATGTCACTGGCCGGTCTTGCAGCTTTGTGGGCCTGTGTTGGCTTCGGATACTCGGCAACGCTGACGCCATCGGGTCGCCTGCTGACCCGTTCCGCCCGCCCCGAGGATCGCCCGGCGGTTTTTGCGGCCCAGTTCACCCTGTCGCATGCCTGCTGGCTGGTGCTGTATCCGCTGGCGGGCTGGCTCATGACGACCCAAAGCACGGCCGAAGCGCTTGCATGGATGACGCTGGCCGCGGTCCCCGGGCTGATTGCGGCCACACTCATCCGGCCGGATGCCGATCAGAAAGCCGTTTCAAAAGAACACCCTGACATGTCTTGAGCATCCCTGCCACTCTGCACTACACCTTGGCTACCATGGATCAGCTTGACCGCCGCATAATCTCAGCCCTGCAACACAATGCCCGCGAGTCCACCACCAAGATCGCCGCGAAACTGGGCGTGGCCCGGACAACCGTGATCGAGCGCATCAAACGGATGGAGGAACGCGGCGTGATCGCCGGGTATTCGGTGGTCCTGAACAGCCCCGACGACGCCCCGCGCGTGCAGGTCGTCGTGCTGCTGGAAGTGCAGCAAAAGGAAACCACGCGCATCATCAAGCGGCTCGAAGCTTATCCCGAGGTAAAGCTTTGCCTGTCGATCAATGGTGAGTTCGACCTGCTATTGTCGGCCGAGGCCCCGAGGATCGAGGACCTGGACATTCTGGTCGACGATCTGGCCAAAATCCCCGGTGTTCTGCGCACCAATACCAGCGTCGTGTTCGGCCGGCGGATCGATCGAATCTGAGCGGCTGATAACCCTCTGTAAACCCTGGCGCGACTAGCCTGAACCGGACTGATCAGAATCCCGGACCGGCAGAATGCCAAATCGCACGATATTCCTGGCGGCAATTGTCGCCCTGCTGGTGGCACAACAGGGTCTGGCCCTGCCCGCCACCCGCATCGCAGGCATCTGCGACACTGCCGCACACCGCGCCGCCCTGTCCGAAGGGGTACCGCCGGACGTTATGCGCGCAATCGCCCGGGTGGAAACCGGACGCGTCCGGGACGGACGTCTGGAACCCTGGCCCTGGACCATCAACGTCGAAGGTCAGGGATATTGGTTCACCTCCGAATTTGAGGCGAAAACCTATGTTTTCAATATCTTCAAAGCGGGCAAGCGCAGCTTTGACATCGGCTGCTTTCAGATCAACTACCGCTGGCACGGCAAGGCATTCCGGTCCATCGATGCCATGTTCGATCCGGATGAAAACGCGGCCTATGCGGCAAGATTCCTGAAAGACCTTCATGCCGAACTTGGGTCCTGGCCTGCTGCCGTCGGCGCTTTCCATTCCCGCACCCCATCGCTGGCCAATGCATATTCTGACCGGTTTCAGACCGTTCTGGCCCGGCTGGATCGGGACCTGCCCGCGCCAGGGCCGGCAGCGCGCGATCCGTTCGCCACCGCCGCCGCGCCCCTGATCCCGGATCAGGCACCGCCTTCTGGTGCAGGTACACTTGGGTCGCTGGTCCCGTCCGCGACCGCGACTGCCGCCTTTATCCCCTTCAACTAGGAGCCCTGCGTGCCCAATATCGACGCCCGTTCCCTGTTTTCCCCGACCGTGTTGCTGGCGCTGGCGCTGATGACGGTCATCGTGATGATGATCCTGCCGATGCCCGCCTGGGTGCTGGATGTGGGACTGGCGGCGTCCTTTGCACTGGCGATCCTGATCTTCACCCTGACGCTGTTTATCGAACGGCCGCTGGATTTCTCGTCCTTCCCGACGATCCTGCTGGCGTCACTGATGCTGCGGCTGTCGCTGAACGTATCCTCGACCAAGCTGATCATCGGTCAGGGGCACACCGGGCCCGGCGCCGCCGGGGACGTGATCGAGGGCTTTGCCAATTTCGTCATGGGCGGCAGCATTTTCCTGGGTCTGGTGGTGTTCGGGGTTCTGCTGATCGTGAATTTCATGGTCATCACCAAAGGCGCCGCCCGCATGGCCGAGGTCGGTGCCCGTTTCGCGCTGGATGGGATGCCGGGCAAGCAGCTTGCCATCGACAGCGACATGTCCGCCGGGGCCATCGACCATCAGCAGGCCAAGGAACGGCGCGAGCGCGAACAGCAGGAGACGACCTTTTTCGGTTCGCTCGACGGTGCCTCGAAATTCGTCAAGGGCGACGCGATTGCCGGGCTGTTGATCACGCTGCTGAACCTTGTGATGGGTCTGATCATGGGCGTGATCGTGCACGGGATGCCTGTATCCTCGGCGTTTGAGACCTATGCCATCCTGACCGTCGGCGACGGGCTGGTGTCGCAGATTCCCGCGGTGATCATTTCGATCGCCTCCGCGCTGCTGCTGGCGCGGGGCGGGACGCAGGGTGCGACCGACAGCGCGATATTCTCGCAGTTGGGGCGGCACCCCGCCGCGTTGGCGACGGTTGCGGTTCTGATGGTCCTGTTCGCGCTGGTGCCCGGCCTGCCGTTTCTGCCCTTTATTCTGGGTGCGGGCGTGCTGGGTTACGCGGCTTATAACGTGCAGCGCAAGCAAAAGGCCGAGGCGGCCGAGGCCCTGACCACAGCGCCGCAGGATGAGGCCCCGATCTCTCAGGCCATCGGAGACATTCTGGATCTGGACGATGTACATCTGGAGTTCGCCCCCGATCTGGTCAGCATGGTGCTGAACCCCGGCACCGGTCTGGACGCACGGATCGCCAATATGCGGACCTATGTCGCCTCCAGCTTTGGGTTGATCCTGCCGGATATCCGGCTGACCGACCGGGCTGACCTGCCCATGGGCACCTATGTCGTCAAGGTACAGGGGGTCGAGCAGGCCCGCGGCGTTCTGAACCCCGATCTGGTTCTGGCGCTGGTGCAGGACGGCCATGACCTGCTGCCCGAGGGCAATGATGTGACGGAACCGGTCTACGGCGCCCCCGCCCGCTGGATCCTGCCCAAGGATCAGGAAGCCGCAGCGATGAGCGGCGCGACGATTGTCTCGCCGCCCGAAATCCTGGCCACTCATCTGCTGGAAATCATCAAACAGAATTTCTCGCGCCTGCTGACCCTGAAATCCCTGCGCCGCCTGCTGTCCGAGATGGCGCGGCTCAGCGATCCGGTTCGGGCCGAAGCAAACCGCAAGCTGCTGGATGAGTTGATCCCCGACAAAGTACCGATCGACACGCTGCACGCGGTGCTGCGGCTGCTGCTGGATGAAAGGGTGTCGATCCGAAATATGGCCCTGATCCTGGAAAGCGTGGCCGAGGCCCGTCTGACCACCACCCAGCCTGAAGGTATATGCGAACTGGTCCGGCAGCGGCTGGGGTTCCAGCTGGTCGCTGACATGAAGCGCGAGGATGGCTCGATCCCCCTGATCCAGCTGGCCCCGGAATGGGAAGACACATTCGCCACCTATCAGATCGACGCGCCCAATGCCGGGCTGGACGTTGCGTTGCCGCCGAACCTGTTCAACAAGCTGGCGGATGGGGTGGTCGATAGTGTCGCGCAATCGGCTGACAGCGGGCTGTTTCCCGCCTTGGTGACCTCGACCCGCCGCCGCAGGTTGCTGCGCACCATCCTGCACGCGCGTGGCGTGTCCAATCCGGTCCTGTCCTTCGAGGAAATCGGGCTTGAGGCGCGGCCCGCGCTGGTCGGAACGGTGCCCGCGTGATCGCGCTGCCACCGGACCTGCTGTCCCATCTGGGCGACGGGATCTGGCACCTCTTTGCGGTGTTCTTGCGGGTCGCGGCTCTGGTATCCCTGCTGCCCGCCTTTGGCGAACGCAGCGTTCCGGCTCGTGTCAAGCTCGGGGTCGCTGTGGCCTTCACGCTGATCGTCACCCCTGCGGTGCCGACGCCCGCCGCCGGGTCGGGCTTGCTGCCGGTGACGCGCCTGGTCCTGACCGAGGTCCTGATCGGAATGGCTTTGGGGATGGCCCTGCGGCTGTTCGTTCTGGCCCTGCAAACGGCCGGGTCGATCGCGGCGCAGGCCACCTCTCTGTCGCAGATTCTGGGCGGAGCGGCAGCTGACCCGGTTCCCGCCATGGGGTATCTGCTGACGCTTGCAGGTCTGGCTTTGGCGGTGTTGCTGGGTCTGCATATCCGGGCGGCCCAGTTTCTGATCCACAGCTATACCCTGTTTCCCACGGGCGCGGCCCCGCTTGCGCCGGACTTGTCGCAATGGGGGGTGCAGCAGATCGCGCGCAGCTTTGGCCTTGCCTTTGCTCTGGCCATGCCCTTTGTCATTGCGTCGCTGATCTACAACCTGGCGCTTGGGGTCATCAACCGGGCCATGCCGCAACTGATGGTGGCCTTTGTCGGTGCCCCGGCCATCACATTTGCCGGGTTGTTTCTGCTGTTTGCAGGTGCCCCCATGATCCTGTCCGTCTGGTCCGACGCGCTGTTTGCTTTCATGGTCAACCCGCTTGAGGGCGCACGATGAGCGGAGCGGAGGATGACAGCGACAAGTCGTATGAACCGACACCGCAAAAACTCCGGAAGGCGCGGGAAAAGGGAGAGGTCGCCAAATCCAACGACCTGTCCGTTGTTGCGGCGTATTCCGGTTTTCTTATCGCCTTGCTGGCCGCCGGGCAGATGGGTGTTCAACACATCGGATCGCTGTTTGTTGTCCTGATCGAGCAGTCCGGCGAAATCGGGCCTTTGCTGACGGAGGGCCCGGCCGTCAACCCGATCGGCGGGATGCTGAAAGCGGCGCTGTATTCCGTTTCCATTCTGTTCGCTCTGCCTGCCACCGCCGTATTGCTGAGCCTGATTGCCCAGCGCGCACTGGTATTTGCGCCCGGCAAGCTGAAGCCAAAGCTGTCGCGCATCTCGATCCCGTCAAACGCGAAAAACAAGTTCGGGCGGGGCGGCCTGTTCGAATTCGCCAAAAGCTTCGTGAAGCTTGCGATCTACTGTACCTGCCTGACGCTTTTCCTGCGCGCCAACCTCAGCGACATCCTGTCAGCCAGCGCCGCGCCGGCGCGGTCGTCGGTGACGCTGATGATGAACCTGTTGTTTCGCTTCCTGTTCATCGTCATCGCCGTGGCGCTGGTGATCGGCGCGGTCGATTATGTGTGGCAGTACTCGGAACACATGCGCAAGAACCGGATGTCCCGCAAGGAAATTCAGGACGAGACCAAGGATGCCGAAGGCGACCCGCATGTCAAACAGCAACGCCGGCAGCGCGCGCAGGACATCGCAACGAACCAGATGATGTCGGATGTGCCGAAGGCCGATGTCGTGATCGTCAATCCGACCCATTTCGCGGTGGCGTTGAAATGGTCCCGGGCCGCGGGCTCTGCCCCGGTCTGTGTGGCCAAGGGTGTCGATGAGGTCGCCGCCGCCATCCGCACGGCTGCCGCGCAGGCAGGGGTCCCGATCCACTCGGACCCGCCGACCGCACGCGCCCTGCATGCCACCCTCGAGATCGGACAGGAAATCGCGGAAGACTATTACCGCCCGGTTGCGGCGGCGATCAGATTTGCCGAGGCGATGCGCAAACGAGCGAAGGGACAAATCAGATGACACCTGCAGAATTGTCCGATCTGGAACACGTGACCGAGGCAGGGTTCCAAAAGGAATACAACATATTGCGCCCCCTGATCGAGGCGGAGGCCCGGGTTCAGACCCAATTGGCCCGGCTGGATGCACAGGCCCGGCAATGTCGCCGGGAAAGCGCGTTGACGGATGGGTACCGCATCACCGGCACGGATGTTCTGTGGCAGGGATGGGAATCGTCCACCCGCCGACAGCTGAACACCGAACTGACCCGGCTGCGGGCGCAAAAGCTCACGGCTTTGGACGCGCTGCGCGCGGCCTTTGGCCGGAAACAGGCGGTCGCAAACCTGGCGGCGGCCAGAGAGGCGGACCGCCGTCGTGCGCAAAGCAAGAAATCTTGGTGATCCGGGGCGCAATGCGCGCCGATGCGGTCAGGCGTCTTGGCGACTGACGCTCAGAATCAAGACCTGTGATACGTCGTCGCCCAGATCCTTGCGCGCCGTTTCCAGCAGTGCCTTGCGCAACACTTTCAGATTGTCGGACTCGGTAAAGGCGCCGTCGAAACCGCCCGTGTTTGCGTGATCAAACATCACCTGCAGAAACCCGTCGCGCAGTTTGGGTTCGATCGCATAAAATGCCTCGGTCATGCCGGGCTTGATCTCAAGACTCAGCGACATGGTGACCAGAGCCGCAATACGATCCGAGTCGACCACCGGAACGACGAATTGTTTGGTCAGCTTCAGGTATTCAAACTCACCCTTGCTGTTCTCCTTGCCCGACTTCCCCGTCTTGGATTTGACCGGTTTGTCCTTCGTCGATTTGGGTTCCGAGCCAGCCTTCGCTTCTTTCGAGTCCGTCGCCGCCTGCCCGGACGGGGTCAGAAAGACGCCGGCACCTATGCCACTGCCCAGCCCGGCCAGCAGGAATAATACGGGTACAAGTTTCTTCATCATATCCAAACCTCAATAGGGCAGCACGGCATCCAGAATCTGCTGACCGATACGCGGCTGCTGCACATCGGTGATCTGCCCACGCCCGCCATAGGACACGCGGGCAGAGGCGATCTTGTCATAGGTGATCTCGTTCTTGCGAGAGATATCCTGCGGTCGCACATAGCCGGCCACCAACAGCTCGCGCAGTTCGAAATTGACCCGCAGCTCTTGCGAGCCCGAGATCGACAGGACACCGTTTGGCAATACGTCGATCACTGTGGCGGCAACCCGGAGGGTCAGTTTTTCCTTGCGTTTCACCGATCCTTCGCCGCTGCTTTTCGAGGACGAGTCGATCGAAACCGCTTCTTCCAGCGTGGCTCCGTCCGGCAAATGCTCGGCCGCGCGCTGGGGCAACCCGAACAGGCCGACGATCCCAAGGGCTTCGGACCCCGAACGGGACCGTTCCGTGTCATTCGAGAATTCGGCCTTCTCGTCCAGCTCGATCACCACTGTCAGGATGTCGCCTTTCTTGATCGCCCGCTGATCGCCCAGCAGCGACTGCTGACCGCCACTCCAGAGCGAGGATCTGTCGACATTGCGCTGCGGCTGTGTGTGCAGGGGCAGACCGGGCCACAACATCGCGACATGTTCCGGCAAATCTTCATTGGGTGTGAAACTGGGAGGCTTTCCCAGATGATCCACGCGCCCGCAGGCCGACACCGCAATCACGGCTATCCACAGCGCTTTCGATAATCCTGACATCATTTCACCTCGATTAGGCCGTCCGGCCGGATAACGCCTGTGACGGTCGACCGCGACGACAGGTTCATGACCCGGATCCGGTCACCCGCCGCGCCGCGGCCCAGCGCGCGGCCTTCGGCCGTGATCGACAGGGGGCGGCGGTCGAACACCAGGACCACCAGATCGTTGCGGTCGACAAGCGCTGGCGGTCCGAAATCGCTGTCGTGAATGGGGCGCCCGGGATACAGGGCCTTGCGGGCCTCTTGCCCGATCAGCGTTTCGGGCTCGGTCACTGCACCCGGCACCTGCCGGGCGCTGACTTCCAGATCGCCTGCCGTTATGATTTCCTTTGCACGAATGGTGCGCGTCGGAACGACAATGTCGGCGCAGAGAAGAGCCGGCCAAACAAGCGACACAAACAGGGCCAGAACCCGCATCACCGCACCTGCGTGGTTGCGCCCATCATCTGATCGACCGCGGAAATGACCTTGGCGTTCATTTCATATCCCCGCTGAGCCTCAATCAACTCGGTCACCTCGCGCACCGCATCAACCGAGCTGTCTTCGAGATATCCCTGACGCAAGGTGCCCAGACCGTCTTCACCCGGGGTGCCGACCACCGGCGCACCCGAGGCTTCGGTCTCCTTGAACAGGTTGCTGCCGATCGCTTCGAGCCCCTTGGCGTTCGAGAAGCTGGCCAAGGTGAACTCGCCCAATAGCTGCCCCTCCGGCGCATCATCGAAATAGGCATAGACCTCGCCCGAAGCATTGATCGAGATCGACCGGGCGTCGTCGGGTACGGTGATTTCCGGAGCCACGGCATAGCCGTCCGACGTGACGATCAGCCCCTCGGCCGAGCGTTTCAGACTGCCATCCCGTGTATAACCAGATTGCCCGTTGGCCAGTGTCACCTCCAGGTAACCGCGCCCCTCGATGGCGACATCCAGATCGCTGCCGGTTGCAGACAGCGCGCCCTGCGCCAGATGCACCGTCACCGCCGCGGGGCGCACCCCCAGCCCCAGCTGAACACCGGTTGGCAGGACCGTCCCGTCATTGGCGTTCACCGTCCCGGCCCGCGCCATCTGCTGGTAATGCAGATCCGCAAATTCCGCCCGCCGCGCGTTGTAGCCGGTGGTGTTCATGTTCGCCAAATTGTTCGAGATCGTTTCGACCCGCATCTGCTGCGCGGTCATGCCTGTTGCCGCGATCTTCAATGCCCGCATGTCGTGCCCTCCTGTTTACAAATCACCGCATCATCGCCTTGAGCGCGCCGCGAACTCGTTCGTCCTCGGTTTCCAGAAAACTCTGCCCCAGTTCATAGGCGCGCTGGATTTCCACCAGACGGGTCACCTGTTCGATGGCATTAACGTTGGAGCCTTCAAGGAAGCGGTGCAGCACCACCGGCGCGTCGACGGGATCTATGTCACCCTCTGCCCGGAATTGCGTGCTGCCCTCGCGCACCAGCGTTGTTGGATCGGCCACGCGGTAGACACCGATCTGCCCCAGCAACTGGCCCTCGACGCTCAGCGTGCCGTCGCTGCCTACATCGACCGAGGCCGCGTCGGGCGGAATGAACACGGGGGCGCCGTTCGCGTCCAGCACCCGGTGCCCGTCCATCGTGACCAGATCACCCTCGGCGCTTGGTGAAAACGCCCCCGCACGCGTCAGCCGGTTTCCAGCAGGTGTTTCGACCATAAAGAACCCATCGCCTTCGATGGCAAAGTCGAATTGACCGCCGGTTTCGGTCAGCAAGCCCTGCTGCAATGAGGTGTTGCGCACTTCGGCCCGGCTCATCGACAGCGACGGGTTCCCCGGCATGTCGCGCACAAACTCCGAGAACACGAGCCCCTGTGCGCGGTAACCGGTGGTGTTGGCATTGGCGATGTTGTTCGCCACCAGCCGCATTTCATTCATCAATCCGCTTTGACGGGACAGGGTGACATAGGCGGTATCCATCAGCGACCTCCGGCGATTAGTGGGATGAGTGTTCCTGTGAAAAACGTCACCAGCGTCTGGGTCATGAATCCCATGGAAATCCAGAACACGACGACGATGGCGATCAGCTTGGGGACGAAGGTCAGCGTCATCTCCTGCACCGAGGTCAGCGCCTGGAACAGGCCCACGACAAGGCCCGAGATCAGCGCCACCGCCAGGATCGGAACCGAGGTGATCACCGCGACCCACAGCGCCTGACGCACGATGTCATAGAAAAGACCTTCGCTAAGCATCAGGTCAGACCGGCATCCGCAGGATTTCCTGATAAGCCTCAACCACCTTGTTGCGGACTATGACGGCGGTTTCCACGGCCAGCTCGGTCTGCGCCAGTGCCTGAACCAGCGCGTGCGGATCGGCTTCACCCATCATGGACGATTGCGCCATCTGTTCACTGTGTTTCAGCGTCGCGGCAAAGTCCTGAAAACCGGACCGCACCCCCTGAGACAGGCTGGCGTGATCGGGGTCGGCCTGCGTGGCCGGGCGGGCAACGGCATAGTTCTGCGCCGCGGTCAGGGATCGGATATCCATTCTGGCGTCCTTTATTTTCTGAGGAGTTCCATCAGGCTCGACGACATCTGGCGTGTCTGGTCGAACATCTTGAGATTGGCTTCGTAGCTGCGCTGCGCTTCACGCGCATCGGCGATCTCGATCATCAGATCGACATTCGAGCCGTGGTAGTGGCCGGTGTCATCCGCCATCGGGTGGCCGGGGTCATAAATGCGCGCGCCGTCGCGGCGGTCCAGCGTCACCCGCCCGGCCTGCACAATCTCCTGGCCGCCCTTTTCGGCGGCCTCAAACGGAACCGTCTTGCGCCGGTAGCCCGGCGTATCGGCGTTCGAGATATTCTCGGACACATGGCGCAGCCGCGCTGCCTGCGCGCGCAGGGCGCTGGCAGAAGCGGTCAGGGAGTGGGAAAAGTCGCTCATCTCTCTGCCCCTTACGCCCGGCCAAGACTGCTGCGCAGGATGTTCAGGGATGACTTGTAGATGGTCAGCGCCCGGTCGTGCTGGCGCCGGACCTCCACCGCCTTCAGCATTTCTTCCTCGATGGAAACACCGTTTCCGTTGGGATCGCCCGCGGGCGCGGCCACGAATTCGGGCCAGGTCCGCGCGGCCGTGCCGCCATGCAGGTGACCCTGCCGCGTGGCGGTCATGGCATCCGCGCCACCTGTGTTTTCGAATGTTTTCTGAAAAGCCTCGATATCGCGGGGCTGGTAGCCCGGCGTATCCGCGTTGGCCATGTTGCGCGCGATGACGGCCTGCCGTTGCCCGGCATGGGTTGCCATTGCGTACGCGGTCTTAAAGACGTTCAGGTCATAGAACATCGGGGCTTCTCCCTCGATCAATTTCAATCAAGGCTTAACCCCGATTCCTTTAGAAAGCGTTTTCAGAAACCCGTTGGAGACCCCATGATGTCCGATCTCGACCCGATGCTTCTGAAATGCGAATTCGACCGGCTGTCTGCCGTGCGCCATATGGGCCGCGTTGCAGGCGTGGCGCGCGGCGTCATTGAAATACAGGGGTTGGAGGCACAGGCGCGGGTTGGTGATCACCTAACCCTGCAGCGGCGCAGCGGACCGGATTTGCCGGGTGAGGTGCTGCATGTCGAACCGGACCGGATCCATATGATACCCGCTGCCGCGCCCGATGGGGTCAGCCTAGGGGATCGTGTGATTCTCGATCAGACACCGGCCTTCGCGCCCGGGATGCACTGGCTGGGGCGGGTGGTTGATCCTTTTGGCAAGCCGCTTGACGGCAAACCTCTGCTGGCGGGCGCACAGGAGCGGGACATAATGCAATCCCCGCCCCCGGCCGTTGCGCGCAAACCGCTGGGGGTCCGGATGGAAACAGGGCTGGCCATGCTGAATACCCTGCTGCCTGTGGTGCAGGGGCAGCGGATCGGCCTGTTCGCCGGGTCCGGGGTCGGGAAATCCACCCTGCTGGCGACCCTGGCGCGATCCATGCAGGCGGATGCCGTGGTCGTGGCGCTGGTGGGCGAGCGCGGGCGCGAAGTGAATGAGTTTGTCGGTCACGCGCTGGGGGCCGAGGGGATGAAGCGCTCGGTCGTGGTGGCGGCAACATCCGACCAGTCGGCCCTGGCGCGCAGGCGGTGCGCGTGGTCGGCCATGTCAGTGGCGGAATATCTGCGCGATCAGGGGCTGAACGTCCTGTTTCTGGCCGATTCCGTCGCGCGGTTTGCCGAGGCGCACCGGGAAATCGCCGTCGCGATGGGCGAGCAAGCGTCGCTGCGGGGGTTTCCGCCATCCGTCACCCCTCTGATCGCAGGGCTGTGCGAACGGGCGGGGCCAGGTACGGCGGATCAGGGCGATATCACCGCTGTGTTCAGCGTTCTGGTTGCCGGGTCGGATATGGACGAACCGGTGGCCGATATCCTGCGCGGTGTACTGGACGGGCATATCGTGCTGAGCCGCGAGATAGCGGAGCGCGGGCGCTTTCCCGCCATCGACCTCAGCCGTTCGGTCTCGCGCAGCCTGCCGGGCGCCGCGACGGAAGAGGAAAACCGGATGATCGCGGACACCCGCAGGCTGGTCGGCAGCTACGAACAATCCGAGGTGATGATCAAGGCCGGCCTTTATGCCGAAGGCGCGGACCCGCTGCTGGATCAGGCGGTGCGTGTCCATGATGATCTGGATGCGTTCTTCGGCAAACCCGAAACGGATGGGATCCAAAACAGTTTCAACCATTTGCAACTGATCCTGCGCCGCGCCAACACCGGATTTCCACGCTAGAGAATCAAGACAATTTTAAGTGTTAAGCCCGCCTTAAGACCTGCGCTGCTACCCCGGTAGCCGGGTGATAATAAGGTGGTGGAGATGGGTGCGCACACAAACGCGGCGCCGATCATCATCAAGAAGAAACGTGTGTCAGGTGGCGATGGTCACCACGGCGGTGCGTGGAAAGTCGCGTATGCAGACTTTGTCACGGCCATGATGGCGTTCTTCATGTTGATGTGGCTGCTGAACGCAACGACCGAAAAGCAACGCAAGGGGCTGGCAGATTACTTCTCGCCGACGATTCCGGTCAACCCGGTGTCGGGCGGCGGCGACGGGGCCTTTGGCGGCAACAATATGTTTTCTGAACAGACTATGGTGATGGATGGATCCGGCGCCGCAAAACGCCACCCCACCGTGGCCAGACAGGCGCGCGGGTCAATCGGCGTGACCCCGGAGGGCGGTCAGGAGATGTCCGAGGATTTTTCCACGCTTGAGGCCCAGCTTCTGGGCCGGACCGGGGAAAGCATGGTGTCGGACAAGGTGTTCAAACACATCATCACGCGTGTCACCGACGAGGGGCTGGTGGTCGAACTGTTCGACACCGACGATCAGCCGCTGTTCGAATCGGGAACCGACAAGCCCACGGCGATGATGCGTGCACTGGCACTGCTGGTGGCGCGGTCCTCGGATCTGGTGACCAATGATGTGGCCGTCGAAGGGCATGTCAGTGCCTCGCCGGTGGTTCTGGCCTACGACCCGTCCTGGGATACATCGACCGCGCGCGCGCAGGCGGTGCGCCGGATGCTGCAGGACAAGGGCGTTGCACCGCCAAGGCTGGATCGCGTCACCGGGCATGCTGACCGGGAGTTGTCGGACGAAAACCCGATGGCCGCCCGCAACAACAGGATCGAGATCATCTTCCTGCGCAATTCCTGAGTGCAAAAGGATAGGCGGCATTTTACCTGTTAGCCCGCTGTTAAGGCGCAACGCGTTACCTGTTGCATCAAGGATTGACGCAACAGAAGGGCGTGCAAATGACAATTTCCTCTTCGCTGAATGCCGGTGTGGCCGCGTTGAAGGCCAATGCCAACCGACTGGCCACTATTTCGGACAATATCGCGAACTCCTCGACATTTGGATACAAGCGGGTTGAAACGGATTTTCATTCGATGGTGACGTCCGGCCAGGGCGGAAGCTATTCGGCGGGCGGTGTCAGAACCACCAGCCAGCGCCTGATCGACCAACGCGGGCCGCTGGTCACGACCAACAACTCGACCGATCTGGCGGTACGCGGGCGTGGCATGCTGCCGGTGCGCCCCAGCTCGCAGATCGCCGGCGGGTCCAACGAAATGCTGCTGACCACGACCGGATCGTTCCGCACCAATGAGGAAGGGTATCTGGTGACGGAATCTGGCCTTGTCCTGCTGGGCTGGCGGGCAAATGCCGATGGCACGATTCCCTCGGTCCCGCGCGATACGCCGGCGGCGCTGGAACCCGTCCAGCTGAGCGTCAATCAACTGTCCGGCTCACCGACCACCCAGATGAACCTGCGCATGAACCTGCCGGCAACAGCCACTGATGCCGGGGCCGCAGGGGACACTCAGCCCTTGTCGGTCGAATATTTTGACAATCTGGGCAAATCCGAAAGCGTGGATATCGAGCTTGTGCCGACTGTGCCCGCAGCGGGAACCAGCAATGAATGGACCATGATCCTGCGCGATTCGGCCTCGGGCGGTGCGGTCATCGGCGAATACACCCTGACCTTTACCGACAGCCGGACGGCAGGCGGCACCCTGGCCAGTGTCGCGGCGGTATCGGGTGGTGCCTACGACCCGGCAACCGGCAGCGTTCTGGTCAACGTCGCGGGCGGCCCGATGGAGATCAATATCGGTCAGATCGGGGATGCGGATGGGATCACACAGCTATCCGATACATTTGCACCGGTTTCGATTACGCGCGACGGTTCGGCCGTGGGAACGATGACCAGCGTGCAGGTCGACGAAAACGGCTATGTCTACGCGTTCTACGATACCGGTGTCAGCCGCCGGATGTATCAGATTCCGCTGGCGGATGTGCCCAATCCGAACGGATTGACCGCGCTGGACAGTCAGACATACGCGCCGTCGCGGGAAAGCGGGACATTCTTTCTGTGGAACGCGGGCGAGGGTCCGACCGGCGATCTTGTTTCCTTCGCGCGCGAGGAATCCACCACCGACGTCGCGACCGAGCTGACCTCGATGATCCAGACCCAGCGCGCCTATTCCTCCAGCGCCAAGGTTATTCAGACGGTGGATGAGATGCTGCAGGAAACCACAAACATCAAACGCTGATCTGAGTTTTGACCCGGAAAGGGGGCCTGCCTCATGAACATGTCGACAGCACTCAGCAACGCTTTGGGCGGGCTGACGGCCGCCAGCCGCGGTGCCTCGGTCGTATCGGGAAATATCGCAAACGCTCTGACGCCCGGCTACGCCCGCAGGTCGCTGGAGCTGGCAACAAACACGATTTCGGGCCATGGGGTGCGCACGGTCGGAGTGGTTCGGCATCAGGACCCGGTCCTGACCGCCAATCGCCGCGCAACCGATGCGGATCTGGCGCAGCAGACCGCCCTGGCCGATTTTCACAGCCGGTTGGAAAGCCTGGTGGGGTCCGCGGATGACGCAACATCGCTTGCGGCACGGCTGGCGGAATTCGACAGCAGCCTGATCACCGCGGCCAGCCTGCCCGACTCGGCCGAGCGGCTGGATCAGGTCGCCCGCACCGGGCGCGACCTGGCCACAAGCCTCAACGCCGCGTCCGAAGGGGTGCGGCAGATGCGATCCGACGCCGATCGCATGATTGGCAAGCAGGTCGACAGGCTGAACCAGACGCTCAGCGACATCGAGGAGCTGAACGCCAAGATCCCGGCAATCAAATACGCGGGCGGTGACATCGGTGCCCTTCTGGATCAACGGCAGGTACTGATTGATCAGGTCAACGAACTGGTGGCTGTGAATGTGGTGCCCCGGGCCAACGATCAGGTCTCGCTATATTCGGATGGCGGTTTGATCCTGCTGGAATCCACGGCGGCGGAGTTCTCATTTGCGACGACCGGTGACACCAAACCCCACATGACGATGGCCAACGGCCTGCTGTCCGGGTTGGAGATGAACGGAAACCCCGTGCGCGTCAGCGGAGAGTCAGCGCAAATTCGCGGCGGGGCACTGATGGCGCAGTTTCAGGTGCGCGACGAGCTGGCCGTCGAAGCACAGGGTCATCTGGACATTCTTGCCCGCGACCTGATCGAGCGGTTCGAAACCCCCGGTCTGGACCCGACAGCGATGCCCACGGATCCGGGTCTGTTCACCGATGATGGCAACCGGTTCGACGTGACTGCCCCGGCCGGGCTGGCGGGGCGTATCAGCCTGAACGCGATCGTCGATCCTGACAGCGGCGGCGACAGCTGGCGATTGCGTGCCGGGCTGGGTTCGGCGGTTCCCGGCAACCCGGGTGATGCCACGCAATTGCGGGCCTTCAGTGCCATTCTGGGCGATGCAAGGCCGGTGGCTGGGTCGGTTTTTGGCACCGGTGACATGCGCGCCGGCGATGTTGCCGAAGCGCTGCTGTCCCGAACCGGCGCGGCGGCCCATACCGCCCGCCAACGTCTGACTTTTGCCAACAGCGCCCAGCTGGAAATGGCTCAGATCGAAGCCGAACGGGGTGTGGACACGGATCAGGAATTGCAGCGCCTGATGCAGATCGAACAGACCTATGCCGCAAATGCTCGGATCATCTCGGTGGTGGATGAGCTGATGGATACATTGTTGAGGTTGTGATGATAAACATGACGTCTATCGGTGACCTTGCCAGGGGCATGACCCTGCGAACCCGATCAACGGAAATCAAAACTCAGATCGAAACCCTGTCCTACGAACTGTCTTCGGGGAAGGTGCAGGATGTGTCTGGCCGTCTGGATGGCGACTATTCGCACCTTCTGGATCTGGAACGCAGCTTGTCCAGGCTGGACGCCTTCAAGGTCTCGACGGCCGAGGCTGGCCGGTTCACCGACGCCATGCAGCTGAGCCTGACCACCGTGAACGACTCGGTAACCGAGTTCGCCGCTTCGTTGTTGTCTTTTGGAACATCGAATCAGGCTGTTTCGCATGAAAACGCGTCTGTGCAGGCCCGGAATGAGCTGGATACGATCATGTCCGCGCTGAACACGCGCTCGGGCGGGCGCAGCCTGTTTTCGGGTGTGGCCACGGACGTGTCGCCGCTGCCATCGGCAGGCACGCTAATGACTGCATTAGAGGCTGAGCTGACCGGTCTGACGACAGCGTCTGATATCCGCCAGACCGCCGAGGACTGGTTCAACGACCCGGCGGGTTTTGATGCGGTGATCTATCAGGGTTCGGGCACATCGCTGGCACCGATGCAGATTTCCGAACATGAATCGGTCTCTCTGCCTCTCACCGCAACCGATCCCGCGATCAAGGACGTTCTGCGGGACATTGCCGTCGCCGCCGTGGTATCTGACAACGCCCTTGCGTTACCGCCGGACCAGCGCACCGCCCTGTTCACACAGCTGGGCGTCGATCTGGCCAATACCCAGAACGAGGTCGTGAACCTGCGCGCGCAGGTCGGCGCGGCTGAGGCAAGGATCGAGCAGGCCGCCTCGCGCAACAGCGCGGCCCGAACAAGCCTGGAATACAGCCGGAACGAACTGATCGCCGCCGATCCGTATGACACGGCTGCGCAGCTTCAGACTGTCCAGTTTCAGTTAGAGAGCCTGTATTCCGTCACCGTTCGCAACGCGAACCTGTCGCTGGTGAATTTCCTGAGATGAGGGTTCTGGTTTTCCTTTTGGTGCTACTGCCATCCATGCTGTCCGCCGGCACGATCCGGCTAAAGGATCTTGTGGATTTCGACGGGGTGCGGGGCAATGATCTGGTGGGATACGGTCTGGTTGTCGGGCTGAACGGTACCGGCGACGGGCTGAGAAACGCGCCTTTTACCGAAGAGATCATGTCGAACATCCTTGAACGGCTGGGCGTGAATGTCACGGGGGAGGATTTTCGCCCCAAGAATGTCGCCGCCGTTCTGGTGACGGCCAGCCTGCCGCCCTTTGCGCGCGTTGGCGGGCAGATCGACGTGACCGTCTCTGCCATCGGGGATTCCAAAAGCCTGCTGGGCGGGACCCTGATCATGACGCCACTCAATGCGGCGGACGGCCAGATCTACGCGGTTGCGCAGGGCACGGTTCTGGCCGGTGGCGCGGTCGCCGGAGGTGAGGCCGCCTCGGTCGTGCGGGGCGTGCCCACATCGGGGGTGATCCCGTCCGGCGCGCGGGTCGAGCGCGAAATCGATTTTGACCTGTCTGCCCTGACGCAGATGCGGCTGGCCCTGCGGGAGCCGGATTTTACCACCGCAAGCCGTATCGAGGCCGCGATCAACACCGAGTTCAACCGGGCCGTCGCCATCATGCGGGATTCCGGCACTGTCGAGCTGAACATCGCAGCAACTCAGTCGATTTCCACGGCCCATGCGCTAGGGCGGATCGAGAATATTCTGGTCGAACCCGAAACCAAGGCCCGGGTTGTTGTCGATCAGCGCTCGGGCACGATCGTCATGGGGCAGGAGGTGCGCATCTCACGCGTGGCCGTGTCACAGGGCAACCTGACCCTGACGGTGGAAGAAGCGCCCATTGCCGTGCAGCCCAATCCGTTTGCACGCGGCGAAACCGTCATTGTCCCCCGCACCATCGCCGGGATCGAGGAAGAGGAAGGCACTGGTCTGGCCGAGATACCCGAAGCCACCACATTGTCCGAGGTCGTGGCCGGGTTGAACGCGCTAGGCGTGTCCCCCCGCGATATGATCGACATTCTGAAAACCATCAAGGCCGCGGGTGCCCTGCATGCCGAGTTCGTCGTGCGATAGCCCGCCTGACACCAAGGGAATCTCGGGATCAGATAACCTGTGCCGTCACTTGGCCTTCCAACTGTCCAGCCAGCGCCTGAACCTGCTGCCCCGTTCCTCGATCGCGTCACCGGCGGCGTACAGCCCGTCTTCGACGCTTTCCAGCATCGGGTCGATGCGACGTTGCCGAAACCGGCGCCAACGCACCCAGATCGCCCAGACAATGGCAAAGAACACGGTCAGGAAAATGATGTTGAACCACGGGATCAGCCGCACATCCGGCCCCTCCACATGTTTGATCGAGACCGCGTTGGGAAAGATCGACATGAACTCATTTCGCCACCCGTAATGTGTGACAACCACCCAGTCCGGGTCATCCTTGTCCGAGATCGCGTCATTGGCTTCGGTATACAGGTTCGCGGTGTCGAATTTGAAATAGGGCGGCCACCCCCAGCTTGTGTCCTCATTCCGGTAGACGATCGGCTTGCCGTTTGCGCGCACGGCCTGAATGAATTGCACGTCGCGGTTTGACAGGCTGGTGGATTGATCATCAGGCTCGGACCAGAAGATCCGGGTCCAGTCATTCAGGTCCTGCCGTTCCTCATAGGTGTTCACGATCCGCACGACATCGCGCTGCGGCAGCGAATATTGCAGGATCACGGCGATCGTGCCCCAGAAAACGATGATGAACGCCCATTTCAGAAAGGCCATGCCGTAACCCTCACATGTAATTCACAATATAGATCAGCGCGCCAATCGCCACCCAAGGCACAATATAGACGCCCAGGATCAGTTTGCGCCGAAACGAATTGTCATAAACGTGCAGACCACGTTCGACAAATGCCTGTTTATTGCCCTGTTTGCCTTTCTCGTCCCACCAGGTCTCCAGCTTGCGGCGGCGCACGTTGCGCGAATAGAGAGACAGCGCAAAATATGCAATCGTCTGGATCACCAGCAGGATCAGAAACAGGCGTAACGCTCCGAACATCTTACCCTTTCCTCACCGCGCCCCAGGGCCCGACACGGGCAATCACCGCATCGCTGACCCGGTCTTCACCGCTCATGTCCGGCTCATGGCCGAATAAAGCCGCGCGGGCGCCAGCCTTGTCCACCTGATACTCGCGCGCGAGGAAGTCGGCAACATAGGCTTTCTTCGCCTCCGTCCAGGTCGCATAGGTCCGATAGAACAATTCCTTATGGCAGATGAACATCTGGCGCGGGTCCAGCGGGGCGAGCTCGGCCAGCAGCATGTTCACCAGATCGCGATGCGGCGTATCGGCGGCGCGCAGCGTGTAGAAATAAGCCGGATGATCCGAGGTGATACGCGGCCACGGACCGCCATCCCTGGCCCAGCGCAGCAATTGAGCCAGCCCGTGATAGGCTTCGGGCAGTCGATCTGCATGATTGCGGGCTAGCCGCCGCATGTCGCCCCGGTCCAGCCCGGTCAAGTCGACGCCCGCATCCGCCGCGGCGTCGACGGTCAGGAAATCCATCTTCTGTTGCAGGATCGCGGCGGCATCCACACCACGCGCTTCAATGATCGTTTCGACCAGATCATTGTAACCTAGGAACTTGGCGATCTGGTTCCGCTGCGACGGGTCGAATGTGTATTTTATCGGCAGATCGTCGGGCTTGTCGCCCATGCAGATCGCCGCCGGATGGTCGAGATCGGGAAACAGATACAGCCCGCCGTAATGCGCCGTCCAGAAATTGCGCTGCTCAAACGCGGTATGGTGCAGGCGAACGGGGTTGCGGGTGACGTCGCCGGTTTCCTTGGCCGTCTCGATCATTTTTGCGATCAGCACATCGTCGAACCAGGCATCCTCTTCGGTTTTGAACTGCTCGACCATGCCCGCCAATTGCTGGGCCTTGCGCAGCGTTCCGCCGGCAGTGTCGGCCTCGATCTCGATCTTGCGCAGGTTCAGCAGGTCGCGCGGGGTGGTGAGTTTGATGACCGAGTTCACCAGCTCTCCGGCCACCGCATCGGTGGCGGTCAGGGCGAACAGCTGCGCCTCGTTCATGTCGATGAATTCGCGCAGGATATCGCGCGAGGTCGAGAATTTTACGTTCAGCAAAGGCGCGCGTTTCTGCTCGGTCGTCAGCAGAATGAACTGCCGGTTGACCCCGTTGGGGTTGAGGTAGAGCTCTTCCTCCAGCTCAATCCCCACCTCGGGCGAATAGCCCGAAATATCGACATGAAAATCCGTCAGCGCTGTGGTCTTGCCCGCCAGTTGCTGCAACGCGCGGTTATACCGCTCGACCAGAGCCGGGCTGGAGATGTGGACGAGGTTGCCGAACATCAGGCCTTTTTTGATGAGGCGGATCACTAAGCGGATCTTCCTTCTTTTGGTTTAATACTAAACGCTGGCAAAGAACTTCTCATCGATTGTGACCGCCTCAATCATTTCTGTCGCAACACCGAGTTCATTTTCTTTGAGCAAATCACACAGTCGATCTCCGTCAATTAGGTCAATCGCGGTAGCCCCATCTCTCGTGGCTTCATCAGATGCTTGCGCGGTGAAAGTTCCAGTCGTTATGAAAAGTCCTTTGTCTGCTCGTCCCATCATCGCGCCTCTAAAGTCGCGAATTTCCGATGATCCAACGCTTCCTTTGTAACGTTTGCACTGAAAGAACACCTGAAATGAAACGAGGTTCACGCGAAGTACGCCAACACCATCGATACCACCATCACCGGATTTTCCTCGAACCTCGACTTTGGTAAAACCTGCTTCCCGAAGCAAACGCTGTGCTAAACGCTCAAAGGCGTAAGGATCCATTTGCTTCAAAGTAGAGAGCAACCTGGATTTCCAGGTCTCTGTGTCGGGCGTCTCTTCGGTTTTTCCAGTATGATCAGTAGGTGAAAACAATTCGGGCTCGTCACCGTTTTGTTGTTTTTTCTTCCGTCGCTCGCGAGCTCTAGCTTTTTCTTCCTCGTTCACTTGGTCGATTATTTTCTGAGTATCGCCAATCGTTTCAATCGTACTTCCGAACTCAGTTAACGCCCAAATACCACGAGCGGAATTCTCGAGGGCACCACCCTTCTTCAAAAAGGTTCGAGCCCAAGCCAGATAATAGTTCAATCTTGGCTGACCCTGATTGGTTCCAGTCATCATAAAGGATTGTTCTTCCTCAGAAACACCTTCGATTTCGGCGACCTTCTCGTCCAGTTCATAAATACTCGCTGAGCCACCTATCTGCTTCATAGCTTCGACGGTTACCAACATCATCCCGGACATTTCCGGGTAACCTTCGGCCTCAATAACAAATTTTCTATCCAATGTTCTTTCCTTCAATATACCGCCGCTTTGCCTCTTCCATCCGGCCCATCTCGCGGACGGCGTTCTCGATGGCGACTTCGTCGCTCTTGTCGGCATAGCGGAACTCGCTGTCGGCGTAGCGGTTGATCTCCTGGATCACCATCTCGACCGTGATCGGCCGGCGCAGGTCCTCGATCATGGTCTTCTTGGTGTCGTAGTCTCGGAATAGGAACAGGTCGGGGTTCTCCATCCACTCGTCGGGCAGTTCGAAATCCATCGCGCGGACCTTGACCGCGTCGGTGATGTTCTTGATTGCGCGGCCGGTGAAGCGCTCATCCGCCTGCTGGATCGCCTTGAGGTAGGTGCCTAACTTGGCGATCGTGTCCATCTGGCCGATATCGCCGGACACCCGGTCATAGACCTGCAACAAGGCGTCCTCATGCGGGCGGGAATGGCTTTCGAAACTGGCGGCGACGGCCTTTTTGATTTCCTGCGCGGCATAAGCTTCGTGTTCGCCCAGCGGGATGTCGTGGTTGCGACCCATCAGCAGGTGCAGGATGTCGATATAATCCTCGCGCGTCTGCGGGCCGTCCACCAGGAACCGCGCGCCCGCCCGCTGGCGCAGGGCGTCGTCCACATTCTCGGGGTAGTTCGAGAACATGCCAAAGGTGCAGTTGCCACGCACGACGGTGTTGGCGCCCGCAAAGCTCTCCATCAGCACGGCGGTGATTTCCAACTGCCCGGCGGACGATTGCCGGTCGCCGCGTTTGCCCGCCAGCTGGTCGATATCGTCGATGGTGCCAAAGCCGATGACCGAGGGGTCGATGATCGTGTTGATAAACGCCTTGGCGTTCTGGCCGGATTTGCCCTGATAGCTGTCGATATTGTCGGTGCTCAGGTTCTGATAGCGGAACGGATAGCCCGCATTCTGGCAATAGTCGTTGATCAGCCCGGCCATCATCTGGATCAGGGTGGTCTTGCCGGTGCCTGGCTTGCCGTCACCCATGAAGGTAAAGATGAACCCGCCAAGCTCGGCGAACGGGTTCAGGCGGCGGTCGAAATCATAAGCCATCACCATCTTGGCCAGCTTCATCGCCTGATATTTCGCGATATGGTTGCCGACCACCTCGTTCGGCTTCTTGAACGTCATGGTCAGGGTGGTGGATTTGGCTTTTGAGGCCGGCTCAAAACCCCGGATGGTCAGATCGTCGGCCTCGATATGCCAGGCGGCGTTCTGGAACGGGGCCAGTTGGCCTGCGGACTGGGCGCGCAGGGAGGCTTTTTCCATCAGTTGCTCGGCATAGGCGCTGGTGGTCGCGATCAGATGGGCGTCATCTGGGGCGTGTTTGGCAAGGGTTTGGTCCAACTCCCACAGCGCGCCGTGCAGGGCAAGCTGGCCATTGTCGGTCAGGACCTCTTCGATCTCACCGATATCAACGGTGGTTTCGCCCAGATGCGAGGACATCAGATAGGCCAGCGCATTGCCAAACACATGCGTAGTGATCAGAGCTTCAGCCGTCAGAAGTTCCGAGAACTCGGTCTTGCGGGCGGCGGGCAAATCCCCGGCCAGATTCGCCCGCTTCAGATCCGCCAGAGGGGTCTGTTCCGCATAGGCCTCGGCCACGGCCAGAGCAATGGCGATGGCACGGCGGATGGCCTGCTGCGTGGTGGCCTGAGGCGGCGAGACCAGCGTATCGCCATCATCCGAGGCCTCGATCCGTTCGACCAGATGCACCCCGTCAGCACGCACGGTTCGGCGCGTCACCAACCCCGGCGTCGTGGAACGGAAACGCCGGCCGGTGGACACACCCGGGGATCGTTCGACCGCCGCCTCAACCGCCTTGGCAATGCGCGGCGCGTGCTCGAACCCGTTCAGCAAGGCGGTCGCTGCGGGATAATGCTTGCGAATGTCGGCTTCGCGCAATTCCATCAGATCTGACGTCAAACTCATCTCAAAATCGCCTTTGCTGTCTTCAATATCTCAACACCTGCCCGGACTTGCTGACCACGAACTTGCGCACATCACCAAAGCCTGGCGGGTTGCGTTCGGCCAAAACCTGAAACGGACGTTGCGGCAGGATGATAGACCGTTGGGTGCGGGTGGCCCCGGTTTCGGCCCCTTGCCCGCCAAACGGGTCGAGCGTAAAGACCTCGCGCTCAACGGTCGAGAACCACCCGGCGCGCTCTTCGATGACCTCTTCGCTTTCCAGTTCCTCGGTGGTCCAGGCCAGCGCCCAGTCCTGCCCCTCGGGCGACTGCGCGTCCTCCAGCACCTGCCGCAGCGGGCCAGATTGTTCGGTATAGGCCGAGGAATACATCGGCCCCACATGGATGCGCCGCAGGTGTTTGGGATGCAGGTCGTCGAAATCCTGATCGAACCCTTTGGCGATGGTCACCAGTTTCAACCCGCCCAGAGACTGCGCCATCAGATGCGCCTGCACTTCGGGCCAGCGGCGTTGGTCCTTGGGCAGGGCGGTTTTGCCGCTGTCCTCAAGTTGCATCAGGTAGATGACCGGCAGGTTGATCTGGCTATCATAGACGGCCCAGTGGATCAAAAACTTGCGCCGTTCGCCCTCATTCCCGATCCAGTGGCATTCGGGATCGTTACGGGCCCAGAACAGCTGACCTTTCAGCAATTCCTCGTAGTAGAGCCTTTGGGACAGCGCGAATTGCAGCTTGGTGGGGATTTCCCGGTCGCCGATGATGGTGCGGACCATGTCGGTTTTCAGGTCGTCTTCCGTGGGCATATTCGCCAGATGCACCTGCGCCTGCTGCGCGTCATTGGCCATGGTCAGCAGCTCGGCGGCCACCGGAAATCCGCTGTCGCGCTTATCCATGGCGAGGCTGCCAAAGAACCGCCCCGTATCACGCCCGACCAGCAGGTACTTCATGCTAAGCGCACGGAAGGTGTAGAGCAGACCCGAGAGGTAGCGCGACACGATCCGCACCTCTTGTTTCGAGATCGCGCCCTCCGCCTCCATCGTTGCGGCCACGCGCAGGAGGTGGACGGTGATCACCTCGAATTTGCGGAAATAGCGGCGCGAGGCGAAGGTGTCGGTTAGTCCCACATGGTCTTTTGTGGGGTCAGTCATGCATCACCGCCACCAATATCGGTCAGGTTTAGATTGGGAGGCTGAACGTAATCGCCGTCGGCACTTGTGGGTACGCTGTTGATGCCTTGCGACCTACGGAACATTTCCAATCGATAGGCCGACCACAAAGCGCCGATAACGCCAACGCCGCACAACAGATAAAACCCATTCACCATCATCGTCAGAAAGAATGCGAGGAATACGAGACCAATTGCGCCCCAAACAAGCTCACCGTTTCGCTCAACCCAAGTCTTGTTGCTATCTTGCTCTAAGAAAAATGGCATTCGTTGTGATCACTCTCGAGTTCATCCGCCATACAAGTTCTTATCATGCTTCTCGACGATCGAGGCGAACCGGCGGGCAAAGCGTTCATCCGCCTTGGCCTTTTTCTCCAGCACGTCGCGGGCAAAGACCATGTGGTCCTCATGCGCCTCAAGCATGTCGGCCATTTTCTGGTTGGTCGCGGTGCCGATGGCGGCCATCGCCGTCTGCGCCTCTTGGTCGGTCTGCACACCGATCTCGTTGATGCGGTGGGCCACGTCCTGCTGCTGCGCCGTTTTCAGCGATTTGGTCAGGGCGTCATACAGCACCACGCGCTGTTGCGTGTCTGTCTGCAGCTTGTTGATCAGCACCATCTGCGTCGCCGCCTGATTTTGCAATGAATCGACCCAGGTTTTGCCCTTTTCGATATAGCGCTCCAGCGTTTGGGACTTGGCCAGTTTGACCTGCTCTTCCTGAACCTTGGCGTTGTATTGCTTGTTCAACTCGGCCAGTTCGGTTTCCAACTGGGTCCGTGCAGCGGCGTCCTGTTCGACGCTGATCTTGTTTTCCAGCGTGATAATGGCCGGGTCCATGCCCTGAATTTCAGCGCGCAGCGCCTCAAGCTCGGCCACGGTCGCCTCCCGGTCGTCCAGCGTGCCGGTCAGGTTGTCCTCTACCTTCACGCGCTGTTCTTCCAGCACGGACAGCTGCCCTTCCAGCAGCTTCACGATCACGTCGGACTTGGCGATCAGGTCCTGTAGCTTGTCGTCGATATTGGCGGTGCGCATCCGCTCCTGCCGCATCGACTCGGATTTGGCCTTGGCGAAGATGCCGACAAAGCTCTCCCACCCGGTTTTTGAGCGCATTTCGTCGAAATCCTTGGAGAACGCGTTGGTGACGTCGTCCAGACCCATGATCAGCTCGGCGATATTGGCGTTCATCACCTCGGTATGGGCGTGAACGTCCTCAAGCGTGGCATTTTCGATGTCGATATCCGCCTCAGTGGTGCCGATCTTGGCCCGCGCGGCCTCGATCCGCGAGGTCAGCCCCTCGATCTGCGACTGGCTTTCACGCACTTTCGCCTGAGTCTCTTCGATCAAGGCTTCAAATTGCTGGTTCGACATCTCTGCTATCCCCTTTTTCCTTAATTACCCAATTAGATAGGGAATGTTACGGCCATTTACATCCCCTCGGGCCCGAAAATCATTCAGACTTTGGCAAACTCGCACTGAAAAAGATAGGCGCGATGCGGGACCTGATCCGGGAAGTGTTGACGGATTGCACAAAGGCCATCCGCCTCAGGTCTGGCTTGATCTGCCGCCGATAGTGGACATAGACAATTCCAGCGCCACCTGCTTGTGTGCGCGGGACACAATTCCTGCCGGAGGCCGACCCATGCTGGACGCAACAACCGACCTGAAATCCATCCTGAAGAATCCCGGCTTGCTGGTGACCAGGGCCTATATCGGCGGCCAGTGGGTGGATGGGGATAACGGCACTTTTGCCGTCACCAATCCGGCACGCGGCGATGTGGTGGCCGAGGTGGCGGATGTCAGCCGCGCGCAGGTCGCCGGGGCGATCGCACAGGCGGAGGCTGCACAAAAGGAATGGGCCAAGCTGACCGGCAAGGAACGCGCGGCAATCTTGCGGCGCTGGTACGATCTGATGATGGAAAACGCCGAGGATCTGGGCAAGATCCTGACCGCCGAACAGGGCAAGCCACTGGCCGAAGCCGTGGGTGAGATCGGTTATGGCGCATCCTTCATCGAATTCTTCGGAGAAGAGGCCAAGCGGGTCTATGGCGAGACGATCCCCGGCCACCAGCGCGACAAACGGATCATGGTAATGAAGCAGCCCATTGGCGTTGCGGCCTCGATCACGCCCTGGAACTTTCCCAACGCGATGATCACCCGTAAGGCCGGGCCGGCGCTGGCCGCAGGTTGTGCCTTTGTTGCGCGCCCGGCGACGGAAACCCCGCTGTCGGCGCTGGTGCTGGCCGCGCTGGCGGAACAGGCTGGCATTCCTGCTGGCGTGTTCAACGTGGTGCCTTCGTCCCGGGCCAGCGAGATCGGCAAGGAGTTCTGCGAGAACCCGGGCGTGCGCAAGCTGACCTTTACCGGCTCGACCGAAGTGGGGCGCATTCTGCTGCGCCAGGCGGCGGATCAGGTTATGAAATGCTCGATGGAGCTGGGCGGCAACGCACCGTTCATCGTGTTCGACGATGCCGATCTGGATGCCGCCGTCGAAGGCGCGATGCTGTGCAAGTTCCGCAACAACGGTCAGACCTGCGTCTGCGCCAACCGTATCTATGTGCAGGCCGGGGTATACGACGCATTCGCCGCCAAACTGAAAGCTGCGGTCGAGGCGCTGAAAGTGGGCGATGGTCTGAGCGACGGCACCACGACCGGTCCGCTGATCAACGATGACGCGGTCGCCAAGGTCGAAGAACACATCAAGGACGTGACCGACAAGGGCGGCGCGGTTCTGACCGGCGGCCTGCCCCACGATCTGGGCGGCACCTTCTTTCAGCCCACCATCGTCACCGGGGTCACGCAGGACATGCTGGTGGCGCAGGACGAGACCTTCGGGCCGCTGGCCCCGCTGTTCCGGTTCGAAGACGAAGACAACGTGATCGCCATGGCCAATGACACGATCTTTGGTCTGGCGTCGTATTTCTATGCCAATGACCTCAGCCGCGTCTACAAAGTGGCCGAGGCGCTGGAATACGGCATCGTCGGCGTGAATACCGGCATCATCTCGACCGAGCTGGGCCCGTTCGGCGGCGTCAAGCAATCCGGTCTGGGCCGCGAAGGCAGCCACCACGGCATGGCAGACTATCTGGAAATGAAATACGTCTGCCTGTCGGTCTGATCTGATCCGGCCATCGCCTTTAGGCGGTGGCCATTCTTTTTGCGCTTGTCATCAAACTGAATCGCAACCGTCACAAAACCGCAATGAACGGCGGCCATCCCTCTTGCGTCCAACCCAGAGAGGATAAACACCGATGTCATTGCGCTTTGTCTGCCTGACATCTGCCCTTGCCCTGACCGCCGGTCAGGCTGTGGCAGAGATGAATTTCAACCGGATTGCGTCTTTCCCCGTCGTCAAGAACATGGCTGAGGGGGCCGATACCAACCGCGAAACCTCGCCTGAGATCATCGCGGCCACCGCCGATGGCATGACGCTGGTCTATACCGACAGCCCGCTGGGTGTGATCGGCATGGTCGATATCACCGACCCTGCGAACCCCGCGCCGCTGGGTGCGATGGATGTGGGGGGTGAGCCGACTTCGGTTGGGATCATTGGTGAGACGGCCTATGTCGGCATCAACACGTCGGAAAGCTACACCGCGCCATCTGGCAAGCTGATTTCTGTCGACATCGCGAGCAAGGCGGAAACCGCCGCCTGCGATCTGGGCGGTCAGCCCGACAGCGTTGCCATCGCCCCCGATGGCAGCTTTGTTGCCGTCGCGATCGAGAATGAGCGTGACGAAGACCTGAACGATGGTGTTATCCCGCAGCTGCCCGCCGGTTCGCTAGCACTGGTGCCGCTGAAAGCTGGCACGTTGAATTGCGCGGGCATGAAGATGGCCTCGCTGACCGGTCTGGCCGAGGTTGCGCCGACCGACCCCGAGCCGGAGTTCGTGGATATCAACGGCCTTGGTGAAACCGTCGTCACCCTGCAGGAAAACAACCACATCGCGGTTGTCGACAAGGACGGCAATGTGGTCAGCCATTTCTCGGCCGGTAGCGTCGATCTGGAAGGCATCGACGCCACCGATGAACGCGGCGCGCTGATCTTCACCGAAAGCCAGCCGGGCCGCCTGCGCGAACCGGACGCGGTGAAATGGATCGACGACACCCACTTCGCCACCGCCAATGAAGGCGACTATGAAGGCGGCTCGCGCGGCTGGACGATCTTCCACAAGGACGGCACGGTTGTTTACGAAAACGGCACCGAGTTCGAAAAGGCGATCATTCAGATCGGCCACTACCCCGACAAACGCTCGGACAGCAAAGGGGTCGAGCCCGAAAGCGTGACCGCAGCGACCTTTGGCGGTACGCCGATGATCTTTGTAGGGGCCGAGCGCGCATCGGTCGTGGGTGTCTATGATGCCACCGATCCAGCAAACCCGGTTCTGAAACAGCTGCTGCCTTCTGGCGTCGGTCCCGAAGGCTATGTGGCGATCCCAGAGCGCAACCTGCTGATCTCGGCCAACGAAAAGGACCTGATTGAAGATGGCGGCCCCCGCGCGCATGTGTCGATCTTTGAATATCAGGATGCGCCCGCTGCTTACCCGCATCTGACCTCGGAAGGCGCGGACGAACTGATCGGTTGGGGCGCCCTCTCTGGTCTGGTCGCGGATGAGGACGGCATGATCTATGCGGTCAATGACAGCTTCTACGGTTTCCAGCCGTCGATCTTCAAGATCGACCCCAGCCAGACCCCGGCCCGCATCGTAGACGTGATCCGCATCCACCGGCAGGATGGCAACCCGGCGCAGAAGCTGGATCTGGAAGGTATCACGCTGGACGGCAAGGGTGGCTTCTACGTCGCCTCCGAGGGCCGTACCGACCGCGTCATCCCGCATGCGATCTATCATGTGTCTGCCGATGGTCTGATCAAGGACCGCAAGGGCGAGATCGGCCTGCCAGCGGAACTGATGGCGGTCGAGAAACGCTTTGGCTTTGAGGGTATCACCAAGGTTGGCGACACCCTGTGGTTGGCCGTTCAGCGTGAGTGGAAGGACGATCCCGAGAATCACGTAAAACTGGTTGCCTACAATCTGGACACCAAAGAATGGGGCGCTGTGCACTATCCCAAGGCGGACCCGGAAACAGGCTGGGTTGGCCTGTCGGAAATCGTGGCCTTCGGCGACCATGTCTACGTGATCGAACGCGACAATCAGCATGACCACCGCGCCGTGACCAAAAAGATTTACCGCATCCCTCTGTCCGAGATGACCCCGGCCCCGCTGGGTGGCCCTCTGCCCGTGGTCAGCAAGGAAGAGGTCCGCGATCTGCTGCCCGACCTGACCTCGACCGGCGGTTACGTTCTGGACAAGATCGAAGGTCTGGCCATTCTGCCCTCGGGCGAGGCGTTTGTAATGACCGACAATGACGGCGTCGACGATGCCTCGGGCGAGACGATGTTCTGGTCGATCGGGTCGGTAACGGCCGGGAATTGATCTTCATCCCACCTTGCTGATGGGCTCCGCGCGAACCGCGCGGGGCATTTTCTTTTGTTGGCGGGTTTGCGCCCTTTTCAGCATTTGCCGAGTGAGGGGTCACATGTATTGTCTTTTTAGGCTTAATGGGAGTTGAGATGAATGCGACTAAAGTTGCTCCTGAGCATTTCGCTTGTTCTCTGCCCTGTGCACTTGCAGGCAGCCGGATTTGAGCGAAAGTCGATCCCAACCACACCGCCAATCGACATCGGAATCTGGTATCCGTCCTCCTCTCCTATTCCGCAGTCACCAAACACGCCTTTCCGTCAGGCGTTGGCGCTTGGTGGCCAAGTCGAGGGGAATGGCCTACCCTTGGTTCTGCTGTCGCACGGGAATAACGGCTGGATGGGAGGGCACGCGGACACCGCTCTTGCGTTGGCCGAAGCCGGGTATATCGCAGTTGCTCCGACGCATCGTGGTGACAATAGCAAGTCTGGCAATGCGTCTCCTGCTGAATGGCTGGTATCTCGTCCGGCGGATATCTCGGACGCAATCAAATACATGCTGTCCGACTGGACACATGCGGATCGCATCAATCCAGACAGGATCGGCGTTTTCGGCTTTTCGGCGGGCGGTTACACTGCGCTCGTCGCCGCCGGCGCCATTCCCGATTTTTCTTTGGCGGCCAAACATTGCGCCTATGTACCAAACGAATACACGTGCCGAATGGGATTTCTGAATGAAGTCAATCCCTCAGAAATCGGACCGCAAATACGTGCTGTCGCCGGCAATGTACGAATTTCTGCGGTGAGTATTTCGGCACCGGGGTTCGGCTACAGCTTTGACAAAGCAGCTTTGTCCAACGTCACTATGCCTGTCCAGATTTGGTCCGGCGCTATTGATGACAGCGTTCCCCATGATACAAACGGGGCGAACATTGCTGCTAATCTACCGAATGCACCGGAAGTTCATATTGTCGAAAACGCCGGGCACTTTGCCTTTCTAGTCGAATGCGATTCACGTCTTAGGGACATTAAGCCCAAACTGTGGAACAGACTGTGTGTGGACGCCGATGGCTTTGATCGGGGTGCCTTTCACAAGATTTTCAATAAAAAAATCATCGCGTTCTTTGACACGGCACTAGCCCTTCAGGCCAATTAATAAGCGCTTGCTTTGCCCTGCAAATTGGGCATTCCACGCCCCAATCCACGCCCAAAACACAACGCCCCGCGTCTGGAGGAACGCGGGGCGCATGGTGCGATGACCCAGAGAGGAGAAGATCATCGCGGCGTGGTGATCGACCGCCTTAGTTCACGGCCTTGGCGTCGACCACATCCTTTTCGATGGCATTGGCCGAAGAAATCTCGATCCGGCGCGGTTTCAGCGCTTCGGGCACTTCGCGCTTGAGGTCGATGTTCAGCATGCCGTTTTCATGGCTCGCGCCGGTGACGCGCACGTGGTCAGCCAGAGCAAAGCGGCGCTCGAACGCGCGGGTGGCGATGCCACGGTGCAGATAGCTGCGCTCTTTATCCTCGGCGGCCTTCTTGCCGGCGACGATCAGCGCGTTTTCCTTCACTTCAACCGACAGATCGGCTTCGGCGAAACCGGCGACAGCAACCGAGATACGATAGGTGTCGGCATCGGTTTTTTCGATGTTGTAGGGCGGATAGCTGGGCTGGGCCACGTCGTTGGTCAGAACGCGGTCCATCATGTCGGCGATCTGGTCAAAGCCAATGGTGGCGCGGTGCAGCGGTGCAAAATCAAATGTACGCATGTGTCATATCCTCATGTCAGAGCGATCTACGTTTGCCCTCCGATCGGACGGGCGGTGAAGTATCCCGGGCCCCGTTTGCGGCAACCCGATACAGTTCACATGGGTAGCGGTTTGACCGAGTTCAACCCCCGCCGGAGCTGATGAATTTGGCGCCTGAATCCGATTTGCCCGACCCGACCTGCAGACGACGGATCGCGGCCTTGGGCTGCGGCGCATCCCGACGCAGGATCGCCTTGAGTTCGGCAACGATGCCAGACAGTTCCATGCCGAATCCCACCTTCTGACGGCCATCGGATCCGACGGCAGACACAACCGACAGAATCTGCCAGCGCGGGCCGTTTCGCGCCAGCAGGGCAGAACCGGACGAGCCAAAGGTAATGTCGCAGTTGAACGTGATCAGACCCTGCCGCCGTTGCAGAATACGGCAGGACCGTTCGCGGGTGATCGCCTCGGACCGGCCGCGCCCGTATGAGGCGATGCTGACCTCATTTCCCGCGACATTCCCGCTGTGCAGGGCAAAGGGGTCGGCGACGGAATAGGGGATCGGCTGTTCCAGCCGCATCAGGGCGACATCCGATCTGACGGTGTCTGCCGACAGCACCGGGCCGTTCACATAACCCGGATGTATCGCGATCTGCACCACCTTGCGGTCGGCCAGGGCCTTGCCGTCGCTGAGCCCGGCGCGAAAGGTCACCTTGCCGGGGGCATAGGGCGTACCGGTGCTCCGTTCGATTGCGCAATGGGCTGCGGTCAGGACCAGATCGCGCGCGATCAATGTCCCCGTGCAAAACCCCTGACTGCCGATATCCAGACGTCCGACAGCCTCCCACCCGTATAGGTCGTCACGGTCGGTCAGCTTACGCTTGCCGCTTTGCGCCTGCGCCATCGTCGATGCGATCGCAAGGCTGAACAGAAGGCTGATCAGGAGCCGCGTCATGGCTTGATGAACCGGGCACCGATATTGCGGTTTGCCCCGCCCTGCGACGAAGAGGCAGCGTAACCCCGCCCCGCGGTAAGTTCGGCCTGCAACAGTTGAACAGAGCCTTCGACCGCGGTGGCAACAGAGACGCGCTGCCCGTTGAACTCGGCCTTGGCGGCCACCACGGACACCACGCGCGGGCGGTCGCCGTCAAAGGAAAAGACCGGCGCGCCCGAGGACCCGAATTCCACATCGCAGGACATCACCAGAACTTCGGACCGGCGGGTCATCACGGAACACACCTCTTGCAGCGCCGGGGCTTCGGCCCGGTTCTGGGCGTAAGAGACCACGCCCACCTCGGCCCCCCGGCGCGGCCGGTCGCCGGTTTCAAACGGGATGACGGTGGTGTTCCGAATGGGTTGCCAAAGCTCGATCAGCGCGATGTCACTGCCCAGCCGCGCCGCAGAGCCCTGGTCGCTGTACCGGTAATCGGGGTGAATGACTGCCTGACGCGCTGCCCGATAAGCCGAAGCCCGGCCCAGACGCCACGCGGCCAGAAACTCGACCTGAGACAGATCGATCCGTTGCCCGGTCGCCTTGTCATACAGGCAATGCGCAGCGGTCAGAACCAGCGTCGGAGAGATCAGCGTGCCGGTACAGAAACCCGCGCCATTGATGTTCAGACGGCCAACGGCCATCCACGCCCGCCCGGAATCGGTGGTTTCCAGGCTTTTGAGCCCGCTGTCCTGCGCCATGGCGGCCATTGGCATCATTGCCAGCGCAATAGCCCTGATCCAGTTTCGCAATCGGTTCTCCGGCGTTGCTGTCAGGTAATCTTCCTATGCGCCGTGTGAGGCGAAAATAGGGCGGATACGCAACGCCGGGTTTCACCCGACACCTGATGCACCCCTGCATCAGCCGCGCCTATCTGAGAACCGGAACCGCCGGTCTGGTCGCTTGGCCAGGCTGCAACGCAGGGGGCATGGGACCGCCTGTGGCCCAATCCAGCAATTCGACCGTGTGCAAAACGGGGATGTCGGTGCCGGAACCAATCTGCATCATGCAACCGATATTGCCTGCCGCAATGACATCGGGTTTTTTCGCCTCGATCGTTTTGATCTTGCGTTGCTTCAGCTTGCCCGAGATTTCGGGCTGCATCAGATTATACGTGCCGGCGCTGCCACAGCACAGATGGCTGTCAGCAGGCTCTAACACAGGAAATCCGGCCGTTTTCAGCAGGTTCTTGGGATGCGATTTGATCCCCTGACCGTGTTGCAGGGAACAGGCCGCGTGATAGGCCACGGTCAGGCTCTTGGGTTCCCCTTCGGGCAGGTCCAGTTGCACCAGCAACTCGCTGACATCCATTGCGATTGCCGATACCCGCGCCGCATCTGCCGCCAACGGATCGTTGCGGAACATATGCCCGTAATCCTTGACCGTCGTGCCGCAGCCTGACGTGTTGATGACGATGGCGTCCAGCCCCTTGTCGTCCATTTCCGCGGTCCAGGCCCTGATATTGGCCTCGGCGGCTTTGTGGCTGTCGCGGGTTTTGCCCATGTGATGGGTCAGCGCGCCGCAACAACCGGCGCCCCGGGCCACCACGACCTCGCAGCCCAGCCGTGTCAGCAGGCGGATCGTGGCGTCGTTGATATCGGTGTTCAGCGCCTTTTGCGCACAGCCCGTCATCAGCGCCACCCGTTTCAGACGCGGGCCTTCGGCGGCAAAACTCTGCGGGTCGTCGTTGCGGCTGACCGGAGGGATTTGTTTCGGCGCCATATCCAGCATCGCCCGCAGGCGCGCATCGGGCATCAGGAAGCGGAACGGACGGCCCAGCTTGGCCCCGATCAGCGCCCAGCGAAACCGCGTCGGATAGGGCAGGATCTGCGCCAGCACCCAGCGCAGCGCGCGATCCGTGAAAGGCCGTTTGTAATTCCGTTCGATATAGTCCCGCGCGTGGTCGACCAGATGCATGTAATGCACGCCTGACGGGCAGGTGGTCATGCAGGCCAGACAGGACAGGCAGCGGTCGATATGTTTGACCGTCTTCTCGTCCGGCACCCGGTCATTTTCCAGCATGTCCTTGATCAGGTAGATGCGCCCGCGCGGGCTGTCCAGTTCATCGCCCAACACCTGATACGTCGGGCAGGTGGCGGTGCAGAACCCGCAATGGACGCAACTGCGCAGGATGTCATTCGAGCGCCGGATCGCCGGGTCCTGCAGTTGTGTCTCGGTGAAGGTCGTCTGCATCGGATTATCCCATCAGTCCCGGGTTGAACACGCCGCGCGGGTCGAATTTCTGCCGAATTCCCTTTGTCAGAGCCGCAATTTGGGCCGGTTCGGGCTGAAAACGGCCCAGCGCCTCGGCGGTCGCGGCGTTGGCCCGCACCAGCGTCGCGTGGCCATCGAACGCACCCAAACGGGCGCGCAGATCGGTATCAGCGGGCATCAGCGCCCAGATCAGGCCGCCGCCCCAGTCGAACAAAGTCCGCTCCGCATCGAGACGTGCGGCCACGGCAGGCGCATCCGTCGGTTTGACCGAGATGCGCCAGACATCGCCGCCCTGCCCATGAAAAGCGCTGACGTCGCGCGCCGCACGCCACGGATCAGGTTGGTCGTCCGTCCGGGCCGTATCGCCGAAGCCGGACAGGGCGACCTGCAACTGCCCGGCCCGGTAGGTGACCGAATCTGCAAACCCCTCAACCCGCAGCAGGGCGCATCCCTGGTCGGGATCATAGGCCACACCGCTGACCTCGTACGGCGACTTCAGCGCGGCGGACAGGGCCTGAACGGCAGTCTCGGCGTTTGGAACCTGAACAGCAAGAGTGGCGGTTGCCTCGGGCTTCGGCAGCACTTTCAGCGACACTTCGGTCAGCACACCCAGCGTGCCCCAGGACCCGGCCATCAGCTTGACCAGATCATAGCCGGTCACGTTTTTCATCACCCGGCCGCCGTTCTTGACCACCTGCCCTGTGCCGTCGACAAAGCGCACACCCAGCAGAAAGTCGCGGCAGGCCCCGGCCTGAATGCGGCGCGGGCCCGAGACATTGGCGGCTACCACACCACCGATGGTCGGCTCCCCGTTGGTGCCCAGCAGGTCACGGTGATCCATCGGCTCAAACGCCAGTTGCTGGCCTTCGGCCTCCAACGCGGCTTCGATCTCGGCCACGGGCGTTCCGGCCTGCGCCACAAGAGTCAGCGCACCGGGTTCATAAAGAGTGATGCCGCTCAGACCAGCGGTTTCAAGGCACGGTCCCGGCCCGGCAATGCCGCGGGTGCCGCCACCCGTGATGCGCACCGGATCTGTCAGCCCGGCCACGATATCGGCCAGTTCGGCCTCTGTCTCTGGTCTCATCGCGTTTCTTCTGTGTTAGAGCCTGTTATTCGGCCGCAATCCGGGCCGCACGACGTGCATCGGATGCCTCCAGCGGGAATACTTTGGCGGGGTTCAGCAGCCAATTCGGGTCGAACACGTCCTTGATTGCCATTTGCGCCTCAAGATCGGCGGGCGCGTATTGATGCGTCATCAGATCCCGCTTTTCGATGCCCACCCCATGTTCACCGGTCAGACAGCCGCCCACATCCACGCAGAGTTTCAGGATGTCGGCGCCAAACGCCTCGCATTTCTCAAGATCCCCGGGTTTGTTGGCGTCGAACAGGATCAGCGGGTGCATGTTGCCGTCGCCCGCATGAAACACGTTGCCCACCGGCAGACCGTACTCGGCGCTCAACTCGCCGATCCGGCGCAGCACTTCGGGCAGCGACGAGACCGGGATCGTGCCGTCCAGACACATATAGTCGTTCAACTGGCCCATCGCCCCAAACGCTGACTTGCGCCCCAGCCAGATTTTCGCGCTTTCCTCATCTGACTGGCTTTCGCGCAGCTCGACCGGGTTATGGCGTTTGGCAATCTCGATGATCTTCGACAGTTGATAATCGATCTCGGCCTCGGACCCCTCCACCTCGACAATCAGCAGCGCGGCGCAGTCGGGATAGCCCGCATGGGCGAAGTTTTCACAGGCTTTGATGCACAGCGTATCCATGAATTCGATGGCCACCGGCAGGATGCCCGATTTGATGATATCCGACACGCATCGCCCGGCGACCTCATTGTCATCAAAGCCCATCAGAACGGGCCGCGCCCCTTCGGGCTTGCGCAGGATGCGCAACGTCGCCTCGGTCACGACGCCCAGCTGCCCTTCGGACCCGCAGATGACGCCCAGCAGATCCAGCCCGCCGGCATCCAGATGCGCGCCGCCGATTTCGACCACGCTGCCATCCATCATCACCATGGTCACGCCCAGCAGGTTGTTGGTGGTCACGCCGTATTTCAGGCAATGCGCCCCGCCCGAGTTCATCGCAATATTGCCGGCAATCGCACAGGCCAGCTGCGACGAGGGATCGGGTGCGTAAAAGAAATCTTCTTCCTCGACCGCGCCGGTCACGCTCAGGTTGGTGCGGCCGGCCTGCACGCGGATGACGCGGTTGTCGTAATCTGTTTCAAGCACGTCGTTCATCCGTGCAATACCCAGAATGACGCAATCTGCGGTCGGCAGCGCCCCGCCCGCCAGCGACGTGCCCGAGCCGCGCGGCACCACTGGCACGCCTTCCTCGTTACAGATGCGCAGCACGTCAGACACCTCTTGCGTCGTGGACGGCAGCACCGCCAGCATCGGCGGGCATCTGTAGGCGGTCAGCGCATCACATTCATAGGCGCGCGTTTCCGACGGATCGTGGATCACCGCATCTTCGGGCAGCACCGTCAGCAGCCGTTGCAAAACCGTGGTTTTGCGGCGCAGCACGTCGGGGTTTGGCGGTGGCATTTCCATGGCGGCTCCTCGCGTTTGGTAAAATAATATTACCAATTTTCTGTTCTGGCAAGTTGAGATGCGCCGCCGTAGTGTCGCGCCCATGTCCTGGATCGACCGAACTCTTCTGTTTTCTCCGCTGGATTACGGCGGCACCGCTCTGTTGATCACCGCCTGGCTGTGGATCGGCTGGCGGATCGAAAACCCGTCGCCGCGCAAGCCCTCGGTCGGGATGATCATGGATGCCTATCGGCGTGACTGGATGAAGGAAATGGTGACCCGCCAGCCGCGCATGTTCGACGCGCAGGTGGTCGGCACGATGCGGCAGGGCAGCACGTTTTTCGCCTCGACCACCATGATCGCCATCGGCGGCGGGCTGGCATTGCTGGGCAATACCGAGCGTCTGGCGGGCGTTGCCAAGGACCTTGCCCTGGGCAGCGCGCCCGCGTTGGTGTGGGAGGTCAAGATCCTGATCATCCTGCTGTTTTTGTCCAACGCGTTTCTGAAATACGTTTGGGCGCATCGTCTGTTCGGCTATTGCGCGGTCCTGATGGCTGCGGTTCCGAACGACCCCGACGACCCCAGCGCCTATCCCCGCGCGGCACAGGCTGCGGAAATCTGCGTCACCGCGGCGCGCAGCTTCAATCGCGGTTTGCGGGCAACTTATTTCGCGCTGGCCGCAGTGGCGTGGATATTGGGCCCGGTTGCCCTGATCCTGGGCACGCTGATCACCCTTGCGATGCTGTACCGCCGGGAATTTGCATCCCATTCGCGCACGGTATTGCTCAACACCGGATCGTGATCGCCATTCGTCCGGTCGCGCGCTAGGGTGCGTGCATGAGGTTCCTTGTCCTGTCCGCCCTGATCGCGTCACCGGCCCTTGCTGACGATCCGGTGATTGAAAATGCAACCGCCCAGCGCAGCGGCGACAGCTGGCGATTCGACGTGACCGTCTCGCATCCCGACACAGGCTGGGACCATTACGCCGATGGCTGGCGGGTTCTGGACATGGACGGTGCGGAACTGGGCATGCGCGTGCTGCACCACCCGCATGAACAGGAACAGCCCTTCACTCGGTCGCTAAGTGGCGTGGTGATCCCGGACGGAACCCAAAAGGTGCAGATACAGGCGCGGTGCAATGTGGATGGCTGGGCCGATCAGACCTTTGTCATCACCCTGCCCTGAAGTCAGAACAGACCCATTTCCAACCCGGCAGCCAGGGCCAGGCCAATCTCGCGGCATTTCTCAAGCTGGTCCCCGGGAATGGTCTTCTCGGCCAGAATGGCCTCGGGCGTTTGCGCATGGGTGCAGATGATCAGCGGCGGCTGCACCTGTTTCAGCCGCCAGCCGGTGGCGATCCGCGCGGTCTGCCGGGCCGCGTTTTCACCGTCAGACCCGGCGCAGATCATCTGGGCATAGGGGCGCCCTTCGATGCGGCCCAGAACCGGATAGTAGCAGCGGTCAAAGAATTCCTTCATCTGACCCGAAATCGCCGCCAGATTCTCGGGCGCACAGAAGATATAGCCATCAGCGCGCAGCAAATCCCCGGGTCCGGCCTGTTCGGCGGGTTTCAGGAAGACGACCGCCTCATCCCGCCCGGCGTCAGCCGCCGCTTCGGCCATCTGCCGGCTGCCACCGGTGCGCGAATGGTAAACGATCAACAGATGCGCCATGTCAGACCCGGTGATAAGGACCGCCCGACAGGATGGTTGCGGCCCGATAGATTTGCTCGGCCAGCATCACACGGACCAGCATATGGGGCCAGACCATCGAGCCGAAGGAAATGGAAAAATCGGTCTCGGCCCGCAGATCAGGGTCTATACCGTCGGCTCCGCCGATGATCAGCGCCAGATCCTGCCGCCCGGCATCTCGCCAGCCGCCCAGTTTCTGCGCGAAATCGGGTGAGGATAACACCCGCCCCCGTTCGTCCAGCGTGCAGATCACCGCGCCCCTGGGCAGCGCCTTGCGCAGCAGCACGGCCTCGGCGCCCATACCGGCGTTTTTCTTGTCCTCGACCTCGATCACGCGTGCGGGGCCAAGGCCCAGGCTGCGGCCGGTCCGGTCAAATCGGGTCAGATAGTCATCAAGCAGGGTCTTTTCCGGTCCGGCACGCAATCGCCCGACCGCAACTATGCTGATACGCATGTCTCTCTCGCCTCCGGCCCCTCAATACAGGCCGGGATGGCGCCTCAGTTGGCCGAGGCGCTGCCGCCCTGAGGCAGCCACATCTTTTCCAGCTGGTAGAATTCACGCACTTCGGGGCGGAAGATATGAACGACCACGTCGCCCGTATCGATCAGCACCCAGTCGCCGGCATCCTTGCCTTCAACCTTCGAGGTGAAGCCGAATTCCTGCTTGATGCGATCCGTCAGCTTTTCCGCCATGGCCGAGACCTGTCGGGTCGACCGACCCGAAGCAATCACCATGTGATCCGCGACAGAAGACTTACCTTGCAGGTTGATCTGCACGACGTCTTCGGCCTTGTCATCGGAAAGTGAGGAAAGGATGCGTTCAAGCAGCTTGTCGCTGATTGACTGAGAGTGGGCCATTACACTGGCACCGTCATCGGCGGGCAAACCCGCCTGAGTATGTAGAGACAGGACATAGTCCTCCTTTGCTGCGCGCCGCTCATCCCCGGCGCCGGGGTACTAATAAGGTAACAAGCGGATTGCAACATTTCAATGAAGGGCCGCCCGGATGCGCGCACGGCGGGTCACTCTTTGGCGACCTGTTGCGGGTCCGCGCCGCCTGACAGCAGCCGAACCTCGCGCTGGGGGAAAGGGATCGAGATGCCTTCTTCGGCAAAGGCGTCCCACAACGCCAGATAGACATTGCCGCGGATATTCGTCAGCCCCTTGGTCGGGTCGCTGATCCAGAAGCGCAGCACATAATCCACGCTGCTGTCGCCGAAGCCGGTGATATGGCAGACGGGTTCGTGCGAACCGCCGCTCAGCACCCGCGGAACCGTTTTCACCGACCGGATCGCCGTTGCCCGTACCTTGTGCGGATCATCCGCATAGCTGGTGCCGAATTCCAGATCCAGCCGCACGAACCGGTCCGAATGCGACCAGTTCACCACCTGATTGGTGATCAGGTCCTCGTTCGGGATCAGATATTCGCGGCCATCCCGGGTGACGACCGAGACATAACGCGCGCCCAGCGCGTTGATCCAGCCAAACGTATCACCCAGCGAGATCACGTCGCCCGGCTTGATCGAACGGTCCATCAGGATGATGATGCCCGAGATCAGGTTCGACACCACCTTCTGCAGCCCGAATCCGATGCCGACGCCGATTGCGCCGGACAGCAACGCGATGCCGGTCAGGTCAAACCCGAGGGTTCGGATCGCGGCCAGAAACACCGCCCCGTAGAGCAGAACCTGAATTCCCTTGGCCAGCAGAACCTGCATCGAGGGCGTGATGTCGTCATTGCCTTTCAGCCCCCGCTCGGCCGCGCGGGTGCCGATACGGGCCAGCGTCAGCAGAATACCGATCAGCAGAACCGCCTTGAGGATCCCCAGCGCCGAGATGTGCAGGTCGCCGATGGAAATCGCCACCCCGTCCAGAAACCCGGCCACGTCATCGGTCAGGTTCAGGGCAATCAGCGTTGCATAGATCCACATGGCCCATTTGAAGATCCGCCGCAGGGTCCGGTTGCGCACCAGCCGCGCCACCAGCGCAATGGCCAGCCAGGCGGCCGCCAGCGTGGCGATCACACCGATGATATAGCTGCGCGAGGGCCAGGTGACATGCTGCATCACCAGATACAGCCCCCAGGACATCAGCACGAAATAGACCAGCGTCAGGCGCTGCATCACTTGCACCAGCATGCGCAGCCGCCATTTCGGCCAGCCGGTGCGGGCACGGGCCCAGGCTTCCCAGCGGGATTGCGTCATGAACCGCAGGCAAAAGGACAACGCCCAGAGCAACAGGATGATGACCAGTTGGTATTGCCGCCAGCCCGGCGTCACGATCAGATCAATCAGATTCTCGAACTGAGAGGAGAAAGCCGCCGTCATGTTGGCATAAAGCTCGGACAGCGTTTCCGGTAACAGGTCCTGGTTCATGACCGCCAGATTGACCATCCGCGTTGGGTGATGCAAGCCCGCACCCGGATTGAACCTTGATTGCCGTCCATACGCGATATATCTCAGGCGCATGAGACTCACCATGGCCCCTGCCCCCACGTTGCAAGACCGCACGCGCCTGCGTGAACGGTTCTTTGGGGCCGCCCGCACGGTTCTGGCCCGCCTATAAGCGGCGTCCAGCCACTCGCCAGCATATCTCAATACATACGGGAGAGGACCGATGTCCCCCAAAACACTCTATGACAAGATCTGGGATGCCCATGTCGCCCACGAGGCCGATGATGGCACCTGCCTGCTCTATATCGATCGCCATCTGGTGCACGAAGTGACCAGCCCGCAGGCGTTCGAAGGCCTGCGCATGGCGGGCCGCAAGGTGCGCGCGCCGGAAAAGACCATCGCCGTGCCGGATCACAATGTACCGACTACACCCGACCGCGTGAACGGGATCGAAAACCCCGAATCGCGCATTCAGGTCGAGGCACTGGACAAGAACGCCAAAGATTTCGGCATTCACTACTATCCGGTGAATGACGTGCGTCAGGGCATCGTGCATATTGTCGGCCCGGAACAGGGCTGGACCCTGCCCGGCATGACCGTTGTCTGCGGCGACAGCCACACCGCCACCCACGGCGCGTTTGGCGCTCTGGCCCACGGCATAGGCACGTCCGAGGTCGAACACGTTCTGGCCACGCAGACTCTGATCCAGAAGAAATCCAAGAACATGAAGGTCGAGATCACCGGCAAATTGCAGCCGGGCGTGACCGCCAAGGACATCACTCTGGCCGTAATCGGTGAGACCGGCACCGCCGGCGGCACCGGCTATGTCATCGAATATTGCGGCGAGGCGATCCGTGACCTGTCGATGGAAGGCCGCATGACCGTCTGCAACATGGCTATCGAAGGTGGTGCCCGCGCCGGTCTGATCGCGCCGGACGAGACCACGTTCGAATATGTCAAAGGCCGCCCGCACGCGCCGAAAGGCGCGCAGTGGGAAGCCGCGATGGACTGGTGGAAGACGCTCTACACCGACGAAGGCGCGCATTTCGACAAGGTCGTCACTATCCGTGGTGAGGACATCGCTCCGGTCGTGACCTGGGGCACCAGCCCCGAAGACGTGCTGCCGATCACAGCATCGGTTCCTCACCCCGAGGATTTCGAAGGCGGCAAGGTCGACGCGGCCCGCAGGTCCATCGAGTACATGGGGCTGGAAGCCGGTCAGAAGCTGAGCGATGTTGAAATCGACACCGTTTTCATCGGGTCCTGCACCAACGGCCGGATCGAAGACCTGCGCGCTGCGGCGGAAATCCTGAAAGGCAAAAAGATCAAGGATGGCATGCGCGCCATGGTCGTGCCCGGTTCGGGACTGGTCCGTGCGCAGGCCGAGGAGGAAGGTCTGGCCGACATCTTCAAAGAGGCCGGGTTCGAATGGCGTCTGGCGGGATGTTCGATGTGTCTGGCGATGAATCCCGACCAGTTGCAACCGGGCGAGCGCTGTGCCGCCACCTCGAACCGCAACTTCGAAGGCCGTCAGGGTCGCGGCGGGCGTACCCACCTGCTGAGCCCCGCCATGGCTGCCGCAGCGGCAATCACGGGACGGCTGACAGACGTTCGTGAGCTGATGTAAGCTGCCCTCATATCTAGATATTTGAGGGAGAGACGGAAATGAGTGATTGGATCAAATGGTTCCTGCTGGGGCTGCTGTCCATCGTGTTCGGCATCTTTGTGCTGGGCGCGCCGGGGGTGGCATCCATAGCCGTGACAGTGGTGACCGGCGTGTTGCTGCTGATCTCGGGCGCATTGCAGGTGGTCGGCGGCTTTACGGTCGAAGGCACCGGTAACAAGGTCCTGTCGCTCGTCATGGGTGTTGTGATGCTGTTTCTGGGCTGGTCCTTTCTGGGCCACCCGCTACAGGGAACGGTCACACTGGCGACGGTCTGCCTGATCCTGTTCATGGCCGGCGGCATCGCCCGGGTGATCCTGTCGATCCAGATGCGCGGCACGCAGTATTTCTGGGCCACGCTGATCTCGGGCATCATGTCGATCGTTCTGGCAATCATCATCTGGCGCTTTGCCGCGGCCGATCCGACCGTGCTGCTGCAATTGCTGGGGATCCTGCTGGGCATCGAGATGCTGTTCAACGGGCTCGGACTGGTCTTCATGGCGTTCTACGTCCGGGACGCACCCAAAACCGAAACGACACAAGCGAAAGAAGCTTAAACGCGGGGCACGGGCGCGGCCCTCTCCCGCAGGAGTGTAGACATGGAAAAGTTTGACAAAGTCCACGGGGTGGCCGCCCCGATGCCGCTGATCAATATCGACACCGATATGATCATCCCGAAAGTGCATCTGAAGACCATCAAGCGGTCCGGCCTTGGCGTCGTGCTGTTCGACGAGATGCGCTATCACGATGACGGCAGCGAAAACGACGAATTCGTTCTCAACAAGCCGGCCTATCGCGAGGCCGAGATTCTGGTTGCGGGCGACAATTTCGGCTGCGGCTCATCGCGGGAACACGCGCCCTGGGCGATCAAGGATTTCGGTATCAAGGTTGTGATCTCGACCAGCTTTGCCGACATCTTCTTCAACAACTGCTTCAAGAACGGCATCCTACCCATCGTGGTCGAGGAAGAGCATCACGCGATCCTGATGGAAGACGCGCATAAAGGTGAAAACGCCCGCATGACCGTGCATCTGGAAGATCAGCAGATCACCACATCGGATGGCGTCGTCATCGCGTTCGAGATCGACGCGCACCGCAAGCATTGCCTGCTGAACGGTCTGGACGATATCGGCCAGACGATGGAGAAAGACCACCATATCGACAAATTCGAGGACCACGCCAGCCAGGCCCGTCCCTGGGTGTGATTCTGGGGGCGAATCTGTGGACACTCAACTTAATGGGGTCGCTGTGGCGGCCCCATTCGCATTCTTGGGGTTGAAATTTTTTTAACCACAACATCTAGGTATCATTTCGATACACACGTCGGATTTGCGTCGAAAATGATGCAATCGCGCACCAGTTGCGCCATCATTTTGCCCAAAACTGCGTGTTAGCTGCGCCTTGGCTTGAGCGAAAAGCCGCTTATCGGCAATGTTGACGTGAACAGGCACCCGTCAACGAAAACGTCGGTGAGAAATGGCTTCTGTCGCAGTGAAATGCGATAGGCACAAGTTGGAACGAAGTCGGCGAAGAATCGACTAATCCAGTTTGAAAGGGTTCGGATAGTGATTGCGCGCACAACAGGGGCGGCAATTCGGGGAATATTGGTCGCATTAATGGTGCTGACGCCCGCATTGTATTTGCCCGTATCGTCAACGAATGGCACCGAGATTGTCGTCTTTCTCGCCATTCTCGCATTCTTTCTGACCTTTGCCGAATACAACTCGGCCTTTCCCAGCTTTATCGAATTCCGCGACGCGCCGCCGGTGAACCGCCTGCGCTTTGTCGGGCTGGTGACGATGGTCACTTTCCTGACGCTGATCTGCAAAAACGCCTATTCGCCCACCGATCTGACCGCCACCTTCTATGCGATCGGTCTGGGCGTCGCCAATGTGGTCGACTTCCCCTATTCGCCGGTGCGCCTGATCGTTCTGATGCTGCCCGCTGATGCCAGCCCGCCGCTGATCGAACTGGTCCGCATCTCTGCCAGCGTGGCTTATGTGGCGGCGTTGGTCACCATCGGCAGCTTTGCCTATGCCGTGAAAATGCGCGGCTGGCCGACGGGCAATGGTGCATTCAACGTCTGGACCAACCTGCCGCTGTTCGACCCCACCAAGGGCGGCGATGTCGTCACCCGCCTGCAGCGCGACGGTCGGCTGAACATCTCGATCGGGGTGCTGCTGCCATTCCTGATCCCAGCGCTGATCAAAATGCTGACCGATTACGCCAACCCGATTTCGCTGAGCAATCCTCAGACCCTGATCTGGACGATGAGCGCCTGGGCCTTCCTGCCGGCCAGCATGATCATGCGCGGCATGGCCACCTTGCGCATCGCGAACCTGATCGTCGAAAAGCGCCGCGCCTATTCCACTGCCGAGTCCACGCAGGCTGCATGATCCGCATTCTGCTTCTGCTGCTGTTGCCGGTACTGGCGCAGGCAGAGACGGTGCGCGTTGCAACCTTCAACACCGAACTCAGCCGCGACGGGCCGGGCCTGCTGCTGCGCGATATCCGGCGCGGTGAGGCGCAGGTGCAGGCCGTGGTCGAGGTTCTGGCCGCGGTCCGGCCCGATATCGTCGCCCTGCAGGGGCTGGACTGGGATCTTGAAGACCAGGCTGTGACAGCGCTGATCGGACGGTTGCGCGATGTCGGTCTTGATTACCCCCATTACTACGCGGCCCAGCCGAATTCGGGGCTTGAGACGGCGCTGGATCTGAACGGTGACGGGCGCACGCATGGCCCGGCGGATGCACAGGGCTGGGGCCGGTTCACCGGTCAGGGCGGGCTTGCCGTCCTGTCGCGCTATGCGATCCGGGGGGATGCCGCACAGAACTTCTCGGACCTGTTGTGGCGGGACCTGCCGGGTGCAACGCTGCCGGTCACCGAACAGGGCCCGTTTCCGTCCGAGGATGCCCAGCGTGTGCAGCGGTTGTCATCCGTGGCGCATTGGGTCCTGCCGGTCGAAACCCCAATCGGGCCGCTGGACCTGATGACCTTTCACGCCGCCCCGCCCGTCTTTGACGGACCCGAGGACCGCAACGGGCTGCGCAACCGCGATGAAATCCGCCTCTGGTCCCTGTATCTGGACGGGCAGCTGGGGCGGGGACCAACAACCCCGTTTGTGATTGCAGGGGACGCCAATCTCGACCCTGCGCACGGCGACGGGCGCAAACAGGCGATCCGGGATCTTTTAGCCGATCCGCGCATCCAGGACCCGCAGCCCGGCGATCCGTCGGGCGTGCCGACCACCGTGGTCTGGAAGGCCGTGGGCGAGATGCGGGTGGATTACGTGCTGCCTTCTGCCGATTTGCAGGTTACGGATTCGGGCGTGTTCTGGCCCAAACCTGGCACACCGCTGCGCGGCGCGGCGGAACGCGCCAGTCGGCACCGCCTGATCTGGGTGGACCTGACGCTGCCCTAGCGGTCCTCAGACGCGCGCGGGATCGACCGAAGGCTGGTGAACTCCCACCTGCGTTCGGATAGCGGCGGCCAGCGCATCCTGAATCTCGGTTTGCCGGAAATCACCAACCAGCTCGTTGAACAGGGTGCAGTCCAGGCGGTGCGGCAGGTCCCACAGATACCGCATTTCGATCAGATGCGGGGCCAGACGCCAGAAGGGCCGGGCAAGCTGCAGGGGCCACCAGCGCATCTGCCTGAGCCGCAGCGCTTCCCCCGTCACCTGCGACAGGGCATGCGTCAGTTCCGCACCTGTCAGCGTGTATCCCGCATAGGGCACCTGACAAAACCGGGGCAGACGGTCGCGCATTTCCGCCAGCGCAACCGCCGCGCGAGCCAGATCAGGCAGGTAAGCCCAGGCATGCGGCGCGTCCGACCGCCCGGGATAGGTCACCTGCCCCTGCGCGAGCCGGTTGGTAATGATCTGATCAAACCAGTTGCCCGAAGCCCGTGTGTCGATGAAATCACCTGCCCGCAGGATGATCGTCCTGACCGGGGCATCGCGGTATGCCGCTTCCATCTCCACCCTGATCCGCCCCAACGGGTTTTGCGCCCTGTGTAGTGTCGAGGCTGACCACGGGCCAGGCGTATCCGCCCCGTAGACATAAACGTTGCCCGGTATGATCACCGTCGCCCCGGCGTCCGACGCCGCCGCAATCACCTGTTGGTTCAGTTTCGGCACAAGGCGCGCCCAGTCGGGATATAGCGGGTTCCAGCCGTTCACGATCACATCGGCGCCCTGCGCGGATTCGTTCAGATCCTGCGTTTTGCGATCGAAAGCCCGCACCGTCCACCCGGCGTTCCAAAACGCCATCGCTGCATTGCGGCCAAACCGGCCCGTTGCACCCAGTATGAGAACCGTTTGCGTCATCGCCACCTCCTGTTTCTGCAAGAATGAGCTATTCAGCGAAAACTTGGAATTGCCGGCAGGCGCAGAACGTGTATTCATTTTTGAATGGACAAATCACTCTCAAGTTCTGACTGGTCCCTGATCCAAAGCTTTCTGGCGGTGGCCGAAACCGGGTCGCTATCCGCGGCGGCACGCCGGCTGGATCGCAGCCAGCCGACTCTGGGCCGCCAGATTCACGCGCTGGAAGATGAACTGGGCGTGTCCCTGTTCGACCGGCATGCGCGCGGGCTCAGGCTCAGCGATGTGGGGGCGCAGTTGCTGCCGATGGCGCAGCAGATGCATTCGGCCATGAACACTTTCCGCCTGACGGCGGCGGGTCAGTCTCAGCAACTGGAGGGATCGGTGCGCATCACCGCGTCGGTCTTTGCCGCGCACCATTTGCTGCCGCCCATCCTGGCGCAGATCCGCGCGCAGGAACCGGCGATTCAGCTTGAGCTTGTGGCGACGGACGCGACCGAAAACCTGCTCTACCGCGAGGCCGATATCGCCGTGCGCATGTACCGTCCGGAACAGATGGACATCATCTCGCGCTATCTGGGGGACGTGCCGCTGTGCTTTTGCGCCGCTACGTCCTACCTGAACCGCGCCGGGCGGCCGGTCAGGCCAGAGGATCTGTTTGATCACGATCTGGTCGGGTTTGACGCCAATGAACAGATCATCACCAAGATGCGGGAAAAGGGCTGGCCGGCCAGCAAGGACAGTTTCGCCACCCGCTGCGATCTGCAAAGCGCCTATTGGGAGCTGATACGGGCCGGCTGTGGAATCGGGTTCAGTCAAGTGCAGGTGGCCGAGGCCGACCCAAATGTCGAAGTGCTGCCGCTGGACGTGGACATTCCGGTTCTTCCGGTGTGGCTGGCCGCGCCGCAGGCGATGCGCCAGACACCGCGAATCCGCCGTGTCTGGGACCTGCTGGCTGAGGGGCTGAAGACCCGGCTTTAGGCGATACCCGGGCACCAGATGCCTGTTTCTGCGGGGAAACCGGAATTCACGCCATGAACCAGCGATTTGGGTGGTTCGTCTCATTGACCCGATGCGGTACAGGCGCTAGGGCCATTGCGACGAAACGCAAGGAGATCCTTCATGTCCAACCCCTCGCTCCTCATCCTGCCCGGAGATGGAATTGGCCCCGAAGTCATGGCCGAAGTGCGCCGCGTAATCGACTGGTTCGGCGCGAACCGCGGTCTGAAATTCGACGTGAGCGAGGATCTGGTGGGCGGTGCGGCCTATGACGCCCATGGCAAGCCTTTGTCGGATGAGACCATGGCCAAGGCGCAAGAGGTGGACGCGGTTCTGCTGGGTGCCGTGGGTGGCCCGAAATACGACGATCTGGATTTCAGCCTCAAGCCCGAGCGCGGCCTGCTACGCCTGCGCAAGGAAATGGATCTCTATTCCAACCTGCGCCCGGCCCAGTGCTTTGACGCGCTGGCCGATTTCTCGTCGCTGAAAAAGGACATCGTGGCCGGTCTGGACATCATGATCGTGCGCGAGCTGACCTCGGGCGTCTATTTCGGCGAGCCGCGCGGCATTTTCGAAGAAGGCAACGAACGCGTCGGCGTCAACACCCAGCGCTATTCCGAATCCGAAATCGAACGCGCCGCGCGTTCGGCCTTTGAACTGGCGATGCGCCGGAACAAGAAGGTCTGTTCGATGGAAAAGGCCAACGTGATGGAATCAGGCATCCTGTGGCGCGAGGTCATGGACCGCGTGGCGCAGGATTATCCCGAGGTCGAGCTGATCCACATGTATGCCGACAACGGCGCGATGCAGCTGGTTCGCGCGCCCAAGCAGTTCGACGTGATCGTCACCGACAACCTGTTCGGCGATATCCTGTCCGACTGCGCCGCGATGCTGACCGGCTCGCTGGGCATGCTGCCGTCGGCCAGCCTGGGCGCGCCGATGGCCAATGGCCGCCCCAAGGCGATGTATGAACCGGTCCACGGCTCGGCACCCGACATCGCCGGTCAGGGCAAAGCCAACCCGATCGCCTGTATCCTCAGCTTTGCCATGGCGCTGCGTTACAGCTTCGATCAGGGGGCCGAGGCCGACCGCCTGGAGGCCGCCATTGAAAAGGTTCTGGCCGATGGCGTCCGAACCGGCGACCTGCTGGCAGATGAAGGGGTTCAGCCGGTTTCGACCACGGAAATGGGCGACGCCATTCTGGCGGCGCTGGACGAAAGCCTCTGATCAGGCGTCACGTCTGGTCAGGAAAGGCGGTGCCCGGTGCACCGCCTTTTTCTTTGGCGCATCAGTTGCCGAAGATATTGTTCAGCAGGTTGTTGATGGCCCTGTCCAGACCAGTCTGTTGTTTGCGGCGCTGTTGCCGGGGCTGCGCCGTCTGCACCGGCGGTTCCGGCGCGATCATCGGCAGCGGTGTCGGTGTCATCCCGTCGGTCACGCGAAGCATGGTTTCTTTCCAGATCTCTGCCGGCAGACCACCGCCGGTCACGCCGGACAGCGGTGTGTTGTCGTCATAGCCCATCCAGACACCGGCCACGTAATCCGCCGTAAAGCCGATGAACCACGCATCCCGTGCGGCCTGGGTCGTGCCGGTCTTGCCCGCCACCTGCCAGCCAGGCAGTTTGGCCCGCCCGCCTGTGCCTTCGGAGACCACGCGCTGCATCATCCAGGTGAGCTGCTTGGCAGCGGCATCGTTGATCACCCGCTCACCAATGCCCGAGCTGGTCACCATCATTGGCGTGTCATCGCCCAGCAGTTTCAGTTCGGACAGGCCATAAGGTTCCACGGATGATCCGCCGTTCAGGATTCCGGCGTATGCCCCCGTCATCTCGATCAGCGTGCTTTCAGACGCGCCCAGTGCCAGCGCCGGCCCTTCGGCCAGATCGCTTTCGATACCGAATTCGCTGGCCACCGTACGCACATTGTCCAGACCGGCCACCTCGGCCACTTTGACCGCGGGGATATTCAGCGAGTTCTTCAGCGCATCCGCCAGCGTCACCCGGCCATAGAACTTGTTGGTATAGTTCTTGGGGCACCACTGGCCCGATCCGGGGATGTTGACGCAATAGGGTTCATCCACAACGATATCCAGCGGGGAATAGCCCAGCTCCAGCGCGGTGGCATAGACGAAGGGCTTGAACGAGGACCCGGTCTGCCGCAGCGCCTGCGTGGCGCGGTTGAACGCGCCCGATACGCGGGTCTTGCGCCCGCCGACCATCGCCCGCACCGCGCCGTCCGCTGACATCACCACAATCGCCGCCTGCGCTTTGGAGCCTTCGCGCACCTTTTCTTCAAAGATATACCGCAGCGCGTCTTCGGCGGATTTTTGGATGCGCTGATCCAGCGTCGTGCGGATCACCACGTCATCCGTGGTGTCCGTCCCAAAGAAACTGGGCAGTTCGGTTATGACCCAATCGGCGAAATACCCCCCAGCCCGCGCCGCCGCGGCCTCGGACAGCTGCGCCGGGTTGCTGCGGGCGCTGCTGGCCTGCGAGGCGGTCAGGTAATCCTGCGCCTCCATCAAACCGATCACCAGCCGCGCGCGGTCCTGCGAGCGTTGCAGGTTGTTCGTGGGCGCATACCGTGTGGGCGCCACCAGCAGACCGGCCAGCATCGCGGCCTGCGCCGGGTTCACCTCGGCGGCCGAAATTCCAAAGTAACGCTGGCTTGCGGCTTCGAACCCGCGCGCACCCGCGCCCAGGAACGCGCGGTTCAGATAGATGGTCAGGATCTCGTCCTTGGAGTATTTGACCTCCATCGCCATCGCATAGACCGCCTCGCGGGCCTTGCGCCACAGCGACCCCTGCCGGCAATCAGCCTCATAGGCGGCCTCGGACTCCCACTCACCGGGCACGTATGGCACGCCAAGGCACAACAGCTTGGCTGTCTGCTGGGTAATGGTTGACCCGCCATGGCCTGACAGGGGGCCGCGCCCCTCGCTCAGGTTGATGCGCACAGCGCTGGCGACCCCCCGGGGACTGACGCCGAAATGGCGGTAGAACCGCTTGTCCTCGGTGGCGACCACGGCGTTTTTCAGATGCGGTGAGACGGTATCGGCGGTGATCACGCCGCCAAACTGATCGCCGCGCCAGGCAAAGACCTTGCCATCCCGGTCCAGCAACGTGACCGACCCGCGCGCGCGCCCATCCAGCAGGGCATCGACATCGGGCAGCGTGGTATAGACAACCCCCACCGCCAGCGCGAGCAACATGGCAACCACAGCGCCCACGCGCCAGGTCACACCCCAGACCAATCGCCAGACCCAGCGGAACAGCCGACGGAAAAACCCGCCGCCACCGCCAGAGGATTTGCGCCGTGTCTTGCGTGTGGTTTTGCGCGTCGTCGTTTTGCGCGCCGCGGCCTTTTTGCCGGCGGGTTTTGCCGAACGCTTGTTCGCCGTGGGTTTGCGCCCCTTCGACGGGTATCTTTTGTCCGCGACAAGCGGTGTCTTGCGGCGCCTGGACTCAGTCATGCTCAAACTCTGCCCGGTTGTCATTTTCAGGCACCATACCCTGCCACACCAGTGAAGTAGAGGTATGAAATTCCGGAAACCCACCTCTTCAAAGCGCCCAAAATTTAATCAACTGCTGCAATCTGTGCAAAAATTGTGCACCCGACCCCGGATTTCCCCAAAGTTTCCCTGCGACAGCCGTTCCTTACTACGGTCAGGCGCGCTCTTTTTCTGCAAGTGCAAACAAGCCGGGCAGACCGGAGTAGCAGAGGGGACCAACGTGAAACTGATCATTGCGACAATCAAGCCGTACAAGCTCGAGGAGGTGCGCCAGGCACTGACCGAAGCGGGCGTGCGCGGCATGATGGTGACCGAAATCAAGGGCTTCGGCTCGCAATCGGGTCACACGGAAATCTATCGCGGCGCCGAATATGCCGTGAATTTCGTGCCCAAGATCAAACTGGAAATCGTGGTGCCTGCCGCGATGGCCGACCAGATCGTCGAGACCATCACCAAAACAGCCAAAACCGGCAAGATCGGCGACGGCAAGATTTTCGTCCTCGATGTCGAGCAGGCTCTGCGCGTGCGGACCGGGGAAACGAACGAAGAGGCGCTGTAAGCGCCGTCACTCACAATCATTCGAGGAAGTCACATGAACCTGATGAAATCTCTCATCCCTGCCGCCGCGATCGTCGCGCTGCCGCAGATGGGCCTGGCGCAAGAGGCCGCTGCCGGCGAAACCGCGCAGCACACGCAATATATCCTGACCTCGCTGCTGTTTCTGGTCGGCGGTTTTCTGGTGTTCTGGATGGCCGCCGGCTTTGCCATGCTCGAAGCCGGGCTGGTGCGGTCGAAGAACGTGGCCATGCAGCTGATCAAGAATATGGGCCTGTTTTCCTTTGCCGCCATTATGTACTGGCTGGTCGGCTTTAACCTGATGTATCCCGGCGATGGCTGGACCATCACCGGCATCCTTGGCGCCTTCTCGCCCACGTCGCTGGAACCGGTCGGTCTGGACGGGGTCGAAACTGATCTGTCCTACGCCTCTGTCGGGTCGGACTTTTTCTTTCAGCTGATGTTCTGCGCCACCACCGCCTCGATCGTGTCGGGCACCGTTGCCGAGCGGATCAAACTGTGGCCCTTCTTCATCTTCGTGATCGTCCTGACCGGCGTCATCTATCCGATTGAAGCGTCCTGGCAGTGGGGCGGCGGTTGGCTGTCCGAGATGGGCTTCAGCGATTTCGCAGGCTCGACCCTGGTGCATGCCGCAGGCGGCTTCGCAGCGCTGGCAGGTGCCATCGTGCTGGGTCCGCGGATCGGCAAGTACAACAAGGACGGCAAGGTTGTTCCGATCCCCGGTTCGAACCTGGCGCTGGCCACTCTGGGTACATTCATCCTGTGGCTGGGCTGGTTCGGTTTCAACGGCGGCTCGCAGCTGGCTATGGGCACCATCGGCGATGTGGCCGATATCAGCCGCATCTTCGCCAACACCAACATGGCCGCAGCCGCCGGTGCCGTCGCCGCCCTGATCCTGACGCAGGTGATGTTCGGCAAGGTGGACCTGACCATGGTTCTGAACGGCGCGCTGGCCGGTCTGGTGTCAATCACCGCAGAACCGCTGGCCCCGTCGCTGTTTCAGGCGCTGATCATTGGTGCCATCGGCGGCGTGATCGTGGTGCTGACCGTGCCGATGCTGGACCGGATGAAGATCGACGACGTGGTCGGTGCCATCCCGGTTCACCTGATTGCGGGGTTCTGGGGCACCTTCATCGTCGCCTGGACCAATGGCGATGCGTCCTTCGTGACCCAGATCATCGGCTTCGCGGCCATCGGTATCTTCGTCTTCGTGGTCAGCTTCATCCTCTTCTCGATCCTCAAGGCCACCGTTGGCCTGCGGGTTGGCGAGGAAGAAGAGATCAACGGCCTGGATATGGGTGAGTTGGGGATGGAAGCCTATCCCGAGTTCTCGAAGGGCTGATCCGAGACCCTTGAAAATGAAAACCCGGGCAAAACTGCCCGGGTTTTTTTGTTGTCAAGTGGATCACACGCCGACGTCGATTATCGCCTTCGCCAGAATCGGTACTGTGGCCGCATTCAAACCGGCGATGTTCAGGCGGCTGTCGCCGACCATGTAGATACCGTGATCGGCGCGCAGCTTCTCAACCAGTTCCGGTGCCGCTCCCAGACGCGAGAACATGCCGCGGTGTTGCGCGATGAAACCAAATCGGTCCGATCCGCTCAGGCGCTGCAACTCGTCGGCCAGTTGCTGACGCAGGCCCAGCATGGACAGGCGGACCTCTTCCAGTTCGGCGGCCCAGTCAGCGCGCAGCGCGTCGTCATTCAGGATTGTGGTCACAACCCGTGCGCCGTGATCGGGCGGGAAGGAATAGTTCTGGCGGTTCAGGAAAGCCAGCGTCGCCTGATTCAGCGCCGTTTGCGCGGCGTCGTCGCTGACCGCCATCAACAGGCCCGTGCGTTCGCGATACACCCCGAAATTCTTCGAACACGATGCCGCGATCAGGCAACGCTTGACGGACGAGGCGACCAGACGGACCGCCTGCGCGTCTTCTTCCAGACCGTCGCCAAAGCCCTGATAGGCGATGTCGATCATCGCCACGAGGCCACGGCTGTTGATCAGATTCACGACCTCCTGCCATTGCACCATGTTCAGGTTGGCGCCGGTCGGGTTGTGACAGCAACCATGCAGCAGAACCACGTCGCCCGGATTGGCGGTCTTGAGGTCCTCGACCATGCCGTCGAAATCGACGCCACGGGTTTCGCCGTCGAAATAACGGTACTGGACCGTCTCCATCCCCAGATAGTTCAGGATCGACAGGTGGTTCGGCCAGGTCGGGTTCGATACGAAAACACGCGCCGAAGGGTTGGCCATGCGGATCATCTCGAACGCCTGACGGCAGGCACCGGTGCCGCCCGGCGTGGCCACGGCGGCGATGTTGCCGCGCGGCACAGCATTGCCAAGGATCAGCCCGATCATCGCGTCGGCATAGGCCGGATCACCGGCCAGGCCGGTATACGCCTTGCTGTCCTGTTCTTCCCAGATACGCTGTTCGGCGGCCTTGACGGCGCGCATCACCGGGGTGATGCCCTCGGCGTTCTTATAGACGCCCACGCCCAGATCGATCTTCTGATCGCGCGGGTCTTCGCGGTACATCTGCATCAGCGCCAGTATCTTGTCGGCGGGCTGCGGTTTGAGATTTTCGAACATCAGGTCTCTCCGGTTGCGACGGGCAGGGTCGGGAAGGCACCCCATTCGGCCCAGGAGCCGTCATAAAGCGAGTGGTCTTTCTTGCCCATGCGTTCAAGCGCAAGGCTGAGGATCGCGGCGGTCACGCCCGACCCACAGGATGTGATCGCGGGTTTCGACAGGTCGACACCGGCAGCCTCAAACACGGCGCGGCATTCGTCGGGGGATTTCATCGTCCCGTTCTTGTTCAGCAGAGTCCCGAAGGGCACATTGCGCGAGCCCGGAATGCGGCCGGAACGCAACCCTTCGCGTGGTTCGGCCTCGGTTCCAGCGAACCGGGCGGCGGACCGCGCATCGATGATTTCGTGATCGGCCAGCTTGGCGGCGGCCGAGACCTGCGTGACATCGCGAACCAGATGGTTCTGGACCCGCACGGTCATGTGGCGATCGCGGATAACCGGGGGCAGATCCTCGGTCTCGCGCCCTTCGGCCTGCCATTTCGGCAAGCCGCCATCCAGAACGGCGATGTTGTCCTGCCCCATCAGCCGGAACAGCCACCAGACGCGCGCCGCCGACATCAGCCCGGCACCGTCATAGACCACCACCTGATGGCCGTCCCCCACGCCCATCGCCCGCAGCCGCGACATAAATTTCTCGACCGGGGGTGCCATGTGCGGCAGGTCCGAACGGTGATCCGAGATCTCGTCGATATCAAAGAACCGCGCGCCGGGGATATGGCCCGCGTCATACTCGGCCCTGGCGTCGCGCCGCTGTTGCGGCAGGTACCAGGACCCGTCCAGTATCCGCAGGTCCGGGTCATTGAGATGGGCCGCAAGCCATTCGGTTGAAACGAGGGTTTTCGGATCGTCCTGCATCAAAGCCTCCCCAAAGCGAGCTTGGTTTGTCCCTATACGCGCGTGCATTGGGGTTCAAGGCTGGATGGGGCGTTGCCCGCCTAACGCGCGCGCCTGAGCCGGAAAAACTGAACAATCCCGATCACACTGATCAATATCCAGAAGGATTCGATCAGCATCGACGCCAGATTGAAGTTCTGAAGCAGCGAATAGACGATCAGCACCGACCCGGCCAGATTCAGCACCGGAAAGGCCAGATCCTCGGAATTCATCATCCGCATCTGCGTCGCGAAATAGGCGGCCACGACGACCATGGCCCCAAAGGACCCGATGCCATCCGCCAGAGTCAGGCTACCCAGAAAAGCGGTCATGGCGTGTCCCTTTCGTTCAAATTCCGGCCTCAGCCAATCGCGGCCAGCGCATCAAGCTGTGCGTAATGATGCATGTTCAGGAACGCCGCGCCCTGATCGCCTGCGCGGTAGCCATGCGGCAGGTCCGCCGCAAACCGCAGCCCCTGCCCGGCCTGCAACGGCACCCATTCCCCATCCCGTAAGATCTCAAGCGATCCGTGCAGGACAAAGACCTCTTCCGTCACGCCAGCGGCATGTGCGGCGGATTCGTGGCTCTGGTTCGGGGCAAGATCGACGTGAAAGGTTTCGGCCCGCAATGCCGGGTCGAAGGGAAAGACGATCTTGACCTCGATACTGCCAGGAAAAGTCACCGTTCGGAACACGTCGGGCGTGGCAGCATCGCGCAGCGAGGCAGGCCCGATCAGAGCGCTCAGCGGCAGTTGGAATCCCTTGGCGATCTTCCACAGGGTCGCGATGGTCGGACTGGATTCACCACGTTCGATCTGGCCCAGCATGGCTTTGCTGACGCCGGTCATTTCGGCCACTTTGGACAGGCTCAGCCCCGCGGCCGCCCGCACATCCCGTAGTTTCAGCGTAATTTCATCCGGTGCCATCGTATTGCCCTGCGAATCCTCTTGTGCGTTATAGCGCACATGTGATACGTGCGCTATAACGTACGCAACCCGCATATCGCAACCGCGGCAATAGGGAAACAGCATCATGCCAATGTACCGATCCAGAACCTCCACCCATGGCCGCAACATGGCCGGTGCCCGCGGCCTGTGGCGCGCCACCGGCATGACCGAGAGCGATTTCGGCAAGCCGATCATCGCCATCGTCAACTCGTTCACCCAGTTCGTGCCCGGGCACGTGCACCTGAAGGATCTGGGCCAGATGGTCGCGCGCGAGGTCGAGGCTGCGGGCGGCGTTGCGAAAGAGTTCAACACCATCGCGGTGGATGACGGCATCGCCATGGGGCATGACGGGATGCTGTATTCGCTGCCGTCGCGCGAGGTGATCGCGGATTCGGTGGAATATATGGTTAACGCCCATTGCGCCGATGCGATGGTCTGTATCTCGAACTGCGACAAGATCACCCCCGGGATGCTGATGGCGGCGATGCGCCTGAACATCCCGGCGATCTTTGTCTCGGGCGGTCCGATGGAAGCGGGCAAGATCGACATTGCCGATCTGGACGTCAAGAAAATCGACCTGGTCGACGCGATGGTCGCTGCCGCCGATGATCACTATACCGATGAGCAGGTGAAACACATCGAGGAAAACGCCTGTCCCACCTGCGGGTCGTGTTCGGGCATGTTCACCGCCAACTCGATGAACTGTCTGGCCGAGGCGCTGGGCCTGGCGCTGCCGGGCAATGGGTCTACGCTGGCAACACATGCGGACCGCAAAGAACTGTTCCTTGAAGCCGGTCGTCGGATCGTCGAAATCACCAAACGCCATTACGATTTGAACGAAAAAGGATTTCTGCCGCGCGAGATCGCGACGTTCGAAGCCTTTGAAAACGCCATGAGTCTGGATATCGCGATGGGCGGGTCGACCAATACGGTTCTGCACCTGCTGGCCATCGCGCATGAGGGCGAGGTGCATTTCACCATGACCGACATGGATCGCCTCAGCCGCAAGGTTCCGTGCCTGTGTAAGGTCGCGCCCAACACCGAAAACGTGCATATGGAGGACGTCCACCGCGCCGGAGGCATTTTCTCGATTCTGGGTGAACTCAGCCGCGCCGGGCTTCTGCACGATGATTGCAGCACCGTGCACTCGGCCACCATGGGCGAGGCGATTGCCAACTGGGACATCAAGGTGGCCAACAATCCAAAGGCGCAGGACCTCTTCAAGGCCGCCCCCGGCGGCGTGCGCACGACACAGGCGTTCAGCCAGTCGAACCGGTACAAGGAACTGGATATCGACCGGGAAGGCGGCGTGATCCGGTCGAAAGAGCATGCCTTCAGCCAGGATGGCGGTCTGGCGGTGCTGTTCGGCAACATCGCGCGCGACGGTTGCATCGTGAAAACGGCCGGTGTGGATGAGAACATCCTGACATTCACCGGGACGGCCTATGTCTGCGAAAGCCAGGATCAGGCGGTCAACGACATCCTGACCGGCAAGGTTGCTGCGGGTGACGTGGTGGTGATCCGTTACGAAGGTCCGCGCGGCGGGCCGGGCATGCAGGAGATGCTGTATCCGACCTCGTATCTGAAATCGAAAGGTCTGGGCAAAGCCTGTGCGCTGCTGACCGATGGGCGTTTCTCGGGCGGCACCTCTGGCCTGTCAATCGGCCACGTATCGCCAGAGGCCGCCGAAGGCGGTGAGATTGGTCTGGTGCGTCAGGGCGACAGGATCGAGATCGATATTCCCAACCGCTCCATCCATCTGGCCGTCTCCGACGAGGAACTGGCGGCGCGGCGCGAGGAGCAGGACGAAAAGGGCTGGGAACCGGTCCTGCCGCGCAAGCGCAAAGTGTCTACCGCGCTCAGGGCCTATGCCAAGCTGACCACAAGCGCGGCGAAAGGGGCCGTGCGTCAGGTCTGAGCCAACAGGTAAGGCGCGCCCGGATGTAAGGCGGCTTTGTCCGGCACCGGAACGCTCCCGCGCCCGAAACGCACCATCGGCTGCGCCGATGCCACGTTCGGTCTTGGGCCCGGCGCCGCGCGCAGCGCGGCGCCGGGCCCAACCAGAGGAGATGTCTCGTCAGAGACATTGACGATGGGCGGGAGGATCCGGCTTGTGCCTCAGTCGCCCAGTTTGGCGTGAACCTCGTCCAGATCAATTTCACCAACCGGCATCTTGTTGGCCGGGTTCTCGAAATCATATCTGAACAGTTCGAAATCCTGTTTGTAGATCTCGTAGATCAGGTGCATCGACAGGTCGTCGAAATAATCCTCGACCGGATGCGCACGTTTGGGGCCGTGACCCTCGGATTCGTTGAACCTGGGTATCCCGGTCAGGTCCACGGCATGCGGCGGGTTCAGATTGTCCAGAACGCCCTGCATCCCGTCATTGAACTTCTCTGTCCAGAAAATCCGGTCATAGCGACCGCCATTAACGATGAAAGTGGACACATGCCCTGACATGGCCGACCAGTGAATATCGGGGTCCATCGGTCTGCGCCAGCGGATCGTGTCGCGCGCAAACAGCAGGAACCGGCGGAAACTGGCGATCTGGTCGAACTCGCCCTTGCCGTCCTCGCCGCCCACTTCGATCCCGTAATTGTAAATCAGCGTTGGCACCAGGTTGCCGCGATATCGCTTGCCGTTGCGCTGAATGCCGCAGATCTTGTCAAAGAACGAGCTGAGCACCCGGGTGTAGGGGTTGCGCACGCAGGTAAAGGAATAGGATGCGTGATTGCGCACGTTGGCGGAAATCCGCGACTGGCTGGCGTCAAACGCCCATTTGTGCATCCCGTCCGTGGCGTCGTGAATGTCACCGTCAAAAAATCGGCCGTGATCCGAGAAATACATGATCTGACCGATGGTCGAGCAGGCGCATTTCGGCACGACACGGTAAACCATGCTTTCACTTTCGGTCATCCAAGTCCCTGGAAAACCCATCTGCTGTGCCTCCTCAACAGGTCAGAACCTGCCACGCTCGCCCGCTTTTGTTGCTAAAGAACCAAAAATATTCTGTTTATTCAATCGCTCATCCTCAGTATCACGGAAGGAAGCAGGCAGAAACGGGTATCATAACGACACTATGGCAAGGATTGCCTACATTCTTCTGTGCCATAAGGACCCTGACGCGATCATCGCGCAGGCCGAGCAGCTGACCGCCGCCGGGGACTGCATGGCCATCCATTTCGACGCACGCGCCAGCGCGGTGGCCTTTGATCGTATCCGGTCCGCCCTGAAGGACAATCCGAACGTGACCTTTGCCGCGCAGCGCATCAAATGCGGCTGGGGCGAATGGTCACTGGTTCAGGCGACCCTCTATGCCCTGCAGGCGGCTGTCGACGCGTTTCCCCGCGCCACGCATTTCTACATGCTGTCGGGCGATTGCATGGCCATCAAAACCGCCGAATACGCCCATTGGTTTCTGGACGAGAACGACAAGGATTTTGTCGAAAGCCACGACTTTTTCGCCAGCAACTGGATCAAGACCGGCATGAAGGAAGACCGGCTGATCTATCGCCACTATTTCAACGAACGCACGCAGGGCAGGCTGTTCTATGCCTCCTATGAGATGCAGAAGCGCTTTGGCCTGAAACGCGACATCCCGGCGGATCTTCAGATTATGATCGGCAGCCAGTGGTGGTGTCTGCGCCGCCGCACGGTTGAGATGATCCTGGAGCTTTTGCAGCAACGCCCGGATGTGATCCGGTTCTTCTCGACCACCTGGATCCCGGATGAGACCTTCTTTCAGACGCTCGTGCGCCACCTGATCCCGAAACAAGAGATCGAAAACCGGACCCCCACTTTCCTGATGTTCTCGGATTACGGGATGCCGGTGACGTTCTACAACGACCATTACGACATGCTTCTGGGTCAGGATTACCTGTTTGCCCGCAAGATCAGCCCCGAGGCGCATGAGCTGAAGGACCGGCTGGGCAGGCTTTACGCCAGCGAGGGGGTCGAGTTTCAGATCTCGGACGAAGGGCGGAACCTTTATAGTTTTCTGGCCGGGCGCGGGCGTGTCGGGCGCCGCTTTGGGCAAAGGTTTTGGGAGGCCGGCAACACCCTGGGCCCCGAGCGCGAGATTTTCCTGATCGCCTGCAAAAAATGGCACGTTGCCAAACGTCTGGTCGATCAGATCGTATCCGAGACCGACATTCCCTGCGTCGAATACCTGTTCAACGAAGAGGAAACCGCCCTGCCCGATCTCGGCGGGATCGAGACGACGCTGATCAAGCGCTCGCGTCACCGGCGCGCCGTGGTGCGCATGTTGTTCGACAGTTTCGAAACCGACCAGCTGGTGATCTGCGTTGACCCGGCCAATCTGGATATCATTCAGGATTTCTGTGCCGATCAGGCCAGGACCCATGTTCTGGAAATCGAATGCGAATATTCCGACGATTACCTGATCGGACACGCGCGCCGGGTCGGTCTGGCGGGTGAGCACAGCCCGACGGAAACCGTGGCACGTCTGGTGCCGACGCTGCGCAATTCGCTGGCGCATGAATCCGAGCTGATCCGGGGGGCCGGTTTTGACGGGTATCTGCGAATTCGGGAATCCAACCCGCGCGCGGAAAACGAAGCGGCGGTGGCCGCGTTTCTGGGCGTTTCGCAAGACAAGGCTCAGGCCGTCATGCGGCTGGACTACCTGTTCGCGGACTGACCCGGCGACCCCGTTCAGGGCCGCCGGATCACATGATCAGATGTCGAATTTGACGCCCTGCGCCAAAGGCAGTTCGGCCGAGTAATTCACCGTGTTCGTCTGACGGCGCATATAAGCCTTCCACGCGTCCGAGCCGCTTTCGCGCCCGCCGCCGGTTTCCTTCTCACCGCCGAACGCACCGCCGATCTCGGCCCCCGAGGGTCCGATATTGACGTTGGCGATACCGCAATCCGACCCGGCTGCGGTCAGGAACTGTTCGGCCTCGCGCATGTTCAGGGTGAACACGCAGGAGGACAGACCCTGCGGCACGTCGTTCTGGATATCCAGCGCATCGTCGAAATCGTCGTACCCCATGACATAGAGGATCGGCGCAAAGGTTTCGGTTTTCACCACGGCGGTCTGACCGGGCATTTCGACAATGGCAGGCTCCATATAGACGCCGGCGGGCACGTTTTCGGTTACACGATTGCCGCCATGCACGGTGCCGCCTTCGGCCTTGGCGGCCGCCAGCGCGGCCGTCATCGCCGCGCCCGAGGCTTCGTCCACCAGCGGGCCGACCAATGTGCCATCGGCCAGCGGGTTGCCGATGGGCAGACCGGCATAGGCTTTCCTGAGGCGGCCCACCAGTTCCTCGCGGATCGAATTGTGCACGATCAGGCGGCGCAGCGTGGTGCAGCGCTGACCGGCGGTGCCGACCGCGGAAAACACGATGGCGCGCACCGCCATTTCCAGGTCCGCCGAGGGACCGACGATCATCGCGTTATTGCCGCCCAGTTCCAGAATGCACTTGCCGAACCGCTGCGCCACGATGGGGGCAACGGCGCGCCCCATGCGGGTGGACCCGGTGGCGGAAATCACCGGGACATCCTCGCTCGCGACCAGCGCCTGACCCAGCGCCGCGTCCCCGATCAGGGTCTGCAACAGCCCGTCGGGCGCGTCACCGAACCGCGCCAGCGCACGTTCAAAGATTTTCTGGCAGGCCATCGCCGTCAGCGGCGTCTTTTCGGACGGTTTCCAGATCACCGGATCGCCGCAGACCAACGCCAGCGCCGCATTCCACGACCAGACAGCGACGGGGAAGTTGAAGGCCGAGATCACGCCGACCGGACCTGCCGGATGCCAGGTTTCCATCATCCGGTGACCGGGACGTTCAGACGCGATGGTCAGGCCATAAAGCTGGCGCGACAGGCCCACGGCAAAGTCGCAGATGTCGATCATCTCCTGCACTTCGCCTAGACCTTCGGAGGTGATCTTGCCAGCCTCCCAACTGACCAGAGCGCCCAGATCGTCCTTGGCGGCGCGCAGTTCCTCGCCCAGCAGGCGGATCAACTCGCCCCGGCGCGGCGCCGGCACCACGCGCCACGCCTTGAACGCGGCCCTGGCGCGGGCAAAGACGGCGTCCATTTCTGCCAGCGGCGTTTCATGCACCTCGGCCAGCAGGCTGCCGTCGATCGGAGAGGTCACCCTGAGCGTGCCGCCGGTCAGATCGGCAGCCTCAAGATCCAGATTTGCCAGGGTTGTTTGCGCAGTCATAACGATGTCTTTCATATCTCAGGCCGCCTTGTTCTGTTCGGTTACGTCACCGGCGCGATAGAGCCGGCCAAATTCGGTGTTGAGGAAATCGGCAAGCTTCACCTGCTCCTGCCGCACGAACCCTGTGGTGGGCAGCGCCCCCGTCCGCATCAGGTCCACCACGCCCAGAACGCCCGCAGCGGTGGTGACCTGAATGGCGCTCCAGACCTGTCCGTTGAGGGTGCGGGCAAAGCTCTTGTTGATCAGGGATTTCTCGCGCAGTGTGCCGTCGATCATGCCCTTGGCGGTGCAATAGACCAGCACAACGTCCTGATCGGTGCGCGGCAGCGCGGTTTCAAAGATGTCCTTCAACAGATCGCGGCGATGTTCCAGCCCCAGGTCCTTGAGCAGCAGTTTCAGGATATCGCAATGGCCGGGATAGCGGATCGAGCGATAAGACACCGCCCGCGCCTTGCCGTCCAGCGTTTCAGGCAAGGTGCCCAACCCGCCCGAGGTGTTGAAACATTCATATTCCACCCCGTCATGGCCCAGCAGCTCGTAATCCTCCAGCGGCGCGGTCTTGACGCGCTCGCCGTTCACGATGGCGTCGCAGGGGTTGCAGTATTCGTTGATCAGCCCGTCGGTGGACCAGGTCAGGTTGTATTTCAGCGCGTTGGTCGGATAGAGCGGCAGCGCCCCCACCCGCATATGCAGGCTGTCCAGCTCATCAAACTCCGCCGCCAGCGACGCGCCGGCGATGCCGACAAAACCCGGTGCCAGACCGCATTGCGGCATGAATGCCGTTCCGCTGTCCTGCGCCAGATCGCGTACGGCGTTGGTGGCCGCGACATCTTCGGTCAGATCGAAATAATGGGCACCTGCCGTCTTGGCGGCTCTGGCAATCTTCGGCGTCAGAAAGAACGGTGCCGCCGAGATGACCGCATCGAATCCAGTCAGCGCCTGGGTCAGATCCGCCGCGTCATCCACATCAATTTGCCGGGTTGCAATTCCCTGCCGGTTCAGCACCGACAGCGCCGCCAGATCCCGATCGGCCACAGTGACCGAATAGTTGGACGATGATTGCAGCAGGGTGGCGATCATCTGACCGATCTTGCCTGCTCCGATAACACATATATTCCAGCTCAAAACGCGCCTCCTCTTTCGTTTCACGCGTCTCGGGGCCTTGCTGAGTCGGGTTTTCCACCGAAGCCGCCGACGTATTGTTGGGGATCGACGGCCAGAATGCTCCTGAAACGCTTTCCTGAAAGTATGAAGCCGCGGCTGTACAAATCGCAGGGGCTTTCTTGACGAAAACGCCGAAACTTACGTCATTTTGACGTCAGTTTCGGCGATATGTCTTCAGCGCAACTGTTTCCGTATCAGGCGATCTGGGCCATGCGCGACGCAAGGGCTTCGAACGGCGGCGCGGCGTTGGTGACCTGCATCTCGTCCAGCGCGTGTTTCGCGGCGTCGACCACCGCCTGCATGACCTTGGTATCCATGTGGCCGATGCAGCCGATGCGAAAGCTTTCCACCTCGGTCAGTTTGCCCGGATAGATGATAAACCCTTGATCCTTCATGACATCGTAGAACCGGCCAAAGTTGAAATTGGGGTCTGCCGGGCAGAAAAAGGTAACGATGATCGGCGACAGCCACTCATCCGACAGCAGGGTTTCGAAACCCAGCGCGCGCATGCCGGCGACCATGACATCCCGGTTTCCGGCGTAGCGAGCCCCACGACCGGCGACACCGCCTTCGGCCTCATGTTCGCGAAGCGCCTGCAGGAAGGCGGCCACGACATGGGTGGGCGGGGTGAAACGCCACTGACCGGTTTTCTCCATCGTGTCCCATTGGGCATGCAGATCCAGGCTGAGCGAGTTGCAGTTGCCCCTGGCCGCGATCAGGGCCGTTTTGCGCGCCAGCACGAAACCAAACCCCGGTACGCCTTCGATGCATTTATTGGCCGATGAGACCATCGCCTCGAACGTATACTCACTGGGTTGCAACGGGATCGCGCCAAAGGCCGACATGCTGTCGATCAGCAGTTTCCGCCCGGCCGCGGCGGTGGCGTCGGATATCTCGGCCAGCGGGTTCAGTATGCCCGAGCTTGTTTCACAGTGAATGGCGACGACATGGGTGATCGCCGGGTCCTCGGCCAAAATCTGCGCCACTTCGGACCCGCGCGGCGGCAGATAGTCGCCCTTGTCCAGAACCACATGCGCGCGCCCGGCATATTCCAGCGTCTGCGCCGCGCGTTTGCCATAGGCGCCATTGGCCAGCACCAGCGCCTTGCCCGATGGCGGGATCATCGACGTCAGCATTGCCTCGACCGCAAAGCTGCCCGACCCCTGCATGGGAACGCAGTCATAAGCCTGTTTTCCCTCACCCAGCAGGTCCAGCAACCGGGTGCGCAATTCGGCGGTCATGGCGCGAAAATCACCGTCCCAACTGCCCCAGTCGCGCAGCATGGCCTGTTTTACGGTGTGCGAAGTCGTCAGCGGCCCCGGCGTCAGCAGATAAGGTTCGCCGAGGTTCGGGCGGGGAAAGGATGGCATGGTGCGTTGCCCTTTTTGATGCTTCCTTTCCCTTCTATTCAGGCACCGTCACATCCTCCATCCGTCATAGCTTTTTTCTATGACTATTGGTCTGTCAGAAAACCGACATCAAATCCGACCCTGCCCCAAGGTGGGTCGATCATAACGGCGGGTGGCGCTGAGCCGCGGTTCAGACCTCTGCGCTCAACCCTTCGGTCGAAAGATCGTCGAGCTTGGGCATCAGCCGCAGCAGTTCCCGGGCATAATCCGTGTGGGGGTTGGCAAACAGCTCGTTGGTTTCCTGCAGCTCGACCACCTTGCCCTGTTTCATCACCGCCACCCGGTCGCACATCTGGCGCACCACGGGCAGGTCATGGCTGATGAACAGAAGGGTCAGGCCCAGATGTTCCTGCAGGTCCTTCAGGATGTTCAGAATCTGCGCCTGGATCGAGACGTCCAACGCGCTTGTCGGCTCATCACAGATCAGAAAGCGCGGCTGGGTGGCCAGCGCCCGTGCAATCGAAATCCGCTGCCGTTGCCCGCCCGAAAATTCATGCGGGTATTTCATCCCGGCCTCATGGCCCAGACCGACCTGATCCAGCAGCTCATCGACGCGGCGCTTGACATCGGCACCGTCCATCAGCCGGTGGTGGCGGATCGGTTCGGCAACGATATCATCCACGCGCATACGCGGGTTGAGCGACGAATAGGGATCCTGAAAGATCATCTGGATGTTCTTGCGGTACGCGTCCAGAGCCGCCTTGTTGGTCAGATCGCTGACCACCTGCCCCTCGAACGTGATCGTGCCGCCATCGACGGGGTAAAGCCCCGCGATCATCCGCGCGACGGTGGATTTGCCCGACCCGGATTCCCCCACAACGCCGAACACCTCGCCCGCGCGGATATCGAAACTGACCTCGTCCACAGCGGTGAAATAGGTCCGATCCCACGGCAGCAGGCCCCTGCGCTGAAGGAATTTCTTGGTCAGGTCGCGGATTTCGAACACCGGTTTGGTGGTGTCATTGTCGACCTTGGGCCAGTGGCGGGCCATGTCCTCGATCGCAAAGCGGGTTTCGCGCCCGCCATAGCTGATCTGCGGAAAGCGGTGCAGCTTGAGTGTCGGGCGCGGCACGGCGGCAATCAGCGACTTGGTATATTCGTGGCTGGGCTGGCCCATAACTTGCGCGGTGGGGCCGGTTTCAACCACCTTGCCCGCATACATCACCGTCACCTTGTCGGTGGTGTCGGCAATCACGCCCATATCATGGGTGATCAGGATAACACCGACCTGACGCTCCTGCGCCAGCTCCTTGATTAGGTCCAGAATCTGCGCCTGCACCGACACGTCCAGCGCCGTGGTCGGCTCATCCGCGATGATCACGTCCGGCTCGGTGCACAAGGCCAGCGCGATGACCACGCGCTGCCGCATCCCGCCCGAGAACTGGTGCGGATACTGGTCCAGCCGCGTGTCGGGATCGGGGATACCGACCCGGTCGATCAGATCGCGGGCGCGTTTATTGGCTTCGGCGTCCGAGCCGCCCAGATGGGCCTGAATCGTCTCTACCAACTGCTCGCGCACTGTGAACAGCGGGTTCAGCGAAGTCAGCGGGTCCTGAAAGATCATCGAAATTTTCTTGCCGCGCAGCCCGCGCATCGCCTCGGCGTCCAGACCGCTGATCTGGTCGCCGCTCAGCCGGATGATGCCGCTGGCAATCCGGCCGGGACGGTCCAGCAGACCCATGATCGCCGCGCCGATGGTGGATTTTCCGGCACCGGATTCCCCCACCAGACCGTGGATTTCACCAGGCTCGACCGACAGGTCCACATGGTCCACCGCAGTGAATAGTTGGCGGCGCGTCGGGAATTCGACCGTCAGGTCGTTGATCGTCAGTAGGCTCATGAAATCACCGCAGCTTGGGGTTCAGCGCATCGCGCAGCCAGTCGCCCAGCAGGTTGACCGAAAGGGCCAGCGCCAGAAGGGTGCAGGCCGGGAAGAACAGGATCCACCACTCACCCGAGAACAGGAAGCCCTGCCCGATGCGGATCAGTGTGCCCAGCGACGGCTGGGTCGGCGGTGCACCCACGCCAAGGAAACTCAGCGTCGCCTCGGCAATGATCGCCAGCGCCAGCGAGATCGTGGCAATGACCAGAACCGGGCTGAGCACGTTGGGCAGAATATGGCGGAACATGATCGGCACCGAACCGCGCCCGATCAGGCGCGCGGCCTGCACATATTCCTTGTTCTTTTCCACCAGCGCCGCGCCGCGCACGACGCGGGCGAACTGCACCCAGTCGGACAGGGCGATGGCGATGATCAGCACGTAGATCGCCATTTCATCGCGGTACTCCGGCGGGGTTACGCCCTTGGCGATGCCAAAGATCAGCATGGCCACCAGAATGGCCGGGAAGGTCAGCTGCACATCCGCGATCCGCATGATCAGGGTCTCGACCCAGCCGCCGAAATAGGCGGCCACCAGCCCCAGGATCACGCCGATGATCATCGCCAGCAGCACCGCCGCCGCGCCCACGAAAAGCGAAATGCGCATGCCATAAAGGATGGTCGAGAACACATCGCGGCCCTGATCGTCGGTGCCCAGCAGGAATGTATCCTGAGTGAAGGCATTGGGCGTGCCCGGCGGAGTAAATCCGTTCATCAGGTTCAGCGAGGCCGGGTCGAACGGGTTATACGGTGCGATCAGCGGCGCAAATACCGCCGCCAGCACCAGGATCACCACCACGATCGAGGCGACGATGGCCACGGGCGAATGGCGGAACGACCACGCAAAATCACTGTCCCAGAACTTGGCAAAGCGCGTTTTGGCGGGGACTTTCGAGGTTTCGATGGTATCGGTCATGTGGCCCTCGCGTCGACACGCAGGCGCGGGTCAATGGCATAGTAAAGAAGATCGACGATCAGGTTGATCGAAACGAACATGACCGAGATCAGCATCAGATAAGCGGCCATGACGGGGATATCGACGAACTGGATCGCGTTGATGAACAGCAGGCCGACGCCCGGCCACTGAAACACCGTCTCGGTGATGATGGCGAAAGCGATGATCGAGCCGAGTTGCAGGCCCGTGATGGTGATCACCGGCACCAGCGTGTTCTTCAGCGCGTGGCGGAAGTTGATCACCCGGTCCGACAGGCCGCGCGCCCGGGCAAAGCGGACATAGTCGGCGCGCATCACCTCAAGCATTTCCGACCGGACCAGCCGCATGATCAGCGTCATCTGATAGAGACCCAGCGTGATCGCCGGCAGGATCAGCGCCTTGAGCCCCGAAGCGGTCAGGAACCCCGTGGACCAGTTGCCGATCATCACGGTTTCCCCCCTGCCAAAGCTTGGTAACAGGTCCAGTTCCACCGAGAATATATAGATCAGCAAGATCCCGATCAGGAAGGTCGGCAGAGAGACCCCGATCAGGGACACGGTCATGATGATATTCGCGGCGACCCCTTGTCGTCGGATGGCGGTGAATACGCCCAGCGCGATGCCCATGGTGATCGCCAGAAAGCCCGACACAAAGGCCAGTTCCAGCGTTGCGGGCGCGCGTTCGGCGATGATGGTCGAAACCGGACGCCCCTGCCGGTACGAGACACCGAAGTTGCCCTGTACAGCGCCCTGCAGGAACTTGAAATATTGGACCGGAAAGGGCTGATCCAGCCCAAGCTCGGTGCGCAGCCGGTCGATATCGGCTTGCGTACGCTCCTGCCCCAGCATGTTGTCGATCGGATCGCCGACAAAGCGGAACATCGAAAACGCGACCAGACCCACGACCAGCAAAACGATCACGGATTGGAACATCCTTCGGACGATATATGCGAACATTCATTTTCCCCGTTGATCTGTCTCTCTATGCCGCCCGTGACCGGATGGTCAAGCCGGTGCCGGTGGCGGAACGTCGCGTTCCGGTCCGGATCAGGGTCCGGCCCGTCAATTCACCGTCACCCAGCGCAACAGAAAGAAGTTGTCCGGACGCTGGGTCAGCGCGACATTGCTGCGCGTGCCCCAGACCAGCGGCTGCACATACATCGGCACATAGACCTGTTCATCCTGAATGATCCCGGTCACCTCGTCCAGCATGGCCTGCCGTTTGACCGCGTCCAGCTCCGACTGGATCATCGGCAGCAATTCATCCACCCGCGCGTTCGAGAAGCCGCCGAAATTCCAGCTGCCCAGCTTCTTTTCCTCGTTCGGGGTGGCAACAAGGAACCGGACCGGATGTTCGGCATCAAAGGTGCCGGGGCTCCAGCCCAGCAGATACATGTCGTAATTGTCCTCGCGCAGCTCGGGCCAGTAGTTGCGCACGGGCATTGCGTCCAGCTCTGCGGTAATCCCGATCTGGGCCAGCATGGACACTACAGCCTGACACACGGCCTCATCGTTCAGATAGCGGTCATTTGGGCATTTCAGCCCGAACGAAAAGCCATCCGCGAACCCCGCCTCGGCCAGCAGCGCCCTGGCGGCTTCGACGTCAAAGGCCGGGCGGCCGGCATTGGCTTCGGAAAAGCCGCTCATGGCCGGGCTAACCAGTTGCGAGGCGGCCTCGGCATTGCCGCGCATGATGGTGGCCAGAATGGCATCGACATTCACCGCCTGCGCCACCGCTTTGCGGACCCGCGGATCGCGGAACGGGTTCGGCTTGCCCGCATCGTCGGTGTATTTCAGCGTTTCGGCTTCATGCCCGAATCCCAGCATGATGACCCGCGCCTCGATACCCTGAATAACCTCGACATCGCCGCTTTCCTTCAGCCGCGCCACATCCTGAATGGGCACCGGGTTGATCATATCCACATCGCCCGCCAACAGCGCCGCCACGGCGGTGGCCGGGTTCTGAATCGGAGTGAACTCGGCACGGGTGATATTGTGCTCCGCCTCGCCCCACCAGCCATCGAAGGGTTCCAGCACGGTGCGCAGACCCGGCTCGCGCGTGGTGACCTCGAACGCGCCGGTGCCGTTGGCGTTCAGGGTGGCGTAATTGCCGGTTTCCTTGTCCGGAACGACGGCGTCATTGGCCTCGGTCCAGCCCTGATCCATGATCATCCAGTTGGCGATCGACGAGGGGAACAGAGGGTTCGGCGCGGTCGTCATGAAATCGATCGTGTAGTCGTCGACAACCTTCACCTCGCTGATCGGCGCGAACCAGCTGCGGGTATCCGCCGCCTCGCCCGAGGCGCGCTGATAGCTGAACAGCACGTCCTGCGCGTCAAAGCTGCTGCCGTCATGAAAGGTCACGCCCTCACGCAGTTTGAACCGCCAGCCTGCACCGTCGCCGATGGGCTCCCAGCTGACCGCCAGCGCGGGCTCGACGCTCATGTCCTTGTCGCGGCGGACGAGACCTTCGTAGACGTTGTTCAGAAAGCCCAGAACCGGTGCCGAATTGACCGCATGCGGGTCCATCGTCTGGGGGTCGGTGGTCGAGGCCCATTTGAAATCGGCGGCCTGAACGCTGGTTGCGGCCAGCAAGGCCAGACCGATGGCGCTGTTCCTGAGGATCATGACGAAATCTCCCTGTTTGTCCCGCGACGGGGCGTTGCATTGAAGACTAACGCAAAAAACAGCAGGGCGCGACATTCGCGCCCTGCCAGATCACAGACGTGATCGCCTTAGTTCAGCGTGAAATACTTGAACTTGGCTGTGTCATCCGGTGCAACGCCGGTGCCGACATTCGACTTCATGCCCCAGTTCAGCACCTGGTGGTGGATCGGGATATAAAGCTGTTCGTCCTGCACCACCTGCCAGATTTCGGCGATCTGCTTGTCACGCTCGGGCAGGTTGGTTTCCGAAGCCAGCGCCACGATCTTGGCGTCCAGATCCGGGTTGGAATAGCGCGTGCCGTTCCAGGAACCGTACTTTTCACCTTTGGTGTGGGCGAGGAAGTTGAAGATGTATTCCGAATCATAGGTCGGAACACCCCAGCCCAGCATGTAGAAGTCGGTTTCCAGGTTGTTGATCAGCGGGAAGTGCTGCGCCTTGGGTTTGGCATCCAGGTTTACCGTCACGCCGATCTGCGCCAGCATGCCGACGGCCGCCTGACAGATCGCCTCATCATTGATGTAGCGGTCGTTCGGGCAGTTCAGCGTCAGCGAGAACCCATCCGGATACCCGGCTTCGGCCATCAGCGCCTTGGCCTTTTCCACATCGGTCGAGGACGAGCTGTCCATGGCTTCGTTCCAGCCGTTCACGAAGGGCGGGGCAATCATGCCCGCGGGGGCCGACTGGCCGCGCATCACCACCTGCTTGATCGCATCGCGGTTGATCGCCATCGACATGGCCTTACGGACACGCACATCGGACAGCGGGTTCTTGCCGTCGACATTGTCCGAGGTCAGATCCGCGTCACCCATGTTCATGCCGAAAAAGATGACCCGGTTCTGCGGCGCGGTGCGCACGTCCAGACCATCGGTGCCGGACACGCGTTCGAGGTCTTGCACAGGCACATCCTGGATAAAGTCCACCTCACCCGACAGCAGCGCGGCAACCCGGGTCGCAGCGTTCTGGATCGGGGTATAGACGATCTCGGTCACCTGCATCGGGAACTCGCCTTGGCCCCAGTAGTTCTCGTTGGCGGTCAGAACCGTTTTGACGTCGGGCTCGCGGCTGACCAGCTTGTAGGGGCCGGTGCCGTTGGCGTTCTTGGCGGCATAGGTATCTTCGCCACCTTCATAGTCCTGAACCTTGACGGCGTTGTTCGCCTCGGCCCAGGTCTTGTCCATCATGAACATGTTGGTCAGGTTGTTGGGCATGATCGGGTTCGGACCATCGGTTTCGATTTCAACCGTGTACTTGTCCGGCGCGCGCACCTCTTTGACCGAGGCCAGCAGTTCCTTGTAATCGGAATCCGGTGTCATCGCGCGGTTCAGCGAGAACACGACGTCTTCGCTGTCGAACTCGGCGCCGTCATGGAAGGTGACGCCTTCACGCAGCTTGAATACCCAGATATTCGGGTTGTCTTCGGACGGGCCCCATTCGGTGGCCAGCGCCGGAACCATCGCACCGGTCATGTCGCGCATCACCAGCGGCTCCATGATCTGGTGCGCCAGCGCCGAGGTCGGGCCCTCGTTCTGAGCATGCGGGTCCAGCGTCAGGGCATCGCCCGCACGCGCCCAGCGCAGGGTTTCGGCCGAAGCACCGGCCGCCATCAGCGCGGTGGCGCTGGCGGCAATCATCAGGTTTCTTAGGATCATTATAGTCTCCCCGGTTTTTGTTCGCGCCGTTTCAGCAAACGACGGGCCGCTTTCCGCGGCCATGGTGACCCTGATCATCCAGATCATTCTGGCAGTTGCAACAATTGATTGTGAATAACCGCGACGACCCTGGGGAAAGTCCGGCCAAACCGCCACAATTTCGACGGCCTTCACCGCAACCCGAACGGAAATCGCGGCGGTTTCAGCCCGGTCTGACCGAATTGAACCGCGATCTGGCGGGCGCCCGGGGAACAACCCGCATCAGATCCGTCAGCCGTCAGCGGGTGAAAGGCACGCGCGCCTCATCCAGCGGTGCTTGCCCGGTGGGCAGGCTCATCTCATGAATCACCGGGTTTGACCGCGCCACGACCCTGCCTTTGCGGATCACGGCCAGACGGTGGGCGCGCAGCCGGATCGCCTCGATCGGGTCGGTGGCCTGCAACAGGACGAAATTCGCGGCGCAGCCCTTGGCGACGCCGTAGCCCTGCAGCCCCATGATCCGGGCCGAGTTCTCGGTGACCGCATCGAAACACCACGCCATGTCCGCGCGGCTGGATAGCTGACCCACATGCAGGCCCATGAAGGCCACGTCCAGCATGTCGGCCTTACCCAGCGAATACCACGGGTCCATCATGCAGTCCGAACCAAAGCCCACGGTGACCCCGGCATCGCGCAGTTCGCGCACGCGAGTCTGGCCCCGGCGTTTCGGATAGGTGTCGTGCCTGCCCTGCAACATGATGTTGATCAACGGGTTCGGGATGGCGTGGACCCCGGCTTCGACCATCAGCGGGATCAGTTTCGAGACATAATAGTTGTCCATCGAATGCATCGAGGTCAGATGCGAGCCCGTCACCCGGCCATTCAGACCCAAACGTTGGGTTTCAAAGGCCAGTGTTTCGATATGGCGGCTCTGCGGGTCGTCGCTTTCGTCGCAATGCATATCGACCATCAAACCGCGCTCGGCCGCGATTTCACACAGCAGGCGGACAGATTCAGCCCCGTCCGCCATGCTGCGTTCGAAATGAGGGATGCCCCCCACCACATCGACGCCCATGTCCAGCGCCCGGATCGTGTTCTGCATCGCCGTCTGGTCGCGCAGGACACCGTCCTGCGGGAAAGCCACCAGTTGCAGGTCAAGGTAATCCTTCACCTGTTCGCGCACCTGCAACAGGGCCTGCACACCTTTGAGTTCGTCATCGCACGTGTCCACATGACTGCGGATTGCGCCAATGCCCTTGGCCACGGCCAGTTCGCAATAGCGCAGGGCGCGGGCAACGATATCCTCAACCGACTGGATCGGCTTCAACTCACCCCAAAGCGCAATCCCTTCCAGCAACGTGCCCGAGACGTTCAACCGCGGCGTGCCCAGCGACAGGGTCGCATCCATATGGAAATGCGGGTCGACAAAAGGTGGTGAGACCAGTTGCCCGTCGGCGTCGATCACCTCGCCCGCTTCGGCGGTGATCCCGGGTTCGATGGCGGCGATCCTGCCGTCCGCACAGGCGATATCCACCCCGGTCCGGCCATCGGTCAGGGTGGCATTCTTGACGATCAGATCGAACATGGCGGCTCCTATCGTTGGCCCTTGAACCAGGGGGTAAGCAATGCACGCGGATAATCCGCTGACCGCGCCGCAACCACAAGCGCGATGATCGACAGGATATAGGGCGCCATCAGAAACACCTGTCCGGGCACCAGCGCGCCGATCTCGGTCTGCAACCGGACCTGCAACGCGTCGAAGGCACCGAACAGAAGCGCACCCAGCAGCGCCTTGCCGGGCCGCCAGCTGGCAAAGATCACCAGCGCAATGCAGACCCAGCCGCGCCCGTTGACCATACCGAAGAAGAAAGCGTCAAAGGCGCTCATGGTCAGGAATGCCCCGCCCAGCGCCATCAGGGCCGAGCCCGCGACAATCGCTCCGATCCGCAATCCGTAGACCGACAGGCCCTGCGCGTCGACGCTGTCCGGATTGTCACCCACAGCCTGTATCGCCACGCCCAGCGCGGTGCGATTCATCACGTACCAGACAACCGCCACCATCAGCAGTGCCAGCCAGGTCAGCGCCGTCTGCTGAAACAAAACAGAGCCTAAAAAGGGTAAATCGGACAGAACCGGCAGATCCAGCGGCTGAAACGGTTCGATCCGGGGCGGCGATGAGACGTTCGGCAGCGCCGTGCGATAGGTGTAATAGCTGACCGAGGTGGCAAACAACGTGATCCCCAGCCCCGAGACATGCTGTGACAGGCCCAGAGGCACCGTCAGGATTGCGTGCAGCAGGCCGAACAAAGCTCCGGCCAGCGCCGCGACCAGCACGCCGCCCCACAGCCCGGCCCCCAGCCAGACGGCCATCCAGCCGCACATGGCGCCAACGACGAAGATCCCTTCGATCCCGAGATTCAGCACCCCGGCGCGCTCGCAGATCAGCGCACCCAGCACGCCGAAGATCAGCGGCGTCGCGATGCGCAGCGATGCGGCCCAGAAGCTTTCGGACAGCAGGATGGTGAGGATATCCATCACGGGGCCGCTCCTGCTGTGCCGACCCGCACGATCCGGTATCTGGCAAAGAACCCGCCAACCAGCACGCAGAGCAGCGAGACCGACACCACCAGGTCGGCCAGAAAGGACGACACGCCCATAGCGCGGCTCATGCTGTCGGCCCCCACAAAGACCGAGGCGATGAAGAGTGCCGCAATCACCACGCCCAGCGGGGAAAGACCCGCCAGCATGGCGACCACGATGCCGGTATAGCCGAAACCGGGCGAGAGGTCGGCGGTCAGGTAGCCCTTAAGCCCCGCCACCTCGCTGACACCCGCCAAACCGGCCAGACCACCCGACATTATGGCGACGCCGAACAGTGAACGTTTCACGTTGATCCCGGCATGGCGCGCGGCGGCCGCATTCTCTCCGACCGCGCGCAGACGGAAACCCAAGACCGACCGTGCCAGCATGAATTGCGCCAATCCCGCCAGTATCAGAGCCACAATCAGTCCCGAATGCACCCGCATCCGGTCCATCAGCGGTGGCAGCATGCCCTGATCCAGCACCGGGGCCGATTGCGGCCAGCCCAGACCCATCGGGTCCTGCAATGGCCCCTCCAGCATCATCTGCACGAAGATCAGGATGATGAAGTTCAGCAGCAGCGTGGTCACCACCTCATCCGCTCCGAACCGGGTTTTCAGATAGGTGGGGGCGACCATCCCCGCCGCCCCCGCCGCCGCGCCCAGCAGGACGATCAGCGGCAATAGCAGGACGCCCGATACCTCCAGCACCCCGGACCCGATGGCCACAGCGGCCATCGCCCCCAGATACAGCTGCCCTTCGGCTCCGATGTTCCAAAGCCTGGCCCGAAAGGCCAGAGCCGCGGCCAGCCCGGTAAAGATCAGCGGCGTGGCGCGGGTCAGCACCTCGGAAAAGGCAAAAACAGAGCCAAACACGCCGCGAAACATCTCAGCATAAGCGGCCATGGGGTCGGCGCCCGCGGCCAGCAGGGGAATGGCCGCAAATCCCAGCGCGATGACGGCGGACAGGACGGGGACACCCAGCGTTACGGTGCGCGGCTGGCTTTCGCGGGGTTCGATACGGATCATGCCGGCTCTCCTGCCATCATCAGCCCGATCCTTTCGCGATCCCGGCCGGGGGCCTCGTGCAATTCACCGTCCCGGATCACCATGATCCGGTCGGCAAGGCCCAGAATCTCGTCCAGATCTTCCGAGATCAGCACCACACCCGCCCCGCGTGCACGGGCCTCCAGCAGGCGTTGCCCGACCTCGGCCGCAGCCCCCATATCCAGACCGCGCGTGGGCTGGTTGGCCAGGATCAGACGCGGCGCGCGCTCGAAAACACGCGCCAGGATGAGTTTCTGGATATTTCCCCCCGACAGCAGCCGTGCCGGGGCCTGGACACCCGGCCCGCGCACATCATAGGCCGCAGCCAGACGTTCGGCATTTGCCTGAATGGCTTCGCGCCGCAACAGGCCGCGGGATTGCACGTCGGGATCATCCAGCCGTTCGATAATCATGTTCTCGGCCACGCTCATCGCGCCGACGATGCCCTCATGGTGGCGGTCTTCGGGGATGCGACCGACGCCCGCACGCACCATCGCCGAGGGGCTGGGGGCGTCGATGTCGGCCCCGTCAACGCGGACCAGGCCCTGTTCCGGCGGCAAAAGGCCCGAGATCACGTTTGCCAGCCCGTTTTGCCCGTTGCCCGAGACCCCGGCGATGCCCAGAATTTCATGCGCATGTACGGTCAGGTCTATACCCCGGAGCGTATCGCGCTGGGACCGGCCCGGCACGGCCACGCCCGACAGCGTCAGAACCGGCGCGCCGGGTGCCATATGTGATCCCACCAGTTCGGGTGTCTCGGCCCCGACCATCATTCGCGCAATGGATGTCTCATCCGCCTCAGAGGTCGCCATCTCACCCACCTTGCGTCCGTGGCGCAGCACCGCGATCCGATCGGAAAAAGCCAGAACTTCGCGCAGCTTGTGGCTGATGAAGATCACCGACAGCCCCTCATTCGTCATCATGCGGATGTTTTCGAACAGCGCGTCGGCCTCTTGCGGGGTCAGCACCGCGGTGGGTTCGTCCAGCACCAGAATCCGCGCCTGCCGGTACAGCGCCTTCAGAATCTCGACCCGCTGCCTTTCCCCAACCGACAAACGCCCGACCGGCGTATCCAGCGGCGCGGTCAGCCCGCTTTGGGCGATGATCGCCTCGATCCTGCGCCGCGCTGCACGTCGGTTGCGGCGCAGCGCGAACAGCGGCTCGGACCCGAGCATGATATTGTCCAGGGCCGAGATGTTCTCGGCCAGCGTGAAATGCTGATGCACCATACCCACGCCGGCCGCCAGCGCCAGCTGCGGATGGCCCAGCGGCAAAGGCCGCAGGACCCCCGCCGCATCCGCCACCTCGATCGAACCCGCATCGGGCAGGTAATGCCCGAACAGCATGTTCATCAGCGTGGTCTTGCCCGCGCCGTTTTCGCCCAGCAGCGCCAGCACCTCGCCCCGGTTCAGGGTCAGGCTGACATCGTCATTGGCGACAACCGGGCCGAACCGCTTGCTCAGCCCGTTGAGCTTGAGAACCGTGGAATCTGTCATCGGAAACACGGGCCGGTGCCCAGACCGGCCCGCCTGCGATCAATTGTCGGAAACCGGGCGGTCATCGTTCACATTGACGCGGAACAACCCGTCCAGAATCTCGCCCTGCCGGGCATTGACCGCCTCGACCACATCCGCCGGAACCAGTGCCTCGTCCAGAACCATCGAACCGCCGCCATAACCCATAAAGCTGTACTGGCCGTAATCCGCGGCCTCGAACGACCCGTTGGCGACATTGGCGATGGCCTTGTTGATGGTCGGCTCCATATGCCAGAGCGCCGAGGCCATGATCGTGCCCGGATAATCGCCCGAGGTGTCGATCACGTTGCCCACCGCCTTCACGCCACGTTCCACGGCCGCATCCGATACACCAAAGCGTTCCGCATACATGATGTCCGCGCCCGCATCCATCATCGCAATGGCGCTTTCCTTGGCCTTGGGCGGGTCATACCAGCTATCGATGAAGGTCACGAGGAACGTGACGTCGGGGTTCACCTCACGCGCACCGTCCATGAAGGCGTTCATCAGCCGGTTGACCTCGGGGATGGCATAGCCGCCGACCATACCGATCACGTTCGATTCCGTCGCCGCGCCGGCCACCATGCCGGTCAGGTAAGAGGGTTCGTGAATCCAGTTGTCGAAGACCGAGAAATTGGGTCCGACCGGACCAAAGGACGACCCCATCAGAAAGGCGGTATCCGGGTAATCCTTGGCCACCTTACGCGCCGCGCGCTCCAGGCCGAAAACCTCGCCCACAATCAGTTGCGAGCCCTGCTCGGCATATTCGCGCATCACCCGTTCGTAATCGGTGTTGGCGACATTCTCGGAAAAGACATATTCGATGTCTCCGCGCTCGGCTGCGGCATTCAGCGCCTTGTGGATGCGGCTGATCCATTGCTGTTCGACCGGCAGCGTGTAAATCGCCGCGACCTTGACGGTCTCTGCCGCCGCCACGCTGACGGAATACAGGGTCGACGCCGCCGCAACCGCGGCCAGCAAAACTCTGCGGGTCATATTGTGTTTGGCCATCACTCTCTCCTGTTTTCCGGGATGCGAGCATCTTTTTACTGTTCAGTCAATTTTTTCGACAACGGTGCCGGTTGATCCGCCGCGACGGTGACCGAGTATCAGGACGAAACTTGCGGGCCCGGCTCACGTCTCAAAAAGAAACATAACTCTACTTTAGAATGTAAAATGACTTAAGGTTAGTTTCGTATTTCGCGATCGTTTCACAGCGTTTGCCCAGAAATTCAGCGGCGCAGAAAATAAATTGTGGAAAATTGATTTTCGATCTTAATTTTTTATTCGCTTAAGTTTAACACCCAAAAAAACAATCAGCTTAACGCTGTAATAACAATTGCACTTGGGTATCGGAAGTTCGGGCTATGCTGGATTTTGTTTCGTCAACACATTCTCACAGCACGGCACAAGGGCACCCCGCACCGCACAGCGCGCCGTCCGGACTTTACGCCGGTCCGGGCAAACGTGTTTTCGATGTTCTGTTCGCTTTGCTGCTGTTGCCTGCCGTAACGCCGGTCATTCTTGTCCTGTGGTGTCTTGTCCGCCTTGATGGCGGGCCGGGTTTTTTCGGTCATACCCGCATCGGTCAGAATGGTAAACCCTTCAAATGCTGGAAAATTCGCAGCATGGTCGTTGACGCAGAGGCACGGCTTCAGGCGCATCTGGACGCTGATTCCGCAGCCGCGGCCGAATGGGAACGCGACCACAAACTGACCGATGATCCCCGGATCAACCAGCTTGGGCACCTGCTGAGGAAGACCAGTCTGGACGAGCTTCCACAAATCTGGAACGTGCTGAAAGGCGAGATGAGCTTTGTCGGACCGCGCCCCGTGGTGGCCATCGAACTGGTGAAATACGGCAGTTCGGCCTCGGCCTATCTGGCCCAGAAACCCGGCATTACCGGGCTGTGGCAGGTGTCGGGCCGCAACGATATCAGCTATGGCGAGCGGGTTGAGATGGATGTCACCTACCTGACCCGGCGCAGCTTTCTTTGGGACATCAAGATCATAACTCAGACGGCATCCGCCGTGTTCCTGCGCACAGGCCGTTAATACGCCTGAGGGCCTTTATTATTGGTTCAGAGCCATGTAATGAGCGGCTGCGCACGCGTTCTGCGTGCGTTTTGCAATCAGGAATCCGGGCTGAAAATGAAGCAATCCCCCATACAGCAGGCGCAGCTTGCGCCGGGCCGGCCATCAATGATGGACACGTCCGAAGAGGCCGTCCTTGACCTGAGCGCCCTGATGGGAACGCTGTGGCGCGGCAAGTGGATCGTGGCGCTGACCACGGTTCTGGCCCTGTTGCTGGGCGGCTATTACGCCTTTGTTGCCGCAACCCCGCAGTTCCGTTCAAGCGCCGTGGTCATGCTGGAGACCAATCAGGAAAGCGTGGTCGATCTGCAAAGCGTGGTCGGCGGGCTTGCCGGCGATACGGCTGAGATCAATTCAGAGCTGGAGGTGCTCAGGTCCCGCGGGCTGATGGGCAAGGTGGTGGACAAGCTGGATCTGGTGTCGGACCCGGAGTTTAACACCAAGCTGGCTGCGCCGTCGCTGCTCGGCTCGGCCAGGACCGGGTTGAAATCCCTTCTGGGCCTGTCGCCGGATGCCACAGCCCTGCCCGATGACATCCATGACCAGATCACCCGCGATGGGGTGATCACCGCGCTGCTGGAAAAAGTCTCGGTCCGGAATGTTCCGCAGAGCTTTGTTTTCCGGGTCACCGCCGAAACCGAAACCGCGCGCAAATCGGCACTGATCGCGGATACTATCGTCGATCTGTATATTCTCGACCAGATCGAGGTCAAATTCGCCGCGACCGAACAGGCCACCATCTGGCTTTCGGATCGTGTGGCCGAGTTGCAGCTGGAGCTTGAAACCGCCGAGAGCAAGCTGAGCGAATTCAACGCCTCGACAGCGTTGATCTCGCCCGAGGCGCTACAGCTGCAGGAAGTTCAGCTGAAGGATCTGCGAGAGCGCAGCGCCACCGCCAGCGCAACGCAGGAGGCAGCGCAGGCCCGTTTCGAGCGCCTGCAGGCGGCCGATGGCCCCGCGGCGCAGGCCGAGGCCAGCGAGGACCCGCAGATTCAGCGCCTCTATGCGCAGATCGCCGGATCCGAATCCAACCGGCAGGCTTTCGAAACCGCGTTTCAGCGGTTGCTGGCGCGCACCGCCCTGGAAGCGCGCCGCGCCACTCAGCAGGTTCAGGCGTTGACCCGATCCGCCGAAGATCTGGGACAGCAGATCGCGCGGCAGAACGCCGACCTCATTACATTGCAACAGCTGACCCGCGAGGCAGAAGCCATCCGGTTGCTGTATGAATATTTCCTGACCCGCCTCAAGGAAACCTCGGCCCAGGAGGGGATTCAGAAAGCCGACAGCCGGCAGATTTCCCGCGCGGTGATCCCGACAGACCCGTCGGAACCCCGGAAGTCGCTGATCATGGTCGCATCCGCCCTGCTGGGTCTTGTGCTGGGCATGGCCGTGGTGTTCCTGCTGGAAGCCCGGCGCAAGGGCTACCGGTCCGCGCAGGAGCTGGAGCGCAAGACCGGATACAGCGTTCTGGGTCAGGTCCCGATGTTCCCCGCGCGCGGGCGGCGCAAGGTTCTGGAATACCTCGCCTTGAAACCGTCTTCGGCCGCGGCCGAGGCGGTGCGCAACCTGCGCACCTCACTGATGCTGTCCAATGTGGACCATCCGCCCCAGGTCGTGGTGATGACATCCTCGCTGCCAGGTGAGGGCAAGACGACGAACTCGCTGGCGCTGGCGCAGAACTTTGTCGGGATCGGCAAAAAGGTCCTGCTGGTCGAAGGTGATATCCGGCGGAGGACGATGACGGCGCAGTTGAACGACGTTCCGAATATGGGAATCGTCTCGGTCCTGTCCGGCGATGCGACACCGCAAGCGGCGATTTTCCAGGATCCGCTTTTGGGCTGTGACATTCTGGCGGGCGAAGAAACCTCGGCCAACGCCGCCGACTTGCTGGCTTCGGAACGGTTCAAGCAGTTCCTGGACGACATGCGCAAGATTTACGACGTCATTCTGATTGACACGCCGCCGACGCTGCTGGTGTCGGACGCGCGCCTGATCGCCCGCAACGCGGATGCGGTTCTGCTGACGGTGAAATGGAATGACACAACTGAACAGGACGTTACCGAAGCGCTGCGCCTGTTCCACATCGACAACCAGCGTCTGACCGGAATTGTGCTGGGCCAGATCAACGTCCGCAGCGCCAGACACTATGGTTATTCCTACGGCAGCTACGCGACGAAATACTACAGCAACTGAGATCGCGAACTCCGGAACGCTACATGAAAACAGCGCGCCGCAAGGACGCGCTGTTTTGCATTGATCCCGGTTCTGATCAGTTGGTGCTTACGGTGCTGGTCGTGTTGGTGGTCGAACCGCCACCACCGGCCGCCGCCAGCCCGACCGCGGCTGCCACAGCGCCCAGCGCCGGTGCAACCAGCGGTACGAAACCGGTAACGCCCTGCTGCGCCGCGGCCACGGCCGCCTCACCTGCCGGCGCGGCGGTTCCGGGCACGTTCTGGCCCGTTGCCGCATCGGCGGGCACGTCCTGCGCATAAACGCCTGTGGTTGAGAGGGCAAAAACCAGAACAGCGTTTCTGATCATCGTATGTCTCCTGAAACAAGTCTTGGCCGGACGCTAGCACACCCGTTCAGGGCAGAAAATGCCAGTTTGAGCAAAATAAAAGATTACCTTGGGAAAGTGATGTTTTTCAGCGACTTGTTGATGAAACACCCGACGACGACGCGGTTTGACAGACATCTGACGCAATGTGCCTTCTTTAAAGCGCCCGAAATCTGCGCTAACGGGCCACGTAATCATGCGGATTCGCCAAAAAGATGAATGAAACCGTCGGGCGTTGACGTGAAGGAAGACCCCGTTCGGAAAAGCGGCTAAGCAGGCGCCAAGAAAAAAAGCGACGACAAAAGTGAAGATTCGAGCGGTATCAAAAGGGCGATTCAGCCTGCTGGCGGCGCTGTGCGCCATGGTTTCCGGCATGGCCTCCGCGCAGTCCGTTTCGACATATGGCACCCCCGGCCTGCTGGAGCTTCCGAGCGCGGAAATGTTTGATGACGGAACCCTGGCCTTCACCGCCGCCGGCCTGCGGGACACCGGGCGCGCGACGATGACCTTCCAGATGCTGCCCTGGGTGCATGGCAGTTTCCGCTATGCGTATATCAAGGATTTCGACGGCGATGTCGGCGACCGGTATGACCGCAGTTTCGACATTCACTTTCGGCTGCGCGAAGAAAGCCGGAACGCACCAGCCGTGGTGCTTGGGCTGCGCGATTTCGGCGGCACCGGGCTGTATGCCGCCGAATATATCGTCGCGACAAAGACGTTTCGCGACCGGTTCAAGCTGACCGGCGGTATCGGCTGGGGGCGTCTGGCCGGAAGGGGGGCGTTTTCCAATCCGCTGGGCCTGATCAGCAGCCGGTTCGACGTCCGAGAAGACGAGAACGCAGGCGACATTTCCGAAACCGGGCAGCTTGATTTCGGCAACTGGTTCCAGGGCGATGCGGCGCTGTTTGGCGGTGCAAGCTGGAAGTATAGTGACCGGCTGACCTTTCTGGCCGAATATTCGCCGGACCTGTACACGGCAGAGCGTGAGAATATCGGCTTCGATGTCCGGTCGCCGATCAATGTCGGGGTCCAGTACCGGTTCCGGAACGGGTCGCAACTGACGACCTCTTTCCTGTATGGCACCACGCTGGGAATGACCTACAGCTATTTCATTGATCCGCGCAAAACCGTCGCCCCGGGGGGACAGGGAGCAGCGCCGCCGCCTTTGTTGCCGCCGGAGCGGGTCGCCGCGCACGCGCTGGGCCAAACTGCCGATCCCCGCGACCGGTTGCAAAAGGCGCTGAAACAGGAGGGGCTGCGGCTGGTCTATCTGTCCCGTGACGAAGACACGGTTCGGGTCGGGGTCGAGAACAACACCTTTGGCCAGGCCGCGCAGGCGCTTGGGCGCACGGCGCGGGTGCTGGCCAACGAACAGCCGCCGCAGTCTGAACATTTCGACATCGCGCTGATGTCCAACGGCGTGCCGCTCAGCGCGGTTCGGGTCAACCGGAACGACCTGTACGAGCTGGAGCATGATCCCGACAACGCCTGGCGCAGTTTTGCCCGGGCGCGGATTTCCGACACGATCCCGGTGCTTCAGGGCGGGTATCTCAGCGATGCCTACCCGCATTTCTCGTACCGGTTCGGGCCTTATCTAAATTTTTCGTTCTTCGATCCCGACGACCCGTTGCGGTACGAAATCGGGGCCGCACTTGGGCTGGATTATACCCTGTCGCCCGGGCTGACCCTGTCGACGGGGCTGCGCCAGCCGATCCTCAGCACGCTGGACGACAGCACCCGGGTGTCGGATTCGCCGCTGCCGCATGTGCGGTCCGACTGGGCGATCTATGCGCGGGAATCCAACCTGCGTATCGAGCATCTGACCGCCGAATACATGTGGCGGCCGGCGGAAAACCTGTATGCCCGCACCACGCTGGGCTATCTGGAAACCATGTTCGGCGGGCTCTCGACCGAGCTGCTCTGGTATCCGACGGACAGCCGCCTCGCGCTTGGGGTCGAGGTCAATTATGTCGCCCAGCGCGATTTTGACGTGTTGTTCGGCTTTCAGGACTATTCCGTCGCCACCGGCCATGTCTCGGCCTATTACGACCTGCCCGGCGATTACCACGCACAGATAGATGCGGGCCGCTATCTGGCGGGCGATTATGGGGCAACGTTTTCGCTGGATCGTGAATTCAACAACGGCTTCACGGTTGGTGCCTTCTTTACCCTGACCGATGTCAGCTTTGAGGATTTCGGCGAGGGATCGTTCGACAAGGGCATCCGGCTGGAAATCCCCGTCTCCTGGCTGACCGGGCGGCCGTCCCGCAACAAGGTGCGGCAGACGATCCGCCCGGTTCTGCGCGATGGCGGCGCGCGCCTGAACGTGCGCAACCGCCTGTATGAAGTGACGCGCGAGGCCCGCGCGCCGCAACTGTCCCGCGGCTGGGGGAGGTTCTGGCGATGAAGACCCTGCGATCTGCCATTCTCGCCCTGATGCTGGTTTCCTGTGGTGAGGCGCGGCAGGATTTCGATCTGCTGAAGGGCGCGCTGCAACCCGACGCCCCCCGGTTCCACCCGCGCGCCGAAACACTTGCTGCGCGCCGCCCGATCCCGCCCCGGCTTGAGGTCGGCTTTCCGTCGCGCGGTCTGGGCGGTGTGATGCTGCTGGAGGTGGAACGCAACGGCGTTCAGACCTGGCTGACGGCGGACGGTGCCACAATTACGCTGGACCAGGGGATGCTGACCTCGACCAAGGGGTTCGGCGGCGGCATGGCCGGGTCGGATGTCAGCCAGAGCACGCACCTGATTCTGTCCGGCGGCGACGGTCAGGCCGAACGGTTCCACACTTTCCTCAACGGCAATGATGAGATCGAGCTGCATGCCTACAGATGCCGGATCACGACCGTCGGAACCGAGACTGTTTTGTTGCGCGGCAATCCTGTCGCGACGGAAAAACGGCAGGAACGCTGCTATGGGCTGGCCGAAAGCTTTATCAACATTTACTGGGTGCAGAACAGCACCGGCCGGATCGTCCAGTCCTCGCAATGGACCGGCGATTTCCTTGGCAACATGACCATGAAGGTTGTGCCGGATGAAACTTGAGATTGTGACCAGCGGAGGATCCCTCGTGCGCCAAATTCCACTCTTGCTCAGTGTGATGATCCTGGGCGGATTGATCACCGGATGCTCGACCATTTATCGCAGCCCGTCGGTGACCGCGGGCGTGTCGGACAGCGGCAAGGTACGCGTGGTGCCGGTGACGCCGGAAACCGTGCTTGTGGCCAATCGCTCGACTTACGCGCCGAAAACCCTGCCATCGGTCTTTCAGCTTTCGGCCGGATCGGGATCCGGCACCAGCCAGCGCGGCCTTGGCCCCCTGCCCGACGCGCCGTCGACGCAGGACGGATCGCGCGCGGGGCTGCAACTGGACCCGCCGCCCAACGTGGACCCCGGGCCCTACACCATCGGCATCGGCGATGTTGTGGTGCTGTCCACTCCGTCCACCCAGGGCACGGCCGGCGAATTGTCGGGCCTGCTGGCGGCCCAGAACAGCCGCAACGGGTATACTGTGCAGGATGACGGATCGATCAACATCCCCGATGTGGGCCGGGTCCGGCTGGCGGGGCTGACGGTGGACGAGGCCGAGGCCCTGCTGTTCCAGCGGCTGGTGGAAAACCAGATCGACCCGACCTTCAGCCTTGAGATCGCCGAGTTCAACTCCCGCCGCGTCTCGGTCGGCGGCGCCGTTGGTCAACCCGGCGTTCAGCCGATCACCCTGACCCAACTGACACTGGGCGAGGCTCTGTCGGCCGCCGGGTCGGTTTCGGTCCGCGATATCGACAACAGCTCGGTGCGGATTTACCGCAACGGGCAGATGTACCAGATCCCGCTCGAAGACCTTTACGCGCGGTCCGATCTGCAAAACCTGAATCTGGCCGCCGACGACTCGGTCTTTGTCGATACCGATTACGATCTGGATCGCGCCGAACGCTTTTTCGCGCAGCAGATCCAGTTGCGCGAAACCGTTCTGCAGGGCCGCCAGACCGCCTTGCAGGAATTGTCGACTGCTGTCGACCTGCGCCGTGATGACCTGAATGAACGCCGTGACACCTTTGTTCAGGCGGTGGAACTGGATGCAGTCGACCGGGATTTCGTTTACCTCAGCGGCGAGGTCCGCACCCAGGGCCGCTATGCGTTGCCCTTTGGCCGCCGCGCCTCGCTGGCGGATGCGCTGTTCGACACCGGTGGCGGCATCGCCAAGGAAACCGGCGACGCCTCAGAGGTCTATGTTCTGCGCGCCTCGCAGGATGCCCGTGAGTTTGGTGCGGTCACGGCCTGGCACCTGGATACCCGCAACGCGGCGCATCTGACGCTGGCGGCGCAGTTCGAACTGCGCAGCAACGACATCATTTTCATTGCCGAAAACCCGGTCACGCGCTGGGGCCGCACGATCAGCCAGATCACTCCGTCGCTGATCACCACACCCATCGTCGCGGCGGTGAACTGACACCCCGTGCCCTTCGGGCGGGTCGTGCGAAGGACAGTCGCAGGGCCCAACATGCCCCTAATTCTGCCAAGTCCCTTGGGAAGTTTCTTTTGAGCGCACCACGCCTGCATATCCCAAACCACGTCCTTTTCGGCCGGAGCGCCTGATGGTCAAAGCTGCGCTCACAGCGGTGATGTTGCGCATTTGCGGCACGGTTCTGTGGCTGGGCTTCACAATGCTTTGCGCGCGGGTTCTGACGGTCGAGGATTTCGGGCTGGTGTTTTTCACCGTGAACGTGATCATCACCGGCGGCGTCATCGCGGCGCTGGGATATGACGTCGCGGTTCTGCGCTACGGGTCCCAATATGCGAAGGCCGGGCAGGGTGCGGCGATGCGCAAATTGCTGAGCGAAGCCCGGCTGGTGGTATTTGCCGGCGGGCTGGTGGTTCTGGGTGGGTTCGTGATGGCCGCGATTTTTCGGGTCGACACGCCGGTGACAAGCGACACGGATATCGCCATCGTGGCCGGGCTGGCGATTGCCGCCACCGCCCTGATGGCGGTGCATCGCGACATGCTGCGTGCAGGCGGCAAGCTGTCACAGGCGCTGTTGGGCCAGTCCGTGCTGCGGACAAGCGTGCCGCTGATCCTGACCACAGGCGCGCTTTTGGTGGCGCAGGTCACGCCGATGGCGGTTTTGCTGTTTTATCTGGCCGGATTGCTGGTCTCGCTGGTCTGGGAACAGGCCTGCATCACCCGCCTTGAGCTTGGAACCGACGGTGGCGCCGGGCTGAAACACCATGCCAACACGGCCTTTTCCGTCTGGCCGGGCGAAGCTGCGCTGATCGTATTTCACCGGGCCTGCGGCATCGTCATCGGGTTGACCGCGGGGCTGGAGGCGGCGGCACTTTTCATCGCGGCCGAGCGCGTATCGCAGCTTGGCGTCTTTCTGACCGATGCGGCGCGCACGGCCATCGCGCCGATGATCGCACAGGCGCGCAACACGGCCGAGATTCAGGCCGCCGTCACCCGCGCCAGCGTCCTGATGCTGATCAGCGGCGGTATCGGCTGCGCGCTGCTGCTGGCGGGCGGCTGGGTGCTGCTATGGGGTTTCGGGTCCGAATACCTGCACGCTTTCCCCATCCTCTGCGCCCTGCTGGCGGGTCAGCTCAGCTGGACCATCCTGGGTCCGACCGCGCTGATCATGAACATGCAGGGTCAGGAACGCGCGCGCAGCCTGGTCACTATGCTGGCCACAGGCGCACTGCTGATCTGTCTGGTCTTCACCCGCTCACCCCTGTTTGCCACGCTGGTATTCGCGCTGGTGTCCTGGGTCATGAACGGGGTGCTTTGGGCTATTATTCGGTCGCGGCTGGGTGCCAAATCGGGCGTTTTCGGCATCACCCGCCACGATGTCCGGGCCTTGTTCCATGACGAGGGCGACATCGCCGCAAGCCTGCGCAAGCGCCTGAATTTCATCAAGTTGCGATCCTGAACGACCATGAATTTTGTAACGCCCCGCACCGCCCTACCCAACCTGTTTCTGATCGGCGCCCCCAAAAGCGCGACCACGTTTCTTTATGATGTTCTGCGCCGCACCCCCGGCGTTTACACCGCAGAAAACAAGGAACCCGCCTTCTTTCATTTCGACGGGCAGGTTCCCCGGCACCGGGATGCGCCGCTCAGGCCGCTTTATGCCTGCCTGACGCCCGAGGAATACGGGGCACTGTATGCCGGGGCAAAGGACGCCCGTTACATCGTGGATGCCAGCACGCATTACCTGTCGACCCCGCAATGCGCGGCAAGGATCAGGGATATGCAGCCCGATGCCCGCGTCATCGCCGTGCTGCGGGAACCGGTCGCGCGGGCCTATTCCCATTACCTGATGGGGGTGCGCGACGGCTTTGTTACCGAAGACCTGATGGCGGCGCTGGATCGGGAAGAACGTGAGATGAAACAGCCTGCGGTGTTGTGGGGGGAACATTACCGCATGATCCGCCGCTCTCAGTATCTGGCGGGGGTCAGGGCGTTCCATGCCGCATTTGGCGATCGGTTTCGCCTGTATCTGTTCGAGGACATCCAACAGAGCCCGCAGGCCGTTTTCGCGGATCTGCAACGGTTTCTCGATCTCGAAATCCCGGACCCTGCCGAAGACGAAAACCAGACCGCGCGCAATGCCTATGCCGTGGATCGGCTGCGGATGATCACGCGGTTGCTGAATGCCTACCGGGCATCCCGGTTGCGGCAGCTGGTGAACCGTCTGACCCCCGCCGGGCTGCGCAGGAAGCTGCGCGAAAGCTACGAGAACATGCGCCTGACCGAGGCCCAAAAGCCCGAGATTCCGCCAGCAGCCCGGCAGCGCCTGAGCGCCTGGCTGGACGAAGATTTTGCGGAAACCCTGCGCTATGCCGACCAGCACGGGTTGCTGGCCCGCCCGGACCGAAAGGACACCACGCATGGCTGAGCCGGATATCAGGTCGTCAGGCGCGGCACGTCTGACAGTTTCCGCGGTAATCGCCACCCTTGGCCGGTCCGACGAGCTGATCAGGCTGTTCGAGACCTTCCGTCAGCAAAGCCGCCAACTGGACGAAATCGTGGTCGTGGACCAGAACGCCGATGATCGCCTGACCCCCGTTCTCGCCAAGTTCCGGGACCTGCCGGTCATGCATATCCGGGACGACGGGCTGCGCGGCGTCAACCGCAGCCGAAACCACGGGTGGCGGCAATCCGGCGGCGATGTGGTGTTCTTCCCGGATGACGATTGCTGGTATCCCCGGGATTTCGTCGAAAAAGCGCTGTCGGCGCTGGAACGCAGCGGGGCGGATATCGTCTCGGGCCGGGCCGCGGCCGAGGACGGGCGCTCGATCAACGGAAAATTCCTGAACCACGCGGTTTGGGTCGATCGCCGCTCGGCGTGGTTCACGCAGATCGAATGGGTCATGTTTCTGCGCCGTGATGTCCTTGAGGCCACCGGCGGATTCGACGAAGGGATCGGCCCCGGATCGGGCACCCGCTGGGGCGCGAACGAAGTGCAGGACCTGTCCCTGACCGCGCTGTCCGGGAATTACCGGCAGTTTTACGACCCTGCCCTGTTTGGCCATCACGCTGAAATGCAAATAGACACCGCCGACGAAAACAGCCTTGCCAAAGGACGGACCTATGCCCTTGGCTTTGGCTATGTGCTGGCGAAACACGGGTACGGCTGGGGTGCGCTGGCCTATTGGGTGGCCCGTTCGGCGGCCGGAGCGCTGATTTCGGCACTCAGGGGCAATCCGGGTCTGGCCAGATACCGAATGAATGTTGCGCAGGGCCGCCTGACCGGCTATCGCGAGCGCCGCGCCCTCGACCTGCACAAGAAGAAGCACACCGATAGATGAAAACCGTTTACTGGATGAACCCTCTGGTGATCATGCTGGCCTGGGCTTGCATCGCGGTTTTCTCCTATGCCATGTCGGCTGACCTGTATTACCTGTTCATGCGCACGACCAAAACGATCGAGCCGTACCATGTCGGGATCGCGTTGGCCGGGATCGGAGTTTTCAGTGCCGCGGCGGTTCTGGGCATGTATTCCGTGTCCGCGCGCAAACCGTCGCGCGATCAGGTGATCGACGATCTGACCTTTGTTCTGCAATCGGTGCGGTTCCGGCGCGTCTGCCTGATCTATGCCACGCTGATGGCGGCGGCCTATGTGATCTGGCTGGGACCCACGCTGAACCCGTCGGTCATCATCGCGTTTGTCACCGGCAAGGGTTTTGTTGGCCGCGAGGCGGGAAACCAGATCGGTGGGCTGACCACGATGACGCAGTTCGGCGTCGCGCTGGCCGTGGTCTGCGGCTATGGCGTCGCGCTGAGCACCAGGAAACACTGCCGGGCGTTTTACAAACGCCTGCTGATCATCATTCTGTTTCTGGCGCTGTACCGGTCGTTTATCTGGAGCGAGCGCCTGGCCCTGGTCGAATGCGTGATCCCGGCGGCAACCGCCTGGGTCATCGCCCGCAATACGGGCCAGTCTTCCTTTCGCATCCTGCCAGTGCTGGCGGTGTTTTTCGTCGTCTTCTTCTTTGGCGTGACCGAATATTTCCGCTCGTGGAATTTCTACAGCCAGTTCGACATCAACATCGCGTATTTCTCAGCCTCGCGGTTCTTGTCCTACTATGTTTCGTCGTTCAACAACCTTGCGGTTTCGATCGAGTATTTCGAACCCAGCGGGTTGCCACTGAACTCTCTGAACTTCCTGTTCAAACTGCCCTTGCCGGGGTTTGAAGCCCTGAACCAGGTTCAGGCCAATCTATGGGAGCAGACCTTCATGGGCGGGCTTGAGCGGTTCGGAAACCCCGAGTTCAACCTGTTCACCGGCGTTGGCATGATGATCAGCGATTTCGGCCTGTTCTGGGGCGTCGCCCTGTTGTCGGTGCCCGGCTTCATCTCGGGCCGCCTGTATCGGCTGGTGCAGATCGGCCGGTTTTCCGGGCTGTTCCTGTTTCCCGTCTGGATGATCGGTCTGCTGGAGTTTGGCCGTTTTCTGTATTGGGGCACGTCGCGCACCCTGTTGATCTGGGTTCTGGCCTTCGTGCTGTTGTGGATCGCGAACGCGATAATCAATGCGGTGCGTGCATCCCGGGCGCACCCGACTCCGGTGCAGGTCTAGGCGGCGGCGTCCAACGCGGCCAAAAGCTGCTCTGCGGCCCGTTTCCAGGTGAACATCGCCGCCCGTTCGCGCCCTTTGGCGGCCAGTTCTGCACGCAGGGCGGGCTCAGCCTCGATCCGCAGCATCGCGGCGGTCCAGTCCTGCTGACGGCGCGGATCCGCATACAGGGCTGCGTCACCGCATATTTCCGGCACCGCGCCCCCGGTTGTCGCCACCACCGGACAGCCGCAAAACATCGCCTCAAGCGGGGGCAGCCCGAACCCTTCGGTCAGGGATGGAAACACCAGTGCAGAGGCGTTGGCGTACAGGGCCTTAAGCTCGGCATCCGACACCCGGCCCAGGAACCGCAGGCCGTCATCTTCGGACAACCCTTCATCCCGGAACACCGCGCTGTTGCCGCCGCCAGCCACGATCAGCGGCAACGCCCCTGCGCCGCGCGCTTTCGCTGCTGCCGCCAGAAGCTTTAGGTTCTTGTGCGGTGCAAGCGAGCCGATTGCCAGGAAATACCCGCCCCGCTCCAGCCGGTGACGGGTAAGAGTCTGGTCATCCGGTGGTATCGCCGAAAGGTGATCCACCCCATTATGGATGACGCGCGCTTTTCCTTTCGGGAAGACACCGAACCTCTCAAGCTCTTGGCGGGAAAAATCTGAAACTGTCAGCAACACGCGGGCCCGCCGTGCGAGGATCGGCAAATACAGTCGATACAGGTTGCGAAACGCCCGCGAGTAAGAGTCGGGCTGGGTAAAGACCTGTGCATCGTGGATCATCACCGCCTGCCGCGACCGGATCAGCGGCCCGGTATTGCACAGGCTCAGCAACCAGTCCTGATGCTGCAACAGACCGGGCAGTTCGGTTTGCTCCCACATATGGCCGGATCGGCGGGAATGCCCCAGGCGGGCGAGGTTCAGAACAGACGCGGGGCGGGTCTCCGGGTTCTGTACCGGCGCACCGGGCACGGCCAGCTGCATGTTTGCCCCTGCGGGCAGGGTCGCCAGCGCACCCGCTAGTTCGCTGGCGACCCGGTCAACGCCGGTCAGCGACCGGGTCAGAAAGCGACCGTTCAACACGAGGGATTTCGGGGGGGTCATGATGCGGTTCCGCCTGTCGTTTCCGGCCCTGCCTTTGGGCCTGTCAGGCGTTTTCCAGCGACGCGGATACAAAGGCGGATATCTTGTCCTTGAACACAGAGGTGTCAAAGCCCCGCGCCAGCGCCTGAATCTGCTGCGGTGCGGCCACCAGATCCGGCTGGCTTTCGAACCGATCGATGGCGGCGTTCAGGGCATCAACCGTCTGTTCATGGAACAACAACCCGCTGACCCCTTCGACGACCGTGTCCAGCGCCCCGCCGCGCCCATAGGCAATCACCGGACGGCCGCTGGCCATGACCTCGACCGGGACGATGCCAAAATCCTCTTCGCCCGGAAAGATCAGAGCCCGGCAGGCGGCGAATTGTTGCTTCAGCTCGGCAAACGGCACCCGTCCAAGAAAGGTGATATTGGGTCCGGACTTGCGTTCGAGCGTTTCACGCATCTCGCCATCCCCGACGACGACCAGTTTGCGCCCGGACGCGTTGAACGCGTCAACCGCAAGGTCCGCCCGTTTATAAGACACCATCTCACCCGCCAGCAGGTAGTGATCGCCGATCGTGTCGGAGATCCGGAATTCCCCTGTATCGACCGGCGGGAAAATCACCTCGGCGTCGCGGCGGTAGAACTTTTGAATGCGTTGTTTGATGAACGAGGAATTGGCGATGAACCGGTCAACGCGGGCCGACGTCGTGACATCCCATTTCCGCAACCTGTGCGCCATGAAGGGCATGCCCAGACGGGCAACCCCACCCGCCTGCGCGCGGTATACATGGTAATGATCCCAGATATACCGCATCGGCGAATGGCAATAGCTGATATGGGTCGCGTCGGGGCGCGGAATGATCCCCTTGGCCGGTCCGGACTCGCTGGACAGGATCAGATCGAATTCCTGCATGTCCATTTGTTCCAGCGCCAGCGGCATCAGCGGCAGGTATTTCTGGTAATGCCGCTTCGCGCCGGGAAGACGGCCGATAAAGGTTTGCCGAACCTCGTGCCGCCGAATCTTCTCGCTGACGTTTTCGGGGTCATAGACATGGGTGATGATCACGGCATTGGGATACAGGTCGAGGAACGCTTCCAGCACCTTTTCCCCGCCGCGCATCCCGACAAGCCAATAGTGAACGATGGCAACTTTCACGGGGTTCAGCCCTTGGCCCCCTGACCACGTGCGTAGATATCTTCGTATCGGACGATATCGTCCTCACCCAGATAGGTGCCGGTCTGCACTTCGATCAGAACCATCGGCACCTTGCCCGGATTTTCCATCCGGTGAACCGCGCCCAGCGGGATATAGACGGACTGGTTTTCGGTCACCAGCTGCTGATGGTCGTCAATGGTCACGCGGGCGGTGCCCTCAACCACGATCCAATGTTCCGAACGGTGGAAGTGGCTTTGCAGGCTGAGCGAAGCGCCGGGGTGAACGTGGATGCGTTTCACCTGGAACCGGTCGCCGACCACAAGGCTTTCGAACCATCCCCAGGGGCGATGATCCTTGGGAAAGGCGGTGGCCTGCGGCGCGCCTTTCTTCTTCAGTTCGGAAACGGCTTTCTTGACGTCCTGCGCGCGGGAGGTATCGGCCACCAGAACCGCATCGTTCATCGCCACAGCGATGATGTTTTCCAGACCGATGCCGACGATTTCCAGCTGATCGCTGTCCGAACGCAACAGCGTGTCCTGACAGTCGATCGCCGTGGCACCGCCGCTGGTCACAACGCCCTGCGCATCCGGACCGCTTTCGCGCCAGACCGCATCCCAACCACCCAGATCGGACCAGGACGCGTCAAACGGAACGACGGACAGGTTCGTCGCCTTCTCCATCACCGCATAGTCGATCGAGATGTCCTCGACCTGGCCCCAGTGTTCGGGATCGAGGCGCAAGAACCCAAGATCCGCCGCCGCCGCTTTGACCGCAGCTTCGACCGGTGCCATCAGCGCCGGAGCGTGGGCGCGGAATGCCGCAAGGATGTCGGCCGCGCGGAACAGGAAAATACCGGCGTTCCATTTGAAATTGCCGGCAGCCAGCATCTCGGTCGCGCGGGCCAGATCCGGTTTCTCGACAAATTGCTTCAACGGAACCGGCGCGCCGTCGCTGTCCGGCGTGGCCGCCAGTTCAAGGTAACCATAGGCGGTTTCCGCATGCGTCGGCGTGATCCCGAAAGTGACAAGCTGCCCCTGTGCCACGGCCTGCAATCCGCGCGCGACGGCGGCCCGGAAGGCGGCAGCGTCAGGCACGACATGGTCGGACGGGGCGACCAGCAGCACCGCGTTTTCATCCTCGGCATGGGCACGCAGCGCGGCGGCCAGAACGGCGGGCGCGGTATTGCGGCCCTCGGGTTCGATCAGAATGGCGCCCGGGTCGATCCCGACCGCCTGCAACTGTTCCGCCACGATGAAACGGAAATCCGAGTTTGTCAGAACCACGGGTGCCGCAAAGTCCAGATCCGGTCCCATTCCGGACAGCCGGCGCGCAGAGGCCTGAAAAAGCGTTTCCTCACCGACAAGCGGAACGAATTGCTTGGGGTAACTTTTTCGGGACAACGGCCAAAGGCGCGTTCCGGAGCCTCCGCACAGAAGGACTGGTGTAATCAACATGAAAAACTCTGGCTCTGATCTACTTTGGCACGGTCCTATTAAATGTGATTTGCCGTGACAAGGCCAAGCTGGGATTGCGCCCGAAAAGATAACGCGGGGTCCTGTTTCGCGGCCACACCGGTTTTTGCGCTCAACCCCTATACGCCCGCGTAGATAAAACGCGGCTCGGTCCCGTCAAGGCACACAGCGGTCAGGATCCCTGTCGCAAAGGCGCCGGTGTCGATGGATATGCGTCCGCGATGCACCATGGGCGCGTCGACGATCGTGTGACCATGCACAACCCAAATGCCGTCCTGCCGGTCCGTGGTCAGAAATCCCGGATGCCCCCATAGCAGCGTCTTTTCCGCTTGCTGACCGGGCGGTGCGCCGGGATCAGCCCCGGCATGGGTGATCAGGACATTGCCCGACATCACCCAGGTCCTCAGCCCCGACAGCCAATTGCACAGGCGCTCGCCCATCGCATCTTTCAGCTTGTCGCGGCAGGTCTGCAACTCCTCGGCGTTCATCTCTGAGCGGACCCCGCTCACCCCAAATGACGCCAGAGTCTGCAACCCGCCATTGCGCAACCAGAGATGCCCGTGACCCGCCGGGTTCTTCAGAAACCGCAGCAGCATATCCTCGTGATTGCCCTTCAGGCAGGTGAAATCATCACGCTCACTGATCAGACGCAGCACATCGGCACTGCGCTCGCCCCGGTCAACGTAATCCCCGACCAGAATGATCCTGTAGCCCTGCGGCACCTCTGACAGAAGATTTTCAAGCCGGGTGAAACACCCATGAACATCGCCAATGACACAAAGGGGTTCTTCTGGTGCGGGCATGGAAAACTCCCCGCGCCGTCCGAACCTTTGAATGAGCGATGACAAAACGATGGGCGGGTCTCCTGCCTGGTTTCAGGCGAATGATTGCGGCTTTGGACGCTGTTGCGACGTTCAGGGCATGTCTGTGATAGCCCCCAGCCCGATCCGGGGCAAGCCTCGGGTCAGGCGGTTCGGCAGGCCGGAACGCCCATTTTGATGATCTCGGTACCCTTGATCCTGTGGACCCCGGCAATGCGGTTGCGCCCCTCGCTCATGAACCATGATCTCAGGGGTTCGGGGTAATAATCTGCCATCACCCGGCTGAAGTAATCGAAATCCTCTTTCGGCAACCGCCGGCCACTGCGCGAGGGGCCGTGAAACCCAAAGGTCGTATCCGGGTCAACACAGGTTCCGGGCAGCCCCAGGAACATAGTGCAAGTGGAAAAACAGACCCGTCCCCGAATTTCGACCCGAACGCCGTTTCGCCGCAAATTCTCAAGCTCGATCAGCCGGTCATGCAAGTATCCGCCGCGATCACTGCCCACCACATGCGGTTGCTGAGAATTTGCGGGCACGGGCAAGAAAACGGCGAACATCAAAAGCCCCAGAACCGAAACGACAAACGGTTCCCGCGATCTGCCCGACGTGACCAGAAAACCGGCAATCCGTTGCAGCAATCCCGAAAGCGCAGGTGAAATTCGCATTGTCCAATCTCCAAAACCGGTGGTGGTCGGGATCAGGACTAATGCTGCGCCTTGCCGTCTCTGCGTGCTTCACATGTCAAAAACATGTTTTAAAACAACAGTTTGTATCAATGTTTATTCAAACATCACGCATTTGGACCGGTCCGTTCATGTGGGCAAACCAAAGTTCCTGCCCCAATGGGATGCCAATCCATCCCCGGACCCGGCCCCGGCATTTCAGACGACGCTCTGCGCCCGACCGGAATAATCCGCTCGCTCTGGGCTCCGCGCTGCTGACCTGACTCAATGCGATTTCGACCAAGTTTACATAATCACACAGCTTGCCGTCAAAAACGCCCTGCGATCTCGTGCTATTCCAGGTTGGAATGGCCGGATGTTCAGAGCCCGCAGACCACCTTGACCCGACCGACACGGCCCGCCACGCAATTAACGTGTCAGGACGGTTGTGTGCCCCGAAGCCATGTTTCACATTTCCGAAGCCCGTCCGGGTCAACGGAACGCAGAACGATCATCCCATAGAACCTCAGATGCGCCGCATCCGAGATCAGCGACCCGTGCCCGAACAGGGCGGCCTGCTGGGCGTTGTTCACCGGCAGAAATGCCCCGTTTGCCGACGAAGACACCGCGATTTGTGTGCCGTCCAGACGCAGGGCGCTGTCTGCATAGGTACTGCTTTCGGGGCGCGTCCACGTCGCGACGATATCCTGCCCAACCTGAGCGGAGACATATTTGGTATTCCCGTTGTTGAACCTCCAGGAATACCCGTCTCCGCCTAGGGCACAGCCCAGTGATCCGGCCTCGTTATCGCCACCCAGATGAAAAACGCGCTGAACCGGCGCGCTCAGCGACAAGGGTTGAATTGCGGCGATCACCGAAATTCCGGGATTGGCGGACAACCCCATGCGGGACGGCAGCTGATAACTGTCATCGGTGCCATCCGTTTCCAGCCAGCAAACACCGTTTTCCTCGCGAAATACCGCCCGGCGTGTCCCGTCCGGCTGGATCATATGATGACCGAGCCCTGACTTGTCGCGGATCTGAGCGACAGGATCAAAATCGGATGTCACCGGTACCGTTCCGTCGACATCCTGAAACAGGGTCGACCGATCCGAGGGATCGTACCACGCCAGCGGCCGCAGACTGATCGGACTGAACCCGCGCGCCCGGTTCACGGACAGTTCGGAAATCCCGAAACCCAGCATCGTTCAGGACACCACGAATGCATGAATACCGTCGGCATCTGTGCCCGTCGCGTAAACGCGGACGACCCCGACCGGAAGGATCGCGTTATCCGCAACCTGAACGCTGCGCTGTTTGCCCGCGACGGTCTGAATGGACAGCGTGCCGCCGGTGGTCACATAAAGCGCAACCGCAATTTGCGGCAGATCCTGGTTGTCGTTCGGGGTGACCGGGCAAATATCCGGTGTCGGTCCGTTCAGGGACATCGTTCGGCCAGCGAAAGGGTTCTTCATTTCTGATCTCCAGAGCATGAGTGGCGGGTTCTCCCTGATCATCTCAGGGTACATGCGAGGAGTTCTACGTTCGCAGCAAAAACGTTCCGTTATTTGGCCGTGCGGGCGCGCATCCGAATCCGCAACGGCCCGCGGCATTTATCAACCGTCGGCACGTATACTGATTGCGCGCTGCCTTCGCCTGAAAGCGCCGCGACATCGCAAAAAACCCATAGGTCGGCGTCAATTGATTGAGCGCTTCGAAAAGGGAGACCTGAACCGAAAGAACGCAGGTCACCCAAACATATTGATCCACCGGATCAGCATAGGCGCCAGGCAAATCAGCAACAGAACAGGCATCATGCACATGGCCATCACGGCCGACATCTGCACGGGCAGGCGGTTGGCTTTTTCCTGAGCCCGAAGCTCACGATCCAGTCTCATGTCAGTCGCGAACCTGCGCAGTGACGCGGAAATGCTGGTCCCGTATTGATTGGACTGCAAAAACGCATTCGCGAAGGAGTTCACTTCGTCAATGCCGACCCGCTCTGCCATATCCAAAAAGGCGGCCTGGCGTTCCTTGCCGGCCTGCAACTCCAGTTGGAGGATTGAAAACTCCTGCGAAATCTCCGGGGCGGCATGGGCCATTTCATGCGACACACGGATCATCGCCGCATCAAAGCCCAGCCCGGCCTCAATCGCGACTTGCAGCAGGTCCAGCGCGTTCGGCAGGCTGTGTTCGATTGCCCGGCGGCGTTTCTTTATCCGGTAACGCAACCACAGCGCAGGGCCATAAAACCCGGCAACCATCAATGCCGTCACAATCTGCAGCGCGTTCAGCCATGTGATGCTCTGCGTGATACCGGCGATGCCAATCTGAACCTGCATTTCTATGGGCAACGCAATTGCAATCACGAAAACCGCCGGCAGGACAAAACCCATGACCACCCGGAAGATATAAAACGTCCGGATGGCGTGCCTGCGCTGTATTCCCGCCTGTTTCAGAAGCTTGCCGATCTTCGAGCGTTCTCGTTTCGATGACGGAACAAAGGCTTTCAGCAACCCGTGCGGATCGCTGTTGTCACCCTGGATGAGGTCAAAGTCCTCTCCATGCGCGTGCGAAAGCGATCCCACGTGCATACGGCGCGCAGCAACGTTGTCGCCGGCGGTCAGGCCGGACAGGCCCAGGACAACAAAGAAAATGCTGACAGCCATGCCAGCCAGCAAAAGAAACTGAGGCGGCAGGTTCTGGTCGTTCAGAAAATCTTAAATCATCTCCATTTCCACGCTCCCGATTAAAACTTGAACTTGACGAGACGATGCAGGATCAGACCCTGGGCAACCGTCAGGCCAATGATCACGTAGGCAAAGAACGGAAACCACGGGTCGCTGCGAACGTCGCCATAGAAGGATGGTGTGGACAGTTAGATCGACAGGTAGATCACGATCGGCAGGATCGTAAGAATAAGGCCGCTCAGCCGACCCTCGGCAGAGATGGCCTTGATTTTCTTCTGCATCGTGTGACGGTCCCGGATGACCTGAGACAGAATGCCCAGAATGCGGGCAAGATTGCCGCCGGTGCCGTGCTAAATCCCGATGCTGACCGCAAGATAGTTCGCATCCTCGGTACCGACACGTTTGGCAAAGTCATGAAACGCTGTTGCAACATCATCGCCATAGTTGATCTGATCCTGAATAAGACCGAATTCCGAGCCAATCGGATCCGGCAGATCGGTGGCCACATTCCCAACTGTGACCGCCACGGGATGACCAACCTTCAGACCGCGCGCCATCAGATCCAGAGCGTCCGGCAGTTGTTTCGTCAGCTTTTTCGACCGAGCTTCTTTCATGGCGACCAACACCATCAAGGGCAAAACCACAGCGAAAACCGCGCTCAGAGCGATGGCAAGTTCCGACACCAGGAACCGGGACCCGACGGCAAAGATCACCGCTGCCAGCAGAAGCGCAATGAAAACCACCCAACCCGGATGGATCGTCAGCCCAGCCTGAACGATCAGACGGCGTAACCGGGAAACCGGTCCGAGTTTCTCGCCGGATTCCATCATCGCAGGATCGCGCAGCAGCTGCAAAACCTCGTCAGTTGACGCGCCCTCCTGAATCATTTTCATCCGGCGGTTTCGCGCTTCGCCGAAGGTCTCCTTGCGTTGCAGAAGCTGGTTCAACCCCTCATACGCCAGCAAAACGCCCAGGAAAATCATAATATAAATCAATATGTTCAATGTGTTTGGCTGAAGGTCGATCATGATGACATAGCCCCGCGAACAAACATGTTGGTGTCGACATCAATTCCAGACGCGACCAGTTGGTCGAAACATTTCGGCCGGATGCCCGTTGGCAGGAACTCTCCCAGAACGTCCCCGTTTTCGGACTTGCCGCGGCGCTTGAAGACAAAGATGTCCTGCATGGTGATGGTGTCGTCTTCCATGCCGGTAATTTCCGAAATGCTGACGACTTTTCGGGTACCGTCGCTGAGACGGCTGAGCTGAAGCACGATGTGGATGGCCGAGGCGATCTGGGACCGGATGGTTCTGATCGGCAGGTCCGCACCCAGCATTGTCACCATCTGTTCCACACGGCTCAGCGCGTCACGGGCCGAGTTTGCGTGAACGGTGGTCATCGATCCGTCATGCCCCGTGTTCATTGCCTGAAGCATGTCAAAGCATTCCGAGCCCCGAACCTCGCCGACGATGATGCGGTCCGGCCGCATCCGCAGCGCGTTGCGGACCAGAACGCGCTGAGTGATCACGCCCTGCCCTTCCGAATTGGGCGGCCGGGTTTCAAGCCGGACCACATGGCTTTGCTGAAGCTGCAGTTCGGCGGCATCCTCGATTGTCACGATACGCTGCTTGCCGTCGATATAGGACGACACCGCGTTCAGCATGGTTGTCTTACCGGTGCCGGTGCTCCCCGAAATAAGGATATTGAGCCTTGCTTCGACCAGCGCCTCAAGAAGCATCGCAGCCTGTTCGTTCATGCTGTCCTGCTGCACGAGCTTTTCGATGGTCAACGGATTGCGCGAAAACTTCCGGATCGACAGGGCCGGTCCGTCGACCGAACATGGCCGAATGATCGCATTGACGCGGCTGCCGTCTTCCAGACGCGCATCGACCCAGGGCTGCGATTCATCGATGCGCCGGCCCACCTTGCTGACGATCTTGTCAATTATCCGCAGCAGATGCCGCTCGTCGCGAAACCGCACGGTTGACTGCTCCAGCAGGCCGAAGCGTTCGACATAGACCTTGTCGTATGAGTTGACGAGGATGTCGTTGATGGTCGGATCTTCCAGTAACGGCTCCAGCGGCCCAAGACCCATGACTTCGTGGATAAGCTCGTCGACCAGAGCGGTGAAAGCCTCGGACCGCATATGCAGGCGTTCCGCCTCGATCATGCCGGTCACCAGTGACGCGATCTGGCGTTTCAGTTCCGACCGTTCCACCTTGTCGATAACGGACAGGTTCAGCCTGTCCAGAAGTTCGCTGTGCAGGCGGCTCTTGAGTTCCAGATGAGCCTGCAGATCGGCGTCCACGGGATCAGGGGTCACCTTGGATTTGGGCGGTACTTCAATCGGCCGGTCCAGCATCAGCACATTCGATTTCGACGCTGCCCTGCGTGATCTATATTCATTGAACACGGTGATCTCCCTTTATTTATTCAAAGATGCCGCGGGCTGAATGTCAGCAGACACAGCAGCAGCCAGTTTTGCCAAAGCCTTGCCCAGATCCGATTGCGGCTTCATCTCCACGACTGGGCATCCAAGATCCACTGCGTTGCGGGCCACTTTCGGGTTGTCCGGCAACCAGTGTTTCAGCTTTGTTTCCAGAACCTTCTCGGCCTCGCGGACATGCGCCGGCCGGATCAGAGAATTACGTTCCCGGTTGACGATGACCTCGACAGGCAGGCCGACATTTGCCTCGCGGTACAGGTCGATCAGGCGCCGCGCCTGGCGAACGCAGGGCACCGTGGTGTCGGTGACAAGCGCTAGCTGGGTCGCGCGTTTGAAAATGGGTTCGACCCCCTCCACGACAGCGCAGGGAAGATCGATCACGATATAGTCGTAGCGGCGCTGAAGCAGGTCCAGCATCCCTTCGATCAGATCGGCGCGCAGCGACTGAAGCGGCACCATCGGAACAGGTGCGCACAACACATCGACGCCCAGGGTATGGTTCTGAAGGATCGACGACAGAAAGTGGTCGTCGGGTTCTTCGGCGTTTTCTATGAATTGCAGGCAGCCGCCGTTGTCTTCGAGGTCCAGGAACACATTTGCGTTCCCGAATTGCAGATCGAAATCCAAAAGGGCGACGCGGCTTTTCGCGGTTTTGCGGAAGAACGACCCTTTGCCGCCAACCAATGCGCAGGCAAGGTTCACCGCCACGGTCGATGCACCCGCTCCGCCGCGGGACTTTGCCACCGGGATCACTTTGCCCAGCGCAGTGGACCCATCCAGCACCAAAGGCTGCGGAACGGGCCTTGCTGTGAATTTCTCGCTGACAACCGCCCTCAACTCATCACCGTCAACCGACATGGGAAGGACTTCGTCGATGCCGATCTTCCGCAGCTCGCGCGCCTTGGTGATCGACAGATCATTCTGCGTCAGGGCGACAAACAGGGTGTCGTCATCGCGATGCGCCAACAGATCCCTGACCGCCTGAACTTCGCCCGCGTCATCGGGATCGATCTCGAAGACCACCAGATCGTGCTTGAACGCCAGTTTCAGGGCTGTCCCGTTTAGAGCCTGAAACGAGCCTGCATTCCGAGTGACCTTGTTGTCCTCGTTCGCAGGAAAGACGTCGGCGACGACCTGTGCGATGGCCTCTTTTTCGGACACAAGCATGACCGAGTGCGACTTCAGATTGGAAACATTGTGATCCATTATCCTGACTCTCCTAGTGCTAGGTCTTCAGCAGGCAGCGAAACGCTGAAATTCGAGTAACCGGCTGTCGAAGACAGGGTGCTGTTTGTTGCGCCAGCGGCGTTTGCCAGCGCCGCCAGCGGTGACACGAACTGAAAATCGTTCAGGTTCAATTCGACGGTGACCATGGGTGTATACGGGCCACCCAGGAAGCCCAGATTCTGGTCAAAGGCATACGAAAACTGCATCATGTCGATTGTGCTGCCGGGCGGCAAAAGGGGGCTGATGCGACCCCAGATTTCCGACGCCGTCGGATTGGTGGCCACGCCGGCACAAGACAGCGTACCGACATCGGCGCACACCCCGGCCGAGGCGCTGCAGGACGTGCCGTAACGCGGTGCAAGGGCCGATGGGCCGCGCTGATGGGTCTGCGGAACCCCGGCGCAAACCGCCGTTCGAACCACAGCAATGCGGGTGGCCAGCTGCGCGGCTTTCTGCGCATTCACGCCGCTGTAAGACAGCCGGCCGAAATCCAGCAACGCCAGAAACAGGAAGAAGAACAGCGAAACGACCAGCGCGAACTCGACCAGAACCCCGCCATGCTGATCGCGCAGGAACGCTTGGCCGGCCTGACGCAACAACGCGCGGATATGCAGCAGGGTCTTCATTGGCCAAAGATCCGCGACGTGTCGGCGACGTCCGTCGTGACCGACGATGCGCCGCTGCCGAACAGCGACAGAACACTGCCCATCGGGAACTGAATGGTGATATTGGCACTCACCTGTCCTACTGGGGCCGGATTCATACGATAGGTTCCGGAAACACAGGACAGGCTGGGTGTGACCGAGTTAACGGAAATTCCGGCCGGGAAAAGCGAATTGCCGTTGATGTCCTCTTCCACGATGGTTTTCAACGTTGTGGCAAGACCCGCGACAGACCCGCCAGAGGTACAGATATCCGCAGGTGTGACCCTGGACAGATAGCGGCTGGCGTCCCGGACACCCGCGATGACCGACTGGTAGGACCACATCAGACGCGCGGATTCCAGGGTCACCACCAACAGCAACAGCATCACCGGCATGACAAGGCCGAATTCCACGATGATCGCGCCTTCGTCGGCTTTGGCAAAGCGTTTGATGCGGGCGGCAAGGCGCTTTTTCATGACTCTGCCCCTTACCGATACAGCTGAACGACGTCGCGAAAGATGCCGCTGAACCCGTTGCCGCCGCTTCCGGTGCCCACCACATCCGGAAAGCCCACGATCTCGCCATGGATATCGAAGCTGGGCGGCGAGTCGCCGTCATCGCCCACCGGTTCGGTCAGGAACACGGCGACGAATTTCGTGACGGGAACGCCGGTCGTCGAACCGGACACGGGGTTTTGCGCGCAATCAATGCCAGCGGCTGTCACAACACGCCGCGCCGGGTTGGTTGACATATGGCTCGAACACATCGGGCGGCCGGTTTCGGCCAGCAAGGGATCCAGAATGGCATTTGCGTTCGGCGCTGTGTACGGGCTTGAGTCTCCGTACGCGATTTCCCTCAGATACATCCCGTAACGCGTGCCCCCGAACACGGTATCCGCTCCGGTCAGCGCCGGCAGATGCGCATCGCTGCCGATCCCATCGGCGACACCATCTGCCAGGTCGTGGTTCTGGTTCAGGTAACCCGCGCGATCCCAGTTTCCGTCGCCGAAGCGGTTGTTGCCGCCGCAGGTGCCCGCGGTCATGCAAAGGTCGCGACCCAGAGCCGTGGTATCAGGCGTCTGTTGTTCGCTGCCCTGGATGCAGGCACCGCCGCCGTTCTTTTCAATGCCCTTGATGACGTTTGGCGCCGGGGCGAAATCGACATTGTTCTTCTCGCCGTTGAGAACGGCGCGATAGATGTCAAAGCGGACGTTGAATGCGGCATTGGTGATGCCGACCTTCTGGCCCGGTTCAGTGTTCAGACCATTGGTCAGAACGCATTGGGTGATCTGGTCCTGCGCCGCGATGAGGCAGGCCAGTTTGTTGCCACCCTCATCCGCGCACACACCTGACGTGTCCTGGAAACTCGCCAGATCAATAAAGCCGAAGTTACCCGGCCCCCAAGCAGAACCATTGCCACCACTGCGCAGCAGGATCTGATCGCCCACGGTCAGCGTGGATTCCCAGTTGGGCGGCAGGCAAAACATCAGCGGCGAGATATCGCACGCGGCCTTCGAATACCCGGCCACCGCCTCGGCCGACACGCTGGCCGCCGAAAAGCCGCCCCCGCCAAGCATCTTGTCCAGCGCCGAGGCAAGGCTCATGCTCAGCGATTTTGGTGTCAGGACGACCTGCGCGAATTTGGCTTTCCGCGGGTCCGTGGTGAGGTCCGCGCCGAGCGGCGTCAGATCCGATGCAGGAAGGGCGGAGTGAAAGGAAAGCGTGTAGTCCGACGACCCCGAAAGCGCGGTGGCCCCGGTTGCAAATGTCTGGCTGTCACTGATCAGATTGGCCGCAGCATTCGTGGCGCGGGTGATCGCGTCAGGCTGGCCGTCCAGCTCACCAGCCGCAGCCAGTGCAACGTTATCCGCGAAAGACTGAAGTTCCGCATGGGTCGAGTTCAGCCGGCCGACATCCAGAGTGATTGCAAAAAAGCCCAGGAACGCGACCAGCGCAGTGCCCCAAAGGATCGCAACCGTTCCATGCTCGTCCCCGGCGAAATGGGATATGTTCGCTTTCAGTTGCATGGCTCAGGCTTACTGTCCGGAGTTCTGGCTGATTGCGATCGGGCGAATCTGAGGCCGGGCATCGGGCGTCGCGACCGCCGGAGCAAGCTGCGCATCCGTCTGGGTGTTCACTTCGGATTCAGTGCCCGGCTCGGTTTCTGTCGCGCGACGCTTTCGCTGGATCGGCACAACCTCGGATTCCGTGCCTCGGTTCAGCCTGACGGTCGGCTGGACTTCGGCGTTTTCCACCGGACCTTCCTCCTGAAGCAGGTCGCGCAGGCGGACCATCTCCATCGGCTCGTCCACGACGCCGTCCAGGGTTCTCAGGGTCAGGCTCAGGGTGCCGGCCTTTTGCGCCAGAGCAAGGCGCTGACCTTCCTGAGGGGTGACTTCAACTGTAATCGTCCGGGCCACCTCGGGCTGATCGCTCAGCTCTTCGGATTGCTGATCCACGCCGATCACGCGGATGTCCTGCAGGATCGTGACTGCGCGCAATTCCAGTTTTGCGCCCTGCGTCAGAACGATGTCCACCCGGTCGCCCGGTGTCACAAACCCGCCCACGGCGGTTGCGGCATCGACCTCAATGGCCATGGCGCGCGTGTTTTCACCCAGTTTCTGGACCAGAGTTACCTTTTCACCAAAGTTCGAAACTTTGGATAGGATCATCACTTCGCCCGGGTAAAAGCGACCCTTGGCGCGGCGCAGCTGCCGGCGGTTATCGGGCACAAGAACGTCGATCTGGGTGAACACACCTGCCGGCAGCGCCTCGCGCGGCCAGGGATGCGTGGTAACGTGGTGCTTTTCGATCATCTGACCGAAAGCAATTTCGGATCTGGCGACATAGATTTCCACCAGATCGGCACCGGACGACGCAGTTGCGGCGCTGGTCCGGAGCTGAATATGATCTTTCGCCAGGTAAACGGAACCGGACGCGATCGCAATTCCAAAGAGTGTGGTAATAATTGGTCTGATACGCATCTCTGTCTCCAAAAGTTACGCTTTCAAAATTCGAAACTTCGGTATTCCCGGTGTCGCGAAAATCCCGGCGGTAATTTCTGCGCCGCTACAATGTTGCGACGGCGCAGAATGATGTCGTGGTAAGTAATACTTTGCGCGAACCTGAATCAGCAGGTTGCGCTGCCCAGAGCCGCGCAGGCACCGGTCACGTTGGTGTTGGTGGTGGTGCCAAGATACGAGAACGCACCCACCGCAATCGACGCGACGACCAACAAGGCCAGGCCGTATTCCACAATGGCCGCACCACTTTCGTTCTGAACAAACTTTTTGATGAATTTCGTCATTTTTCCCCCGAAAAGGTTAGATTGATATCGACGCTGCAAAGTGCTGCAGCGCAAGCCAGGCAAAATCTGCGGAAGCTCACCAATCAGGTTAAATGTCTGGAAAAAACTTGCCTTCCGACTTTCGTGGAGAAAATACACGCTATAGGTGATTTTTTGGAGAGGATTGCATTTTAACGACGAGTTTTGTTAACCGCGCATTAACGGGTCATTAACGTTCAGACGAATCACTTTCCTGGGAAACAATGAAGTGAAATAGCGTCAAATTGTGGCGTAAATGAGGGCGCTTTATCGGATGATCCCACCAAGACGGAAATCATGACAGCGCGGTGCCCGAATATCATTGGTTTAAAATTTTTTTGTTATTAAACAGAATTTTACAAGTAATTCGCAATAAGCATTTTGAATCTCAACCTTCGACTCTGGCCACATAACCGGTTGCTGGCCCGACATAATCCGAACAAGTTTGAAAGAGAGATGAGGACCTAATGGTTTCGACCGCGTTGTTTTGGTTGGGATGGTTAAAGAGTAATGAGTGTACGTTTTTCAAAACGCGTTCCGACGCAGGACAGCCTGAGCTTCGTTTTGGACTGGGCACAGGCATTGAATGGAAATAAACCCCTTTCAGATGTCCTTTTGCAATTAATGAAATTGTCAAATGCAGACGCTGCATTAATTGCGCGGACTTCAATGGCGAACGGCAGAATCCGACATATTGCCCGGTGCAATTCCCAAGAAGGGAAAGTCTGGCCTTCGCAACCGCAAACCCAGGCCGAACTGGTTATGGGCGACTGCATTTCATCTGCAAAAGCCGGGTCAGTCTGGAAACAGTCCGAGATGATGACTTCTGAGGCCGTGGCAGTGTCCCGTTACAAGGACCGGAAGCCCGGCGGGCTGCTGGAGGTGATAGTCGTGCCGCTTGAGGCAAATAAGGGGCACGTCGATCATCTGGAACTGCATTACAATCGGCACCCGAACGATCACGACTTGGACCTGCTGGTCGTATTGGCGCCGACGCTTGCGTCCGGCTGGGGCAAACGCACGCCCGGCTCGATCTCTGCGCGCTTTGAACAGGCCGGAAGACACCTTCTCAGAGAGGTGCGGGAGGAACGTCGCATTCCGATCTTGGACCCGAAAAACCCCGCGAACCTCAGCCGGTGCGAATTCAGGGTTTGCGCAATGATGAAGGAAGGCATGACCGTCAAACTGATCTCGGATACTTTGTCCGTCTGCCCGGCAACGATCCGGTCTCATCTCAGCTCGATTTTCTCCAAGACGGGGGCTTCAAATCAGGTTGAGTTGCTGCACCTGCTTAACCGCAAGACAGAACCCGCCTGCGAAATCCCTGCAAGGGCGAGGGCCTAGCCAAAATTTACCTGCGATATAGATCGGTGCCTGGCACAAACGTTTTGCAGAAGCCCGACATCGACGAACGCCCGCTGCTTAATCCAGCAACAGAACTGAGTGCCTGAACGGCCAACCTTTCGGTTTCCTCAACGATGCGTCACGCAGCAAGTCGCCCGGTGGCGAATTGCGGCAGGGCCTGCACCTGTTAACAAAAACTGGGCTTAAGAGGGAAAATTCAGTATCGTCCAGAGCCAACCATCGGCCGAGTGATCATTTGGCTCAGCATCGCCGTGAACGGGTATCAGTTCTTGATGGATGACGAGGAAACGAATTTGGGACCGCAAGCCGATCCTGCAAGTCAGGCCCGGGCGCTTGCGCAGGAACTGGCAAAGGAAAAGGCGCGGTTTGCTGCCACGTCCGAGATACTCAAGGTCATTGGACGGTCAAAAAACGACGTACAGCCGGTTTTCGATACCATCGTAACCAGCGCGACAGAACTCTGCGGCGCACGGTTTTCCATGCTGTGGCGATACGAAAACGGGATGGTCCACTATTGTGCCAGCCATGGGTTCCCGTCCTCGTACATGGCGGAATACCTCACAAATTTTCCGGCACCGCCGCATGAAAGTTCGGTCACCGTCCCGGCGATCCGCGATCGCCGGACGTTTCGCATGACGAATGCCCAATCCACCGATTATTGGGATCACCAGACAGCGCGCCGGTTCGGCTATGACGAATTGGTCGCGGTTCCGATTTTCAGCAATGATGAGGTCTGGGGCGTTCTGGCTCTGGGCTGGGCAAAAGGAAGCACAGCGCATCAAAGCGACATTGACCTGCTGGAGGCATTTGCCGATCAGGCGCGCATAGCGATTGAAAACGCCCGCCTGTTCGCAGACACGCAGGAGGCGTTGCAACACCAGACGGCGACGTCCGAAGTGCTTGGTGTCATCTCGCGCTCTCCCGACGAACTGACGCCGGTTCTGAAATCAATCCTCGAAGTCGCGTCGGACATCTGCCAGCCGCAAACCGCATATGCGACACTTTTGGACCCCACGGACAACACGTTCCGCGTTGCGGCAACGCATGGCATGACGGCAGAGTTTCGGACCTTCCTGTCGGACATCGCTTTTGAGGCGGAGGTCGGCAGTTGCACCGGCCGCACTGCGCTGTTGAAGAAGACGGTCTATATCGAAGACACCGAACTCGACGCGGAATTCGAATGGAGAGAGGCGGCCAAGCAAGGGAATTTCCGCTCGGCGCTTGGCGTGCCGCTGATAAACAAGGGAGTCGTCGTTGGTGTTATCACGCTGGGGCATACGAAGCCTGCGGCCTTTACCGAAAAACAGATTGCGCTGCTGGAAACCTTCGCGTCGCAAGCTGTCATAGCGATCAACAACACGCAGCTTTTCGAAGACGTGCAGACACGCACGGCAGAACTGGCCGAGGCGCTGGAATACCAGACCGCGACATCCGACGTGCTGAGCGTGATTTCCCGGTCGCCAAACGAAGTGCAGCCGGTGCTTGAGGAAATACTGAAGGTCTCGGTCCGGATCTGCCAACCCGAAGTTGCCTATGTTGCACTGCTGAACGAACAGACCGGCGTCTATGACATCGTGGCCACGCATAACGTCAACGAGATGTTCGAAGAGATACTGGCGCAGCAGGTGTTTTCCCCGGGACGCGAAACCGTGACCGGGCGTGTGGGTCTGACGGGGAAAACCACATATATCCCTGATATCGAGGCAGATCCCGATTACGGCTGGCACGAACAGGCCCGCAAAGGCGGGTTCCTTTCGGGTTTGGGGGTGCCGCTGAACAAGGACGGCAAAACCGTCGGTGTCATCACGCTGGCGCATGTCAAAAAGAATGCATTCAACGCAAAACAGATTGCTCTGTTCGAAACCTTTGCCGCGCAGGCGATGATCGCGCTCAGCAATGCGCGGCTGTTCACCGCGCTGCAGGATCGAACCGCAGAAGTGACGCAGGCGTTGGAATACCAAACCGCCACATCCGAAGTGCTGGGCGTAATCTCAAGCTCTCCCAATGAGGTGCATCCGGTTCTGCGGATCATCCTTGAAGTGGCCGAACAGCTCTGTTCGCCGCAATACGGCTATATCGCCCTGTTGGATCGCGATATCGGCGCTTACCGGGTTGTCGAGTTTGTTGGCGTCGAAAGCGAATTCCGTACTTTCATGACCGACCATCCGGTGCGGCCGGTCAGCGGCAGCAGCACGGGGCGCGCCGCGCTGCTCAAGCAGACGGTCTACATTGAAGACACCGAAACAGACGACACCTATACGTGGAAAGAGGCCTCGCGGCGCGGCGGGTACCGTTCAACGCTGGCCGTTCCGCTGATCAAGGATGATGAGGCGGTCGGCGTCATCGCACTCGCGGACGAAAAGGTTTCGGCGTTCTCGCCCAGACAGGTTTCACTGCTTGAGACATTTGCCTCGCAGGCGGTGATCGCGTTGAACAATGCGCAGCTGTTTTCAGACCTGCAGACCTCGCTCGTGCGACAGACCGCCAGCGCAGATATATTGCGGGTCATCAGCAGCGCGCAGGAGGATGCGAAACCGGTTTTCATGGCCATTGCCGGGGCGGGCATGAACCTTCTCGATTGCGATGGGGCCGCGGTTCTGATCCGCGACGGCGAGTATTTTTCGCCCGCCGCGGGAATGACGAAAGACGGCCCGATGGACACCCTGGATGCCCGGGCAGTACGTATCGACCCCACCCTGAACTATCCCAGTCAGGTCTTTGAAAGTGGCGAACTGGTTCACATCAAGGACTTTTCCAAAGAAGACCTGCCTTTGCACGAGGTTGAAACGGTCAGAAAATTCGGCGTCAATGAATGCCTCTACCTGCCGCTGATGCGGGAAAGATCGTGCATCGGCGTTTTGATTTTTGCGCGTAAGACCTCCCGGCGGGCCTTTGGTCCGGCGCAGATTGAACTGGGCGAAAGTTTTGCCGATCAGGCTGTCATCGCCATCCTGAACACCCGCATGTTCAATGACACGCAGGCGGCGCTGGCCCGACAGACCGCAAGCGCCAGCGTTCTTCGGGTCATCAGTGAATCCCCGACCGATACCAAACCCGTTTTCGACGAAATCGTGCGCCTCGCCACCTCTCTCATCTCATGTGATCTGTCGGTTATCATTGAAAGTGACGGAGATTGTTTCTGGCAGGTCGCCGTTGCAACGCCGGATGGGGTAGAAAAGGAAATCACGCAAACCCGGTATCCGATTGACCCGGACATGAACCTTCCGTCCCGTTCTTTCGTCGAAAAGTCTATTCTGCACATCCCGGACTGGTCGGCGGCCGACCTGCCGCCGCGAGACAGCGAAATACACACACGCCAGGGATTTCAGTCGTCGCTGATGGTGCCGTTATTGCGTGGCGATGAAGCCATCGGCGGTCTGGCCTTCATCCGAAAGGTTCAGCGTGCGTTTTCAGATGACGAAATCGCGGTGGCCGAGTCCTTTGCCGATCAGGCCGTGATCGCCATCGAAAACGTGCGCCTGTTTCAGGAAGCACAGGACGCCCGTGCCGCGGCAGAAAAAGCCAACGAAGCCAAAAGCGCCTTTCTGGCAACGATGAGCCACGAGATCCGCACCCCGATGAACGCGGTGATCGGGATGAGCGGTCTGTTGATGGACACCGAACTGGACGCTGAACAAGCCGATTACACCCGCACCATACGGGACAGCGGCGATGCGCTGTTGGCGATCATCAACGAAATCCTCGATTTCTCGAAAATCGAAGCGGGTCAGATGGATATCGAAGAACATCCCTTCGACCTGCGTGAATGTGTTGAATCCGCGCTGGAACTGATCAGCGCGCGTGCCGCGGAAAAGCAGTTGGATATCGCCTATGTCATGGAAGATGACGTACCGCCTGCAATCAGCGCCGATCTGACGCGGCTGCGTCAGATTCTGCTGAACCTGCTTTCAAACGCCGTCAAGTTCACGGATACCGGCGAGGTGGTCTTGTCAGTTGCGGCCACCCAGGCGCCGGAAGGCGAAACCGATCTTCGGTTTGATGTGCGCGACACCGGGATCGGCCTGACGGATCAAGGCATGAGCCGCCTGTTTCAATCCTTCAGCCAGGCCGATTCCTCGACCACGCGGAAATATGGCGGCACCGGGCTGGGGCTGGCGATTTCGAAACGGCTGGCCGAGTTGATGGGCGGAACGATGTGGGCCACCAGCGCGGGCACCGGACAGGGGTCGGTCTTTCATTTCACTATCCGCACCAAAGCCGCCGAGATACCCAAATCCGACGCGCGCAGTCTGCTGGGCGAACAATCGGAGCTGTCGGGCAAGCGCATTCTGATGGTGGACGACAACGACACCAACCGGAAAATTCTGTCGCTGCAAACGGAAAAATGGGGGACCCGAACGACTGCGGTCGCCTCGGCCGCCGAAGCGCTGAAAGTGCTGACGCCAGATGCGCCCTTCGACCTTGCCATTCTGGACATGCACATGCCCGAAATGGATGGCATCGCGCTGGCCGGCAAAATCAGAAAATCGCATCCAAAGCTGCCGCTGGTCCTGTTCAGCAGTCTCGGCGTTCGGGATATCGCGGCCGAGCGCGGGATGTTTGACGCCTTCCTCGCCAAACCGTTGCGCCAATCGAACCTGTTTGACACGCTGGTTTCGCTTCTTGCGCCCCAGGTTGAGCCTGAGCCGGGGATAAAGGAGGCGGCCAAACCGCAATCCGATCCCGAACTGGCCAGGCGGCATCCGCTGCGGATATTGCTGGCCGAGGACAATCTGGTGAATCAGAAACTGGCCATACGCCTGCTGGAGCAAATGGGGTATCGCGCCGATCTGGCAAGCAACGGCATCGAGGCGTTGGAAAGCGTGGCGCGACAGACTTATGACGTGGTATTGATGGACGTTCAGATGCCCGAAATGGACGGGCTGGAGGCGTCGCGGCGGATCAACAGCGATTACCCGGAAGGCGACCGGCCACAGATCGTAGCAATGACCGCCAACGCCATGCAGGGCGACCGCGAGATGTGCCTTGAGGCTGGCATGGACGACTATATCGCCAAGCCGATCCGGGTTGCGGAACTGGTGGCGGCGCTGACTCGGGTCACACAACGCGGCAGGGAAATCTCATGAGCGACAGTGCAATCGACCGTCAGGTACTTGACGAGTTGCGGGAAACGACGGGCGCCGAATTCACCACGGAACTGGTCAATACGTTTCTCGACGAAGCGCCCGGTATGATCGCCTCTCTCAAACAGGCCGCGGCGGCGGTGGATGCCGACGGGTTTCGCCGCGCGGCGCATTCGATCAAATCCAACGCGAATATCTTTGGCGCAACCGGTCTGGCCAGCCTGTCCCGGCAGATGGAACTGATGGATATCGGCCGTACCGAACCGGATTTCACCACGCTGGACGCGGAATTTGCGCGGGCGGCAACGGCTTTGCGGGACGCTCTGGATGGCTGACCAGCAGGGGCATTTGCTGATTGTGGACGACAACAAGGTCAACCGCCTGTTGCTGGCCCGCAATATCGAGCTGTTGGGCCACAGGGCATCCGCGGCCGAGAATGGCCGCATCGCGATGGACATGCTGACCGCCGACAGCTTTGATCTGGTCCTTCTGGATATCGAGATGCCCGAAATGGACGGGTTCGAAGTGCTGGAGGCGATCAAGGCCAATTCCGATCTGCGCGACGTGCCGGTCATCGTCACCTCGTCCGTAGAAGGTCTGGACAACGTTGTGCGCTGTATCGAACTGGGCGCCGAGGACTATCTGCCCAAGCCGGTCAACAAAGTGCTGCTGGGCGCGCGCCTGTCGTCGAGCCTTGAAAAAAAGCGATTACGGGACGAACAAAAGCGCCTGCTGGAAAGGTTTGCGACCAACGAGGTTGCGCAGGACCTGCAGGAATCCGGTTTCGCGATCGGCGGGCGGCGGGTTTCAGCGTCGGTTTTGTTCTGCGATATCCGCGACTTCACGGCCCTGTCCGAAGACCTGCCGCCCGAAGCAACCATCGAGTTGCTGAACACCTATTACGCCCTGATGTTCGAGGCTGTCACCAGCAATGGCGGGATTGTCAGCCTGATGATCGGCGATGGGCTGATGGCATTGTTCGGTGCGCCGCAACCTCTTGAGAATTCGGCGAAATCTGCGGTTTCTGCGGCGCAGGAGATGCTGAGCATGATGGATGTTCTGAACGCGGACCGGGCGGCCGAGGGCGCACCAGAGATACGGCTGGGCATCGGTATCGCCACCGGGGATGTTGTCGCCGGATATGCCGGAACGGATGAACGCGCAACCTATACCTGCATCGGCAACACAGTGAACCTGGCCGCCCGGCTTGAGGCGCACACTCGTGTTTCGGCGCGGCAAATTCTGTTCGACGACCGGACCAGAGCCTGTCTGGGCGATGTTTCCAATGTGGAACGGATACCGCAGGTGGAATTCAAGGGGTTCTCCGAGGCGCTGGATATCTATGCTTTGTGAGCGATCCGCCGGAGCCTGCAGGTCTGACCTGACCGATCGCACGGTACAGCCTGCGTGCGGTCCGGATTGCTGGTTTGAAGTGGCGAGGACTACGCCGCGTCAGATGCAGCCCCTGCCAGACACCGCCGCGCGTCCGCCATCAGGCGATCCAGGATTACGCCCGCAGGCGGTATCGAATTGATCAGCCCGATGCCTTCGCCGGCAAATGCGGTTGCAATTTCCGGGTCGCCCCTGTCCTGAGCCGCCATCCATTTCGCGGCTTCCGCATTCGCCGTCAGCTTCAAAGCCTCTTCCGATCCGTGCCATTTCCGAACAAACGGATTGCGCAAAACGCGGCCGTTGTACCGGTCTGGCCAGTCAAATCCCCGAACCACATCCACCACCCGCGTGCGGACCGTGTCGTCCCCCGTCGCTGCCAGCGCGCGATCAAGCATGCGCGGATGCACCAGCGCCTCGCGGGATGCCCAGAACCGCGTACCGATCACCGCACCATCGGCCCCAAGCATCAGGGCCGCCGCCAGACCGCGCCCGTCGGTGATGCCACCGGCGGCACAAAGCAAGGCGGCGCTGTTCTGGCGCGCGATCTCGTCCGCGGTCTCGGGCACCAGTGCAAAGGTGCCCCGCGCCTCGCCATGGCCGCCGGCGTCCGCGCCCTGGGCGACAATGATATCGGCACCGCAGTCCAGCGCATGCCGCGAATCGCGCAGGGTCTGGATCTGGCAGATCAGCAACACACCGGCCTTGCGGATCGCCGGCGCAAATGGCGCTGGGTCGCCAAAGGACAGGAACACCGCCACGGGATCGCGGGCCAGTACCTGATCAAGAAGATGCGGCTGTTCGGCCAGTTTCCAGGTGATCAGCCCACAGCCCACGCGCGCGCCACCCGCAATCCGGAACTGCCGATCAATCCACGGAGCATCGCCATAAGCCCCTCCGATCATGCCCAGCCCGCCAGCACCCGAGACGGCGCTGGCAAGCGCGCCGCCCGCGGCAAAGGCCATCGGTGCCTGGATCACCGGACAGGTGATCCCCAGCGCCTCGGTCAGCCGGGTCTTCATCGGACCTGCTTCCGGTACTCCTGCACCGGCAGCCCGCCAACACCCCAGTCCTCAAGCGCGACCTCGTTGATCACCACAAAGGTCGTCGCCGGATTCTTGCCCAGCACGTCTTGCAACAGCTCGGTGACCCCGGTGATCAGCTGTGCCTTCTGATCCGCGCTCGGGCCGGTGCCATCGGGACCGCCTTCGCGGGTTACTTTGATATTCACATACGGCATCGGTCAGTCCTTTCGCGGAACATAGGAAAACACTTTCGCAACGATGCGCCATTCGGCACCGTGTCGGACAAGGGTCAGCAGGTCATGGAAGTCGCGCCCCATCATGGTCATCCGGGCACTGACCCGGGCCAGCCGGTCGCTGACAAAGGCAATCTCCAGAACCTCTTCCTCGCGCGGGTCACCACGTCTGGCCGGGGGCTCTCGCCTGTCCACGCGGCCCATATAGGTTTCAAGGTCCAGGTACAGTTCATCGCCTTCAGTGGCGCAGACATAGGCCAGATTCGGGTGAAAGACGCGGCGCAGCATGGCGCTGTCGGCCTGATGGAGGCCCTCGAAATAGGCCTCCATCAGTTCACCGACCTTTTTGTGGTCGGCGGGCGTCATTGGATCAGCCCCTCGGCGCGCATCGCGGCCTGTGCAGACGGACGGCCGGCGCAGCGGCTTACAAATGCCGCCAGACGGGGCCAGCGGGTCAGGTCGATGCCGGTGAAATTCGCCCAGTTCGAAACCACGAACAGATAGGCATCCGCCACCGAAAACCGGTCGGCAACCAGCCATTCGCGGCCGTCTTCAAGCTGCGCCTCGATCAGGTCGAACTTGCCGGCAACCGCCGTCCGCGCATCCTGTTTCCCGGTCTCGGTCGTGCCCTCGCGGAACAGCGGGCCAAAAGCTTTGTGCAACTCGGTTCCGATCCAGTTGAGCTGTTCCTGCATCCGGGCCCGGGCCAAGGTACCGGTGGCGGGGGCAAGCCCCGCTTCGGGATGGCTGTCGGCAATAAACTGAAGAACGGCGGCCCCTTCGGTCAGAACGCCCCCGTCGTCCAACTGCAGGGCCGGGACATACCCTTTGGGGTTGATCGCGCGGAAGTCCGCGCCGCTTTCGGTCCGGCCGGCGGCGGTGTCAACCGCTTCGATTTCAAACGGATAGCCGGTTTCCTGCAGGGCAATATGGCTGGCCAACGGGCAGGCGCCGGGTTTGTAGTAGAGTTTCATGACAGTCTCCTGTGTTGAGCTACACCCCCTGACTAGCCGTAGATTTGATTGATTGATAATATTGAGTTGTCACGATTATGATTAGAAAAACTAATCATGTGGTGAATCATGAAACACGATCAGCTTGTTGCCCTTGAGGCGATCGTTTCAACCGGAACCTTCCGCGGTGCGGCGGAACGGCTGCATAAATCCCAATCGGCCATCAGCCACACGATCCGCCAGTTGGAAGAAGAGCTGGACCTGGAACTGCTCAGCCGCGAGGCATACCGCCCCGCGCTCACCCCGGCTGGTGAAATCTTCTATCGCGAGGCCTCGCGGGTGCTGCGGCAAATGCAGGGGCTGCGCACCACCGCGGCCCGCCTGCGCGCCCGGGAAGAGCCCGAGTTGAACATTGCCGTCAGCGCAACGCTGGATCTGGACAATCTGCTGCCTGCGCTGGCTGAGACCGGCCGCCGCCACCCGGCCACCCATCTTCGGCTGCGGATGGAAATGATGGGCGGCCCGATTGCCCGGCTGATGGAGGGTAAGGCCGATATCGCGCTGGCCTCGCTGGACGGGGTGCCCCTGGACGAGGTCGAGGCCGAACCGGTTGCCGAGGTGACGATCCGGCCCGTGGCCAGCCCCGACCTGAACCTGCCATCCGGTGCCCGGGCGCTGTCGGCAACCGAAATGCAAAGCCATGTGCAGGTGGTGACCGCTGGCACCGGCGGGTCTGCCCACGAACAGAGCCGCGACCTGTTGCCCGGTGGCCTGAAATGGACCGTCTCCGACTTCTCGGCCAAGAAAAAGGTGATCCTGGCCGGTCTCGGCTGGGGCGGCCTGCCCGACCACATGACAGCCGAGGAGCGGCAGGTTGGTGACCTGCTTTCACTGAACCTGGAAAGATTCCCGATCCGCCGAACGGTGATCTTCAAAATAAGGCGCAGAGACCAGCCGGCCGGCGTGGTTGCCAGCGAGTTGTGGGACAGGATCGGCACCACCGAACTGGCTTAACGCCGGGCAATTCCCGCTGGGCTTACTTGGTGGTTCGGTCCCCGCTGAACCCCTGCGGGTCGATGACAATAACGATGCTGAAGTTGCTTGGTCTCAGCCCAAGCGAGGCGCACAGCCTGTCCGATGGTATGTTTCCCTTGCGAATACCCGTGGAAAACACGCGCGTGCCCAGCGCGTCAGCGGCATGAACGATCGAATGCGCCGCCATCATTCGGGCTATGCCCTGCCCTTTCCGGTCATCGCGTGTCGCAAGCTGCCCCCATTGCGCCATGGCATGGTCCGGATGATCCCTGTGACGGGCCAGCGCTGCGCAGGCCGAGGCTGCCGGGCGGCCATCGCGATCCAGCGCGACCATGCCAAATCCCGGACGGCTGATCCCGCGTAGAACCGGCCCCGCCGACGGCAACACCCCTTGCGACAACGCGACCTCGGCCAACGCATCAACCCAGCCCTTCGGCGCATCTTCGTCAATGACGCAGAGTTCCAGATCGTCCGGCAGTCGCCGCGCCGCCAGCAGCGCACGCGCGCCTTCGATCACCGCCTCATCACCCATGTAATTCGCATAAAGATCGGTTTTGAACCCGAGGGCCTCAACCGCATCGACAAACTCCTGCACATTGTCATTGGGGATCATTTCGCACCCGCTTGCGCCAATGATGCGGGCAATTGCCGTCGTCAATTCGACCATTTCCGATCCGGCCCTGTAGTCGGCAAGCTGAACCCCGCGACCATGAGAGCAAAACCGAGGGTCGTCGCCCAGCAAGGACATCAGCGCTTCGCCCCGCATCTGCATGGATTTCTGATCGGGAGTGCCAAAAACCTCGATCGTCATAAGTTATCACCTCAAAAAAACACGGCGATACACTACCAATTCTCAGCAAATTGTCAGCATCGGCCTTGTGCGCCCGGCCGGGGTCCCTTGGCGGCTGGATCAGGCTGTGGCTGATCTTTGGTGCAGAAGAAACGACCGGAAATTTCGCTGTTCGGTCTTCACGGGTCAAACCGAAATCTTCGCTGCGGAAATTCAACCTGAGCATGTGATCCCAGTGGTTGTCTTTTGAAGAGGTATAAGCCAATTCCAACAGCCCGATTAAATATTCGAAAAATTGAAAGTGAAATAAATACTGTCCAAACAAATTCGACAAAACGCCTCATGCGCCCTATTTAACAAATTTAAGAAACAATTAACTGGGTTTGGCTTGGGATGTTTTACACTCTTTCAGGGATTCGCATACTCGTTGCTTTGACTATGCGGGCAATAAACGCCCGGATTTAAAGAAGAAGATTTTCATTGATGAATCGATAATCTGTATGGAAAAAACCGAAATCAGCCGGACAGAGATCTTTGTCGTTGTCAGCGCCATGCTTGCAATGGTCGCGGCCCGGTTGATCATGGTCGCAACGGGCTTTGATCCCGCATACGATCAATCGATGCTCTTGTCGAATTTTCCGTTGGATCACCCGTCTGAAATACTCCAACCGCTGCCCTATTTCGAACAGGCGACAACGCTCGGGCACGGCCTCATTATGGACTTGCTGTCTCGGCATTTTGGGCCTCATGGAATGGAGCGTATCTACGCAATTCGAACCGTCTCGGCCCTTGTTTTCAGCGCTTCGCTCTTTTGGCTGTATTTTCTGCTGCGCACCCGGTTTTCATCGTCAGAGGCCCTGCTTTCGGTTGCATTGATCGGCTGCTCGCCCACAGCGCTGACATTTGCCGTGAATTCCAAGCATTATTCGTTTGAGTTTGCTGCAACCGTTTTGCTGCTTGGCGCAACGCTGCACTATCTCAACCACCCCGGTTTTTGGCGGGCTGTTCTGGTCGTGATCGCGGGCGCGATTGCCGCGCTGTTTGCCTTTGTCGCGCCGGTCATTTTTGCCACTGTTGGAATTGCAACCCTGATCGCCCAGGTCGTCGAAGCACGGCAGCGGCAAGTTCCAACGGCGCATTTCCGGCGCGGTATTGCGGTGACGATTGCCATGGGTGTGGCGCTGGTTCTGATCGCGTCAGGGTTTTATTTCGGTTACTCGAATATCGTTGCCACTTTTGACAGAACAGCATTTGCCTATCGAGATGCCGAGAAGTTCATTGAAATTAATGACCTGCTGTCGCATCAATCGCTTCGAAACGCATTAAACTATTCTACCTATTTCTATAAACTGACCGAAGTTGGATTCCAGGAATACGAAACGAAGCTGCGCCTGTCCCGTATGTTAATGGGCGCCAGCGCGCTGCTGTTCTTCCTGATCGGAGCGGTTTCTCTCTGGCAACGATCGCCCTTTTGGGTAAGCGCAGCATTGGCGGTGCCCGTCATTACAATCGCACTTAATCTTGCGCAAATTTTTCCGTTTTCCGGCGTCCGCCAGCACTTGTTTGCGGCACCATTGATTGTTCCTTTGATTGCCGTTGGAATTGTCCGTTCCGCCCGAATGATCGCGGGCTGGCTCGGGACCCCGCGTTTTGCAAGCGGCGTTGCTTACCTGCTTGTCGCAGCGACCATCACGCTGTCCGGCGTTGGCGCGTTACGGTCAAACAACACCATCTCGGGTCTTATGGGTGACATGGAGGCCTCCGGCGCCCCCGTTTGGGCCTATTACGGCGCTCAGCCAATACTTCGCACCCTCCAAAGCGGATGGATGGAAGACGAGGGACCGCAAGTCGAGGGCTTGCTGTCCCATCATTCCAGTAACAATCGGTGGGTGTCCCAGGCCCGTCTTGGTGATGATACGAGCATTTTGATGGACTACTACATCGAATCCGCAAAAAGCATCTCGCGCCAGGACAGCTTATGGCTTGTGTTCGCGGGCTGGTTTTTTGACGTTGTCGAAACCGAGGGGCTTGAGATGTTTTTGCATCATGCCCGCGGTTCGGATCGCGATTGCGCCATATGGCGAAACCGAAGACCGATGCTCGTCGCGTTTTGCGGACCGGTTGACAAGGTGGATTCTGCACGTGACAGAATTCCCGGCGATCTAAGCGCCGAATGGGCGGTGTCGATAGAGTCAGGTGAGTGGCTTGAATACGTGAAAGGCGAAACCGGCAAGGCGTTGCGCGACGGCGGCCAGACACCAAGAATTGCCACCGATTTCCTCTTGGAACACTGAAACCATTTCCGCTTTTCCAACTCTTCGGCTCCGGGGAATTGCGATCACCGATGCGCCCTGTTGTTCATAGTATGCCGGAAGGTTTCGGCAGGCCGGTTGATTTTCCTTGCCGGGCTATTTTACCTTGTTGCGGCAGACGGCCGTTCCCGCGCCGTGTTCCTGATCCAGATTGCGAAGAAGGTTGTGGAACCCACGTTCGCCACCACGATTATTGCCGATATTTCGGACAGCACTCCGTTCTATGAGGAAATGGGGGACGATCAGGCACAAAAGCTGGTGCAGTTTGAAATCGACCGGTTGAGGGAAGTTCTGCTCAGGTTCGGCGGTATCCCCGTGGGGCAAAAGGGCGACGACGTCCTGAGCTATTTCAACGATCAGGAAGCCGCAATTCAAGCGGCACTGGAAATGGTCAGCAAACCTCCGGGTACGTTGTTGTCGGTTCATGCCGGGGTGCATCATGGGCCGATTGTCGTGGCCGATACTGGCATCTTCGGCGAAACGGTCAATCTGACTGCCCGGTTGGCCGCTGCCGCCAACCCGGGCGAGGCCTGCATCAGTGACAGTGTCGCGACACGGCTGAGCAGCGCGACCAGACAGTTGCTGACACCGATTGGACCGCTGCGCCTGAAAGGGGTCAGCGACCCTGTGATGGTGCATTCGCTTGTGGCCCCCTCGGACGGTCTGAGCACCGTGATGCATGTGCCCGTCTACCCAGTCGGCGGTGACGGTCAGGCGCCGCAGAACGAGTGTTTTGCGCTTATCCTCTACCACGACGACCGGTCCTGGCGGTGTCGCGAAGGTGACGAATTAAAGATCGGCCGGTCCAGCCAGTGCGACGTGGTTCTGCCACAGCCTTGGGTCTCGCGCCTGCACGCGGTTCTCAGCCTGAAGAACGGAAAACTCATGCTGGCTGACCGAAGTTCATCCGGGACCTACGTACAGTTTGAAAATGCACGGGAAATTCAGTTGAAACGCGAAGCGGTCATGTTGGCGGACAGCGGTCTGATTTCCCTGGCGCTTCCGGTTCTGCACGCCGATGCCCGCCCGTTGGAATTCGAAGTCGTCCGGCGATAACCTCTTTCCGGCGTGAATTTCGGCGATCTGTGGCGAAAGTCTCAGAACGGCACCTGCAATTCGTGCTAGAATCAGCCCGACATGCGGTTTTCAACTACCTTCAGGAGGGAAAGATGTCATCGAATTCTTCTGGAAACCCGGTGCGCCGGGGCGGTTTCGTCCTTGCCGTCGCGGCCTTGCTGGGCGGGGCGCAGGCTGCGGCCCAGTCAACCATGCCCAACGCCTGCCCGGTGGATGGATGCGAGGTGCGCATCGCGTCGGTCGAAAAAAACGGCGATGAGCTGACCATCACCTACGAAGCGAACTTCACGCCCGATGTGTCAAAGAACCATTTTCATGCCTGGTGGGGCGAAAGCTATTCGGTCGAACAGGTCGGCAGGAATGCCCAGAGCGAGTTCAACGTCGAGCAGGGCCGCTGGCACCGGCACGACGAATTCCCCACCTATGTCACGAAAGAGGCCGCTTCGACCTCGGCACGGGATGGCGCGACGACGATGTGCGTCACGGCCGCAGACCGGGATCACAACATTCTGGATGCAACCAAGTACCATTGCGTGGACGTGCAGGAGCTTTTTTAAAGTAGCGGATGCGTCATGAGTTTCCCCGCTTTTATAGGCCGGTACGCCGTAGAAAGGGAAATCGCGAGTGGCGGCTTTGCCGCCGTGGTCCTTGCGCGGGATGAAGAACTGGACGTACCCGTAACGCTCAAGATCCTGCACGCCAATCTGGCCGCCAACGATAAGGTCATCACGCATTTCCTTGACGAAGCGCGCCTGCTGCGGCGCATCCGGTCGCCGCGGGTGGTGTCCGTGCATGATGTGGGACGTCTGGAAGACGGGCGGCCCTATTTCGTGATGGATTATGCCGACCGGGGCACGCTGGCCGAACGCCTCAAACTTCTTGAACCGGCAGCGCTGGCGCGCCGCGACGGCGTGGGCACTCTGATCGACGCGCTGTCGGACGGGCTGGCTGCGGTGCATGAGGCAAATGTCGTCCATCGCGACGTCAAGCCCGCAAATGTTCTGTTGCAACGTATCAAGCGCAAGGGCAGCGGGGAATCCTCGGCGCCCTTTGGCGCGCTGATCGAAGCGGATGAACGGGTCTTTCTGGCGGATCTGGGGATCGCCAAGGATCTGGCGATTGGTGTGACCGGAGCGACCATGATGGCGGGAACACCGCTGTATCAGGCACCGGAACAGGTCGAAAACGGCCACCCGGTCACCCCGACGACCGACATCTACTCGGCTACCGCGTTGATGTGGCACGTATTGACCGGCAAGGCACCGCCGCCGTTTCACCGCGTGTCCGAATTTCTGCCCGGCCTGCCCGAGATGTGGCGAGACTGTATCGAGCACGGCATGGCGATGGACCCCGACGCCCGGTTTCCGGATATGGTGTCCTGGCGCGGCGCGATGAACGAAGCGCTGGACCGCGACCAGCGCGAAGCCGCGTCCGAAGCCGCAACGCAGATTTCCGAAGGCCGTGTGGAATGCCCCTACAAGGGGCTGGCCGCCTTTCAGTCCGAAGACGCAAGCTATTTCTTCGGTCGTGAAGACCTGATCGAAGAGCTTGTCCACCGGCTTCATCAAAGCCGCATTCTGGTTCTGGGCGGCTCCTCGGGCAGCGGAAAATCGTCCGTTCTGCGCGCCGGATTGCTGCCCGCGGTGGCGGCAAACGCAATTGCCGGCAGCGAAAACTGGCGGGCCTGTGTTTTCACACCCGGCCGCGATCCGATGACGGATCTGTATTTCCAGCTGATCGGGGACAATTCAAACCTTACGGCTCAGATTTCGCTTGATGACTTCATCGCGTATCCAAGTGCGGCGCGCCGGCTTGCCGCCGCCAATGAAGGCGAGCTGCTGATTTGCATCGACCAGTTTGAAGAGCTGTTCACCCTTGTCACGCAAGAACGCCGGACCAAGTTCATCGAGGCCCTGTCGTCGATGACCGACCCTGCGGATAGCCGCGTTCGGATCGTCCTGACGATCCGGGCCGATTTCTACGCATCCTGCGCCGAGATCCCGTGGCTGGCGGACCGGATTTCCGAAAACCAGTTGCTGGTCGGGCCGATGACGCGCCCCGAACTTCGCCGCGCAATCAGCGAACCTGCGCGGGCCGCAGGGCTGCATATGGACAGGTCGCTGATCGACGCCATCGTCGACGAAGCCGGAAAAGAGGCGGGTTCGCTGCCTTTGGTCGCGCATTCGCTGTACGAAACCTGGATCCGGCGCAAGGGCGCCGTGATGTCGCTGGACGGATACCGGCAGGCCGGCGGCGTGGCCGGGGCTATAAGCCAGACGGCGGAAACGCTGTTTTCGAACAGTTTTGATGACAAGCAGCAGGAGGCAACCCGGCGCCTTTTTCTGCGGCTGGTCACTCCCGGTGAGGGCACGCCGGATACCCGCCGGTTGCTACCCATTGATGAGGTTGAACAGGACGCCGACCCGGACACCACACGGCGCGTTGTCGAGGCGCTGACGGATGCGCGGCTTTTGACCCTGGACGAGAAAACCGTGCAGATCGCACATGAGGCCCTGCTGCGCACCTGGCCAAGGCTGAATTCCTGGATCGAAGACAGCCGCGACGATCTGCGCATGCGTCAGCGAATTCAGCATGACGCCGCCGAATGGGAAAGCGACAACCGCGAAAACGACCTGCTGTATCGCGGCACACGGTTGCTGACCGCTCAGGAATGGGCGGCGAAACACCAAAATGTATTGGGTCGGCTGGAACGGGAGTTTCTGGAAACGGCGCGCGAGGCGCGCGAACGGGCGCTGAAGGCATCTGTTTTGCGCAAGCGGCGGCTGCGGCGCTATTATCAGGTTGCCGCCGGGGCGCTGGCCGCTCTGGCCATTGGGGCGACAGTGGCCTCAGTTCTGGCGATCCGGGCCTTTAACCTGGCCGAGAGCAATCGCAGGATCGCCGATGCCGCCACCGCCGAAGCGAATGAGAGGTTCGCCCGCGCGCTCGGGGCCGCGGCAAATGGCCTGTCCCAGTCTGACCCCCTGCTTGCCTTGTCGCTAAGCGCCGAGGCGATCACCCGCGCCACTTCGGCCGGTTCCACATCCGAGGCGCGCTCCGCAATGCTCATGGCGCGTCAGCAACTCAACAAGCCTGGACTGATCCCGCTGGGCAGTCCGCTGACGGTCGGAGACGCGCAGGCGATGGCAATCGACGCGCCGGGGCTGCGGGTCGCCACCGGGCTGCGCGACGGCCGGATTGTGATCCACAGCACCAAACCGGATGAGGGCGTGCTGGCCGAACTGGTCGGACATTCCGGCGGGATACGGGACCTTGCATTCTCGCCCGACGGTGACCTGCTGGCCTCGGCCGCAACGGATGGCGACGTCCGGTTGTGGGATGTTGGCCCCGCGCGAACCGGTCCGATCACCACGTTGTTTTCCGGCGATGACGTGGCGTTTGGCGTCGCGTTCGATTCCACCGGCCAACGTGTCGCATCGGCCACCGGGGACGGGACGGTGCGCCTCTGGGATGTGTCAAACGGACGGCAGATCGGCGATGCGCTGGCGGAAATGCCACTTGGCTTCAAGCGGGTGGCGTTTTCCCCAATTCTGGAAGGTCTGGTGGCCGGAAATGTCGACGGCACCATCTTTGGCTGGCTGGACAGCAACGCGAAACCGGCATTCCCGGCAATTCCCGGCGGACCCCTGGGTCCGGACCCGGACCACCTGTCGTTCAGCAGCGACGGCAGTTCCTTTGCGGTGTCTCATACCAATGGCAAGGTCACGACCATTGGATTTCCGGAAGGCACCCCGATCGTAGACCGCTTTGCCAGTTCCGGCGCCGTTCTGGCCGCCACGTTTGCCGGGCCCGACAACGTGCTTGTCGGGGCAACGGCCGACGGAACCCTTGTTCTGGAAGACGCCAACCTGTCGCCGGTCGGTACGGTGGTGCAGGCCCACAGTCAAAGCATCCTGGATATCGGCGCTGCCAGCGAAGTACCCGTATTGGCGACGCTTGGCCGCGATCAGCAAGTCCGTCTCTGGCAACTCGCGACCGCCACCCGCCCCGGTGAATCGCTGAACCTTGAGGACGGCGTAAAGGCGTTGGGGGTCGCCTACAGCCCGGACGGAGAGACAATTGCCATTGGCGACAGCGACGGCAATGTCTGGATCTGGGATGTGGATTCGGCCATGAAACCGATGTTGTTGCGCGGGCACCAAAGTCAGGTCTGGGCTGTCGCGTTTTCGCAGGACGGTCGCCTTCTTGTGACCGGTGACCGGGAAGGCAACGTCCGGATCTGGGACGCGTCTTCGATGCAGGTGAAAGACCAGTTGAGCGTGGGTCAGACACCGGTCTGGCATGTTGTGCCCACAACCTCATCCGTGTTTTTCGTGGCCACCGGGAACGGGGTCCACCGGATCGATTCCGATGATACCGCCGTCGTTCAGACCTTTGAGCCGAACGGCGCGGCCATGAACCGCGCGGCGGTTTCTCCGGACGGAACAAGGCTTGCGGCGGCCTCGGCCGATGGGAAGGTCTATGTCTGGACCATCGCGGAAGGCCAGCTTGAGACGGTAATCGAAGCTGACGACAATACCCTGTGGAGCGTGGCGTTTTCCACCGACAATATGCGCCTTGCATCCGCGTCGAGCGATGAGGTGGTGAAGATCTGGAACCTGGAAAACGGCGAGGAACTGGCCTCCTATGGCGGTCACAGGGGCGGTGCCACCGATCTTGCCTTTCTGGCGGATGAGGCGACGCTGATCGCCATCGACCGGCTGGGGGAACTGCATTGGTGGGACATCGCTGCAAACCGCAGGCTCATGCCGGTTCAAAGGGTGCATACGGCCCCAAGCTGGCGCATTGCGCTTGCCCCGGACGGTCAGTCTTTTGCGACGACAAGCGAAGAGGGTGTCACGCGGATTTGGAACGGTCTCAGCCTGGACATCGCATGTTCTTTGGGCGGTCCAACTTTTGATGAAGGTCGCAGGATTCAGTATCTGGGCAGCGAAGAAGCCACAACCAGCTGCAGCGTGATGGGAAACTGAGGAATCTGGCCCGATACCAGTTTCAAATGGGCTGGCCGGGCCCAAACCCGGAATCGTTCGTTTGCCATCCAGGACCGCCCTTTCAGCCCGTGGCTTATGCTATGATACGCAGGCGGAGTTGATCGCCCAGTAAGGAATGCGTTCTATGCGACACCCAAATGCCATTGTCTCTGTGATGACGTTTTGCGCTCTGTTCCACACCGCATCAAACGCCGGAGAAGTGTCCGACGCTGCGCGCGCCGGAGATATCGAGACACTGGTCGCGCTGCTGGACAACGGCGCCCCCGTTGACGAACCCGGTGTCGCCCATCCGCTTCACTTTGCAATCATGTCAAGGGCACACGGATGCCGCGGGTCTGCTGCTTGACCGCGGCGCGGATCCAAACGCGGATTCTGCGCTTGGTACACCCATGATGGTGGCGGCAAGTCGAAATCGGGCAGAGTTGATAACGATGCTGCTTGCGCATGGCGCAGACCCAAACCTTCCGGGCGGGCGCGAAAAACGCACCCCGCTGCATTCGGCGGCATTTTCCGGAGCGGTGGATGCGATCCGGATCCTTCTTGATAGTGGCGCAGATCCGCTGGCCCGCACGAAATTCAACGATCCGCCCCTGCATCTGGCCCTTCAAAAGAACCAAAACGAAGCCGCAGACGTGTTGAAGCCCGTTACTGTCTGGACACCGCCGCAACCGCCAACCGATGCTGACATTTCCGCGGCGGATATAGAAGCTGGACGGGCCGCCGCCGAAATTTGCACCATCTGCCATCCCGTCACGGTCGGCGAGACGGCCAAGGGGCCTTCGTTATGGCAGATCGTGGGAAGACCCGTGGCGGCAATCGAAGGATTTCCCTACTCCATAGCAATGCGCGCGGAAGGCGGCAATTGGGATATCCCCAGGCTGGATGCGTTTCTTGCAGACCCAAAGATGGCAATGCCAGGCAATATGATGGCGGCCACGAATGATCGGATTGATGTGGCGGATCGGGATACACGCTGGGCCCTGATTTCCTACCTGACGACGCTCAGGTGACGGCTGGCTGGCTCCTGTCCAGCCGGAAACGAGATCCCCATCAGCTCGTCGCGCTGGACGGTCAGGTACGGGCGCGAGCAACCGCCTCTTGAACCTCTGAAGTACCTTTGAGCGTTTCGGCCAGACACGGCAGACGTGTGTGAGAAGAGATCCGGGGGATCAACTGTTGGGATATGGATGCAGGTCGTGGCGTCATAGGCCCTAGCTGGGCGCTGCAAAGCTGCTATATTTCCTCAATCCAAAAGGGAAAGCTGCTATACAATCCAAAAAACCAAAAAGGGGAGGCAGCTAAAAAATCCCCCGAAGCAACAGGGACAGAACCACATGAATAATCGTTTGCGCCAAATCACCATCGTCGGCGGCGGCACGGCGGGTTGGATGACCGCGCTGATCCTGGACACCGTGTTTTCCCGCACGTCAGCGCCCAAGGATAGCCCCCGCATCTGCCTGATCGAAAGTCCCAATATCGCCACTGTGGGCGTGGGCGAGGCCACGGTGCCGCGCATGCCAAGCACGATCCGTCAGGCGGGCATTTCTGAACGGGATTTTTTTCGCGAAACCAACGCGTCTTTCAAGCTGGGTGTTAAGTTCTGCAACTGGAACAAGGACGCCAAGGGTAATCGCATCGACTATGTGAACCCCTTTGCGCATGGTCAGATGATCTATGGGTTGGAGGCTGCCGAGTATTTCCTGCGCTTTGGCAATGGGGATCGGGATTTTACGCAATCCATCTCGCCGCATGATGATCTGGGCCGCCTGTGCAAAGGCGCGCGACAGCTGGGTCAGCCCGAATTCGAGCAGCGGTTTGGCTATGCCTATCATCTGGACGCCGTGAAGTTCGCAGGCATGCTCACCAAGGTCTGCACCAAGCGCGGAGTGGAGCATATCCAGGATGAGGTGCAAGCGGTTGAGCTGGATGAACAGGGCAACGTCAGCCATCTGATGCTGGAGCGCAAGGGTCGTCATGACGTCGAAATGGTCGTCGATTGCACCGGGTTTCGAGGATTGATCATCAATCAGGCCCTTGGCGAGCCGTTTATGGATTATTCGGACTATCTGCCCAACGACCGCGCCATGGCCTTGCAGATCGAACATCCTAACCCGGAAAAGATCGAAAGCCTCACACGGTCGACCGCGCTTGGTGCCGGTTGGACATGGCGGGTGCCGCTCTACAACCGTGTTGGCACGGGCTATGTGTATTCGTCGGCGCATCGTACGGATGATCAGGCGGCGGATGAATATCTCGAATGGCTGGGTGACAGCGGCAAAGGCGCGACGCCGCGCGTAATCCCGATGCGCATCGGGCGCGTCCGAAATGCCTGGGTCAAGAATTGCTTGGCGATCGGCCTGTCGGGCGGGTTCATTGAACCATTGGAGAGCACCGCGATCCATATGGTCGATCACGCGGTGCGGTGGTTCGCGGAACATTTGCCGACGCGGGACATCGAGCCGGCGCTGCGGACAAGATATAACCGGCAGATGAACAAACTCTATGACGAGGTGCTGGAATTCATCTGCCTGCACTATCGGTTGGGCAACCGAACCGATGACCAGTATTGGATCGACGCGCGCACCGAGATGAAGTTGCCGGACAGGCTGGCCGAGAACCTGGAATTGTGGCAGCACCGCCTGCCGATGGACCACGATGTCGAGTTTGCCACGCTATTTGACAGCCGGGTTTACCAGACGGTGCTTTTGGGCAAACAGGTCTATGATACGGGCTACGGCACAGGCATCCGCGATCGCCTGCGACCGCTGAAGAAACCGATCTGGTTCCAGGGTATGAAACGCGCCAAGGCAGACCTTGCGCAAATAATCAAAACGATGCCGGACCACAAAACCCTGCTGCGCGATATCCGGGGTGAACTGGAGAAACCGGCCTTTGGCATGGCAGCGGCGATGAAGCCGACAGTGTCCATGCCGGGCGAGGCTCCGGCACCGGTTGCAATCCAAAACATGCCAAACTTCGCCGAAATCCAAAGCGGCGCGAAAGATTTGCAGCTGTTCTAGAAGTTCTTTGCACCCGGCGCGGAGTGTCCTTCCCTGACAGGATAAGGCGCAGAACGCAACATCTCTGCGTTCTGCGCCACTGTCAGGGTGCCGAGGTGGGTTCGGCAATTAAAGATGATCTCAAAAAGAGAGTGGCTTGCCGTGCCAAGCACAGCTTCGCCGCATTTGCAGCACCAGACACTATAAATGGCAGCTGCGCGCAGAAAGCTGACTATTAATAAGAGATGCAGTGGTTTGGAGCCTTGAACAGCAGCTATGCGGGACGAAGCTGCCGTTGAGGGCAATAGAATTTGCCCAATGCCCTACGACATGGTGGTTCGACCAAGCATTCAATTTGCCAATGCCGCAATTGACAGCATATCGGATTGCAGGGGCAGCAAATGAAAACCCTTCTAAATATCCGTAGTGGGCCGTGGCAGTCTAGATAGTCGCTGAAGGTTTGCAACTTGGCAACGTCTGCTTCCTGCGCCTTGCTGCCGTTCGTCCTGCTCCGTGCTGCAAGCGCAGCGAACGGCAGCTCGGTGGCCCTTTGATTTGTCCCGGATTTTATGTCCCCGCGTCCTAAGGGTCGCGTCAACTGCCGATTACCGTGCCGGTGTCTGTCAATAGCCGCTCTGCGCGATAGTGATCCAATGGGCACACTTCAATCTTTGTCATAGTGCTTCCGTATTGCTTCCGGCAAGCTGCGCGTCATGAAGCGCGTCCTACACGGCTGCGCGTAACTTTTTGTTATTATTGAAAAAAGTGGTGAGCCGTGCAGGATTCGAACCTGCGACCCACTGATTAAAAGTCAGTTGCTCTACCAACTGAGCTAACGGCCCACTCTTTTGTTGGATCTGGTCGATCCGTGGCGCTCTCTAAGGTATTTTCCCGACCGGGTTCAAGCCCTTATTTTGCACCTCGTTTCGCCGGTTTTCCTTCAGGTTCCGGCGTCCCGATAGGCGGCCTACTTAGGCAGGTGGCGCGGGGGGGTCAACCCCTTTTTTCAGGAATCTGCGCCGCAGGGTGGATTCCTCTGCAACGCGGCGCTATATGCCCGCCATGCAACGAATACTGACCACCGGTTTGCCCTTCATGAAGATGCACGGGCTGGGCAATGACTTTGTCATTGTGGATGCGCGCGCGCAGCCTGTCCCGGTTACGCCCGCCCTGGCGCGGGGAATCGGTCACCGGCAGTTCGGTGTCGGGTTTGACCAGTTGGCGGTGATCGAAAACGGCGATTCGGATGCGCATCTGGTGTTTTACAATGCGGACGGGTCGACCTCGGCCGCTTGTGGCAATGCAACGCGCTGCATCGCCCGGTTTCTGATGACCGAAACGGGTAATTCCGATCTGACGCTCACCACCGAACGCGGCACGCTGTTTGCGCGCGACGCCGGGGGCGGCCTGACCTCGGTGAACATGGGGCCGCCACAACTGGACTGGCACGAGATTCCGCTGGCCGAAGAGGTGGACACGCTGGAATTGCCGATCGAGGGCGCACCGACCGCGACGGGCATGGGCAACCCGCACTGCACCTTTTTCGTCGACAATGCCGAGGCGATCCCGCTGGAGGAATTCGGCGCGCGGTATGAATATCACCCGCTGTATCCCGAGCGCACGAATGTGCAGGTGGCGCAGATCCTTGGCCCCGACCATATCCGCATGCGCGTCTGGGAGCGCGGTGTGGGCATCACGCTGGCTTCGGGGTCTTCATCCTGCGCGACGGCGGTTGCGGCCGCTCGGCGCGGCCTGACCGGGCGCGAGGTGCAGATTGACCTGGATGGCGGCACCATCCGGATCGACTGGCGCGAGGACGGTGTGTGGATGACCGGGCCGACATGCCATGTCTTCTCGGGTACCCTGACCCCGGAATTCCTGGAGACGCTGACATGAGCGCCCCCAAATTCACCACGCTGGGCTGCCGCCTGAACGCCTATGAAACCGAGGCGATGAAAGAGCTGTCGCAGCAGGCGGGTCTGACCGATGCCGTCGTGGTCAATACCTGCGCAGTGACGGCCGAGGCGGTGCGCAAGGCCCGGCAGGAGATCCGCAAGCTGCGCCGGGAAAACCCGGACGCGCGCCTGATCGTGACCGGATGCGCCGCGCAGACTGAACCCCAGACCTTTGCCGCCATGGATGAGGTCGATGCCGTCATCGGCAACACTGAAAAGATGCAGCCCGACACCTGGAAAGGCATGGCGGCGGATTTCATCGGCCAGACCGAGGCGGTGCAGGTCGACGACATCATGTCGGTCACGGAAACCGCGGGTCACCTGATCGACGGGTTCGGAACGCGATCCCGCGCCTATGTGCAGGTCCAGAACGGCTGTGACCATCGTTGCACTTTCTGCATCATCCCCTATGGCCGTGGCAACTCGCGCAGCGTCCCTGCGGGTGTGGTGGTGGATCAGATCAAGCGGCTGGTGGACCGGGGTTATAACGAGGTGGTGCTGACCGGGGTCGACCTGACCTCATGGGGGGCCGATCTGCCGGCGCAGCCCAGGCTGGGCGATCTGGTGATGCGCATCCTCAAATTGGTGCCCGACCTGCCGCGCCTGCGGATCAGCTCGATTGATTCAATCGAGGTGGATGAGAACCTGATGCAGGCCATCGCCTCTGAACCCCGCCTGATGCCGCATCTGCATTTGTCGCTGCAACACGGGGATGACCTGATCCTGAAACGGATGAAACGTCGCCACCTGCGCGACGACGCCATCCGTTTTACCGAAGAGGCCCGCAAGCTGCGCCCTGAAATGACTTTTGGGGCCGACATCATCGCAGGTTTCCCGACCGAGACCGAGGCGCATTTCGAGAACTCGCTGAAGCTGGTCACCGATTGCGACCTGACCTGGTTGCACGTCTTCCCCTATTCCAAGCGCGAAGGAACGCCTGCGGCCCGTATCCCGCAGCAGATCAACGGCAACATCATCAAGGACCGCGCCGCCCGTCTGCGCGCCGCGGGCGAGGCGCAGGTCACCAGACATCTGGCCGCCCAGATCGGCAAAACCCATCACATCCTGATGGAAAACCCGCATATGGGCCGAACCGAACAATTCACCGAGGTCGCGTTCAATTCTGCGCAGGCCGAAGGTCAGATCGTGACGGCCAGAATATCCGGTCGCACCGATACCCAGCTGACGGCCTGAGACGGGCTGCGGTCAACTGGTAACGGCCGACACAGCGGCGGTATCGTAGAATTCTTCATACTCGCAGACCAGCCCGTCCCGGAACCGGCAGACGATGACGACCGGTGTCTCTACGGTTTTACCGGTGGCCTTATGGGTCCAGGCCGTCACGCCGAGGCCGACAACGCGGTCTCCTTCGGCGATGGTGTCCTGCAGGGTCCAGTGCTGCATGTCGAAGGCACCGGTAAGGTCTTCCAGATAGGCGCGCATTTCCGCGCGGCCATTGCGCGAACAGCTGAAATCCAGCCCGTATTGGCCGCGACCCAGCGAACGCAGGCACAGATCCTCGGTCGTGTATTTCTCCCACATGGCGATGTCCGACGCCTTGCTGTCATTCCATTCCGCATATGCCGTCCGAAGCGTTTCCACATTGGCCCGGGTGTCCATAATCAATGCTCCCAAATGACTTCACAAAAATCGCGCACTTCAGAATCCCGAAGTGACCGGCGGAGTATATCAGCAATGAGCGACCCAACAAAAAAGGCCCGGTGACACGCACCGGGCCTTTTGGATTTCAGCGGATAAGCCGTCGGGCTCAGTCTTTCTTCTTGCCCTTCACACCGGCCCAAAGGCGCTTGTTCACAAGGTACAGCAGAACCGACAGCAGGGTCAGGAAGATCACCCCGACAAAGCCGGAGTACTTACGCTCCATCATCTTCGGCTCGGCCGTCCACATCAGGAAGGCCGCGACATCCTCGGACATGGCCTCAACCGTAGCCGGGTGGCCATCGGCAAATTCCACCTGATCTTCGGACAGCGGCGGCGCCATCGAGATCCAGCCGCCCGGGAAGGCTTTGTTCTCATACAGGATGGTGCCGGCCTCTTCCTTTTCCTCGCCAGTATAACCATCCAGCAGCGAAGCGATGTATTCCGCACCGCCCATGCCTTTGAACAGCTGGTTGATCCCCAGACCATAGGGGCCGTGGAACCCGGCGCGGGCCTTGGCCATCAGGCTCAGGTCCGGTGCGCCGACTCCGTCATTGACGGGGAAGTGGTCGGTCGGGATCGCCGGGCGGAAATCGTCCAGCTCGGGGTCGAACACTTCGAAATTGGCCGCCGAATAGGCAATCACTTCTTCTTCGGAATAGCCCAGCGCTTCGAGATCGCGCAGCGGCACATATCTCAGGCCGTGGCAAGCCGCGCAGACCTCGGTGTAGATTTGAAGGCCACGTTGAAGCTGGTTTTGGTCCCAGGTGCCAAACGGCCCCTCGAAGGAAAAGTGGAAGTCCTCGATATGCTGCTCGCCGCCGCCTGCTGCGAAAGACGCAGCAGGAGTCAGAGCCAGAGCAAACGCGGCACCGATTGCAAGTTTCTTGAACATGATTCCGGTCCCTCTTCTTACTCGGCCGGCGTGGCGTCAGCGTCAGCCTTGCCATAATGCGCGTTGAAGTCTTCTTCGATGGTTTCCGGCTGGGCATCGGGCTTTTCGATGACACCCAGGATCGGCAGGATCACGAAGAAATAGGCGAACCAGTAGGCCGACGCGATCAGCGAGAAGGTCGCATAGGGTTCTTCCGCGGGCATCGCACCCAGCCACATCAGGGCGAAGAAGTCGATGACCAGCAGGTAGAACCACCATTTGAACATTGGACGGTACTTGCCCGAACGCACGGTCGAGGTGTCCAGCCAGGGTGCCAGCGCCATCGCCAGGATCGCACCGAACATCGCCAGAACCCCAAAGAACTTGGCGTCGATGATGCCGCCGGTGATGAAGCTGGCGAACTGCACAACCCAGACCTCACCGGTGAAGGCCCGCAGGATCGCGTAGAACGGCAGGAAGTACCATTCAGGAACGATGTGTGCAGGCGTGACCAGCGGGTTGGCCTCGATGTAGTTGTCCGGGTGGCCCAGATAGTTCGGCATGAAGCCGACAATCGCCCAGAACACGACCAGAATGACCGCCAGCGCGAACACGTCCTTGATCACGAAATAGGGCCAGAAGGGCAGCGTGTCTTTCTCGGCCTCGGCCTTCGAACCGCGACGCACCTCAACACCCGTGGGGTTGTTGTTGCCGGTGGTGTGGAAGGCCCAGATATGCACGATGACCAGCGCCGCGATCACGAACGGCAGCAGGTAGTGCAGCGAGAAGAAGCGGTTCAGCGTGGCGTTGTCCACCGCCGGTCCGCCCAGTAGCCAGGTCTGGATCGCGTCGCCCACGAAGGGGATCGCGCCGAACAGGCCGGTGATCACGGTTGCACCCCAGAAGGACATCTGGCCCCAGGGCAGAACGTAACCCATGAAGGCGGTGCCCATCATGCAGAGATAGATCAGCATGCCGATGATCCACGTGATTTCGCGCGGGGCCTTGTACGAGCCGTAGAACAGGCCGCGGAAGATGTGGATATAGACCGCCACAAAGAACAGCGATGCACCGTTCATGTGCAGGTAGCGCAGCATATAGCCGCCATTCACGTTGCGCATGATGTGTTCGATGCTGGCAAAGGCCAGATCGACATGCGGGGTGTAATGCATCACCAGAACGATACCGGTGACGATTTGCAGCGCCAGGCAGAACGCCAGGACGATGCCCCAGATCCACCACCAGTTCAGGTTCTTGGGGGTGGGAATCATCAGGGTGTCATACAGCAGGCCGACGATGGGCAGGCGGCTGTTCAGCCACTTCTCGCCGTTTGTCTTCGGCTCGTAATGATCGTGGGGAATTCCGGACATCTGGGTCTCCCTTAGCCGAGTTTGATGGTGGTGGCGTCCACCCATTCGACAGGCGGAATGGGCAGGTTCTCAGGCGCGGGGCCTTTGCGGATACGGCCGGCAAGGTCGTAATGCGAGCCGTGGCAGGGGCAGAACCAGCCGCCAAAATCGCCGGCATCACCCAGCGGCACGCAACCCAGATGGGTGCAGACGCCCATCTGGACGATCCACGCGCCGGGCGCTTCGCCTTCGGGCGACGGCATCACACGGTTTGCATCGGTGGCCGGAGCGTCGGCGTTCAGGTTCGCGTTGCGCGCCAGCGGATCGGGCAGCTCCGCCAGACCTTCTTCGTCCTGCTGCTGCGCTTCGGCGATCTCGGCACCGGTGCGGTGGCGGATGAATACGGGCTTACCCAACCATTTCACGGTCAGCTGCGTGCCCGGCTCAACCCCGCTGACATCCTGACGGATCGAGGACAGCGCCTGAACGTCTGCCGAGGGATTCATTTGGTTGATCAGGGGCCATACGGCTGCACCCGTCGCAACGACACCTGCGCCGCCAGCGACGTAGTAGAGGAAATCTCTGCGGGTGCCTTCGTGGTCTTCTGCGTGGGACACGAGGTTTTCTCCGATTCCGGCGCCCGGGGGTGACCCGAGCAAACATGCATCAGCACCGCATCAAAGCGGCGTCTCATCGCGGCTATCTAGCCGGGAGAAATCGGTTCGTCCAGCGGTCATAGGCGCGCACTACGCCGCATCTGGGCATTCATGTCACAACGAAAGGCTGATTTTTCAAGATATGGACCGGGTTAGGCGGTGAAATCCGCCGATCGCCACGCGTCAGGACGGATGTGATTCGGATGGCCGGGTCAGGGCGAAAAACCAGCCCCGATTTTGGTGCCGACCCCAACCACCGGGCGCCAATCTGCAAAATCCTGACCAGATTTTGCCACGCTAATTTCTACTTTCACGGGAATCGGCGGCGGATAAATATTGAGGTGAAAATAGATATTTTTCAAGGGCCTGGCCATGTCTGATTTCGATTGCACTTTCTACGGGAATGTCTGATGGGCCGGGGAAAACCCACCCTCAGCAGGACGTTCCCCATGTCAAAGCTAATTGCCCCCGTACTGACCTTCTCGCTGGCCTTTGCGTCGCAGGCCGTGGCCGCCGGCGATCCGGCGAAAGGCGAAAAACTCTATAACCGCTGTTCCTCGTGCCACGCGATCATCAAGGATGGCGAAGTTCTGGTCAAAGGCGGCATCACCGGGCCGAATCTCTATGGGGTAGTCGGGCGCCCGGCCGGGTCCGAGACCGATTACCTGAACGGAAGCGAGCGTTTGCCGGTCGGAATGTTCACCGACGACATGATCCGCGCCGGTCAGGAAGGTCTGGTCTGGACGCAGGACAACATCGCCGCCTATTCGCAGGACCCGATTGGTTTCATTCAGGACTATCTGGATGACGACACCGCCCGCCCGAACATGAGCGTCAAGCTGAAGAAGGGCGCCGAGGATATCGCCGCTTATCTGGCGACCTTCAGCGACTAACCGGGTTGCGGGTCACGTTGTCCGCATCAACGCGGCCAATTGCCCGATCTCACTGCCAAAGCCGTTTTCGTCAACGTGATCCGCCGCGGCCAGACGCACCTCGTCCGGTTTGTTCTGATTCAGCTTCCAGGTGCCCTGAATATCCTCCACCTGCAATCTGCAGGGAACGATCATGCGCATCATCCGGCTCAGCGCGTCGCCGGTCATCTTGGCCGCGCTCCAGGGCGGTTTGGGCCGCAGCCTGTCTTCGTAGAACGCGGATTGGCGATCCAGCAGATCCCGCAATTCACCCTGCGGGCGCAGTTCAAGCCGGCCAGTCAGGTGCACCGCCACATAATTCCACGTCGGCACCTGATCCGCGATCCCGTACCAGTCGGGCGAGACATAGCCGTCCGCCCCGGTCACCGCGATCCGTGCAGCGCGCGGTTCCTTCAGCGCCCGCACAATGGGATTGGAGCGCACCAGATGCAGCTCGGCCACATCGCCGTCCATGTGCAGCAGAAAGGGAACATGGCTGAGCAACGGCGCAGCATCTGTCGACAGCGCCAGCATCCCAAATGCGCGGTCCCGCGCAAAAGCGATGTGGCGCGCGATGTCTTCGGCGCGAAAGGCGGGGTTGGGATGCATCTCGGTCCTCCTGCCAAATCTCTTGCAGAACCGCGCCGTCCTTGGCAAGGTCCGCCCTGTTCTCAGGGCGGGGCGAAATTCCCCACCGGTGGTATGCGGGCACGGACCCGCCAGCCCACGAGCGGCCCCGTTGACCGGGGTGTCAGCAGATCTGGTGAGAGGCCAGAGCCGACGGTTAAAGTCCGGATGAAAGAGAACGTGCAAGCCACGCCGTGATGCGGCGTGTCTGCTCGTGATCGCCTTGGGTGACGTGTCTGTTTTACGAAGGAGGTCATGATGACACACACCCGCTATGCTTTCATAAAGGCCAACTGGCATTCCTATATCGTTGACCGCGCGCTTGAGGGGTTTCTAGAGCTGATCCCCGCCGAACAGGTTGATGTGTTCGACGTGCCGGGCGCGTTCGAGATGCCCCTGCTGGCCCGCGATCTGGCCCAAACCGGGCGCTATGCCGCCGTGGCCTGCGCCGCTTTTGTCGTCGATGGCGGCATCTATCGGCACGATTTCGTGGCACAGGCCGTTGTCGACGGGCTGATGCGCGCCGGGATGGATACCGGCGTTCCGGTCCTGTCGGTCTCGCTGACCCCGCATCAGTATCAGGAGACCGAACACCACAACGCCATCTACCGCGCGCATTTCGTGGAAAAAGGGCGCGAAGCCGCGCAGGCAGCCCTGAAAATCACCGCGACCCGGGCGCAACTGGCCCCGGCGGCGTGACAAACACGGGTTGGGGCGCCCTTGCCCCAACCGCAAATCCGCTTGAGGCCAGGGCCCTTGCCCGCTAATCACGACGCGCAAAGGAGCACGCCCCATGTCGATGAACAGCTTTGGACACCTCTTCCGCGTCACCACCTGGGGCGAAAGCCACGGGCCCGCCTTGGGTGCCACCGTCGATGGCTGCCCGCCGGGCGTGGCGATTGACGAGGGCATGATCCAGCACTGGCTGGACAGACGCAAACCGGGGCAGAGCAAGTTCACCACCCAGCGGCGCGAAGCGGATCAGGTGAAAATCCTGTCGGGCGTGTTCGAGGGCCAGACCACCGGAACGCCCGTGCAGTTGATGATCGAAAACACCGATCAGCGCTCGAAAGACTATGGTGACATCAAGGACAAGTTCCGCCCCGGCCATGCCGATATCACCTATTGGCAGAAATACGGCATCCGCGATTATCGCGGGGGCGGGCGCAGTTCGGCCCGGGAAACCGCGTCGCGGGTGGCCGCAGGCGGGCTGGCGCGCGAGGCGATCAGGCAGATTGCGCCGAATGTTCAGATCACCGGTTACATGACCCAGATCGGCCCGCATAAGATTGACCGGGCCAATTTCGACTGGTCGCAGATCGAACAGAACCCGTTCTGGACCCCCGATGCGCAAGCCGCCGAGGACTGGGCCGCCTATCTCGACGGTCTGCGCAAGTCCGGCAACTCGGTCGGTGCTGTGGTCGAGGTTGTGGCGCGCGGCGTTCCCGCCGGGATCGGAGCGCCCGTTTATGCCAAGTTAGACACGGATCTGGCCGCGGCGATGATGTCGATCAACGCTGTCAAGGGCGTTGAAATCGGCGAGGGCATGGCCGCCGCAGAACTGACCGGCGAGGCCAATGCGGATGAGATCTTCATGGGCCAGAACGGCCCGCAATACAGTTCCAACCATTCGGGCGGCATTCTGGGCGGTATTTCGACCGGGCAGGATGTCGTGGTGCGCTTTGCGGTCAAGCCGACCTCGTCGATCCTGACCACCCGCCGGACCATCACCAAATCCGGTGAGGAAACCGAAATCATCACCAAGGGCCGTCACGACCCCTGCGTCGGCATCCGTGCCGTACCGGTGGGCGAGGCGATGATGGCCTGCGTAATCCTCGACCACCTGCTGCTGCACCGTGGCCAGATCGGAGAGAACCGTGGACGGATCGGCTGATCTGCGTAGCCAACTGCGCGGCATCGTCGCGCAGCGGATGGAAACCGATCCGGCCCATGACCTGGCCCATCTGGACCGGGTCTGGGTGAACGCGCAGGCCATTGCCGACGAACGAACCGACATGCCCGTGCTGCTGGCGGCCTGTTATCTGCACGATCTTGTGAACCTGCCGAAAGACGCCCCCGACCGGCATCTTGCGTCGCGCCGGTCCGCCGCGGAATCAGAGCCTGTTCTGCGGGAACTGGGCTATTTGCCGGATCAGATCAAAGCCATCCGGCACGCGATCGAGGCGCATAGTTTCTCGGCCAACATCCCGCCGGAAACCGATGAGGCCCGCATCCTGCGCGATGCCGACCGGCTGGACGCGCTGGGAGCCATTGGCGTGGCGCGCAATTTCTCGGTGTCCGGCGCGCTGGGGCGCGCGCTGTATGACCCGGCGGACCCGTTCTCGGAAAGCCGGCCGCTGGACGACCTGCATTTCTCGCTGGATCACTGGAAGGTCAAACTGCTCAGCCTGCCGGATGACATGCTGACCGGGACCGGACAGAAGCTGGCCCGGCAGCGAACCGCCCGCATGATCCGGTTTCTTGAGGAATTTGCCGAAGAGATCGGCAGCCCGCTGCCGCAAAGCTGGGTGGCCCGGTGACACGGGAGCGTTGATCTTTTTGCCGCAAAGGCGCAGGTTCGCGCCGATGGCAAAACCCTTAACATCGCATCGACCTGTATTGGCCGTCGTGTTGAAACTCAGCGCGCTGGTTCTTTTCACGTCGATGTCGGCGCTGGTCAAAGCCCTCTCGGAGGATTTCCCACCCGGCGAGATGGTGTTTTTCCGCTCGCTCTTTGCCATCCCGGTGATCATTGTCTGGCTGATCTCGCGCGGAGAGCTGGCGCAGGGATTTGTCGTCAGAAAACCCATGGGCCATTTCTGGCGCGGGGTTTTGGGCACCAGCGCCATGGGTCTGACCTTCACCGGGCTCAGCCTGCTGCCGCTGCCCGAGGTTACGGCGATCGGCTATGCCACCCCGATCTTTACGCTGATTCTGGCGGCCATCATGCTGGGCGAACGGATCCGCATGATCCGCATCGGTGCCGTCGCCATCGGCCTGCTGGGGGTTCTGATCATGATCTGGCCGCGCCTGGGCGGCAACAACATGGATACCGCGGCCACCATCGGCGCATTCTGCGTGCTGGCCGCCACGATTGCGCGGGGGTTTGTGCAGATACATATCCGGCAACTGGTGCAGGTCGACCATCCCGCTGCCATCGTGTTCTATTTCTCGATGACGGCCACGTTGCTGTCCGCCCTCACCGCGTTCTGGGGCTGGACCATGCCGACCTGGGAGCAGGCCGCGATTCTGATCGGCATGGGGCTGATCGGCGGGGTGGCGCAGATTCTCGTGACCTCGTCCTATCGCTATGGGCAGGCCTCGATGCTGGCGCCCTATGACTATACGACGATGCTGTTCGCTATTGTCATCGGCTATGTCTGGTTTGACGAATTGCCGACGCTGGTGATGCTGGGCGGGGCGGCCCTGGTCATCGCGGGCAACGTGCTGGTGATCCTGCGCGAACGGCAACTGGGGCTGGAACGCGGCAAGGCGCGGGCGGTTACTGACCCGAAAGCCTGACCTTTACCTTTGCCGAACTTCGCTTAGGTTGACCCCGGTATCAGAAAAGGTTTCCAAGATGAGCGACGCACAAGACCACAAGGAAAAGATGCAGAAGGTGCAGGCCCGGCACCGCAAGAAAGTGTCCGAGGCCGTCGATCCCGAACGCGGGCTGGTGCTGATCAATACCGGTAAGGGCAAAGGCAAATCCTCGGCCGCCTTCGGTGTGGTTATCCGTGCGCTGGGCTGGGGCCAGAAAGTTGCCGTGGTGCAGTTCATCAAGGGCAAATGGAAGACGGGCGAGCGGCGGTTTTTCGAAGACCGCGATCTGGTCACCTGGCACACGATGGGCGAGGGCTTTACCTGGGACACGCAGGACCGCGAGCGTGACATAGCCGCCGCAAATGCCGCCTTCGACAAGGCGCGCGCCCTGATGTCCAGCGGCGAGTATGATCTGGTGGTACTGGATGAGATCAATATCGCCCTGCGCTATGAATACCTGTCGGTCGATCAGGTGATCGAAGGGCTGAACGCGAGGTCAAAGAAGACCAGTGTGTTTCTGACGGGCCGTGACGCGCCGCAAGCGCTGCGTGATTATGCCGATCTGGTCACGGAAATGACCGAAGAAAAGCACCCGTTTCAGACCGGGATCAAGGCCCAGCGCGGCGTGGATTTCTGAAGTCAGGGTCTAAACCGCCCTTTTTTCCGGGGCGGTTACGCCTGTGGATTTTCGTAGAGGTACCGAACCGATCCGCGTTGGCTGGCGGCGCTGGTCGGCAGCGGGTTTGCGGCGGCGCCTTGGTCTTTCTTCTTGTCGACATAGGCGCAAAAGTCATCGTCGCAGCAACACCCGCAGGCGGTGGCTGCCTCGTGCCGTGCCAGAATTTCGTCAAGCGAGTCGCCCATCTTCAACCCCTGTCGCCGGCGTCGTTTCCGAGGCGGTGGCGCGCCCTCACCCTATTATGCGCTAGGCCCGCAGACCGCCTCGAAATCTCATGCTGCACGCTATCGCATCTGGCCTTGCCTGTAATCTGACTATTTTTGTCGAATTAATCAAGGGCAAAACGCGCTCCAAACCGTCATCGGGACGCGCAGGAGGATCGGCAATCAGATCGCCTGCGGCTGCGGGTCCAGTGTGACGGACCACAGCTCGGTATCCGCCCGGTCCATCAGGCGCACGGTCATTTGCTGGCTGGCCCCGTCGATATCGACCAGACCAAAGAACTGCAGCCCCGCGCTGGGAGGCAGATTGACGCCCTGCCCCTCAGCCGGGGCTTTGACGAATTTCACCTCGGGTCCAAACGTGCCATCCAGCGCGTTCGGACCAAAGGTGCCTGCATGCAGCGGACCCGAAACAAACTCCCAGAACGGCTCAAAATCCTGAAATTGCGCTTTGTCAGGGTCATAGTAGTGCGCGGCGGTATAGTGGACGTCGGCGGTGAACCAGACCGTGTTTTTGATGCCCGCCGTCTGGATGAACCGCAACAGATCAGCGATCTCAAGCTCACGCCCTTTGGCAGGGCCACCGTCGCCATTGGATATCGCCTCGGCTCCGGCTTTTTCCCGCCAGTTGTCCCAGACGATCAGGCCGATCGGCATATCCGAAGCGATCACTTTCCAGGTCGCCCGCGACGCGGCCAGTTGCTGTTTCAGCCAGGCCAGCTGTGCGGCCCCCAGAATGCGGGACTGGTCGGTGATCTCATCCTCCATCGACGGGCCGTTCGGCCCGCGATAGCTGCGCAGGTCCAGGAAAAAGACATCCAGCATCGGACCGTAGGAAATCTTGCGATAGACACGCCCCAGCTCGGCAGGTGTCATCCGCAGCGGCGTCATTTCATGAAAAGCGCGCGCGGCGCGGGATTGCAGCACATTCACAGATTTCTCGGTATAGCGATCATCCGAGATCAGGTCCTTGGCATCCGACCAGTTATTGACCACCTCATGGTCGTCCCACTGGAAAAAGGTCGGACAAACAGCATTCATCGCGCGCACATGCGCGTCCATCATGTTGTATTTCCACTGGGCGCGAAACTCGTCCAGCGTTTCGGCCACCTTGCGCTTTTCGTCGATCAGGGTGGTGTTCTTCCAGATCACCTGCCCGTCTTTTTCCACCGCGTCCTGCATCGGACCATCGGCATAGACCGTGTCGCCTGAATGGATGAAGAAATCCGGCCGGTGCTGCGCCATGGTGGCGTAGGTGCGCATGCCCACGTCGTCGATACCCCAGCCCTGACCGGCTGTATCGCCCGACCAGGCGAAACGGATATCGCGGCGCGCGGTCGGGGCGGTGCGGAATTGGCCCACAACAGGCTCTGATGTGATGTTGATGTCGCTCAGATCGGCGGCCACGAAACGATAAAAGATCTCCTGATCCGAAGGCAGATTTTCGACCAGCCGCTTGACCGCGAAATCGCTGTTTGGGATCGCGTCCATCGGGGTCAGCTTGCGGGCGTCGGCAAAGCTCTCGGTGGTCGAAACTTCCATCATCACCCGCGCCGGACGGTCTGTGCGGGTCCAGATCATGCCCGAACCGGTGTCGACATCACCGGACTGGACGCCATGCGTGAACACTGGGCGCGACCCGGCGCGGCTGAGTGCGGGCAGGGACAGCGATGCGGCAAATGCGGTGCTGCCAGCCAGAAAGGCGCGGCGGTTTGGGCGAAGGATCTTGGTCATCGGGGCTCTCCTGTCTGGTGGCCCGCGGAACGGCCACGCGATTGGTGAGCGGCAGTGAGCCGCCGGTTTGTAAAACAGGCGGCTCAGATTCTTGAAAGTATCACGATGATATTGTGACACCTGTGGATATGTCGCTCAGGCGGCCATCCCGTGTTCCGGCGCGCTGAGCGAGATGACGGCGACCACCGCCGCGCCGTTCAGCCAGTAATATATCGCATCCAGGCCCGAGAACCCAAACAGGCTGGGCGCGGCCAGAAAGGCAATCCCGACCAGCAAGTCAACTGTCAGGTGGAACTTGTAAGGCAGCACCCGCCAGATCCCCAGATGGTGGTCGGTCAGAACGGTCAGCACAAAGGCCGCCACCCCGGTAGCAACCGAAAGCCACAAAGCCATCGGGTTAGACTGGCCCAGCCCCAGAACAAATGGCAACACCATCAGCGCCAGCGCGACCGGGTAATCGAGATAGGCGTGAACGGTGCGGGTAACGAAACGAACAGACATTGGAATCTCCTTTCCTTGCTTGGCATGGCCTCAAGCTAGGTCAGGCGGTTCGAACGTATTAGCCCGGATCGTTCGCGAAACATTGCAGATCGTCCGAAAATCCGTCGGATCAATGCATGGCGCGATAGGCGGCCGGGGACAGGCCGATCTGTTTCTTGAACACGCGGGAAAAGGCCGCCTCGGACGCGTAGCCCACTTCGGCCGCGGCATCCGCGACGTTCCAGCGGCTTTCCGTAAGACCGTGGCAGGCAATCTGCATCCGCCAGTCGGTCAGGTACTGCATCGGCGTCGTTCCCATCTTTTCCGTGAACAGCTGCGCGAATGCGGTGCGTGACATCCCTGCCTCTCGCGCCAGGGACTCGACGCTCCATTCCCGCGCCGGGGCCTGATGAAAAGCGGTCAGCGCACGCGAGACGCGCGGATCGGCAAACCCGGCAAGGGCGGTGTCGCTGGGGCTTTGATGTTCCAGATGGGCTCGGACAGCCTGTGCAAACAGCACCTCGGACAGTTTCATGGCGATCAGATCGCCGCCGATGCGGGCGCCGTTGATCTCGGACCCGATCATGCGCAGGGTGGCTTCGATCCAGGCGCCGGCCTCTTCCCCGTAATTCTCGATCAGGATGTAGGGCGGCAAACGGTCGATCAGCATATGGCCGGTGCCCTGCCGCCCCGGTGGGCCGGTAAACGAGAAATGGCCGCAGATCAACTGCGTATCGCGGCTTTGGTCCTCACCACCATAGATCAGGACGCCGTCACCTTGATACCCAGCCTCCTCCAGCACCTGTTCCAGCGGTAGGGCGTCCGGCGGCCGGACCTCATTGCACAGCAGCGCATGGGCGGCCCCGTGCGGGATCAGGATCAGATCGCCCTGCTTCAGACGCAGGGTTTCGCCCGTGTTAGAGACAAAAACCTTCAACTCGCCCCGCTGAACAAAATGAAACCGGGCGACGTTCTGAAAGGCCGGGACCTGAACGCCAAAAGGCGGTGTAAAAGAGGTGCGGAAATAGAATGTCCCGCGCAGGGACAGGCGGGTGAGGATATCGCTGAGCAGGTCCAACATGCAGGTAACCTATACCCGTTTGCGCGCCCGTCCAGCCTTCTGAACGATCTGCACAAAAGCTTGAACGGCCGGCAAAGAGAAACCCCCGCCAGACGCGGGGGTTTTCGAAACCGGTATCCATGCAGATCAGGCGCGGACCAGCGCCTCGTAATCCGATGCAATCTCGCGGGTGATGTCGCCGACCTCAAAGGTGTAGTCGCCGATCTGACCCACCGGTGTGACCTCGGCCGCCGTGCCGGTCAGCCAGCACTGTTCAAAACCGGCCATTTCCTCGGGCAGGATGTGGCGTTCGATCACATTGATGCCCTTGTCCTTCAGCATCCGGATCACGGTCTGGCGGGTGATGCCGTTCAGGAAGCAATCGGCCAGAGGGGTGTGCACCTCGCCGTCTTTCACGAAGAACACGTTGGCCCCGGTCGCCTCGGCCACGTAGCCGCGGTAATCCATGAACAGCGCGTCCGAGCAGCCTTTGGCCTCGGCCTTGTGCTTCGAGATGGTGCAGATCATGTAGAGCCCTGCCGCCTTGGCGTGAACCGGGATGGTTTCCGGGCTGGGGCGTTTCCATTCGGCGATGTCCAGCTTGGCGCCCTGCATCTTGGCGTCGCCGTAATAGGCACCCCAGGGCCAGACCGCGACGGCCATGCGCACCGGGTTACGCGCCGACGCCACACCCATATCCTCGCCCGACCCGCGCCAGACCAGCGCGCGGATATAGGCATCCTGCAACCCGCTGGCTTTCAGCGCCTCATGCTTGGCGGCCTCGATCTGATCGACCGTGAAGGGCATCGGGATATCCAGCGCCTCGGCCGAGGCGATCAGGCGTTCGGAATGTTCGCGGCTTTTGAAGATCTTGCCGTTATAGGCGCGCTCGCCCTCAAAGACCGAGGACGCGTAGTGCATCGCGTGGGACAGGATGTGCACATTGGCTTCGCGCCAGGGCACCAGTTCTCCATCCATCCAGATCACACCGTCACGATCATCATACCCCGCCATGCGAAACCTCCTGACCTGGGTTGAAATTTCCGATTGTTGCGCCAATTAAGTCCGAACCGGACATAAAGTTGCGCAAAAACTGCGACTCGATACCTGTCCACTCTTGGAATGTCAATAACGCTGACATAAAGTCGGCCCGGTGTAACGAATGAGGCATGATATGTCGGATACCCGCCCCGCCCAGGTCTTTGGCGGTGAGAGCCTGTTGTTTTTGACCGATGAGCAGTTGCGGCAGGGGATCGAAGCGATGTTTTTCGCCTATCGCGGCTTTACCGCCGACCCCGACCGCATCCTGGCCCAGATGGCCTATGGGCGGGCGCATCATCGGGCCATCCACTTCATCAATCGCGCGCCGGGCACCACCGTCAACAATCTGCTGGCCATTCTCGGGGTGACGAAACAGTCGCTGAACCGGGTCCTGCGGACGCTGATCGACGACGGGCTGGTCGAAAGCCGGGTCGGCACCGTGGACAAGCGCGAACGGCACCTGTTTCTGACCGAACAGGGCCGGGCGCTGGAGGCCAGGCTGTCCGAAGCCCAGCGCGTGCGCATGCGGGCGGCTTATAAAGAGGCCGGCCCCGAGGCGGTGTCAGGGTTTCGTAAAGTGCTTGAAGCGATGATGGATGCTGATATGCGTCATGCCTACACGAAACTGCGGGATACCACCTCATGAGCGAAATGGACGCCCATCTGCTGATCGTCGACGATGACGAGCGCATTCGTGATCTGCTGAAGAAGTTTCTGATGCGGAACGGGTTTCTGGTCACCGCCGCCCGCGATGCCGCACACGCGCGGCGGGTGTTGTCAGGGCTGGATTTCGACATGATCGTTCTGGACGTGATGATGCCCGGCGAGGATGGTGTCAGCCTGACCCGGGCGCTGCGGGACACGCATACCACGCCGATCCTGCTGTTGACGGCCCGGGGGGAAACCGAACATCGCATCGCCGGGCTTGAGGCAGGCGCGGATGATTACCTTGCCAAACCGTTCGAGCCGAAAGAGCTGTTGCTGCGGATCAATGCCATTTTGCGCCGCATGCCGGAAACACCGGCGCAGGACACGGCGACCAAGATTCTGAACCTCGGCCCGATCCGCTATGACGTCGAACGTGGTGAGATGTGGCACGGCGAAGACCCGGTGCGCCTGACCGCGACGGAAAGCCAGCTGATGAAAATCTTCTCGGCCCAGCCCGGCGAGCCGATCAGCCGCGCCAAACTGGTCGAGGATCTGGGCCGCGACAAGGGTCAGGCCCAGGAGCGCGCGGTGGATGTCCAGATCACCCGCCTGCGCCGGAAAATCGAACAGGATCCGAAGCAACCCCGCTATCTGCAGACGGTGCGCGGGGCCGGGTATATGCTGGCACCGGATTGATTTTGCCGCTGCGCGGCGGTTTTATGCCTTCGGCGAAGGTATTTTTAGCCAGATGAACAGGGGATCCCGATGAAGACCGCCCTTTTGACCCATGCGGATTGTCTTGGCCATGTGACGCCGGACGGGCACCCCGAACGGGTGGCCCGGCTGGAGCATATTCTGCATGCGCTGGAGGCGTTGGACGTGAACCGGGTGACGGCCCCTCTGGCGGCGGATGACGATTTGTTGCGGGTACACCCCGAGAGCTACATCCGGGATATTCGCAAGATGCGTCCGGCGGACGGGTTTGCCCAGATCGACGGCGATACCTTCATGTCTCCGGGGTCGGTTGATGCGGCCTATCGCGCCGCCGGGACCGTGGTGCGCGCGGTGGATATGGTGCTGGGTGGCGAGGCGCCGAATGCGTTTTGTGCGATCCGTCCGCCGGGGCATCACGCGGAAACAGAAACGGCAATGGGGTTCTGCCTGTTCGGCAACGCAGCGCTGGCCGCGAAACACGCGCTGGATCATCACGGGTTGAGCCGCGTCGCAGTGGTGGATTTCGATGTGCATCACGGCAACGGCACGCAGGACCTGCTGTGGGACGAGAAGCGCGCGCTGGTGATCACCAGCCAGCAGATGCCGCTTTGGCCCGGATCGGGGCGACCCGATGAGACCGGCGCGTATGAGACCATCCTGAACATCCCCCTGGCCCCCGGCACCGGCGGGGCCGAGATGCGCGCGGCGTATGAGGCGCAGGCATTCCCCAGCCTGCGTGCCTTCAGGCCCGAACTGATCATCATCTCGGCCGGGTTTGACGCCCATCAGGATGATCCGCTGGCCAATCTGAACTGGTCGACCGGCGATTTCGCCTGGGTCACCGCCGGGTTGTGCGGGATTGCGCGGGATCTGTGCGATGGCCGTATCGTCTCGACTCTGGAAGGCGGGTATGATCTGAACGCACTGGCCGAGGCCACACGCGCCCATGTGGAAGAACTGATAAAGGCAGCCCGATGACCGATATTCCTGTAGACCAGATGACCTTCGAACAGGCGATGAAAGAGCTTGAGGCCGTGGTTGGCCAGCTGGAGCGCGGCGATGTCGCGCTGGACCAGTCCATCGCGCTGTATGAGCGCGGCGCGGCACTTAAGAAGCGCTGCGAGGATGAACTGAAGCGGGCCGAGGAAAAAGTCGCCGCGATCACGCTGGACGCCGAAGGCCAGCCAACCGGGACGACCCCTGTCGAAGGTCAGTAAATGTTTCGGGACATACTGGCGCAGGATGCCGCCCGGATTCAGCAGCACTTTGATCTGGTGCTGGGGGTGCTGGACAAACTGGATGTAACCCGGGCGATGGCCTATGCCACCGAAGGCGGCAAACGGTTGCGGGGATTTCTGGTGTTGGAAAGCGCACGCCTGCACGGCATCGGGCCCGCGCAGGCGATCTGGCCCGCCACTGCGATCGAAGCGTTACATGCCTATTCTCTGGTACATGATGACCTGCCCAGCATGGATGATGACGATCTGCGGCGCGGACGCCCGACGGCCCACGTGAAATGGGACGAGGGCACCGCCGTTCTGGCCGGAGATGCGCTGCAAGCACTGGCATTCGAACTCTGCACCCGGCCCGAAGCCGGAAATGCCGAGATTCGTGCGGAACTGGCACTGACGCTGGCGCAATCCAGCGGCGCGCAGGGCATGGTTCTGGGGCAGGCACTGGACATCGCCGCGGAAACCGCGGCCACACCGCTGACACTGGCCGAAATCACGCGCCTTCAGGCGGGCAAGACCGGTGCGTTGATTGAATGGTCAGCCTGCGCAGGCGCGCGCTTGGCGCAGACCGATCCGGAACCGTTGCGCCAATATGCCCAAGCCCTTGGGCTTGCTTTTCAAATTGCCGATGACATCTTGGATGTCGAGGGCGATACCGAAAAGGCCGGGAAACGGCTGCAGAAGGACGCGAAGGCCGGCAAGGCGACCTTTGTGTCATTGCTGGGGCCGGATGCGGCCCGGACCCAGGCGTCGGAACTGGTGGATCAGGCCTGTGCCGCGCTGGATGGCTATGGCGCGTCGGCAGAAACCTTGAAGGACGCCGCCCGCTTCGTTATTGCCCGGGACAGCTAAGCCAGGAACGCCAAATGTCTGACCGCCCGAATACGCCCCTGTTGGATCATGTGAACCGCCCTGCGGATCTCAGGCAGTTTTCGGATGCGCAGCTGCGGCAGGTCGCTCAGGAATTGCGGGCCGAGACGATCTCGGCCGTGTCCGTCACCGGCGGCCATCTGGGCGCGGGGCTGGGTGTGGTCGAGCTGACCACGGCGCTGCACGCCGTGTTCGAAACACCGCGCGACAAGATCATCTGGGATGTGGGGCATCAATGCTATCCGCACAAGATTCTGACGGAACGGCGCGACCGGATCCGCACCCTGCGGATGAAGGACGGGCTGAGCGGATTTACCAAACGCAGTGAAAGCCCCTATGACCCGTTTGGCGCGGCGCACAGTTCAACCTCGATCAGTGCGGCCCTTGGATTCGCGGTCGCCCGCGATCTGGGCGGTGTGACGCCCGAGGGGCTGGGTGACGCAATCGCTGTGATCGGCGACGGGTCGATGTCGGCCGGCATGGCCTTTGAGGCGATGAACAATGCAGGCCATCTGAAGAAACGCCTGATCGTGATCCTCAACGACAATGAGATGAGCATCGCACCCCCGGTCGGCGCCCTGTCCAGCTACCTGTCGCGGATCTATACCGAGGCTCCGTTCCACGATCTGAAAGCCGCCGCCAAGGGCGCGGTATCGCTGCTGCCCGAACCTTTCCGCGAAGGGGCCAAGCGGGCAAAGGAAATGCTGAAAGGCATGGCCATGGGCGGCACTTTTTTCGAAGAGCTCGGGTTTTCCTATATCGGCCCCATAGACGGCCATGACATGGACCAGCTGCTGCCGGTCTTGCGCACCGTCAAGGCGCGGGCGACCGGACCGATCCTGATCCATGTGCTGACCAAAAAGGGCAAGGGATATGCCCCGGCCGAGCAGGCCCGCGACAAAGGCCATGCTACTGCGAAATTCGACGTGGTGACCGGAGAACAGAAGAAAGCGCCTTCAAACGCGCCCTCCTATACGTCGGTATTTGGCAAAACGCTGGTGGACGAAGCCGCACGGGACGACAAGATCGTCGCGGTGACCGCCGCGATGCCCGACGGCACCGGTCTGAACCTGTTTGCGGAACGCTACCCGTCGCGCTGCTTCGACGTGGCGATTGCCGAACAGCACGGCGTGACCTTTTCCGCCGCTCTGGCCGCCGGCGGGATGAAGCCGTTCTGTGCGATGTATTCCACCTTCCTGCAGCGGGGTTACGATCAGGTCGTGCATGACGTGGCGATTCAGCGCCTGCCGGTGCGTTTTGCCATCGACCGCGCCGGTCTGGTGGGCGCGGATGGCGCGACCCATGCGGGGTCCTTCGATATTGCCTATCTGTCCAACCTGCCCGGCATGACCGTCATGGCCGCTGCGGACGAGGCGGAACTGATGCATATGGTGGCCACCGCGGCGGCCCACAATGACGGCCCCATTGCCTTCCGCTATCCGCGCGGTGAAGGCGCGGGAGTCGACCTGCCCGAACGCGGCGAAGTGCTGGAGATCGGCAAGGGCCGTATGATCCAGAACGGTGCGCGTGTGGCGCTGCTGTCCTTTGGCACCCGGCTGGCCGAAGTGCAAAAGGCGTCCGAGGCGCTGTCGGCCCGCGGCATCACCCCTACTATAGCCGACGCCCGTTTTGCCAAGCCACTGGATCGCGAGCTGATTCTGGATCTGGCCGCCAACCACGAGGCGCTGATCACCATCGAGGAAGGCGCGGTGGGCGGCTTCGGCAGCCACGTGGCCCATCTTCTGGCGGAAGAAGGCGTGTTTGATCAGGGGCTGAAGTACCGCTCGATGGTGCTGCCGGATATCTTTATCGATCAGGCCAGCCCGGCGGATATGTATGCCGTCGCCGGTATGAACGCCGAACAGATCGAGGCCAGAGTGCTATCTGTTCTGGGCGTCACCACCATCGGCGAAAAACGCGCCTAGTTTACGAGCGGCATCAAAATTTTCGGATATTGCGTGGTGCCTCAAGAGGGACTCGAACCCCCGACCTTGTCCTTACGAATTTTGGCGTCGTATCGTTGCATGGAGCTGGACCGTATCGCCTCCAGCCGCATAACCCCCTACGATTGCTTGACTATCTCAGGGCAAAGCTTTGGACGCGACCGTATGCCGTTTTCGATTGTTTGATGCAGGCACCCTACTAATCCACTACTAGAGTCCAAATCAGTGCCCTACTAGTGGCCCGACGACATCGACGGGTCTCCGAGCAGTCCTCCCTTCAAATATCCGGTCAAACGGAAGTCGTAGTGCTTCGATGGTGGTTCAGAACCAAGCCATCGAATACCGGTTGATGCACGTGGCGTCGGTAGAAGCTTAGGTTCGTTGCTTCTAAGTCCAACGCCGCAGATGCTTTCCAACCAGATATTTACGCCTAGAATGAAGTTCTCTTACATTGCACGATGGGCTCCATTCCTATTAACCGCGAAAAATCTAACAGTTACCAATTCTTCCCAATCTCATTCCAAAGAAAATTCCAATGCACAGGCTAGATGATGAACGATAACGCAAGCAACAGACCATTTTGGAAACGATGGTTCAGCAATGATCATTCAGCTATCAAGGATGCAAGTGCCATTAAGACAACAGTCTCCATGAAGGCGCGGAGCCAGTTCGACGACAAACCGATCGAAAATCCAGAGGAAGACAAATTCGGCTTCGACACTTTTGCTTCCGCGATTGCCACATCCATCGCTGGAAATACGCAACCAGAAGGCACTGTTGTCGCGATCCACGGACCCTGGGGAACTGGCAAAAGCAGTATCGTCAATTTAGTCAAACATCACCTTGCAGACCAAGTTGAAGCAAAAGATATCGAGATACTCGATTTCAATTGTTGGTGGTTCAAAGGCGAAGAGGCGCTAGCGCTCGAATTCTTTCGCCAACTATACGGCGTTATGGACCAAACTGACGTGGAAAGGGCGAAGGAGGCAGTTTCAAAACTCGGCTCACGCGTCCTTAGCGGCTCAAGTTCTTTCGTTGGAGCCGCTCTGAACTTCGCCGCTCCCGGTGCAGGTGGAGCAGCATCCAGCGGCATGAATTTGGTGGCAGACCTAATCAAGCAAGATAAGACAGTGGAGTCGTTCCATTCTGAGGTATCTGAAGCACTCGCAGAATGTGACAAGCGTTATTTGATTGTCATAGACGACATTGACCGACTTTCGCCCGAAGAAGCTCTGCTTATCTTCCGGCTCGTCAAGTCCGTCGGACGCCTGCCGAAAGTGATGTATCTTCTGGCGTACGACCGCGAGATAGCTGACAATATCGTTTCCCAAAGATACCCTTCTGAGGGGCCTCAGTATCTGGAAAAAATTGTTCAGGCAGGATTTGATATCCCGCTTCCACCACACTCCAGCTTAACCAATAGTCTTTTGGAGTTTCTGAATGACCTTTGGAAGGATGAGGAAACGCCTGAGACCACGCATTTCTGGAACTTGTTCCACGACGCAGTTTCACCCCAAATCAAGTCTCCTAGAGATCTTATTCGTATCACCAATACTCTAAGGATCTCGTGGCAGGCTGTGGCGGGAGAAGTCGATCCAGTCGATTTCCTTGTTTTGGAGGCGCTTAGAGTACAACAGCCAAAGGTCTACACGGCGTTGAAGTCTAACAAACACAGGCTGACGAATGGTGGGCAAGACCACCAGTACCAACAACATGAAGCAGTGGCGTCATCTTATGACGATTTGTTTGTTGCAGAGTTTGATGGGGAAGAACGTGAGGAAATGAAGCGAGCCCTTCGCCGATTGTTCCCCGCGCTCGACGGCGTATGGGGCAATATGAGCTATGATTCGTCTTTCTTCCAGGATTGGGAAAGGCAACGGCGGGCGTGTTCTCGGAAGCACTTTGATACCTACTTCCGTTTTTCTCTTTCGGATGAAACCATAAGCGCCGCGGAAGTGCGTGCAGTCGTTCAAAACAGCGGCGACGCAGAGTACATTTCATCAGTGCTAGTCGAAGCCAGCAAAACACCGAAACCTAGCGGTCAAGGAACACGTGCCAGCGTTTTACTTGATGAGATTAGTGCTCACGCCAAAGGCATCCCGCTTGAAAATGCAGAGGCTTTTTTGTCCGGCTTGTTTGCGGTGCACGACGAGATTGACACCGAGATTGATCAAGATCGCGGCGGATTTGCGATTGCCAACAATAACCTGCGGACGCACTGGATTTTGAGGGCTTTGCTTTGGAGCCGGACATCACTTACCGAAAGATCGACCATCATACTCAAAGCTGCTGAGTCGAGCAGCGTTGGTTGGTTAGTCGACCTTTGTGAGTCAGCGTATCGCGATCACCATCCACGTGAGGGAAAGTCGCCCGAACCCGAAGATAGATGCCTCACAACCGAAGCTGACGCCAATAGTTTACGCCAAATGGCATTGGAAAAAATAGCTATTGCAGCCGCTGATGGATCTCTGCTCAGCTATGAATATTTCCCAAGAGCGCTAATTAGATGGGACGAACTGGCGGGTAATGATGATCACAAGCGTGCAAAAGCTTGGTGCATGGAGCGGTTGGCAGAGGATGAAGCTGTTGAGGCCTTTTGTAAGGCATTCTTGTCTGAGAGTTGGGTAACTGGCATGGGTGGTTTTGGCGGAGGCCTCGGAGATACTGTTAGCGTGAGGCGTGACCGAGTTTCTGTTGAGTCGCTCCAGCGCTTCTTTGACGTTGATGCGCTCCGGGTACGCGTTGATGCTTTGCTGGTCGCGAGCGCAGAGGGGAGCCCACGAAAGGCAATTTTGCAACGTTTTGTGGACGCATGGGATGCCGTGGAAGAGGACTAGACGAACTGGCTCGAATTGCGTTTGCGGCAAATTGGTCCCGTTACCTAGGGTGTCTAAGTATCGCCTCTAGAATAGTAACAAACGAGATTTAAACGGTCCTGTTTCAAGGCGTTAGGTCTTACGAAGTGGAAACGTCTGTACTCCTCACCGGCCATCATCGCGCCGCCAACTCGACGATTTTTAGATACATTTCAGATAGTTATGCTATTTCATGAGTGACATCTACACGAGGACACCCATGAGAAAACGCGCTTGGCTTGTTGCAGACACCGTAAGAACGGACCGAAAAGACATTTTTTGCTTTGTGGAAGGCAACCAACATCACATCGGTACGATTATCTCAGGAAGCAGAAAATATCTTGAGCGGTTTGAAACAGAAGTCTCACTGATCCGCAGGAGCCCAGAAATGAAAAGCATCCTCCAGTCTTTGGTTGATGAAGGACGCTCCAATAGTATTTGTCCCCATAGGGTTCAGAGGCTTGCTCAAACGGCCAGTGTAATTTTGGACGAGATAGGACAACCTTACGAGGAAGGCTAATTGGTCATTCTTGCCTTATTTCACCAAATTTCTCTGAACGCGACTTTAGTTCTTCAGAAACGTGAATGGGTTCAAAGCTTGCAAGCTCACTCAACACCCGCTCATTTTTTAACCGAGGTAGTAACCAACGACTCGCCCAGCCTTTGGCTATCGCTGAAACTGAATTTGATTTTGTGTCGTTGAGCCCGGCATCTTCGAAGCCAAGCAATTGATCTTTCGCGCCCGGATACAACTCGCAGCCATAGACTTTCTTTTTGTTGGGTTGTTCGAGAAGTTCGCTGTTATTGATACCTAACAGATTTAATCCCTCGCGGATTTGGCGTGTTCTAGGACTGCTACCCTCTCCAAAGACGCTGTTTATTCTTCGGCGGCCGTACTCGCGGATCCCTAGTTTGCGCATAAGCTGCACTGTTTCGTCACTGATGTGCGTGACGGTGAAACCGGTGCTACTATCAATCTTCTTCCAAACTAAATCGCTTGCCAGCTCTGAATGCTTAGCTGCCCGCAAGGTTAGGCTGCTGTATTGGTTGCTGCCTACCCCATACAAGGCTGTTGTCGTCAACAGTTTCAGGTCCGATGATCGTTGGACCCGCTGACCTTTGATCTGAGAGGAAATTTCGCTGACCTGTTTTCCGTAACGCTGCTTATAGATTTCACGCACTTCTTCCGAGGCCATCACAGCAGTAACCAGCTTTCCACCAATAAGCATGTTGTATGGTGCGACAGCGCCACAAACAGAAAGATCGGCGACTTCCGAGGCCAGATGCACTTTCTTAATTTCGTTCAAAGCAGTTTGTACGGCTTGCTTTCCGTCTTTTTCTACAAGGGCTTCGTACAACGCGGTGCCAGGATGCTTATCGAACCCATACCCTTTCATGGTTCCAAGAGCTTTCAAGAGCGGAATAAGCTGCTCAGCTCGTTTCTTTTTGAACAACGAAGTCTCGGAAAGCTCCTTCCACTGTTTGTTTGTGATTTTCGATTTGTCGAGCCCACGGATGTCAACGAGGTAGTCGGTGGATTCGGACTCCAAGTCTCGGGCGCGGTCCTGCAATGCCTTATGAACTGCTTGATCAAGCGCAAAGAAATGCTCGGGCTTTGGATGGTTTAGGGCGCTCCGAGGAACCAAATCATCTGTTCGTATCTGTTTGATCGCAGTTTTGATGGCCTCATAGAGCTTGCGCCCGACATCGTCGGCACTCCACTTCCGTGCCAGAAGGCCGGATACAATTTCTTCAAATGTCCACCCAATCCACTTGTCCCGGCTTTGGAGGTTCGCAGTTGGGCTTGCTATTAGCACAATGCCGATGATCGGCTTGTTTGGGCGTGCAGCATTACGAACCAGCAGCCGCATCGTTCTGCCCGGCAACAGCTTGTATTCGAGGGACCAAGTATGTCGGAAGTACCTCCAAATGTCCTGTAGTCGATAACCAGTGTATGGGCATTTCTCATCCCCCCGACACTCAACCAACTCGGGACATATTACCGCCGGGATTTCTTCCAGTGCCTTGTACGAAGGTTCGGTAGCGAGCAGCTTTAGTTCCTTAGCAAGTTCTGCTCCGTCATCGACAACATCAAGCACCGATACCATCTTGCCTTCGAAATCTCTTGGAGTTTCCATCCGGCGGATAAATTCTCTGTTGGTGGGGTCGGTCAATTGGCGGTTGCTGACCGCTTCAAATCCTTTACGAATTCGTTGTTTGATTTGTGCCTCCGTTTCGTCTTCCATCCAGTCGATGGAAGGTTGTTCGACGACAATGTCATGGCCCTGAACAGCGATTCCCCACCCCTGTTCGGTGAAGTCAGCCAACATCGAATAGCAAACGGCAAGGCGAATTTTATCAGAGTCCGCGTCGTTGTCGGTCCCGTCAGTAGCGTATTTACGCGCTAGGTTACGGTAACAGACTGCTACATCGTATGAGTCTTCTTGAGCTTGAGATTTGATCGTTTTTTCGAGTGCATCATGTAACTGTGTAGGCAACCTATTGGGGGCGAACGCTTTCTTATGATTTTTGTTTTTCATAGTTCATAATAGCAGAAAGAGCCCACCGCAGTGGGCTCCTTTGCATTCCCTTTGTCCGCTTAGGCTGCTTCGTCGTCCACGACTTCTGCGTATTCACTCAGCACGCCAAGCATGACGTTTAGCTTCTTGGACCATTCGAGTTTTTCGACGTGGTAAAAGCTTTCCTTGCTGACGTTGCCAATCGCATCCAACTCGCCCTCCCCGATTGAAATCAGGAGAACCTCCAAAGCATGGCGTACAAATGCTCCAGCGGAGCTGCTGGCATATATGTCCTTATAGAACCTATGCGCCATGTTGATTTTCAGAACCTTCATCGCCCCCCGCTGCTCCATTCGATAGAATGGCGCATCCTGTAGACTTTCGAACTCTACCTTGTAGGGACGTTCCTCGATCTCTTTTTCAAGCTGCTCCTTTGCGGATGTTTCGGGGATTTTCCGCTCTTTGGCGTCCTTTTTGAAGAACTCTTCAAAGTTCTTCTTTGCCTGTTCCTCCCGCTCTTCTGACATCGGGTGAACACGTCCTGGACGAGCTTGTTCCGCACCCTCTTTGGCCGCCACCTCGGATGGGCGAGGTTTGTCCTCTCCGGTTTCTGGCTCAGCCACCTTTGCGGCCTTGCCGTCTGCGTACATCTTTTTAAGAGACTTAAGGCCGGTCAGCACGCCGCCTTCCTTGAGAAGCTGCCAGATACGGTCAGACATGACGACATCTTGTTTGGAGTTGGAGATCGTAAACTCCTCATCCAAATCGGCTGGGAAGTCGATTTCCAATCCCCAGTAACGATCATCGTTGTTAGAAAGGCGACCAACCCCGGCCCAACCCTGTGCACCGTCATGGGCGGTGATTTTGTCCACGACGTGAATTTGTCGACCCATACGACAGACTACAATGCCAAGGTTATCGTTTTTCACGCGAAAACGAGCGTTGCTGTTCTTCCCGCCCGCGACTTTATTCTTATCGATCGCATAAAAACCCACAGGCATCGAAGCGTAGCGAACTTTGATTTTGCACGGCTTTCCCGTCCGTTCAGATCGAACGGTGATTTCGCCTGGCTCCAATGCTACCGCGCGCTGCGAGTCTTCGTCAAAGAAGCGCGCACCGGGCGTGATAAAAAGCGGATCAACGGCTCCAATAACTGTATTGTCAAAAACGATTTGGGTCTGGGAAAGGTAGTTCCGGTAGATCGTACCGAAGTGCGAAAGCAAGTTGTTCCGCAACCCATTTACGGTGGACCACGTCAGCCGATCCAACTTTTCCCAAACGACAACCGTGCCGTGCTTTAGCTCCTTTTCCGGCAAGTTTTTCTTAACGTTTTCCAGCACCCAGTCAGGCGGAGACGCCTTCTGATAACCGGGTACCTCCACCTTGCCGGGAACAGACGAATATTTCAGGTCGGCGACATCGTCCAGATCGACGGTAACCGCGCACCAGTCTTTGCCGCTCAGCTTAGAATAAATCGTAAACCGCTTACCTTGATTGACAGACGCACTGGGAAGTCCAAACCCAAAACGCCCCATACCTTCACGGGTTTCATTTTGGTGGCGGTGTGTCCCGCCCCAAGAAGCAGCTCGGCGAACCATGTTGGGCGGCATACCGTGCCCATTGTCGATAATCGCGATCGCGCTGGGTTTTTTATCGCCTTTCTTCTTAAAGCCGAGCGCAACACTTACAGTATTGGCTCCGGCCTCAATAGAGTTGTCGATCAACTCATCAATGGCGGTGCCAGTGTGCTTGTAGTGCGTAGACCGCATGCTTTCGACAAATGCTTCGCCAATTGCAAAGGTGTAGTCGACGTTGTTTTCGTCGAGGGCGTTCGCATATTCGATTTGGAGTTCAAGTTGAGTAGCCATGATACTTTCCTTCTTAATGCAGCCATTTTCGACCGCGTAGACTGAGGGGGTGGCCCCGGAGGGCCACCGCATTGATTTACTGGGCGAGCACAGGCGCCAAATCACGCTTGCCCAAGCGCACCACACGCGCCAGTGCGTCGTAGATCGCGGGGCGGCGGCGACCGAGGTCATCAGCGATTTTCTGGGGGGAATAATTCATCCAAAAACGGCGGATGACAACACATTGAAGATACGGGGTTAGACCCTCGACGAACGTACGGACATCTCCGCGCATGTCTTCGAGTATCATTTGCTCTTCGACTGTCGGCTTTGGGTCTGCGATAGTATCGCCTACCTCGACGATAGAACCGTCTTCGAATTGAACGATCTCATTGGTCGAACCAACGTTCGCGAGACTGTGCAGGCTTTCAAGGCCTGCATTACACATAGGGTAGAAATGGGGATCCATAACGGGAACCTCCTTGCTTGGTAGACAGCATTTTGGAGGTTCACAAAATCAGTGTACTCAGTTCTTTTTCATACATGCAGCCATTTTCGACCGCGTCGATCCGAAGAACCTCCGACGTATTCTTAATATAACAGCAATCCCGGCAGATTCGAGCTGTTGTTTCAGATTTTTTGTTCCTTGGTTGGCTTGCCGGACTTAGACGCGCTTTCATTCTCTCGCAACACACCCGACAAACCCTCATAACTCGATGAAAAGTCGAGCTTTTCCTCTGGATGTGCATATAATGATTTGTGGCCGGAAGGAGGGTCACAATGCCAAGTCTACGTCTTACGCGCCGCGCGGTCGATGAAGTTCCGTATCCCAAAAGCGGTCAGGTTTTCTACCGCGACACCATGCTCTCCGGCTTTGGTTTGCGGGTCGGTGCCAACTCCAAAGTGTTCTTTGCCGAAGGGCAAGTGAACCGGCGGACGCGGCGGGTTACAATAGGCCGGGCCGACGTGTTCGCCCCGGAGATTGCTCGCAAGAAGGCGCTTGTCATTCTGGGCGAGATGGCGGAAGGGCGTGACCCCAATGCCGAAAAACGCAAAGAGAAGCAGCAACGTGTCACCGTGGAAATGGCTTTCAACCGTTTCTTCGAAGCCCGTAAGACGCTGTCCACCAACACGGTCAGCAACTACCGCCGGTCGGAGCAACTCTACCTCAAGGCGTGGCGCAAGAAGGAGGTGAAGGAAATCACCCGCCAGATGATTCTTAAGAAGCATCAGGAAATTGGCAAGAAACACGGCGAAACTACTGCCAACAACGTGATGCGTCACTTCCGGTCGGTGTTCAATTTCATCTCCGCCACGCAGGACAATTACCCGCCCAATCCGGTGCAAATCCTGACCCAAGCGCGTGCGTGGTTCAAAGAGCGCCGCCGCCAGACCGTTGTGACCGCTGTCGATCTGCCCGCATGGTGGAAAGCGGTTATGGCGGAGCCAGATTATTCCCGGGATTTCCTGCTGACCGTGCTGTTCACAGGCATGCGCCGCAGCGAGGTGATGCAACTGCGCTGGGAGAATGTGGACCTCGCCGCCAAGACCCTTCACCTGCCGACCACCAAGAACGGTGACCCGCTGTCCCTCCCTCTGTCCGAGTTTCTCACCGACCTACTGGCCCAACGTCGCGAGGCGAACCAAGGCTCTCCTTGGGTGTTCCCCGGGCCGGGGCGCACCGGCCATCTGGTCGAAACCAAAAAATTCCTCATGCGCGTATCGGCTGGTTCTGGCGTCAGCTTCACCTTGCACGACCTGCGGCGCACCTTCATCACCATCGCCGAAAGCCTCGACGTACCTTACTACGCGCTCAAGCGCCTGCTGAACCACCGAACAAATGGCGACGTGACCGGCGGCTATATCGTAGTGAACGTTGAGCGTCTGCGTGAGCCGGTCGAACTGGTAGCCAAGCGCATTCTGGAACTGAAAGAGCCGCGCGACTGATTCATAGGTGACCCCACCCCATCGACGGCACTCAGAGCCATGGGTGCGTTAGCCAATCCCGCTCCGAAGGAATCCGGGAACATCCCTGAACATAGAAAAGACGAGATTCATGTGTTTAACAGGCGATCATCCGGTTGCGCCTTCGCGCAGGCGCGCGCGAGATTTCAAGAATTTGGTCAACAGTTCATAGATTGAGTGGGAGAATTACGATGTCCGACGAAAGTACCGAACAGACCGAAGACAACTACGAAGATTATGCGGTTGGCACATTGTTTGGGCGTACCTACTTGGAAAAACTGCTTCTAACCATTATCGAGGCGCACCCACATGGACACGATACCCCAGAATCCCGCCTTAGCGTTGCTGTCCGCGCATTGACTGGCGAAAACTCAAGAGCGGAGACTGTGAAGCAGGACGGCGATTTGCCCGCGCTTCGACATATGGCCAGCGAGCATCATCGCGACAAAGGGAACAGATTCCTACTTTATATGAAGCATCGCAAAGACAAGACTCCGCAAGAGCTTCCAAAGGTCCGCTCGGACTTGGCTCTCGCCAAAGAGGCCACTGACATGTTCTTTGACCCTTCCAACGAACAAGCTCGAAAATCTATATACGACCGTCTACGCGAGAAATTCAGCGGTGCTTATTACCGAAAACAAGGCAAAGGCCACGGAGTCAATTTTCGAGAGTACTTCGTATACATGGCCGTCGAGCATGATGATGTCGCAGAAACACTTGAGGCTCAGAGCCTTGATATTATTCGCGAAGAGCTTCGCAAAAACGGTGTAAAAACTGCACGCTAATCGAATCCCCCATGTTGCGAAATAGTTCGTATTTGTTTCGCAACATGGATCGTTGTGTCGTTGGCAAGGTCCTCGTCATCACAAGATGACAAAGGAGGGCACAATGTCCGCGCAATCAGAATTCCTAACCACAAAAGAGCTGCCGGCGATCACCGGTTTCAGCGCAAGTTACTTCGAGAAAGGTCGCCATCTTGGTTATGGCCCACGCTTTCTCCGCTCCAAGTCCGGTAGCCGCACTGGCAAGATTCTATATCGACGGATCGACGTCGAAAACTGGATGGCCAACTTGGTCTGTGACCCAAAAGGGGGTGCTAATGCCCTCTAAGCTTGCACCAGACGCCAAAAGGGCAATCGAATTCCTGGCGTGGCTGACTCAAGGTCAGCCACTCTACCTCGAACACATGAACAGTGAAGGAGCCAAAAAACCGCAGTCAAAAGTATACGCTGCAAATGAAGCTGCGTCGGCCATTCGGTTTGTTGCTGGAAACAACAATGACACATACAGGCGTAACTTGTATTTTCTTGCAAATGCCGAATTCCTTGAAGGCAAGCGGAGCAAGGCCAACCTGATAGCTGTGCGGTTTCTGCATGTCGATCTCGACAACAAAGACTATGCAGGTACCGAGCGGCAACAAGAAGAACGCATAATGTCGCTTCTGCTTGACGAAAAAAGTCGCCCAAAGGGTGTACCCCATCCGTCAGCGATATGGTTCACCGGTGGTGGGTTTCAGGCGATGTGGCGTCTAGCCGAGCCGATCAGTGTTGAAGAAGCCGGCGAACTGAATCACGCGTTGTTGAAGGCACTACAAGGCGAAGGTGGGACGCACGACGCCAGTCGTCTTACACGCTTGCCGTGGACGATGAACTGGTTGGACAATGTAAAGCGCGAGGCTGGTCGGGAACCTAAACTGGCGTTTCATATACACCCAATGGACTTCAACGCACCGCCGGTGTCATTCACTGTGGATGAATTCCAGATGCGCCGTCCGAAACCTGAGCCAAAGCTTCCGGTGGTTGGCGCGGCGACGGCAATAGAGTTCGAAGCTCTGCCGTTGCCGGATGATCTGAGCGCCATCATTCCGCTTGATCAGAAGTGGGCCGAGGTGATTATGACCGGGCAGAATCCACCTGACAAAACCTATGGCTCACGCTCTGAACTGGTGTTCGCGGCGACGCTATGGATGTTGGGAAAGGGAATGGAGCCGGGTCACGTTCTGTCCATCATAACCGACCCTGATCTTGGTATCAGCGCGCATGTCCGCGATAACCCAAACCCTTTGAAGTACGGGCGTCGACAAGTCGTGCGGGCTCACGAGTTATTGGAAATGAAACAAGGCGGGTGGCCCGTCGTCACCGACGAGGGAAAACCGGTGCCTCGTGTGCCGGAGAATATCCGTTACGCCGTCGCGCTATTGGGTGTGGACGCGCGACGCAATTTGTTTACCCAAACAAACGAAGTGACCGGGCACCAACTGGACGGGCGCGATCTGAACGATATAGGTGATATCCTATGGAGCGTGTTCAGTCGCAAATTCAGTTTCAGCGCGAGTTCGGACACTATCAAACGCGAGTTGATCGCTATCGCTCATGAAAACCCGTACCACCCGGTCATCGACTACCTCGATGGGTTGGAGTGGGATGGCGTTCCGCGTATCGAGCAGTGGTTGACCACCTACTGTGGGGCTGAGCAATCGGAACTGAACGGCGAGTTCGGGAGCAAGTTCCTTGTGGCAGCAGTGCGCAGGATCAAACAACCGGGCATCAAATTCGACACGATGTTGGTGTTGGAAGGGGATCAAGGCGTCGGAAAGTCCCAATTGGCGGCGAAGTTGGCGGTAAGGGATGAATGGTTCTGCGGTAGCTTAAACTTGAAGAGTGACGACAAAGCCAAAGCGGAGCTTCTGTCACGCGCGTGGATTGTCGAGTGCCAGGAACTAGAAGGTATCAAACTCTCAACTGATCAGCGCTTGAAGAAGTTTCTTAGCACGGCTGTGGATCTGTTTCGGCCTGCCTATGGGCGGAACGTGCTGTCGTTCAAACGGCATTGCGTAATTCTCGGAACCACTAACGAGGACCAGTATCTCGGAGACCTGACCGGCAATCGCCGGATATGGCCCGTTGCTGTTGGAAGCATCGATATTGATGCGTTGGCAAAAGACGTTGATCAGATATGGGCGGAGGCAGTTGTACGTGAACGCGAAGGCGGCTCTATCGTGCTATCCAAACATCTGTGGTCCGTAGCTAAACGGATACAGGGAAATCGGATGATCGAAGACGATTTCGCGAATGTCTTGGAAGATAATATTGCAGGTCGCACCGGTAAGATATCCATGGACAGCGTAAAGCTTCTTTTGAGCCTTGAGACGTCGCGTATGTCGACAACCGACTCGCGTCGGATCAAGGCCGCGATGTCCAATCTGGGATGGGAATACGGAACCTACCGCTTGCATGATCTTGCGGGTACCGAAAGGCGACCAAGAAAAGGGTTTGCCAGAGGTTCTGAGGCTGAGCGCGGTCATGAAATTTTCGCCATCAGAGGAGAAAACGGCGCTGTCGGGTTAGGCAACTACAGAGAGGTCGCCGACTCACCTTTCTAAGCCCCAAGGTGCGGGTGGCGTAACCTGTTACCCGTACCTTGCGCCCTAAACTTTTGGCGCAGCCAAGGGGGGTGGTGCACTACCCCCTGTTGCCAATTTTTGTTGTTCGACCAAAGTTACAGTTACAAGTTACACACCAGCACATCGGCCAGCAGATGTAGGCTGAGCGCTGGGCCTCCTTTGGGTTTGGCTAGGCCGCTAACCAGCAAACGCAGCTACGAGCTTCGACGGACGCCTACGGACGTGTGCTGGCCGTTAGCTGGGTACGGCTACCCTTTTCCGGGCTTCCATGCGTGGCCGCAGCGCAGGCAGGTTACTTTGATTTTGCCGCTTCCGACAAAACCGGCCAATAGGCCAACCCCGCCCGCTGCGACGCCACCCGCAACAGCTTTACCCAGACCAAATCCTTGCTTCTGAGCAGTCACTTGATCGGACGTGCATTTTGGGCAAAGGACCTTTCTGGGCTTCGGTTGGTGCCGGGACATATCCAGAATACACTTGCTACCATAGGTCAGAACGTATTCCTCGGATGTGCCGCAATGAACGCACTTCCCCTCGGTGAAATTATGCTGTTTGCGTGGCTCAGGGTCAGCTTCGGTGGAAAGGTTGTTTCCGCAAAATCGGCAAATGACAGCTTCGGCTTTAATATCTTCCGCGCAATGCGGGCAAAGCTTTGTCGCGCGGTTGGAAATCTCACTGTTCATAACGGCTCCTCTACTAACGAAATCGGCCACCAGAGTTTCCTCTGGCAGCCGGGGAGTTAGTAAGCCGCCGTCAGACGACCGCGCTGGCCTTTAGGCCGGAGCCCTGGACATACGCCAGTGCCTCCCCGACCATAGGGTTCGAGGAGGTATCGTTGCGGTCGATACCGACCGCTGACGGCGGGGTTACTACGCCCCAAGACTGGCCGTTTTCGCCAATCCTGCGGCCAGCCTAGCCCGGATGTCTGAAAATCGAAAGCGCAAACGTCACCTTGCGGACTTGCCGAAGATGTTGATTCCAGTGCTTAATTTGGAGGGTTATCGGAGAAGGGTGGTGCCGCTGATAGGACTCGAACCTACGACCCCATCATTACGAATGACGTGCTCTACCAGCTGAGCTACAGCGGCATCCTTCTCTTTCCGTGGCCCTACTATGGCCCTACTAGTTACTGCATGCCTTCTCTAACTCATTGGCATCAAACGTCAATCACGAGCGGACCCGCTACTTACGAAGGACCTGCTCTACCAGCTGAGCTATTGAGGCAAGCGAGGGTCCGTTTAAACGGTCATGTTGCGGCGTGCAAGCCTCGAAATTGCGGTGGATGCCCGGCAAGCCCGGCGGTGATTCCCCCGCGTTCTGGGGGTGCAAGGCGTCTTTGGTTTGGGGCTCTGCGACCGGAAATCAAACTGATTCAGCGATTTACATGGGCGCGACGGGCGCGATGGAATCAAATTGACTGCTGTTCCATATTTCGATAATTCATGAAATATGATAGAACAGATTACGGATCAGCTGGCCATCCTGGGCCATCCACAGCGCATCTCGGTGTTTCGCATTCTTATGCGACGGTTTCCTGACAGGGTTCCCGCCGGAGAGCTGGCGGCAGAGCTTGGCATCAAGGCAAGCACGCTTTCGAACTACCTGAACGCGCTGCAACGGTCGGGGCTGGTCAGACAGGAACGGTCCGGCACCTCTCTGCTCTATTCGATTGAAATGAAGAACGTGCAGCGGATGTTCGACTATCTGATTGTCGATTGCTGCCGTGGTCGCCCTGAAATCTGCATGCCCTTTACACAAGGAACAGGCACAATGACTGACCGGAAGTTCAACGTATTGTTCATTTGCGTGGGCAACTCAGCCCGTTCAATCTTTGCGGAATCCCTGCTGCGCGAAATCGCCGGAGAGAAATTCAACGCATTTTCCGCCGGCACCAAACCGTTTTCCGAACTGAACCCGTTTGCGCTGCAGGTGCTGAAGGACAAGGGGCATGACACATCGGTCCTGCGGTCCAAGAACCTGTCCGAATTCATCGGCCAGGACGCACCGGAGTTGGATTTTGTCTTTACTGTCTGCAATCAGGCCGCGAACGAAGAATGCCCGCCCTGGGACGGGCAGTCGATCAGCGGCCATTGGGGCATGATCGACCCGGTCAAGGCTGAAGGCACGGATGCCGAAAAAAGCCTTGCCTTTCAGAATGCCTATGGTGCGCTCAAGCGCCGGATCGAAGCCTTCACCTCGCTCCCGGTCGAAAGCCTCGACCGGATCGCACTGCAATCGGCCGTCGATGAAATTGGCCGCAGCGCGTCAGAGGATGTACAATGACAACCTTTGCTGTGAACGGGCTGGGCCGGATCGGAAAACTGGCCCTGAAACCGTTGCTGGACAAGAGTGCCGATATCGCCTGGATCAACGATGCGGTCGGAGATCCCGCGATGCACGCGCATCTGCTGGAGTTCGACACGGTGCATGGGCGCTGGGACGCCCGATTTGAACATGACGCCGACAGTGTCACCATCGACGGCACCCGCCTGCCCTTTATCGGCACCGGGGATCTGAACGCCCTGCCGCTGGACGGTGTCGATGTGGTGATCGATTGTACCGGCGTGTTCAAGACCGAGGCGAAGCTGGCCCCTTATTTCGCGGCTGGTGTGAAGAAGGTCGTGGTCTCGGCCCCGGTCAAGGACGGCCCAACCGCCAATATCGTGTTCGGCGTCAATGAAGGCACCTATGATCCTGCGCAGCACCGGATCATCACGGCGGCGTCCTGCACCACCAATTGTCTGGCCCCTGTGGTCAAGGTTATCCACGAAAATCTTGGAATCCGGCACGGCTCGATGACCACCATCCACGACGTGACCAACACCCAGACCATCGTTGACCGCCCTGCCAAGGACCTGCGCCGCGCGCGCTCGGCGCTGAATTCGCTGATCCCGACCACTACGGGCTCGGCCACGGCGATCACGCTGATCTATCCCGAACTGAAAGGCCGGCTGAACGGCCACGCGGTACGGGTTCCCCTGCTGAACGCTTCGCTGACCGATTGCGTGTTCGAGGTTGAACGCGAAACCACCGCCGAAGAGGTCAATGAATACTTCAAAGCCGCAGCCGAGGGCGAGTTGAAAGGCATCCTTGGCTATGAAACGCGGCCTCTGGTCTCGACCGACTATACCAATGACGAACGGTCCTCGATCGTCGATGCGCCCTCGACCATGGTGGTGAACGGGACACAGGTGAAAATCTATGCGTGGTACGATAATGAAATGGGCTATGCGCACCGTCTGGTCGACGTGGCGCTGATGGTTGGACAGTCGCTGTGACTGACCGGCCCGAGGGACTGTCGGCTTATATCGCGGTCACGGCGGCCTATTGGGCATTCATGCTGACCGACGGGGCCCTGCGGATGCTGGTGCTGCTGCACTTTCACACGATGGGGTTCTCGCCGGTTCAGTTGGCCTATCTGTTCGTTCTCTATGAAATCGCGGGCATGGGCACCAATCTGGCCGCGGGCTGGATTGCGGCCCGGTTCGGGCTGACCTCGACGCTTTATGCCGGGCTCGGGCTGCAGGTTATGGCATTGCTTGTCCTCACTCAACTGGACCCTAACTGGGCGATTCCGGCAAAAGTGGCCTTTGTGATGATCGTTCAGGGGGCAAGCGGCGTGGCCAAGGATCTGGCCAAGATGTCTTCGAAATCCGCTGTCAAAATTCTGGCGCCCAGTGCGGGTGGCGGGCTGTTCCGCTGGGTCGCCATCCTGACCGGTTCGAAAAACGCGGTGAAGGGGTTGGGCTTTCTTCTGGGCGCTGCCCTGCTGGCCACGCTGGGCTTCATGTGGGCGACACTGGCCATGGCGATTGTGCTGGCGGTTATTCTGGTCGCGGTCTTTGCACTCATGCCTCCCGGCCTGCCCAAAGGCCGCAAGGGCGCAAAGTTTTCAGAGGTGTTCTCGAAATCCGCTAATGTGAACTGGCTGTCCGCGGCGCGGGTCTTTCTGTTCGGCGCGCGGGATGTGTGGTTCGTGGTGGGCATCCCGATCTATTTCTACGCCGTGCTGTCCGACGGCACCGAAGACGGCAACCGCGCCGCGTTCTTCATGATCGGCACCTTCATGGCCGTCTGGGTGATCCTATACGGTGCCGTTCAGGCCAGCGCGCCTAAAATTCTGCGTGCCGCAAGTCGCCCCGAGGGCGATCTGATCCGCGCGGCGCGCAGCTGGGCGGCGGCGCTGTTCTGCGTGCCGGCCGCGCTGACTGTCGCGGTGCTGATCTCCGCAGGGCCTCAGACATGGCTGACCGTCACCCTTGTCCTTGGCCTGCTGGCCTTTGGGGCGATCTTCGCGGTCAACTCCTCACTGCATTCCTATCTGATCCTGGCCTTTACCAGATCGGAGCGGGTGACGATGGATGTGGGCTTTTACTACATGGCCAACGCAACCGGGCGGCTTGTGGGCACGGTCCTGTCCGGCCTCACATATCAGGTCGGCGGGCTGGCACTGGTTCTGGGCACCGCTGCCGTGATGGTGGCGCTGGCGGCGCTGACCTCGGGCAAACTGACCGATCAGACGCATGAGGCATATACATGAGCATCTTCGAACGCTACCTGACCGTCTGGATCGCCCTTGCGATGATCGGCGGCGTGCTGATCGGACAGGCCATTCCCGGGCTGGTGCAGCTGATCGCCTCGGCCGAACTGGCCAGTGTCAACCTGGTGGTGGCCCTGCTGATCTGGGCGATGGTCTATCCGATGATGGTCAGTGTCGATTTCGGCGCGGTCGCCGGCGTTGCCCGTCAGCCGCGAGGGCTGATCGTGACGCTGGTGGTCAACTGGCTGATCAAGCCCTTCACCATGGCCTTTCTGGCCGTGCTGTTCTTTGACCATGTCTTTGCCCCCTGGATTCAGCCCGAAGACGCCGCGCAATACACCGCCGGTCTGATCCTGCTGGGTGCGGCCCCTTGTACCGCTATGGTCTTTGTCTGGTCGCAACTGACCCGGGGCGACGCGACTTATACGCTGGTGCAGGTTTCGGTGAATGACCTGATCATGGTGGTCGCCTTCGCGCCGATCGTGGCGTTTCTGCTGGGTGTCACAGATATTTCGGTGCCGTGGCAGACACTGGTGCTGGCCACGGTTCTCTATGTAGTTCTGCCCTTGATCGCGGGGTTGGTCACCCGCCGGAGGCTGGGATCGCAATCGGCTATCGACGCCTTTTCAGCCCGCGTCAAACCGTGGTCGATCATGGGGCTGATCGCCACGGTGGTCATCCTGTTCGGCCTTCAGGGGCAAACCATTCTGTCCAAACCGATGGTGATCGTACTGATCGCAGTGCCGATCCTGATCCAGAGCTACGGAATTTTTGCCCTGGCTTACGGAGCGGCCTACGCGCTGAAAGTGCCCCACCGCATCGCCGCCCCCTGTGCGATGATCGGCACCTCTAACTTCTTCGAACTGGCCGTCGCCGTGGCCATAAGCCTGTTCGGCCTGAACTCGGGCGCTGCCCTGGCCACCGTGGTCGGAGTGCTGGTCGAGGTGCCGGTGATGCTGTCGCTGGTGGCCTTCGCCAACCGCACCCGCGCCCGGTTTGCGGAACCTGCACTGCACCCAGAGCTTCATAGTGGCAATTAGGAAAATCCAGAGCGTTCGTGCTATGATGGGTCGATTTTGAACCCACTTATGAAATTATCCTACCCCGGAGGACATAACCACCGTGGACTATAGCGTCGCTCTGCTCATTTTTGGTATTCTGCTCCTTCTGGTAGGCCTTGCTGGCAAGGTTAAGGCGAAGGAGCTTGAAGTCGGTACTAGCAGCCCCTTTGTGCGTGTAATTGTCGGGTCCATAGGCGTACTGTTCGTGGGCCTTTCGTTGTTCATTTCTCCGGCAAAAGATTATTTGCCCGATCTTTCCAACATGCTTGCCGTAGACAAATCCACACCTGTCCCTTTGGACACTGAGCAAGACAGTCAGACAGCGGATAATGAACCAGCCCCACCTGTTCCGGTACAGCCGACTCCGGTAGCAGACACGCCTTGGTTTGTCTTCCTCGGGGCCTTCCCACACGCGGACTATGCCAGCGTACAGGATCTCAAATCAAAACTGGACTCCAGCTTGAGCCAAGAGATGGTTATTTTGAACACCGATGACTATTCGAATCTCAAAGACGGGCTCTACGCCCTTGCCATTTCTTCGGGAACGCGGGCGGAGGCCGAAGCAATAAGGGAAAGTGTCCTGCAGCTGGTCCCTGAAGCCTACGTAAAATCCGGTGGAGATGTTAAGACAAACTAACCAGGCATCTTTGCTTTCAAAACATGGCAATGAGGTGAAACGCGAGTGGCGTCCAAACTGCAACGGCGATGGCTCTTGGCCATTATCTCCATTTTTGCCCTGATGGGAAAAAAGCTGTGGGCTTTTGATTTTGTGAACAGGGAAAGTTGGGGGGCTAGAAATCCCAGCCGCCCAATGCTTCGTCATTCCCCTTCACGCATAACCATTCACCACACTGCAACTGCCGCCCGTCCAGCGGTTTCAATTGGCGAAAAGATGAAATCGCTTCAGAGGTTTTCTCAGAGCGCAACGATTTTGGCTGACGGCAGGTCAAAGATTGCCTGGGGCGACGTTCCGTATCACTTCTACATAGACACGAATGGCACCATCGCAGAGGGACGCCCTGTGGAATATGCCGGCGACACAAACACGAACTACGACCCTATGGGTCACATTGGTATCGCGCTAGAGGGGAATTTTGACAACGAGATGCCTTCACAATCCCAATTGATGTCTCTTGTCGACCTGCTGAAAAACCTGACGCTCCAATACAGCATTTCGCCCGATAACATTGATCATCACGGAGCTTTCGCCGCCACCCAATGCCCCGGGCGGCATCTGAAAGCGGAACTAGAGAACATCGTCGCGAACCTGGCAAAAACCGGCGTCGAGACCCCCAAAAATTAGACATTGAAACGACACGCAACTTTGCCGCTTCGCCTCTCAGCCTGGTAGTCATACTGGCGACCCCGGCAGGATTCGAACCTGCAACCTGCCCCTTAGGAGGGGGCTGCTCTATCCAGTTGAGCCACGGGGCCGCGCAAGGCTCTCTGTACCTGTGTTTTTTCGGCTTGTCATGACCTTTGCGTAACAGTTGTAAATCGCGCCCTGTTCACGCTACCATCCGGCAAAACAACAACGCAGGTGCCTTCCGTGACCACAGAAACAAAACGCCCGCTTACCCTTCGTGATGTCTCGGAAGCGTCCGGAGTGTCGGAAATGACGGTCAGCCGGGTTCTGAGGAACAGGGGCGATGTTTCGGACGCCACTCGCACCCGCGTTCTGGCTGCCGCGAAAGAGCTGGGATATGTGCCCAACAAGATCGCGGGCGCGCTGGCCTCAAGCCGGGTGAACCTGGTGGCCGTGATCATCCCCTCGCTGTCGAACATGGTGTTTCCCGAGGTGCTGACCGGTGTCAATCAGGTGCTGGAAGACACCGAATTGCAGCCGGTGGTTGGCGTCACCGATTATATGCCGGAAAAAGAGGAAAAAGTGCTGTACGAGATGCTCTCGTGGCGACCCTCGGGCGTGATCATCGCGGGGCTGGAGCATACGGATGCGGCGCGGGCGATGCTGGATTCGGCCGGCATACCGGTGGTCGAGATCATGGATACCGACGGCAAGCCGGTGGACGCGATGGTCGGGATTTCGCACCGCCGCGCCGGGCGCGAGATGGCGCAGGCGATCCTTAAGGCGGGGTATGAACATATCGGCTTTATGGGCACCAAGATGCCGCTGGATCACCGCGCCCGCAAACGGTTCGAAGGCTTCACCGAAGTTCTGGGCAAACACGGGGTCGAGATCGAAGACCGAGAATTCTATTCCGGCGGTTCCGCTCTGGCCAAGGGGCGCGAGATGACGCAAACCATGCTGGAGCGCTCTCCCGAACTGGATTTCCTGTATTATTCCAACGATATGATCGGTGCCGGCGGGTTGCTGTACCTGTTGGATCAGGGGATCGAGGTTCCGGGCCAGATCGGCCTGGCCGGGTTCAACAATGTCGAACTGCTGCAGGGCCTGCCCCGCAAGCTGGCCACGATGGATGCTTGCCGGCTTGAGATCGGGCGCAAGGCGGCCGAGATTATCGCAACACAGCTGGCCGACCCCAATGCCGAGGTCGACACCCGCGTGACCCTGACCCCCAAGATCAGCTATGGCGACACGCTGAAACGGCGCTGATCCGGTGGCTTTACAGCGACTGGACAACAAGACCGCGCGCGCCATTTTCATGGAGCGCCATGCGCTGGCGGAACCGCCTGCGGGCGGGGCGAAAGGCGCGGACCTGCTGGATCTGATCCGGCGTCTGGGTTTTGTTCAGCTCGACAGCATCAACACCGTCGCCCGCGCCCATGACATGATCCTGTTTTCGCGCCGGCCTTCATACCGTTCCGGCAACCTTAAACGCCTCTACGAGCGCGACCGGGCTCTGTTTGAACACTGGACCCATGACGCCGCGGTCATTCCGATGGACTTCTACCCCCACTGGCATCTGCGGTTTCAGCGCGATGCGGCCCTGCTGAAATCGCGCTGGAAGAACTGGCGCCGCGACGGGTTCGACCAGCAATTTGCAACCGTTCTGCGCCATATTCGCGATCACGGTCCGGTGTCGTCATCGGATGTCGGCAAGGATGAAAAGAAAGGCTCGGGCGGCTGGTGGGACTGGCACCCGTCCAAAACCGCCTTGGAGTTTCTGTGGCGGTCCGGCGCGCTGACGGTCATTGGTCGCAGCGGGTTTCAGAAACGCTATGACCTGACCGAGCGGGTGATCGACACGCATCTGTGCCCGGGCAACATGCCGTGTGATGCGGATCAAACCATTGATTGGCTGTGTAACGCGGCGCTTGACCGGCTGGGCTTTGCCACGCCCGGAGAGCTGGCCGCGTTCTGGGATACCGTCAGCGTCGCCGAGGCCAAAAGCTGGTGCGAGCAGGGCCTGACACACGAGACTCTGGAAGAGATCGAGATTACCTGCGCGGATGGGCGTGTCCGCAAACTGCTGGCCCGTCCGGGGCTGGCCGCAGAGGTTGATGCCCTGCCATCACAGTCCGGCCGCATCCGGGTCCTCAGCCCGTTTGACCCCATGCTGCGCGACCGCAACCGTGCCGAGCGCCTGTTCGGGTTCCATTATCGGATCGAGGTGTTTGTTCCCGCTGCCAAGCGGACCTATGGGTATTATGTGTTTCCGTTGTTGGAAGGTGACCGGTTGATCGGCCGCATCGACATGAAGGCGCATCGGGACCGGGGGGGTCTTCAGGTCCGCGCAATGTGGCCCGAACGCAACCTGCGCTGGTCCGACGCGCGCACCCGGCGGCTGCGGTCAGAGCTGGACCGGGTTCGCAGATTTGCTGGGCTTGACGATGTGGAGTTTGCCGGGGATTGGCTGAAAGCCCCTAAATAGGGTCTATTTCGCCGCCGACAGAGTCAGGCGAACCGGGGCCAGCCCGTCAATTCCACCCTCTATCACGTCGCCGGCCTGCACCGGCCCGACCCCGGCCGGGGTTCCGGTCAGGATCAGATCACCGGGCCGCAGGTGGTAATACCCGGACAGGTGGCTGAGGATCTCGTCGATCTTCCAGATCAGTTCCTCCAGAGTCGCGTCCTGACGCAGTTGCCCGTTGACGCTGAGGTGGATGCGGGTGCTGTCCATGGGCGACCAGTCGCTGGCGGGGGTCAGGGGCGCAAACACCGCGCCATTCTCGACATCCTTGCCCAGATCCCAGGGGCGCTGCTTGTTGCGTTCGCGGATTTGCAGATCGCGGCGGGTCATGTCCAGCGCACAGCCATAGGCAAAAACGGCATCCCGGGCCTCGGCCCGTGCGGCCTGGAACAGCGGTCGCCCGACCGCAACGGCCAGTTCCATTTCGTGATGGTAGTTTTCCGTGCCCGGCGGATAGGGCACCGTTGCCCCGGACAGAACCGCGTTGGGCGCGGATTTCGTGAAGTAGAACGGCGCCTCGCGATCGACCTCATGGCCCATTTCGGCCGCATGGGCCGCATAATTGCGGCCAACGCAAAAGATCCGTCCCACCGGGTAAGCCGATTGCTGCCCCTGCACCGGAATCGCAAGCGGATCGGGAAGAGTAAACAAGCTGTCCGGCATCCGGGCTCCCTTTCGCGTCAAACGAGGCGCATCTTAGTGAAGATCATTGCCCGGGCAAGCCTTCTCAACCGCTTCCCGCTTGACCGGGCCGGTGCAGGCCCTTAGCGCGGCGCGCAAGCCCGCCATCCGTACCTGCGAGGACGTGATCAGGACGTGTTCACAATTGGATGGCCGTGTCTTGAAAAACCCCCATCTGCTCTAGCTTCTTGTGGTACGGGACGGTTTGCCCCGCGTAAACCGGGGCCTGGCGCGCCTCGGACACCACTCACTTGTTCGGTGGGCACACCATGTCCGCCGTAACCTGAAGACACTCACCACCGCTGAATTGTGGCGGAAACGGGTGCAAATGTTTCGGAGAACTAAGGCCAAAGATGCTGCCCCCAATAAGTCTTTGTGCCAATAGCGGGCCTAATTTTCAGGCTGGCACGTTCTCTGAACACAGGTCGGATCGCCGACAACATCCGGCGTAACCGGCCTCTGGCCAGGCGAATAATCCAGTGCAGGTCTGGCCGCCCCGCCGGGGAATGCCTGTTGTCTCTCCGGCGGGGTTTGATCCTGCACTCAGGGCTTCAAGTCACGCAAATCGTTCAGCAGGTCCAGCAGCGCCTCATGGCGGTCCGGTCCCAGCTGAGAGCGAATGTCCTCGGCCAGACGGATCGTTACCTGGATATTGTCGCGGATGATCTGTTCACCTTTTGCGGTGATATCGACAATCTGGCGGCGCTTGTCGCAGGGGTGCACGCGCCGCTGGATCAGTCCCTTGATCTCAAGCTTTTGCAGGATACGGGTCAGGCTGGGCAGCAAAAGACAGGCCCGGTCGGCAAGGTGTGTCGGCTCTTGCGGGCCTTCTTCGTTGAGAACACGCAAAACGCGCCATTGCTGTTCGGTCACCCCCGCATCTGCAAGCATCCTGCGGATGGGACCCATGACCCGTTCCCGTGCCCGCAACAACGCTATGGGCAACGAGCGTGACGTCATCGGTAAATCACTGGTCATATTAAATATTGTACGAAATCCGGCGGTTGTGCAACTGGCCAATCCTTTTCCGCCCTTCAAATCGCCCGTTTTCCCTTTGTTAGTGTCTATGTCATCAATCAGACGTGATGCGACCGGTCCGGCCTGAACATGGCTGCCTGCAAATGTCGTTGACCTTCACCGGCGAATGCCCATCACTGGCAGAAGCAGATTATCTGCGCCGGGCGCAGTCCCGGCCAAAATACCGAGGGTCATGATGAAGTGGGACGAATTCGCCGACTGGGGCAAGATGGTTGCCGAGTGGACGCAGGATTATCACCTGACCGTTGGGGACAGACCGGTGCGCGCCCGGTCGCAGCCGGGGGATATTCTGAACGCCCTGCCCGCTGAACCGCCCGAGCAGGCGCAGGCGATCGAGGATATCTTTCGCGATTTCGAACAGATCGTGATGCCCGGGATCACCCATTGGCAACACCCCCGTTTCTTCGCCTATTTCAACTCGAACGCATCCGCGCCCTCGGTGCTGGCCGAGTTTCTGGCCAGCGCCATCGCACCGCAATGCATGCTGTGGCAGACCTCACCCGCCGCGACCGAGATGGAAACGCGGATGATGGACTGGTTGCGCCATGCGCTGGACCTGCCGCCGGGGTTTTCCGGCGTCATTCAGGATTCGGCCTCGTCTGCCACTCTGGCCGCCGTGCTGACCATGCGGGAAAAGGCGCTTGCATGGCAGGGCAATCAGCAGGGGTTGTTCGGCCGGAAACCGCTGCGCATCTATTGCTCGGCCGAGGTTCACACCTCGGTGGACCGCGCCATCTGGATTGCTGGGATCGGGCAGGACAACCTGGTGCGCATCCCATCGAAAGGACCCTGGCGCGGGATGGACCCCGCAGCGCTGGAAGCGGCGATTCAATCTGATTTAGAGTCTGGTTTTCAGCCAGCGGGCATCATTCCCTGCGTCGGCGGAACCAGTATCGGCGCAACGGATCCGGTGGCCGAGTGCCTGCAGATCGCGGCCCAGTACGGGCTGTATTCCCATGTTGACGCGGCCTGGGCCGGATCGGCGATGATCTGCCCCGAGTACCGGCATTACTGGGCCGGGATCGAGCAGGCGGACAGCATCGTCTTCAACCCGCATAAATGGCTGGGCGTGCAGTTCGATTGCTGCGCTCATTTCCTGAAAGACCCCGATGATCTGGTACGGACACTGGCAATCAGCCCGGAATTCCTGAAAACCCATGGCAAGGACGGGATCATCAACTATTCAGAATGGTCCGTCCCGCTGGGCCGCAGGTTCCGGGCACTGAAACTGTGGTTCGTGATACGGGCCTACGGGCTGGAAGACTTGCGCGCGCGCCTGCGCAATCACGTGAACTGGTCGGTTGACCTGCATGACCGGCTGGGCGCCGAGCCGGATTTCGAAATCATCACCCCGCCCATGTGGTCCCTGTGGACCTTCCGTTACGCCCCTGCCGGGGTCCCCGATCTGGACGATCTGAACCTGCGGCTGGTAAACGCCATCAATGACGATGGCCGCATCTACCTGACCCAGACCCGCGTTGACGGCAACCTTGTGATCCGTTTTCAGGCCGGTCAGTTCGAAACGACCGAGGATGACGTCCGGATGGCCTATGATGTAATCACAGACATCGCCCGCTCATTACCCCAGAGGTCCTGACATGCCTGCACCCATCAATGAATTCAAACGCTCTTTGCTGAACGGCGACCGGCTGATCGGCTGCTGGTCCAGCTTTGCCGAGGCGGTCACCGCCGAGATCATGGGCACCGCCGGGTTCGACTGGCTGGTGATTGATGGCGAGCACGCGCCGAACGATATCCGCTCGGTCCGCGATCAGCTGATGGCGCTGTCGCACAGCCCGTCCCATCCGGTGGTGCGGGTGCCGGTGGGGGACACGGCCCTGATCAAGATGGTGCTGGATGCGGGTGCGCAAACGATCCTGGTGCCGATGGTGGACAGTGCCGAACAGGCACGCGGGCTGGTACGCGCCTGCCGCTATCCGCCCGACGGCGTGCGCGGGGTGGGCGCGATGGCTTCGCGCGCGACGCAGTACGGAACCACTGCGGAATATATTCAGACCGCGGACGCGCAGATCTGCCTGCTGGTGCAGGTGGAAAACCGTGCCGGCATGGCCGCGCTGGACGATATTCTGAAGGTCGAGGGCGTCGACGGGGTGTTCATCGGTCCGGCGGACCTGTCCACCGATATGGGCTTTCAGGGCAACAGCGCCGCGCCCGAAGTCCGCGCCGCCATTGCCGACGCGATGGTGCGGATCAGGGCCGCAGGCAAGGCACCCGGCATTCTGGGCACCAATGATGAGGCGATCCAGGCCCATCTGGGCATGGGCGCGCAGTTTCTGGCAGTGGGGATCGACGTGATGCTGCTGGCCCAGGCGGCGCGGGCGCTGGCCGCAAAGTGGAAGGCGAAATAGCGGGTCAGCCCTGCATGGCGGCAGCGGCCTGCGCGTAACCGCCCGAGGCCCCGTCGACGAAATGCACATGATCGTCGCGTGTGGCCGATGGCACAAAACAGGTCATCATCGCCTCATCCTGCGCATGCAGGCCGTACCGGATCTTGCCCTGCCCACGGGCCCGTTCCAGCACCATCCGGATCTGCGCCAGCGTCTCCGGGTCGCAGTCCAGCGTCATTTTCAGCCCGTCATCGAATTTGCGGAAGTCGGCATTGCGGCTGACCATGCGCTTGTAATGCTCGGGCTCGAAACTGCCCAGCCGTTTGCCCGTCTGGAACAGCAACGCAATCAGCAGGTTCTGGCCCAGCAGCAAGAGCTTCTGCAACAGCAGATTGCGACTGCCGCGCGAGACGTGGGCGTCGATGTCGATGCCCGGCGGCGGCCAGCCCATTGGCGGACCGTTTTCCGCAACCGGGTGTCCGGCGCGCTCCAGCCCTTCGGAAGCAGCCAGAACCAGATGCGCCAGGTCGGCAAAATCTGCCTCGGTCGCCTGCGGCGTCGGCTGCACCACGACCGAAACGATCCGGCCATGCCGTGCCGGGCTGTTCGACCAGCGGCAGGACAGGCCGGTCAGGTCCGGCAACGCGCCCGGTTCGGCCGCCGGCACCATGAAGTCTCCGGCCTTCATCCGCGCCTCGGCCCAGGCCAGCCCCCCGCCCGAGAACATGGCGTAATCCACCCCGTTCGAGGGCGCGTACCGGGCCACGCGCAGGTCCTTGCCGGCCAGGCGCAGTTCAGCCACGGGCACAATCGCCCCGCGCAGCGCGATGGCAAACTCCTCTTCGGCCCAGCGCCGCAGGTCGGCCAGAACGGTGCGCGCGGCGTCGGCGGCGCCTGCGGGCACCGCAAAGGCCGCGCCGTCGCCGCCAAAGACGTAAGGAAATTCTTTGCCCTCCAGCGCGTTGATCATGGCCGATATCACCGCAGCTCCGACCGTGTTCACCGTCTTGTATCGACCCTTGGCAATTTCACCGGTGGAATCGACGATATCAGCGACGCCCAGCACCCAGTCGTCAGGCACCGCCGTAAACCGCGCAGGTTCCGCAAGACGGGTGAAATCCCGCTGCAACGGAAGGCTGTCGTAAAAATCGGCCTGGGCGTCTTTCATCGGCACCTCGGGTTGATGGTTAAGATCAAAGATAGCCCGAATGTGATGGCTGTCTGTGGAAATCATCACAGCACACGCGCTTGTGCGAAACTCTGCCACGTGCCAAGCATTGCCCGCAGGTCGCGGAAGAGGGACGGTTCATGAAGGCAGGTTTGGTGGTCTTGTGTCTGGGCTATGTGCTCAGCCAGTTTTTCCGCGCCTTTCTGGCGGTGCTGAGCGTTGATCTGGGTCGGGACATCGGCGCCACGCCCGAGGATCTGGCCTTTGCCTCGGGCCTCTGGTTTCTGGTCTTTGCGGCGATGCAACTGCCGGTGGGCTGGGCGCTGGACCGGGTCGGGCCACGCCTGACGGCGTCGGTTCTGCTGCTGGTCGGCGGCGCAGGTGGCGCGGCGCTGTTTGCCGTGGCGGGCACACCGTTTCACATCGCCATCGCTATGGGGCTGATCGGGGTCGGGTGCTCTCCGGTTTTGATGGCGTCCTATTACATCTTCGCGCGCGAATACCCGCCTGCGCGCTTTGCCACGCTGGCGGCGGTGATGCTGGGCGTCGGATCGGTCGGCAATCTGGTGGCCTCATACCCCACGGCACTGGCGGTTGAGCTGATGGGCTGGCGGGCCACGATGGGAACGCTGGCAGTGGTCTCGGCGGCGATTGCGCTGGGCATCTGGATCACCGTGCACGATCCCGAAAAGGTCAAGACCGAATACAGGGGATCCGTGCTGGACCTGCTGAGGGAACCCGCCCTGTGGGCGATCCTGCCGCTGATGCTGGTCGCCTATGCCCCATCGGCCGCCACACGCGGGCTGTGGGCCGGGCCCTATCTGAGCGATATCTTCGCGCTCAGCACCACCCAGATCGGAACCGCAACGCTGATCATGGGGGCGGCGATGATTGCCGGGACGTTTGCGTATGGGCCGCTGGACCGCCTGATGGGTACGCGGAAATGGGTGATCTTCGGCGGCAACGCGCTGGGCACGGCGGCATTGGTTCTGTTGTGTCTGTGGATCGACAGCGCGGTCTGGCTGGCGGTGCTGCTGATGGCGGTGATCGGGTTCATGGGGGCCAGCTTTCCAGTCATCATGGCACATGGCCGCGCCTTCGTGCCGCCGCATCTGGTCGGGCGCGGCATGACCCTGCTGAACCTCTTTGGCATCGGCGGCGTGGGCCTTGCCCAGTTTGTCACCGGTCGCATCCATGCCGCCACGGTGGACATCAGCCCGACCGCGCCCTACACAGCGATATTCGGCTTTTTCGCGGTCACGCTTGCCATCGGCTGCGTAATCTACCTTTTCAGCCGCGACAGCGTCGACTGACGCTGCAACCGTCAGGAGCGTCCATGTCCGACCCGCGCGTCATTGCCCCCAATCTCAAACGCAGGCTTTCGGGCGTGACGGCGACGATTGCGCGGCTGGTGCCGCTGCAGGTGCGATGGATCGATATCGCCGCCACCGGGCCGGGCTTGCCTGCGGACATCCCGCATATCCCGCTGGGCCGCCTGCCGTTCCTGTCGCGCAAAACCCTGCGCGTCTGGCACGCACGGCGAAACACCGAGATGCTGCTGGGTCTGATCCTGCGCAACATCTTCCGATTGCGGCTGAAACTGCTGTTCACCAGCGCCTCGCAACGGGCCCATACCGGTTATACCAAATGGCTGATCGACAGGATGGATGCGGTGGTGGCGACCTCGCGCAAGACCGCCGGCTATCTTGAGCGCGATGCGCAGGTGATCATGCACGGCATCAACCTGCAGGATTTCACGCCACCCGAGGACAAAGCCGCCGTTCGCGCCCGTCTGGGGCTGCCTGACGGTCTGCTGCTGGGCTGCTATGGCCGCATCCGCCACCAAAAAGGCACCGACGCTTTTGTCGACGCGATGATCGACCTGTGCGGGCGCTTCGATGACGTCCACGGTATCGTGATGGGCCGCGCGACCGAGAAACACACAGCCTTTCTGGCCGAGCTGAAAGACAAGGTCGCCAGGGCGGGTCTGTCCGACCGCATCCTGTTCATGCCCGAGGTCACCGTGGATCAGATCGCCGAATGGTATCAGGTGCTGGATCTCTTCATCGCCCCGCAACGCTGGGAAGGCTTCGGCCTGACCCCGTTGGAAGCGATGGCCTGCGGTGTGCCGGTCGTGGCCACCGATGTTGGTGCGTTTTCCGAGATCGTCACCGACCCGTCGCTGGGCCGCGTGGTGGAACCTGGCGATATCCCTGCGCTGGCTGACGCCGCTGCCGACATGCTGTCCGACCGCGATTCCCTGTCGCACTCGGGCACCGCCGCCCGCAGCCATGTCGAGCAGAATTTCGATATCAACGGCGAGGCCAAGACCCTGGTCGCCCTGTATGAATGGCTTCTGGCGGATTGATCCGCTTCAATTCGCCGTCAATCGCGGAATTCGGTGCCGAAAACCCTTTTTTCTTCGCTGCAACGCGGCTATGAACGCGCGTCCTTAACTTTGGAGACATGAAATGGGCTATCGCGTCGTCGTCGTCGGCGCCACGGGTAACGTGGGCCGCGAAATGCTGAACATCCTGGCGGAACGCCAGTTCCCGGTCGATGAACTTGCCGCTCTGGCAAGCCGTCGTTCGCTGGGCACCGAGGTAAGCTTTGGCGACAAGACACTCACGACCAAGGACCTGGACACGTTCGATTTCACCGGCTGGGACATGGCGCTGTTTGCCGTGGGGTCCGAGGCGACCAAGGTTTACGCCCCCAAGGCGGCCGCGGCCGGATGTGTGGTGATCGACAACTCGTCGCTCTATCGCTATGACCCGGACATTCCGCTGATCGTGCCGGAATGTAACCCGCAGGCGATTCACGACTACAAGAACAAGAACATCATCGCCAACCCCAACTGCTCGACCGCGCAGATGGTTGTCGCGCTGAAGCCGTTGCACGACCGCGCCAGGATCAAGCGCGTTGTCGTATCGACCTACCAGTCGGTTTCGGGCGCGGGCAAAGAGGGCATGGATGAGCTTTGGGATCAGACCAAAGCCATCTACAACCCGACCACTGAGGTTGAGCCGAAGAAGTTCCAGAAACAGATCGCCTTCAACGTCATTCCGCAGATCGACGTCTTCATGGAAGACGGCTCGACCAAGGAAGAATGGAAGATGGTTGTCGAGACCAAGAAGATCGTCGATCCGTCGATCAAGGTTACGGCCACCTGCGTCCGCGTGCCGGTCTTCGTCGGCCATTCCGAGGCCGTGAATATCGAGTTCGAGGAATTCCTGGACGAAGACGAAGCCCGCGACATCCTGCGCGAGGCACCGGGCATCATGGTGATCGACAAGCGCGAAGAGGGTGGCTACGTCTCACCAATCGAATGCGCGGGTGATTTCGCCACCTTCATCAGCCGTATCCGTCAGGATTCGACCGTCGAAAATGGTATCAACCTGTGGTGCGTCTCGGACAACCTGCGCAAGGGCGCGGCCCTGAACGCCGTGCAGATCGCCGAGCTGCTGGGCCGTGAGGTTCTGAAAAAGGGCTGAGACAAATCCCCGAAGACCAACGAAACCCCGCCAGACCAATAGCGGGGTTTTTTTGTTTTGTGGCCGCGCCGGCCGTTCGGTTCGCTCGCCTTCGTCCATAGCCATAGTGCCGGATCGCCACATCCCGGAACTATTTTGAACGTCGCTTAACTGTCTGTCCTTTCCGGATTCTACACTCAGCTCAATTACTTAGGTCGGGTGACTTTCAGGAAGTGATGTCATGAGCGTTTCTGCGCGTGTATTTTCAACATGTCTTTGCCTGGTCGCGGGCATTGCAAACGCCCAAAGCAATGACGAGGCCGCTGAGATCGCCAAGGACCTTGCCAACCCGTTTGCCGATCTGATTGCCCTGCCTCTGGTCGTGGAACATACGCGCAATATCGGGTCCGCTGACGGGCACAACACCTCGCTCAGCTTTCAGCCGATCTATCCGTTTACCCTGAATGCCAACTATACGCTAACGACCCGAACGATCATTCCGCTGGAATGGCAAAATGACATCGCCGGGAATTCCGGCTCTCAATTCGGGCTGGGGGATATCGAACAAGGGTTCTTCATCGCCCCCAATGCACGGGAAACACGGCTTGGCGATTACTCGGTTGGCGCGGGTCTGCAGGTGACCTGGCCGACCAGTACGGATCGCCTGCTCGGGTTGGGAACGCTGGCCGTGGGCCCGACCGCAGCGGCGCTGATCCAGAAAAACGGCTGGACCTATGGCGGGCTGGTCACCCAGCAATGGGGCGTGCTGGAAACCCGGAACAACGTGCCGGAGGTGAATACGACGTTTCTGGAACCGTTTCTGTCTTACACCAACGCCAGCCAGTGGACGTTTTCCACGTTTTCGGAAAGCGAATATGACTGGACGGCAAGCGAATGGTGGGTTCCGGTCACCGTCGAAGCCGGCAAGCTGGTGCAGTTCGGACAGGTCCCGATCCAGATCCTTGGCGGAGTGACCTATTGGGCCGACAGCCCGCCGGGCGGCCCGGACGGTGTCGCGTTTCGTCTGGAAACGACGCTTGTTATGCCAAAGGACTGGCGCAAGTTCAGCGGGAAGAATTAAGGCGCCTATCCTGCACAATTTTTGCGGTGACTGACAAGGCCAGTTGGGTGTGGTGCAGGCAGATCCGGCACCACCCCGAACCGCTTTACAACGCCTGCCCTTCTGCATCGAAGAATTGCAGTTTCTCCGGCGCGAAATGCAGGCCGATTTTGGTGCCGGGCTTCAGGTCGGTGTCGCCGCCAAGGCGGACGGTGACCATTTCCCCGGTGCCACAATCGACGATAACGAACATATCGGCGCCCAGATATTCGACCACCTCGACCATACCGTCGCTGTGTCCCGCGCCGGGTTCGACGACACTGATATGTTCCGGGCGAATGCCCAGTTTAGTGGCCGCGCCCGCCCGGTCAAATGGACCGCTGCCGCCGTTTTCCAGCTGGAACCGGTCCCCGGACACGGTACAGGGCAGGACGTTCATCTTCGGGCTGCCGATGAACTGCGCCACGAACAGATTGGCCGGGCGTTCATACAGTTCGCGCGGGGTGCCAACCTGGGCGATCTTGCCGAATTCCAGTACCACGATGCGGTCGGCCAGTGTCATCGCCTCGACCTGATCGTGGGTCACGTAGATCATCGTGCGGTTCAGGCTCTGGTGCAGCTTGGCGATCTCATAGCGCATTTCGACCCGCAGGGCGGCGTCGAGATTCGACAGCGGCTCGTCGAACAGGAACGCGGTGGGGTCGCGCACGATAGACCGGCCGATCGCCACCCGCTGCCGCTGACCGCCGGACAGATCCTTGGGGCGGCGTTCCAGATAGGGGTCGAGTTTCAGGACCTCGGCCGCCTTGCCCACACGTTCGGCGATCTCGGTTTTGGCGACGCCCGCCACCTTCAGCGAAAAGCCCATATTCTCGGCCACGGTCAGGTGGGGATAAAGCGCGTAGGACTGGAACACCATGGTCAGACCGCGTTTTGACGGCGGGTGATCGGTGACATCCTGACCGTTGATCAGAAGCGACCCGCGCGAGATATCCTCAAGCCCGCCGATCATCCGCAGCAGGGTGGATTTGCCACAGCCCGACGGGCCCACAAAGACGACAAACTCGCCTTCTTCGATCTGCAGGTCGATGCCTTTGATCACCTGCGCGACGCCGAACCATTTTTCGACGGCTTTGAGTTCGATACTGCCCATCAGTTCCTCCCTGCCCAGTGGAGCCACACTGCGGCCGTCCACGTAAACGAATTGCCACCGGCGGGGCCGCCGGTCATCGGGTCGTAATATTCGGCGAAACCGTTGCCCGCGATCAGGCGCGCGGTTTTCAGGCGCAGGGCTTCGGCTTCGACACCGTGGCCCATTTCATCCAGGCCTATGCCGGCCATCATGTTCATGAACGCCCAGGTCGGCCCGCGCCAATACCGGCGCGCGTCAAATTTGGGCATGTCCGGATCATAGCTGGGGATCGGATGCGGAACCGTGGTCAGAATCGTCTTGAGACGTTCCAGCATCCGTTCGGATTCCAGCCCCGCGTACCAGCACAGGTAGCTTGCGTTAGAGACGCTTTCGGCCCATGCCCCGGTATGTGCATCGCGCGCGTCAAAGGCGCCCAGCGCGTCGTTCCACAGCGACCCGGCCCCGGCTTCGAGCCGGGCAATGTCGCGGCGCAGATCAGCGGCCTCAAGCCCAAGTTCCGTGCTGATGACCAACAGGTCGCGGGCGGCGCGCAGGGTGGTGAAACTCATCGTCGGGTCAGCGACGCGAAACGGGTTGAGGTCCAGCAATTTCTGCTGATCCCAGCCGGCCCGCTGCCCGATCTGAACCAGTTTGATATAGCGGTCATAGTCATATTTGGTCGGCCGGTCGGCACTGTTGACATGGCCGGTGTCGCGGCGCTGATATTCGCCCACATCCGAGGCGTCGATGCCCGCCATTGCCCCGTCCCAATCGGGGGCATTGTCGCGCCCGGCCTCCCACGGATGGGTGGTGCAGACCGCGCCCTGATCATCCAGACGCCATTTCATGATCCAGCGGTGCCAGGCCAGCATGGCGGGAAACAGCGCCCGCAAACGCGCGGTGCCGGCGTCCCGATCCGTGTCCCAGATCCGCCGCGCCATGGTGGCGGCGATCGGCGGCTGGGTCACGCCAGAGGACGGAATCGGCCCGGTGCCGCCCCAGACATCGGGGCCGGGAAAGTACCCCGGATCGGGCTTGTGGAACAGGATGTGAGGGACCATGCCGTCCTCCCACTGGCCCGAGAACAGTGTCTCAAGCTCGGTCCAGGCACGGTCGATGTCGAATTCGGCAAAGCCCAGCGCCGCGACCGCGCTGTCCCAGTTCCACTGATAGGGGTACAGGCCGCTGGTCGGGATCGTATAGCCGCCCCGATCATTGGCAATCAGGATGTTGCGGGCCGATTCACTCGGCGTTGTATGGTGGTTCATATCAGTCATCCTTTGACCGACCCTGCCGTCAGGCCTTTGGTCATGAAACGTTCAAGCCCCAGGAACAGGGCCATGATCGGCACGGTGGCGATCACTGCCCCGGCCATCAGGTGCTGGCGGGGAATTTCCGAGGAGTTCAGCATCGTGACCCCACGGGTCAGGGTGAATTTCGACGGGTCGTCCAGCAGCATGAACGCCAGCAGGAATTCATTCCAGGCGATCATGAAGACATAGAGCGACACCGACGCCAGCGCCGGCAGGCTGAGTGGCAGCGTGATCTTCCAGATCACCGAGATACGCGAGAGGCCATCCATCAGACCAGCCTCTTCCACCTCGGTCGGCAGACCGCGGAAATAGCCCTGCAGCATATAAAGCGCGACCGGGATCGTCGTGACCGGGTAGATCATCACGATCCCCAGGATCGAGTTGCGCAGCCCGGTCAGCGAGAAGGCGATATAGATCGGCAGCGCCAGCACGATCATCGGCACCATGTAGATCAGCAGGATCGAGCGCGAGAACACCTTTTGCCCCTGAAACCGGAACCGGGCCACCGCGTAGGCGCCGGGCACGCTGAAGGCCAGCGTGATGAACACGGTCAGGCACGAGACATAGAACGACGTCCACAGATAGGTGCCGAAATTGAAATCCCGGAACAGTTCCGTGTAGCTGCGGAACAGCGCCCAGCCCTGGGTCAAGTCGACCGAGAAATCCAGCGGGTTCTGCAACAGCGCCTGCTGCGATTTCAGGCTGGTCATCACCATCACGTAGAACGGAATGATGACGATGGCGGTGAAGAAGATATAGCCGAATCCGGTGCAGAACCGGATCACCGCGTCCTCGTATTCGTGGCGGGTGAGCTCGCCAAAAGGCAGTTCCTTCAGGATCTCGGCCATGGACACATGCATCACGGCCACCACTGCGACCACAGTGATCAGCGTCGCCTGCAGCGTGGTGTCCGACCCGATCAGGACCGGGCCAAAGCCGGTCAGGCAGGACAGGCCCAGCAGGGCCGACACCCCCAGACGGGCCGGGGCGTGGCGGGCCGGAAAGCGGACATAGACCAGACCGGCGACCGCCCCCCAGATCAGGCTCAGCAGCACTTGCGGACGAAACGCCGCGCCGGTGGCGAAGGACATGGTGACCGCGACGGTGGTGGCGATGACCACCAGCCAGAGCGCGCCCAGAACCGGGCCGGTTATAAACCCTTTGCGCATCACAATCCCTCCTCTCGGCTGATGAAGCGGAAAAAGAAGAAGCTGAAGGCAATCAGGCACATCAGGATCACCACGGCCACAGCCGCGCCCGCCCCGATGTTCGAGATCGCAAAGGCCTGTTCATAGACATTCACGGTCAGCGTGCGGGTGCCTGCATTGCCGCCGGTCAGCAGGAAAATGTCGTCGAACTTGTTGAAGGTCCAGATGAACCGCAACAGGAACAGCACCGACAGGATGCCCAGCAATTGGGGGATGCTCAGCAGCCAGAACTTCTGGAACGGCGATGCGCCATCCATATCCGCTGCTTCGTACATGCTGGAGTCGATGGACTGCATCCGCGCCAGAATGAACAGGAACGACAGTGGGAAATAGCGCCAGATCTCGAACACCGTGACCATGATCAGGGCCAGCGGGCGTTCGCCAAAGAAATTGATCGGGTCATTGCTCAGCCCCATCTGCACCAGCAGCGCGTTGGCGGATCCCGAAAACGGGTCGAACAGGGTGACCCAGGTAAAGGCCACGGCGATCACCGGCGCCACATAGGGAAACAGATACAGGCCCCGGATGATGCCCTGCCCGCGGAAGCTTTTGTTCAGCAGCAGGGCGGCAAACAGCCCCATGACCAGTGCACCGATCGTGCCGAACACGGTGTAAAACAGCGTCACCCAGAGAACGCCCCAGAACTCTGACCCGTCAAAGACGCGGGCAAAGTTTTCAAAGCTGAACTCAAAATTGGTCAGCACGTTCGGCCCGCTGCCGGTCACGTTGGGCTCGGAATCCTCGACCAGTTCCTCGATCACGTCCGGATCACCGTCGAGCGTGACCGGAATGCGGATGCGTTCGCGCTGACCGCCTTCCAGCGTGCCGAAGTCGCAAAACAGGTTCCGGCCGTCCAGAACACAGGGTGCAACGACGTCGCCCGTGGCCGTCACCTCATCGGGCAGCACATCGCTGAGGGTGACGCCGCCGATGGCGATTTCCTGGCTGGAGTTGCGCAGCCGGTACTCGATCCGAAGATCGTCGCCCGATCCACGCAGGCTTTCACGGACAACCGGCGCAGGCGGGCGCAGGTCGGACAGGGTAAAGGGCTTGAAGCTGATCCAGATGATCGCCAGCAGGGGCAGGATCACCACAAGCGAGACGCTGATCACGGTCGGAGCCAGCAGCGCCCAGGCCAGACGCGCCTCGCGTTTGGCTAGCGCCCCGGTTCCTGTCGGTGGGGTGGCCGAAGACATGGGGTACCTCAAAGGGTTGAGTGCAGCGGCGCAAACGCCGCTGCGAGTGCCGGTCGAGCGGGATTACTGGACCTTGGCGAGCTCTTCGTTCATGGCCGCAACGGCGGCGGCAGCATCGACTTCCTCGTCGATATACTGGCGGACGATCCGGTTGATGGCCTGGCTGTTGATCATTTTAGAAGCCAGCGACAGCTGTCCTTCAGACACGCCCCAGCGTTGCGCCACGTCCAGGCCGCCGACGATCTCGTCGATCATCGCCTGATCGTAAAGCTCGCCCAGCGGGGCCTTGCGGTCGACGCCGACGGGCAATTCGGCCCAGGCTTCGGCAAAGGCGGTGGGATTGTCAGCCGTACCGCGCCGGACCGGGAACTTGCCTTCCGGCGCAATTGCCAGCGTCTGGGTATAGCCGTCATCCATCGCGAATTTCACGAACTCCATGGCGGCGTCTGTATCGGCGTCACTGGTGATCCCGAAATACCGTACGTCACCCCAGGCCGCGCCATCCGGATTGGACGGGCCGGAAAAGTTGGTCACGATACCGGTCATCGAGGCCAGATCGCGCGATGTGGGATCGTCGTTGATGGTTGGCGGGGCACTGTCACGCAGGCCGGCCAGTTCGTCCAGAATGAAAGGCGACCAGATGATCATCGCCGCCTTGCCGTCAAAATACAGCTCGCGCGACTGTTTCCAGTACAGTTCTCCCGGAGGCGAAGCCTTGGCGATCGCCTTGTAGAAATCCAGAACTTCGGTGGTTTTGGCCTCGTCCAGCGGCTGGAAGCCGTCGGCGCTTACCGGGCTGACCCCGTTGGCCAGGAACACATGTTCCAGAACCTGGCTCATGAAGTTCTCGTCAACCTTGGTGGCGGCGACAAAGCCGTACATCTCGGGCGGGTTGTGCAGCGATTCCAGCGCCGCCAGAACGTTGCCAAAGGAATTGGGCGCCTCAAGCCCGGCGGCATCGAACAGGTCCTTGCGGTAGACCACCAACTGGGTCCAGCCATCGACTGGAACCGAGGCGGTTTCGCCGTTGAAGGCCGCCATCGCCAGCGCGCCGGGGGCAAATGTGTCCGTGCCCAGTTCCTCGATCACTTCGGTTGCGGCTTCGGTATCCAGAATGCCCGCCTCGGCCCAGGGCAGGGCGTATTGCAGCGTGTGATAGACCACATCCGGCAGGTCGCCGGCCGCAAAAGCCGCCGTGGCGCGGGTGCCCAGATCGCTTTCGGTGACGGGTATCACTTCGACCGTGGTGCCGGATTCCTCTTTGAACCTGTCCGCCATCTCCTGTTGCTTGGCCAGACGCTCGGGCTGTTCCTCGGTCGTCCAGAAGCGGATCGTATCCGCCTGAGCCGACAGCGCAGTCAGCGCCAGTGCCAGCGATGAACCCAGCATCAGCCGGGACGCTTTGGGTGTCAGTTTCATGGTCGGTCTCCTCCCCGATTATGATCGTTGACGTGTTGTATCTTTTGCGCCAGTTCCGCTGACGCGAGGCCGGGCGGCCCGTCCGAATCCCCTTCGATCAGGGTGGCTTCGGTCAGCTCGCGCAGGCTTGCGGGGTCCTCGCCCCGGATCTGCCGGATCAGCAAGGTCGCCAGCCGCTGCCCGGCCATGCGGGAATCAACGGCAAAGGTGGTCAGCGCCGGGCGCGCATAGCGACATTCCGGAATGCCGTCATAGCCGATGACCGACACATCGCGGCCGATCACCAGCCCCTGATCCCCGGCCGCGGAAAAGAAACCCAGCGCCGCCAGGTCCGTGGCAAAGACGATGGCCGTGGGCGGCTGTTCCAACTGCATAAGGGCCGTGGCCTGCGCGGCACCCTCGTCCCGCGTTCTGGCGCCATCCCGGATCAGATCCGGGTCGAATGGCAGGCCCGCCGCGCTCAGTCCGTCGGTATATCCGTCGCGGCGCAGGTGGCTGTAGTTGAACTTCAGATCGCTGCCGACATAGCCGATCCGTGTATGCCCGAACCCGGCCAGCCGCAGAACCGCCTTGCGCATCGCCAGCTCGCCCAAGATATCGAACCAAGATGTACCCTCATAGCTGTTCGGCTGCCCGTACCCCGTCCGCCCGTACAGGATATGCGGCACGTCCAGGTTGCGCAAAAGATCCGCGCGGGAATCCTTGACCAGCGTCCGTGGCAGGATGAAGCCGTCCGCCTTGCGTTCCTGATACAGCCGGCTGAGGACTTTCAGCGTATCGCGCTCAGATGTTGCCGTGGAAATCGTCATGGTCCAGTCTAACCCGCTGGCCGCCTCGCACGCGCCGGCCAGAAAGTCCTGCAGGAAGGGATTGTGCTGATCCGGCTCGTCGCTGTTCAGCACCATCGCAATTGCACGTACCTGTCCGGTTCGGATCGCCTGCGCGTGGCTCAACGGCCGATATCCCAGCTTGCGCGCTGCCGCCTTGACCCGGTTTCGCGTGACCTCGGAAATGTCCGGATAATCGTTCAGGGCGCGCGATACGGTGCTTTTTGAAAGGCCCAGATGCGCGGCCAATTCGTCCAGTTTGACCCGTCCGGATGCCCCCGGACGATTCGCCGAAGCGCGTGGCTGATATGAGAGATTCGCGGTCATTTGTTCCAATTGTTGTTGCCGAAACCGGTTTCGGCAACGAATAAGTTTAAAAAAGAGCAAGGGAGCCTCTATTTCGCTCTTTCAGGGTCCGTGGCAGCCCGCCCGCCTGCGCGGGTACGGCGGCCGTGCGGGACGGTGGGCAGGCGCGGTGGCTAGCCCTGTCTTTCGACCAGTGTTTTCAGATTGGACAGGCCGCGTTCATAGTCGCCGCCAACCCAGTTATCCATCATCAGGCCCATCCAGCGAGACATCGGGTTCATGCCCAATTGGGTCTCAAACCCCCATGTCACCTGCGTCTGGTCGCCCTGTTGCGCCAGATCGAAGGACGCCTCTGCGGTGCCCATCTGCCCGAAATCCAGCGCGGTCCTGACCACTTGATCGGGGATGCTTTCGATGATTTCCTGCGTGCCCGAGCCAACCTGCGGGTGATCCGAAGTCCAGTTCAGGGTATTGCCCACTCCGGTCTCGGGGCCGCTGTAGGACAGTTTCGTTTCCGGGTCGCGCGACAACCAGGGAGACCACTCCTCGGTCGCCTGCATGGAATTCACATAGGGAAAGACCGCGCTGGCGGGCGCGTCGATGGTAATACTGCGCGAGACTTCGGCCTTGCCGGGCAAAAGGTAGGACACCCCGACCAGAACCAGAATAAGGACAACAAGGGTGACAAAAACACGTTTGATGAATCGCATGGCGCGCTCCTGATCCAAAAGGAATGACGCCATATTAGCAAAAAATGGCGCGAAATCAGAGACCTGATCCGCGCCACATGTTCGAACCGGAAACCGCGTGGCTCAGACGACCACGAATTTCTTTTCGGACGGGTCGTAGCATTGCAGCCCGCCTTCGCCGATATCGGTCCACAACCCATGCAGGCTGAGCGATCCATCCTCGACTGCCGAAGACACAAACGGGAAAGTCATCAGGTTTTCGAGCGAGGCGACCACCGCCTGCCGCTCGAACTGACGCGCCTGTTCGACGCTGTCCTCGATATCCGCGACCAGATCGTATTTGGGCTTGAGAATATCCATCCAGCGGCCGACAAAGCTGTCTTTCGCTTCCAGTTGCGGGGCCTGGCCCTTGCACATGTCGATACAGCCCTGGACGCCGCCGCATTGCGAATGGCCCAGAATGATCAGATGCGCGACCTTCAGCGCGGTGACCGCATATTCGATGGCGGCGCTGGTGCCGTGGTGGTCGCCATCGGGCGCAAAGGGGGGCACAAGGTTGGCAATGTTGCGGTGGATGAAGAAGTCGCCCTGATCCGCACCGAACATCGATGTCACATGCACCCGGCTGTCGCAGCAGGAAATCACCATCGCGCGCGGGCGCTGACCCTCGGTCGCAAGGCGGCGGTACCAGACCTGATTTTCGGAATAGGTGGTGGCTTTCCAGCCGTGATACCGTTTGACCAGATAACCCGGCAGAGGTTTCGCTAAGTCCATACTTGTGTCCATTCTCGTGTTTCCGAGGTCGCTGTAACCCGAATTCAAGGAAAATTCGAGCAATTATCCGAAACCATCGCAAGGTTTTGCAAAGGAATTCACCGTCAGTGTCGGCAACGCTGTGGGGGCGATTAGAACTGGGGTGAATGTGGTGGATAAGATTGTCTCGCTTGAACACAAGGAATCCGTGCGGCTGGATCAGGACCGGCTGAACGGGTTGTACCGTCAACTGGGCGACAAGAACGCGCTGGACGTGCTGTGCCGAACGGTCGAGGAACTGGCCGTGCGACTGTCGAACTGCGAACGGTTCTGGCGTCAGCGCGACGGGGCGGGTTTGCGCAAATGCGCCCGCTCGCTGGTGGCCATATCCGAGCAGATCGGGATGGTGGCGCTGGCGCGGGTGGCCGGGGACGTGGCGCAGTGTGTCGATGCCGGTGACGCGGTGGCGACCGGCGCCACCCTGTCGCGCCTGATCCGCGTCGGTGAAAAATCGCTGACCGTGATCTGGGATCAGCAGGATCTTTCGGTCTGACGGGGCTTGCGGACGGATCGTGGACGGCTAGGCTGGTCGCACGTCTAACCAACCGAGAATTCCATGCCCCTGTCATTTGCTTCCCCGTCCGAGACGTCGCTGTCGCTGCATGTCATCGCGCAACCTGATCTGGACGATTGGCTGAACGATCAGTCGGATGCCGTGGCCGCCTGGGTGCGCGCCAGCGGGTTTACCGGTGCCCTGGGTCAGACCGTGCTGATCCCCGGTCCGGACGGCATGCCGGAACATGCGCTTGCGGGCTATGGCAAAAGCAGCGGCCGCGCGCGCAAGCGGTTTCCGCTGGCCGCAGCGGCTCAGGCCCTGCCCGAAGGCACCTATCACATCGCCTCGGGCCTGCCCCGGGATGCTCTGGAGACCGAATGCCTGGGCTGGTTGCTGACCGGGTATTCCTTTGATCGCTATGCCTCGCAGACGCCGGCCAAGGCCCGCCTGGTGGCGCCCGACGGTGTCGATGCGACCCGGATCGAGGTTCTGGCCAATGCCGAGGCCCTGACCCGTGATCTGGTCAACACCCCCGCATCGGATATGGGGCCGGATCAGTTGCAGGCCGCAGCCGAGGCGCTGGCGCAGGAATTCGGCGCATCCTGCGACGTGATCCGAGGGCAGGCTCTGCTGGATCAGAATTTCCCGCTGATCCATAACGTGGGCCGTGCCGCCGCGCAGGAACCGCGGCTGATACAGATGAGCTGGGGCCATTCCGGTCCGCGGCTGACGCTGGTTGGCAAGGGTGTGTGTTTCGACACTGGCGGGCTGAACCTGAAGCCCGGCAATTCGATGTCCCTGATGAAAAAGGACATGGGCGGTGCAGCCAATGTGCTGGGTCTGGCGCGGATGATCATGGCGCTGAAGCTGCCGGTGCAGCTGAGCGTGCTGATCCCGGCGGTCGAGAATTCGGTGTCCGGCAACGCGTTCCGGCCCGGCGACATCTTGACCTCGCGCAAGGGCCTGACGGTCGAGATCAACAACACCGACGCCGAAGGGCGGCTGGTGCTGGCCGATGCGCTGGCACTGGCGGATGAGGGAAATCCGGATCTGGTGATCTCGATGGCGACGCTGACCGGCGCGGCGCGGGTGGCGCTGGGCCCCGATCTGGCCCCGTTCTATACCGATGATGACGGCGCGGCTGCGGCCTTGGCGCAGGCCGGCGAACAGGCCGCCGATCCGGTCTGGCGGATGCCCTTCCACGAGCCGTACGAGGCGATGATCGAACCCGGCATCGCCGATCTGGACAACGCGCCGTCGGGCGGGTTTGCCGGATCCATCACCGCAGCGCTGTTCCTGCGCCGCTTTGTCGGCGACAGCGCCTATATGCATTTCGATATCTATTCCTGGCAGCCCGGCAAGGCCCCCGGGCGCAGCAATGGCGGTCTGGGTCAGGGGCCGCGCGCCCTTTTGACCGCCCTGCCCGGGATACTGGGCCTGTGACCCGCCAGCGCATCATAAAGCCGGTCGTTGACCTGCTGCGCAGCCCGGATGGCCCGCGCGAGCGGCAACTGCTGTTCGGCGACACGGTTCGCGTCGACGACACGCAGAACGGCTGGGCCCATGTCACCGCGGACAAGGATGGCTATAGCGGCTGGGTCGCGTCCGTCCTGCTGGGGCCGGACAAGCCGGAAACCCATTGGATCGCCGCGCCGGCCACCCATGCCTATGCGCAACCGGATATGAAAAGCCCCGATCTGCTGTCGCTGAGTTTCGGAAGCCGGATACAGGTGCTGTCGGAACAGAACGGGTTTCTGGAAACGGAGCTGGGTTTCATTCCTGCCGTGCACGCCAAGCTCAGCGCCACCCGGCTGACCGATCCGGTAGCCGTGGCCGAGCTGTTTCTGGGCACGCCCTACCTGTGGGGCGGCAACACCCGGTTCGGTCTGGACTGTTCAGGGCTGGTTCAGGCCGGGCTGCTGGCCTGCGGTCTGCCCTGCCCCGGGGACAGCGGCGATCAGGAGCGTGAGCTGGGTCAGGCCCTGCCTGCGGACACAGCGCCGAAACGCGGCGATCTGCTGTTCTGGAATGGCCATGTGGCCTGGGTCTACGGCGACAACATGCTGCTGCACGCCAATGCCTATCACATGGATGTGACCTTCGAGCCTATGGATCAGGCGATTTCACGGATATTGCGTCAGGGCGACGGGCCGGTGACGGCGCATAAACGGCTCTAATCCGGGTTGACGGCCCGGATCAGCTTGCGTTCCAGCACCCGCAGCACGATGCGCAGATCATGCCCCCGTTTCAGAATGCGCCCATCCATGCCGACCACCGAATACATCCCCTGCTTCTGCCGCAGGCGCGGGTGTTTTTCGACCCGATAGATCGGGTGTTCCGCAGTTCGTCGAAAAATGGAAAACACCGCCACGTCGCGCAGATTGGAAATTCCGTAATCGCGCCATTCTCCGGTGGCGACCATCCGGCCATAGACGGACAGGATATGGGACATCTCGCGCCGGTTGAACGCGACGGGCATCTGGGCCGAGTTTGCAGTAAACCGGCTGGGAGGCTGCATGTTCATGGAACAAACCTTGCCGGAAAATGCGTTTGAATCAAGCCCGCTGCAAACGGGTGTGGCATTTTTGAATCGCCGCGCGCTAGCGCCGACCGACCTGACGGCAGATCAGAATCACCGGCAACAGCCCGACGGCAAGGATCACCAGCGATGGAACCGCGGCCCCTTCCAGCCGCTCGTCCGAGGCCAGGCGATAGGCCTGAATCGCCAGCGTATCAAAGTTGAACGGGCGCATGATCAGGGTGGCGGGCAGCTCTTTCATCACGTCGACAAAAACGATCAGCAACGCGGTCAGCAGCGACGGCGTCAGAATCGGCAGATGCACCCGGCGCAGGGTGCCCAGCGGCGTCTGGCCCAAGGATCGCGACGCCGCGTCCATATTGGCGTGCACCGTGCTCTGTCCGCCTTCATAAGCGCTGAGCGCGGCGGCCAGAAAGCGCACCATATAGGCCGCCACCAGCAGCCAGATCGAACCTGTGACCAGCAAACCGGTCGAGATATCGAACGTGTCCCGCATCCAGGCGTCCAGCGCGTTGTCAAAGCTGGCAAAGGGCACCATCAGACCCACGGCAATCACCCCGCCCGGCACTGCATAGCCCAGCCGCGCCAGATATCCCGTGGCCGCCGATCCGCGCCCCGGGCGGAGGCGCTGAAAGAACCCGACGCAGATCGCGGCGCAAACGGTCACAACCGCGGCCACTCCCGCCAGTGTCAGCGAGTTTCGGATGAACCCGATATAGCGCCGCGAAAGCAGGTTCTGTTCTGATTCCATGCCCATCTGAACCAGAATGAAGACCGGCAACAAAAACCCCAGCAGCACCGGCACCGCGCAAAGCGTAAAGGCCATCACCGATTGCCAGCCGGTCAGTTGCGCGGCTGGCAGGGACGCATGGCTTTTCCCCGACTGGTAATATTTCGCCTTGCCCCGCCGCATCCGCTCGGCCACCGCCATGAGCAGCGCAAAGCCCAGCAGGCACAGGGCCAGCTGCGCAGCGGCCGCGCGGTCTCCGATCGAAAACCAGCTGGTGTAGATGCCGGTGGCAAATGTCTGCACGCCGAAATAGGCCACGGTGCCGAAATCGGCGATGGTTTCCATGATCGCCAGCAGAACACCGCCCGCAATGGCCGGACGCGCCATCGGCAGCGAAACGTGCCAGAAGGCCAGCCACGGGCTTTTGCCCAGCGCGCGCGCAGCCAGAAAAGCGGTGGCGCTTTGCTGAAGAAACGCGGCGCGGGCCAGCAGGTAGACATAAGGGTAAAGGACCAGGATCAACATCACCGCCGCCCCCTCGGTCGAGCGGATTTCGGGGAACCAGTAATCGCGCGGGCCCCAGCCGGTCACCTCGCGCAGGGTGGTCTGAACGATGCCGGGGTGATCCAGGATGAACGTGTAGGCATAGGCCAGCACATAGGCGGGAAAGGCCAGCGGCAGCACCAGCGCAATCTCAAGAAAGCGCACGCCGGGGAACCGGGTCATCGTCACCAGCCATGCGGCGCCAACACCGATGGAAAACGTGCCGGCCGCCACCAGCACCACCAGGATCACGGTCGTCACCGCATAGCCGGGCAAAACCGTTTGCAGCAGATGCGTGATCGTATCCGTCCCGCCGGTCACCGCCGCAAGAACAACCGCGACCATCGGCAACAGGCAGGCGGCCGCCACCAGATAGGCCACCGTGCCCACCAGCCGGGTTCCCAACACGCCCCGATTGCGCGTTCCGTGTTCTGAAAATTCGATGTCGGCCATGTTTCCGGTTTGTGGCTGGCAAAGGCACAGGGTTCGCCTTTAATCGACCAAAACGCTAAGAAACACCAGTGGGCAGGGGTACAAATCTGCGGCACATACTGCCGCAGATTTGGTTCAGGATCATTCGTAGACGCGCTGATCCTCGATCACCAGCCCGTCCTTGGGCAGCGATCCGGGGGCGACAACTTCGATCGCGCCTTTCAGTTTCAGCACTTCGACCACGGATCTGGCATAAGCCATGTCATCGCCACCCGGGCTTTCGATCTGAACGGTCATGGTGTCCATTTCGCCCTGCCGGGCGGCAATGACACGAGCTTTGACGATCTCGTCATGTTTGTCGACCAGCGCCGCCACCTGTTCGGGGCGCACGAACATGCCCTTGATCTTGGTGGTCTGGTCGGCCCGGCCCATCCAGCCCTTGATGCGCGCATTGGTGCGGCCACAGGGAGATTGGCCCGGCAGGATGGCCGACAGATCGCCGGTGGCGAACCGGATCAGCGGGTAATCGGGGTTGAGCGTGGTCACCACGACCTCGCCCACTTCGCCGGCGGCAACCGGGGTGCCGGTTCCGGGGGTGACGATCTCGACGATTACATGCTCGTCGATAATCATCCCTTCCATTGCCGGGCTTTCATAAGCGATATTGCCCAGATCCGCAGTGGCATAGCATTGCAGACAGGAAATGCCCCGGTCCGCGTAATCCTGGCGCAGCGACGGGAACAGGGCGCCGCCGCCGACAACCGCGGTTGAGAAATTCAGGGCCACGCCCATCTCGTCGGCCTTGTCCAGGATCACCTTCAGATAATCCGGCGTCCCGGCGTATGAGGTACAGCCCACATCGCGTGCTGCGGTGACCTGCAATTCGGTCTGGCCGGTTCCGGCGGGAAGGACCGCAGCCCCGACGGCGCGCGCGCCACTTTCAAAGATCATGCCCGCCGGGGTCAGGTGATAGCCGAAACAATTGTGCACGATATCGCCCGCTCCGACGCCTGCGGCATGCAGAAACCGCCCCATGCGCCACCAGTCGTGATCGGTGCTGCCGGGTTCGTAAATCGGGCCCGGCGACTGGAACACGTGATGGAACTGGTGCGCCGGTTTGACCGTGAAGCCACCAAACGGCGCACTGGCCGCCTGCGCCTTGGCCAGATCGGACTTGCGCAGAACCGGCAGTTTCGCAAGGTCCGCGGCCGAGGCAATGGTCGCGGTGTCGACATCCGCCAAGTGTCTGGCAAACCCCGGCGCGGTCCTGGCCCGCTCGATCTGAGTGCGCAGGGCTTTGGCCTGATCAGCGGTGCGCTGATCGGCGGAACGGGTTTCGAGCGTATCGTAGAATTTCGTCATCACCAGATCCTCCATCCGCTTACAGCCACCTCTTGCGGCGGCGGTACGAGCGCACATCGCGAAAGTTTTTGCGGCCTTCGTCGGACATGCCCAGATAGAACTCCTTCACGTCGGGATTTTCCCGCAGATCGGCTGCCGGGCCGTCCATCACCACGCGGCCCGATTCCAGAATATAGCCGTAATGTGCGAACCTTAGAGCCACATTAGTGTTTTGCTCTGCCAGCAGGAAAGACACGCCCTCTTTCTCGTTGAGGTCCTTCACGATGCCGAAAATCTCTTCGACCAGCTGCGGTGCCAGCCCCATCGAGGGTTCGTCCAGCAGGATGGTTTCGGGTCGCGACATCAGCGCCCGGCCCATCGCAACCATCTGCTGCTCACCACCCGAAGTATAGCCTGCCTGCGACCGGCGGCGTTCCTTGAGACGGGGGAAATAGGTATAGACCAGGTCCAAGTCCTGCTGGATCGCCGCCTTGCCGTCTTTGCGGGTATAGGCCCCGGTCAGCAGGTTTTCCTCGACGGTCAGATGTTCGAAACAGTGGCGGCCCTCCATCACCTGGATAACGCCTTTTTCCACCAGATCGGCCGGGTCGCTTTCATGCACGCTGGTCCCGCGATATTCGATCGTCCCTTTGGTGACCTCGCCCCGTTCGGAATGCAGCAGGTTCGACACGGCCTTGAGGGTCGTGGTCTTGCCCGCGCCATTGCCGCCAAGCAAAGCGGTGATACCGCCCTTGGGTACAGTCAGGCTGACACCTTTCAGAACAAGGATCACGTGGTTGTAGATCACCTCGATATTGTTGACCTCAAGCAGGGTTTCGGCCTGTACATCTGTGGTCTGTGCCGCATCCAGCATTGTCAGCTCCCGTAGATTTCGTTGATCTTTTGCTCCAGCTCATCCGCGCGCAGCCACGGGATGGGTTGGGAGCTGGTCATCTTCTGCCCCGCGTCGAACAGCGCCCGGGTAATGCAGGCGTCAAACAACGGTTCGGGGGATTTGCAGGTCCCCGGATCAAGTTCCGGCGCGACCAGTGCCCTGAACGTCCAGGACTGGTTCCGGCGCACAACGCGGAGGGTCCGGTCAATCGACTCGCGGAATCCCTGATCCGTGACCAGTTGGAAGTTTCGCCCGGCCAGCGGGATGATCCCGGTTTTCTGTTTCTGCTCCGCAACGACAAGGTCGCCATTGACCAGCAGGGTCACGCGGACGTCAAACCGCTGACCTGTGCGCCGGGTGGCCAGCCGCTGACCTTCGGCCAGCCCTTCCAGAAACACGTGCTGGCGCACGCCCGCATCCGCGTAAAGCGCGCCATTGATGCGCCGGGGCGGAAACAGAACGGGGATTGCCGAACTGGCCAGAACCGCCTCGGCCATACAATCTTTCCGGGTGGCATCGTCATCCGGGGTGGTGGCCAGGTAGTGGCCGATATCCATGATGTCGAACCGCCCGGTATCCAGGTTTACCGCGCCGACAACGACGCTGTTGACTGCTTGCCCGGTCTGGGCAGGGTCCGCCCGTTGCGCGATGCGCTCCAGCAGGGGTTTGTCGATCTCACCCGCGACCAGCTTCTTCAGCTTCTTCGTATCGTAGACTGAGCTGGAAAACGGAACCGCCAGCAGCGGGTTCTGGGTAAGGATGTCATCCGAATTGATGTCAGTATTGGATTGCAGGCGTTCGTCAAACTCCGATCCGGCAAAGGCCAGCGGCGTGATCAGCGCGCCCGCGCTGGCGCCGGTCACGATGTTGAACGCGGGCCGCCCGTTTCCCGTCCAGCCGTCCAGCGCGCCGGACGAAAAAGCGCCGTACTGACCGCCGGTTGTCATCGCCAGAATTTCAACCGGGATACCGCGCCCGTCGTGGGCCAGATTGGCCCGCTGACCGGCCTGTCCCTCGAACAGGCGCGAGAATAATTCCGTGGTTGCATCCACATCGGATGCAGAACCGCTGCGGGTGACGGATTTCGCCGGATCAAAGTCGCGGACCAGACCGGTACAGACCGGGCCGTCGATCCTTGGCTCGCCACAAGCGGCGAGGCCCAGGAAGGCGCCCAGCAGTATCCCTGTCTTTGTCCGGAACAAGTCCAGCATCAACGCGTCCTTTCCTCAGCGTCAGGGTCGGGGCGGCGGTCGGCCGCCGCCCCGGTGGTTCACATGCGCCGGATCAGCAGCGCGACTCGATGTTGTTTTCCGCGGCATAAGCGGCGGAGTCTTCGTTGATCAGCGCCCCGATCACGTCGCCATCGGTCGGTTTGAAGTCCGAGATCAGCGACCATGTCTTGTTCGCGGCATCCCACTGGGTCACACCGACCAGCGCGTCACCGCCGTGGTTGGCGCATGAAACCGAGAAGGTCGGGCCAAAGTTCGGCAGACCCAGATCAGCCATCTTCGCCTCGGTCATTTCCAGTGCTTCCATGCCGTTGCGCATGTCTGCGGGGGTAATTTCGGCATTGCCGGAAATTTCCTGCGCTTTCTTGATCGCTTCGGCGGCCAGCACCGCGGCATACAGCCCGCGGTTATACAGAACCGTACCGACCTGATCCCCTGCGCCGGCGGCCTTGCCCGCATCGACAACATGCGTTTGCAGATCGTCGAAGACCGGGAAATCCGTGCCCACATTGTGGAAGGTCAGCGCCTTGTAGCCATTTGCGGCCTCACCCGCCGGCAGCACGTCGTTTTCCGAGCCCGACCACCAGATGCCGATGAAGTTTTCCATCGGGAAGCGGATGTTGGCGGCTTCCTGTACGGCGACCTGGTTCATCACGCCCCAGCCCCACATCAGCACATAGTCGGGACGGTCCCGGCGGATCTGCAGCCATTGCGATTTCTGCTCTTGTCCGGGGTGATCAACCGGCAGCGCGACCAGTTCGAAACCGTGCTTCTTGGACAGTTCTTCAAGCGTCCGGATCGGTTCCTTGCCATAGGCCGAGTTGTGATAGACCAGCGCAATCTTCTTGCCGCTCAGATCGCCGCCGTTTTCCTCAAGCAGATAGTTGACCGCGCCCGAGGCCCCGTCCCAGTAGTTGGCCGGATAGTTGAAGGTATGGCTGAACACATCGCCGTTCTTGGCCGAGGTGCGGCCGTAACCCATCGTGTGCAGCGGAATGTCGTCCGCGGTCACTTTCGGGATCAGCTGATAGGTGATTCCGGTCGACAGCGGCTGATACACCAGCGCGCCTTCGCCCTTGGTGGATTCATAACATTCCACACCTTTCTCGGTGTTATAGCCCGTTTCGCATTCGACCACGCGAATAGGAACACCGCCGATGCCGCCGTCGCGCTCGTTCAGCAGGGTGAAATAGTCGTTATACCCGTCCGAGAACGGAATGCCGCCCGCCGCATAGGGTCCGGTGCGATAGCTCAGATCGGGGATCACAAGATCCGCCAGCGCCGGCCCTGCGGCCATCAGGGCGCTCAGCGCCACGGTTGCCAGTCTAAATTTCATCGGGTGTCTCCTCCCTTGGTTAGTCCGATGTTGCATTCGGGCTTTGCACCCGTTTTGTGATTGGGCCGGTCGCTTAGTGCGGGAACGGCCAGAGTTTGAGTTTCTCCTTGGCCACGCGCCACAGCTGCGCCAGCCCGTGCGGTTCAAGGACAAGGAACAGGATGATCAGCGCGCCGACGATCACCAGCTGCAGATGCGCCACAATATCGGTGGGCCAGCCCAGCATGTCGGCGCCGACCACCTTCAGAACGACAGGCAGCAGCACCAGAAAGGCCGCGCCCGCGAAAGATCCGAATATGGACCCCAGCCCGCCGATGATGATCATGAACAGCACCAGGAACGATTTCTGGATGCCGAACACTTCGCCAACCTCGACCGCGCCCAGATAGACCGCGAAGAACAGCGCGCCCGATATGCCGACAAAGAAGGAACTGACGGCAAAGGCGGTCAGTTTCGCCTTCAGCGGGTTCACCCCGATGATCTCGGCGGCGATATCCATGTCGCGGATCGCCATCCAGGTCCGACCGGTGGTGCCGCGCGTCAGATTGCGCGCGACGATGGCGCAGATGGTCAGGAAGATCAGGCAGAACAGATAGGTGGCCCAGGCCGGTGCATTCGGGCCGGTGATGATGATGCCGAACACGTCGCGTTCGGGCGCGTTGATCTGGCCCGAGGCCGAATAGTTGTAAAACCACGGCACCCGGTTGAACAGCCACACAAGGAAGAACTGCGCCGCCAGTGTTGCCACCGCCAGATAGAATCCCTTGATCCGCAGGCTGGGCAGGCCGAACAAAACACCCACAATGGCGGTGATTCCGCCCGCCAGGATGACGTGGACGAACATGCTGACATCCGGAAAAGCGGTCATCAGCTTGTAACAGGCATAAGCCCCCACCGCCATGAACCCGCCGGTGCCCAGCGAAACCTGCCCGCAATAGCCCACCAGAATGTTCAGCCCGATCGCCGCGATGGCATAGATCAGGAACGGCAGCAGCAGCGCATTGGCCCAGTAATCATTGATGATGAACGGGATGATCCCGAACGCCACCGCCAGCACGACATAATACCGGTACCGGTCGAATTTGATCGGGAAGGTCTGGCTGTCATCCACGTAGGAGACTTTGAAATCTCCGGCCTCACGATAGAACATGTCTTACTTTCCCCATTCTTCCTGCGCCCGGTTCCGGGCCTCGGCGTCCAGTTGGTTTGAGCCTTTGGCGTACCCGCTCGCCTCAGAGGAGCGCACCAGTTTCATGTAGGCCAGAATGCCCATGACCAGCCCGGCAAAGGCCAGGATCGCAGCAATGACCAGCTGGCCGCTGGTCAGATCGTCCGACGTCAGGGCGATATAGCCAAAAGCCCAGAACCCGGCCCATGCGATCACGTTGATGATGGCGAGCAGCTTGGTCATGCCTAAACCCTCTCGATGATCTTCTCGCCGAACAGGCCTTGCGGACGGAACACCAGGAAAATCAAGGCCAGCACATAGGCGAACCAGTTCTCGGTCGCGCCGCCGACCAGCGGGCCAATGGCGAACTCAAACAGTTTCTCACCCACACCGATGATCAGCCCGCCAACGATGGCGCCGGGGATCGAGGTAAACCCGCCCAGCATCAGCACCGGCAGCGCCTTGAGCGCGATCAGCGACAGCGAGAACTGCACGCCCGATTTGGTGCCCCACATGATGCCCGCAACCAGCGCCACGAACCCGGCCACCGACCAGACCATGATCCAGATGAAGTTCAGCGAAATCCCCACCGACAGCGCCGCCTGATGGTCATCCGCCACCGCACGCATAGCGCGGCCCTGCTTGGTGTACTGGCTGAACGCCACCAGCGCCGCCACCAGCAGCGCCGCAATCACGGTCGCCACGATATCCAGATTGTCGATGAAGAAGCCGTAGCCGAAGATGTTGAACGTGCTCTCGTCAATCCACAGGTTGATGCCCTGCGGCAGACCCACATCCAGCGTCTTGATCTCGGACCCCCACATCAGGTCAGCCACGCCCTCAAGGAAATAGGCCAGACCGATGGTCGCCATGAAAAGAATGATCGGCTCCTGCCCGACCAGATGGCGCATGACAAAGCGCTGCACCGCCCAGGCCAGCAGAACCATCACTCCCATGGTCAGGACAATTGCCAGCAGCGCGGGCACGTTCCAGCCGAAATAGTGGATATGCGTCCCGAATGTCGCGTTGATCACATGCGCAAACGGCACCTGACCGTTCATGATCCCAACCAGCGTCATGGCGGCAAACAGGGCCATAACCCCTTGCGCATAATTGAAAATCCCCGACGCCTTGTAGATCAGCACAAAGCCCAGAGCGACCAGAGCGTAAAGCACCCCGGCCATCAGGCCGTTAAGGATGACCTCCATCGCGAAAATCAACTGATCAGGCATGTGCGCCCCCTCTCATGTCCGTCAGATGGTCAGTCATGGCTGACCCCCAGATAGGCGTCGATGACTTCCTGATTGCTGCGCACCTCATCGGGCGTGCCGTCACCGATCTTCTTGCCGTAATCCATCACCACCACGCGGTCGCTCAGGTCCATCACCACGCCCATATCGTGTTCGATCAGCGCGATGGTGGTGCCAAACTCGTCATTCACATCGAGGATAAAGCGGCTCATGTCCTCTTTCTCTTCGACATTCATTCCGGCCATCGGCTCGTCCAGCAGCAGGAGTTTGGGTTCCGCCGCCAGCGCACGCGCCAGTTCCACGCGCTTTTTCAGCCCGTAGGGCAGGCGGGACACCGGCGTCTTGCGGATGTGCTGGATTTCCAGAAAGTCGATGATCTTTTCCACCGCTTCGCGGTTCTTGACTTCTTCGGCCTCGGCCTTGCCCTTCCACAGCGCCTGCTGAAAGATGTTGGTCTGCATGAAATTCAGCCGACCGGTCATCACGTTGTCGAGCACGCTCATACCTTCGAACAGGGCGATGTTCTGGAAGGTCCGCGCGATTCCCTGCTGCGCCACCTCAAAGGGGCGCATGGGCGGGCGCTTTGACCCATGAAACCAGACCTCGCCCTCTTGCGGCACATAAAAGCCCGAGATCACGTTCAGCATCGAGGATTTGCCCGCCCCGTTCGGCCCGATGATCGCCCGAATCTCACCCTCGCGAATGTCGAACGAGATATCCTTGATCGCCACCACACCGCCAAAGCGCAGGGTGATGTTCTTCATCTCCATCACCACGCCGCCGATCTTGCGGCCATCTTCGGTGACATATCCTTCGGAATTATCCAGCATCAGTCGCTCCCTGACTTTCGCAAAAACGGGACGGCGGGCGGGGCGACGACCGCAGGTCGAGTGGCGCTCGAACGGCCCTCATTCCGCCGCAACCTTGTGCTGGGCCGCGGCCACAACCGGCGCATCCACAATCTCCAGTGTCGCGCTGATCGAACCCTTGCGGCCGTCCTCATAGGTCACTTCGGTGGTGGTCGACACACTCTCGGACCCGTCGTAAAGCGCGGCGATGATGTCGTGGAATTTCTCTTCGACAAACCCGCGCCGCACCTTGCGTGTACGGGTCATCTCACCGTCATCCGCGTCCAGCTCCTTGTGCAGGACCACAAAGCGGTGCACCTGACAGCCCGACAGCATCTCGTCGGCAGCGACCGACTTGTTCACCGCTTCCACATGGCCACGAATCGTCTCTAACACACGCGGATGGCCCGCCAGTTCCTGGTAGGATGCGTAGGCTACATTGTTACGTTCGGCCCAGTTTCCGACTGCCGTCAGGTCGATATTGATGAAAGCGACACAGCGGTCCTTGCCGTTTCCGAACAGCACGACCTCAAGGATGTCGGGGTAGAACTTCAGCTTGTTTTCGACATATTTCGGCGCGAACATCGAACCGTCGGCCATTTTGCCCACGTCCTTGGCGCGGTCGATGATCCGCAGATGGCCCGAGCTTTCCTCGATGAACCCGGCGTCACCAGTGGCCACCCAGCCCTCGGCATCCTTGGTCGAGGCGGTGGAGTCCGGGTTGTTGTAATATTCGACGAACACACCGGGCGAGCGATAGTGGATCTCACCCTTGTCGTCGATCTTCAGCTCGACATCCGGGGCGGGCACGCCAACCGTATCGGCGCGCACCTCGCCATCCGGCTGCACGGTGATGAACACGGTTGCTTCAGTCTGGCCGTAAAGCTGCTTCAGATTGATGCCCAGCGAGCGATAGAAGTCGAAAATCTCCGGCCCGATCGCCTCACCCGCCGTATAACCGACGCGGAAGCGGCCGTAGCCCAGCGTATCCTTGAGCGGCCCGTAGACGAGCAGATTGCCCAGCGCGTATTTCAGGCGGTCGCCAAAGCCCACCGGCTTGCCGTCCAGCAGCAGGCCGCCGACCTTTTTCGCATGCGCCATGAAATGGTGGAACATGCGCTGCTTCAGCTTGCCCGCATCCTCCATCCGGATCATCACGTTGGTCAGCTGGGTTTCGAACACGCGCGGCGGGGCGAAGAAATAGGTCGGCCCGATCTCACGCAGGTCAGTCATCATCGTGTCGGCGCTTTCGGGGCAGTTCACGCAGAAGCCGCACCAATAGGCCTGACCGATGGAAAAGATGAAATCGCCCACCCAGGCCATCGGCAGGTAAGACAGAATGTCTTCGTTCTGGCTCAGATGATCGAACTCGGCCGAGTTCTTGGCGCTTTCGATCACGTTGCGGTTCGACAGCACCACGCCTTTGGGCTTTCCGGTCGTGCCCGAGGTATAGAGCATCACGCAGGTATCGTCATAGGTGATCGCCGCGATGCGTTTATCCAGCTCCGCATCGAACCGCGCGTGACCGGCGCTGCCTTCCGCCATGAGGTCTTCCAGCGCGTTCATCTGGCTGTGGTCGTATTTCCGCATCCCGCGCTTGTCGGTATAGAGAATGTGCTTGACCTGATGCAGGTTTTCCTGAATCTCGATGACCTTATCGACCTGCTCCTGATCGCCGCAGACGACGTATTTCGCGCCGCAATGCTCCAGCACATAGGCCATCTCTTCGGCCACCGAATCCTGATAGAGTGGCACGGGCACCGCGCCCACCATCTGGGCGGCCACCATCGACCAGTAATGCGCCGGGCGGTTGCGGCCTATGACGGCGACATGATCGCCCTTTTCCACCCCAAGCTCCAGAAACCCCAGCGCAATAGCGCGGACTTCGCGGGCGGTTTCCGCCCAGCTCCAGCACTGCCAGATTCCGAATTCCTTTTCCCGGTAGGCCGGGGCATTCCCGAACTGCGTCGCATTACGGTTTAGAAGCGCCGGAAGGGAGTGCATCCCCGCCGCGCCCGACTGCGTCTGAGCCAATCTCTTTCTCCTCCCCACCCGGCCCCTCCTCCGGGCCGGAAATGGCGGGTTCGGGATCGCCCCCGAACGCCAATGCCCCGATAGGGACAGGCGGAAAGATCAACGTCAAGTTTTGCCTGATGTTTTCTCAATTCTTACGAATTGTAACAGCCTCTGGTGCGTGGAAATCTGTACCCTGGCTTGATCACCTGTTTCGGCAACAGGAACGGCAGAAAGGGCATTAGAAAATCAGGTACAGATGGAAGTCGCCCGCGACAAATGCCGCCAATGCAACCACAAATGCTGAAGCGTAATGAGTAAGGTTCCTTTGTGGCTTTTTGGGCTTCATGCTCCACGTAGACCACTTTTCATGCATGTCCTTGTCAGCCGAGCTTACATCGCCATTCATCATAGTAACCCCATTTGGATTGCAGCCGTTCAGCTGAGTAAAATGTACCCGGCCCGATCCCCTGAAGGACGAAAGTGACAGCTACAGGTCGAAACATTTACGTTTTCCGCTCTGCCAGAGCAGAAAAGAGTTTGCACAATTGGTATTGAACGAAAGGAAAATGGCTTGTTCACTTGCTGTTCACAATTGCCAGCCAAGGGGCAACAATAGCTACAGGTACGGTTTGTGATCACCTTAGACAGCGCCCTGGTCGATGATCAGGGCCCGCAAACACACGCACCGCGCCTTCAGGTTCAGAATTAGTTTCTACAACCAATCCCGCAGGATCGGGATCAGCGGCATATCTGCCGCAGGCATCGGATAGTTGCGCAGTTCGTTCGCGCGGGCCCATTTCAGGGCCTGCCCTTCTTTCGACTGCGGGATGCCCTCCCATTTGCGGCAGGCAAAGAGCGGCATCAGCAAGTGGAAATCGTCATAGCTGTGGCTGGCAAAGGTCAGCGGCGCAAGGCACGAGGCCCAGGTGTCGATGCCCAACTCCTCATGCAATTCGCGGATCAGCGCCGCCTCGGGCGTTTCGCCGGGCTCGATCTTGCCGCCGGGAAACTCCCACAGACCGGCCATGGATTTACCCTCCGGGCGTTGCGCCAGCAGCACCCGGCCCTCGATGTCGATCAGGGCAACGGCAGAGACAAGTACAGTCTTCACGAGCGATAATCCGCATTGATCTCGATATAGCCGTGGGTCAGATCACAGGTCCAGACGGTGGACTGCCCCGCACCCAGCCCCAGATCAACGGTGATCACCAGATCCTGACCTTTCATGTAGGCGGCGGCGTCTTCTTCGCGGTACTCGGGACTGACCCAGCCTTTCTCGGCCACCAGAATATCGCCGAACGAAATGCTCAGCAGATCACGGTCCGCAGCTGCGCCCGATTTGCCGATGGCCATGACAACGCGGCCCCAGTTCGGGTCCTCGCCCGCGATGGCGGTTTTCACCAGCGGAGAGTTCGCAATGGCCAGACCATGCACCTTGGCGTCGGCGTCCGAGGCGGCCCCGGTCACGCGGATTTCCACAAATTTCGTCGCCCCCTCGCCGTCGCGCACCACCTGTTGCGCAAGGTCCAGCATCACCGATTCCAGCGCCTTGGCAAAAGCCGCGTTGCCCGTGGCATCAACGCCCGAGGCCCCGGTTGCACACAGCAGCAGGCTGTCCGAGGTCGAGGTGTCGCTGTCCACGGTGATGCAGTTAAACGTCCGGTCGGTCTGCGCGCTTAACATGGATTGCAGCGCCGATTGCTCGACCTGCGCGTCGGTGAAGATGTAAACCAACATCGTCGCCATATCGGGCGCGATCATGCCGGACCCTTTCGCAATCCCCGCAACAGAGACTGTTTTGCCGTCAATCTCGACCTGTGTGCCGGCACCTTTCGGGAAGGTATCTGTGGTCATGATCGCCCGCGCCGCGTCCTCGACCGCGTGTCGGCTGAGCCCGGATTTCAGCGTTTCAAGCTGCGTCACGATACGGTCATGGGGCAGCGGCTCACCGATCACGCCGGTCGATGAGGTAAAGACCCGCTCGACCGGAACGCCGGTGGCGTTCGACACGGCCTGCGTCACCTCCGCCACCGAGGTCTGACCGTAATGCCCGGTAAACGCATTGGCGTTGCCGGAATTCACCAGGATTGCCGCCGGCCCATCCGAAGGCCCGCCGATCTTGTCCTGACAGTCCAGAACCGGGGCCGCGCGGGTGGCGGACCGGGTGAACACACCGGCCACCGAGGTGCCCGGATCGAGCACCGCCAGCATGACATCCGTCCGGTCCTGATAGCGCACGCCCGCCGCGACGGTGGCGAAGCGCACCCCGTCGATTGCAGGAAGATCGGGAAACGCCGCCGGGGCCAGCGGGGATACCTTGGTGATCGTGGCCACGGGGTTTACTCCTGAATCAGATCCAGCTGACGGATGATATCCGGTGTGACACCTTCAAGCGCCGGGCGGTCGATCTGCGCCTGCTGCGTCAGCGCGTCGATCCGGGCCTGAACGGCCTCTTGCTGCAACGTCTGGGCCAGTTCGCCGCGCACCACATCCAGCGCCGGCGCTTCGCTTTTGCGCTTGTCGTTCAACAGGATGACATGCCAGCCAAACTGCGTCTGCACCGGGTCCGAGACCTGATCCTTTTCCAGCCCGACAACGGCGGCCTCGAACTCGGGCACCATGCGGCCCGGACCGAACCAGCCCAGCGAACCGCCATTGGGACCGGACGGGCCGGTGGATTTCTCGCGGGCCAGTTCCGCGAAATCGGCACCATCGTCCAGTTGCGCCTTGATCGCCTGCGCCTCGTCCTCGGTCTCGACCAGGATATGGCTGGCGTTGAACTCATCCTCACCCTGAAAATCGCTGAACTGCGCGTCATAGGCGGCCTGGATCGCCTCGTCGGTGACGTTCTCCTCAACCAGCGCATTCACTGTCTGAACCGCCCGCAGCGAGCGTGTCTCGTTTTCCAGTGCCAGCGTATTCAGAGTGCTCAGCGCCTCCTGCTCCTGGCTCAGAAGCTGTTGCTGGATCAGCTGATCGACGATCAGCCCGTACAGAACGTCATCTTCGATCTGCTGAAACTGCTGCGGCAGCGTTGCCGTGGTGGCGATAACGTGACCCAGTGTGATCTCATCACCGTTGACGCGGGCGACCACGGTGCCGGCGTCGGGTTTGGTTTCGGCGGCCAGCGGCAGAGCCATCACGGCAGCAAGCGCCAGCGATGGCAGAAAAGTGAGGCCTTTGGGCATGGAATCATCCTATTTCTTTGCCGCGACGGGGCGTGGCGTTGACACTCTGGAACCTGCCGCTTACATCGCTTTGAAGCCTTGGACAGGGCCGCCTTTCACCCCCCGTATCTATGGGTTGCGCGCAAGGTGGGCAAGCCTGTCGCAACCAAGACAAGAACAGATCCGCTGGAGTGAACATGCTGGGACTCGGAACGCTCGCCAAAAAGGTGTTCGGAACACCGAACGACCGCAAGATCAAGGCGACCCGCCCGCTGGTCGAAAAGATCAATGCGCTGGAACCCGAGTTCGAAAAACTGTCGGATGAGGGTCTGATCGAAAAGACCGAAGAATTGCGCAAACGGGCGCTGGACGGCGAGAATCTGGACGATCTGCTGCCCGAGGCTTTTGCCAATGTCCGCGAGGGTGCCAAGCGCGCGCTGGGTCTGCGCGCCTTTGATGTGCAGCTGATGGGTGGGGCGTTCCTGCATCAGGGCAATATCTCGGAGATGAAAACCGGTGAGGGCAAGACGCTGGTCGCCACCTTCCCCGCCTATCTGAACGCGCTGACCGGCAAGGGCGTGCACGTGGTCACGGTCAACGAATATCTGGCCAAGCGTGACGCCGAATGGATGGGCAAGGTGTTTGGCGCGCTCGGCATGACCACCGGCGTGATTTGGTCGGGCCAGCCCGATGCTGAAAAAAAAGCCGCCTATGCCTGTGACATCACCTATGCCACCAACAATGAGCTGGGCTTTGATTATCTGCGCGACAATATGAAGGCCGATCTGGCCGAAATTTACCAAAAACACCACAATTTCGCGATTGTGGACGAGGTGGACTCGATCCTGATCGACGAAGCGCGGACACCGCTGATCATCTCGGGCCCGTCGCAGGACCGGTCCGATCTGTATACCGCCATCGACGGCCTGATCCCGTCGCTGCAGGACGACCACTATACGCTGGACGAAAAGTCGCGCAACGTGACCTTCACCGACGAAGGCAACGAGTTTCTGGAACAGCAGCTGATCGCGGCGGGCCTGATCCCCGAGGGGCATTCCCTGTACGATCCCGAAAGCACTACGGTCGTGCACCACGTCAATCAGGGCCTGCGCGCGCACAAGCTGTTCACGCGCGACAAGGATTATATCGTCCGGGACGGCAACGTGGTTCTGATCGACGAATTCACCGGCCGGATGATGCCGGGTCGTCGCCTGTCCGAAGGTCTGCACCAGGCCATCGAAGCCAAAGAAGGCGTGCAGATTCAGCCCGAGAACGTGACGCTGGCCAGCGTGACCTTCCAGAACTATTTCCGCCTCTATGACAAGCTGGGCGGCATGACCGGTACCGCGCTGACCGAGGCCGAGGAATTTGCCGAGATCTACGGTCTGGGTGTGGTTGAGGTTCCGACCAACAAGCCGATTGCCCGCCTGGACGAGGATGATCAGGTCTATCGCACCGCCGGCGAAAAATACGGCGCGATGATCGAACAGACCAAGGAGGCACAGGAAAAGGGCCAGCCGGTCCTGCTGGGCACCACCTCGATCGAGAAATCCGAACTTCTGAGTCAATTGCTGCAGAAAGAAGGCATCGAACACAACGTTCTGAACGCCCGCCAGCACGAGCAGGAGGCGCAGATCGTCGCCGATGCCGGCCGACTGGGCGCGGTGACCATCGCCACCAACATGGCCGGGCGCGGCACCGACATTCAGCTGGGCGGCAATGTCGAGATGAAGGTGTTGCAGGCGCTGGCCGAAAACCCCGAGGCCGACCCGTCGGACCTGCGCGCCGCGGAAGAGGCGCGCCATGCCGAGGAAAAGGAAAAAGTGCTGGCCGCTGGTGGCCTCTACGTGATGGCGTCCGAACGCCATGAAAGCCGCCGCATCGACAACCAGCTGCGCGGCCGTTCGGGCCGTCAGGGCGACCCGGGCCGCACCGTGTTCTACCTGAGCCTCGAAGACGACCTGATGCGTATTTTCGGCTCGGAACGGCTCGACAAGGTTCTGACCACGCTGGGCATGAAAGAGGGCGAGGCGATCGTCCACCCCTGGGTGAACAAGTCGCTGGAACGGGCGCAATCCAAGGTCGAAGGCCGCAACTTTGACATGCGCAAGAACGTTCTGAAATTCGACGATGTGATGAACGATCAGCGCAAGGTGGTGTTCAGCCAGCGGCGCGAGATCATGTCTTCGGACGACCTGTCCGAGATTGTCTCGGACATGCGCGAGCAGGTGATCGACGATCTGATCGACGAATACATGCCGCCGAAATCCTACGCCGATCAGTGGGACACGGATGGCCTGCATGAAGCGATCAAAGACAAGCTGACCATCGACGCCCCGGTTCAGGACTGGGCCGCCGAGGAAGGCGTGGATGACGAACAGGTACGCGAGCGTCTGGTCAAGGCCGCAGACGAAATGATGGCGCAGAAGGCGGTCGCGTTTGGCCCCGAAAACATGCGCAATATCGAAAAGCAGGTGCTGCTGCAGACCATCGACGCCAAATGGCGCGAGCATCTGCTGACGCTGGAACATCTGCGCTCGGTCGTGGGGTTCCGAGGCTACGCCCAGCGCGATCCGCTGAACGAATACAAGAACGAAAGCTTCCAGCTGTTCGAAGGCATGTTGGATAGCCTGCGCGAGACTGTGACCCAGCAATTGTCACGTGTGCGCCCTCTGACCGAAGAGGAACAGAAAGAAATGCTGGCCCAGATGGCGGCCCAGCAGGCGCAGGCGCAAAGAGCCGTGGATCAGGCCGCAGATCAGGCCGAAGCGGTGGCCGAGGCCGAAGCCTCGGGCGATCCGCGCCCGGGCTTTGTCGAGGATGATCCGGAAACCTGGGGCAACCCGTCGCGCAACGACCGGTGCCCCTGTGGCTCTGGCAAGAAGTTCAAACACTGCCACGGCCGTCTGACCTGACGTCACGCAATTCAGACACAATGAGTCCGCCCCACGGCCACATATTGGCCGTGATTCAGGATCAGTGTGCGACTCGCTCCTTCAACTGGGGAGGGTGTCTTGTTTGTAATAAAGAACTACGTGACTACCGGAGGCACGGTCGCCTGTGCCCTGGCCATCGGTTACCTGATGCAGAACGGAACCCCCGCGCAACGGGATAATGCGCGGGTCGCCGAAGCTGTGACCACGGAACAGGCTCCGGCCATTTCCGGGCTCGAAGGAATTGTTCTGACCTCCTCGCCTTCGGCCACCGATGCAATTCCGGAAACCGATGTTGCGCGCCGGACGCTGCGGCCCACCCGGTCAGCCCCTTCTGACCGTGCCGATTGCAGCCTGAGCGCCCGCGCCCGCGCCGTGCCCGGTGCCGCCGCGCGGCTGACGATCAAGGCGCCCTGTCACGGCAATGAACGGGTCGAGGTGCATCACAGCGGCCTGACCGTGACCCAGCAAACAGATGCAAAGGGCAAGCTGGATTTGACGATACCGGCCCTGTCGGAATACGCGATTTTCCTGATCTCGATGGATGACGAGCAGGGAACCGTGGCCACCACTCACATTCCCGACATGGCCCATTATACCCGCGTCGCGCTGCAATGGCAGGGCGAGACCGAGCTGCAGATTCACGCGCTGGAATTTGGCGCGAATTACGGCGGCAAGGGCCATGTATCGGCTGATCCTGAAACCCGTGGCACCGGCCATGTGGTGCATCTGGGCCAGTCCGGGATTGGAGACGGGCGGAATGTCGAAGTCTATTCCTTCCCCGCCGGTCAGGCCCATCAGTCGGGCTCGATCGCGCTGACGGTCGAAGCCGAAGTGACACCGCAGAACTGTGGCCGCGACCTGAGCGTGCAATCGCTGGAACTGCGCGCTGACCGGCAATTGCGGTCGCGCGATTTCACGCTGGCCCTGCCCGACTGTTCGCAGACGGGTGAGTTTCTGGTGTTGAATAATCTGCTCCAAGACCTGACAATCGCGGCAAAGTAAACCGCAGGCAGGCTCAACTCTCTGATGACATTCTTTCGTGCGGCGGCGGCTGCACTGTTTTCGGCAACCCTCGCATCGGGGGCGTATGCGCAGGACATCACCCTGACGTCTCATGACGGCAAGGTTGAGGTCACCGGCACTCTTCTGGGCTTCGATGGCGAGTTTTACCGGCTTGATACCCAGTTCGGCGAGCTGACGGTCGATGGCTCGGGCGTGAGCTGTGACGGCCCCGCCTGCCCCAGCCTGACCGATTTCGTGGCCGAGGTCCGGTTTTCCGGCTCTTCCGTGATGGCCGCCAAGGTCGTGCCCACCCTGCTTTGGGGTTTTGCCCGGCAGGAGGGGCTGTCGGTGACATCGCAGCGCCTGACCCCGGGCGGGATGGAATACGAGCTGCATCAGACCGGGCGCGCGGCCCCGTTGGGCCGGTTCATTTTCAGCGCCGCAAATACCGGGCGGGGATTCACGGATCTGATTGAGGATCAAACCGACGTCGTCATGGCCCTGCGCGAAATCCGACCGGCCGAGCGTAAGGCGGCGCAAGGTGCGGGGTTGGGCGACCTGACCCATGCGCGCCGGTCGCGGGTGGTGGCGCTGGACGCTCTGGTGCCCATCGTGGCCCGGGACAACCCGGTGCGGCAAATCTCGCCCAATGATCTGGTGCGGGTTTTTACCGGAGAAATCGCGAACTGGTCCGATCTGGGCGGGCCGGACGCGCCAATCGCGCTGCACCTGCCCGATGCGGGATCGGGTCTGGCGCAGGGGTTCGAAGATCGGTTGCTGAACCCGGCCGGTGCTGCGCTGTCGGATCAGGTCACGCGGCATGAAAGCAGCGGCGATCTGGTGCAGGTCGTGGCGGATGATCCCTTTGCCCTGGGCATCGCCAGTCAGGCCGAAACCGAACCGGTGCGGGCTCTGCCGCTGGCCGGGGGCTGCGGTCACGCGCTGGTTGCCACGCGGCAATCCATCAAGACCGAGGATTATCCTCTGACCTCACCCATGTTCCTGTATCTGCCAGAACGCCGCCTGCCGCGGATCGCGCGGCAGTTTTTGGCCTATACCCAAAGCGCCGACGCGCAGATGGCGATCCGCAAGGCGGGTTTTGTCGATCAGGCCCCCGAAACGATGCGCATCGGCCTGCAGGGGGATCGCCTGGCCAATGCGATCGCCAGCGGTGCGTCCGAGGTCGGGCTGGACGAAGTACAGCGCATGGTCCGAACCCTGCGGCCGATGTCCCGACTGTCCCTGTCTTTCCGGTTCGAAGCGGGCTCGTCCCGGCCAGACGCGCAATCCCGGTCGAATATTCGGCAACTGGCGCAGCAGCTTGAGGCAGGAACGCTGGACGCGCGCAAGCTGGTCTTTGTCGGCTTCAGCGACGGGGACGGTGCCGCCGCGGCAAATGCCCGGATCGCGCGATTGCGCGCGCAAACGGTGCGCAACGCCGTTCTGGCAGCCGTCGAAACCGCGATCCCCGACAGCGTCACGCTGGAGGTTGAAGCCTTTGGCGAGGCGATGCCGATGGCCTGTGATGACACCGACTGGGGCCGGAAGGTCAACCGCCGGGTCGAGGTCTGGGTGCAGTGACGCCTAAAGATAGCCTTCGGACCGAAAGCTGAGTTCGGTCGATTTGCCGATAATCAGGTGGTCGTGCAATGTCAGGCCCAGCGCCACACAGGCATCCTGAATCCGGTTAGTCATGTCGATATCCGATTGCGACGGCGTCGGATCACCGGACGGGTGATTGTGCACCAGGATCAGGGCCGAGGCGTTCAGCTCCAACGCGCGTTTGGCGACCTCGCGCGGGTAGACGGGGACGTGATCGACCGTGCCCTTGGCCTGTTCCTCATCCGCGATCAGCACATTCTTGCGGTCCAGATAGAACACCCGGAACTGCTCGGTCTCGCGATGGGCCATGGTCGTATGACAATAATCCAGCAGCGCATCCCAGCCCGAAATCACATGTCGCTGCATCACCCGCGCGCGGGCCATCCGATGGGCGCAGGCTTCGAGGATTTTCAGGTCGGTGATGACGGTATCGCCCACGCCCTTGATCTGACGCAGCCGTTCCTCGGGCGCGGTCAGCACCCGGTTGAAATCGCCGAACGTATCCATCAGCGCCCGCGCCAGCGGCTTTACATCCTGCCGCGGGATCGAGCGGAACAGAACCAGCTCCAACAGTTCGTAATCCGGCATCGCGGCCGAGCCACCGGACATGAACCGGTCCCGCAACCGTTTGCGGTGATCCTTGATATAGGACGGCAACCGCCCGGAGGGCAGCGGCTGCACCGGGGCTTCGTCACTTTCAAACAGCATCGGGGCTTCGGCAAAGGCGTCCTGGGTCATGCCCCAAGTCTGAGGCAGAATCGGTTTCCGAATGGTTAACGCATCTCACCTGCCATGCGCGCGGTGGCGCGGCGGATGATCAGATGCAGCAGGATCGAAAACACCCCCAGCGTCAGCATCGCCGCAAACATCAGATCGGTCTTGGCGCGGCCATTGGCCAGCAGCATCAGATAGCCCAGCCCCTGCGACGACCCCACCCATTCGCCGATCACCGCCCCGATGGGCGCGTAGACGGCGGCCAGCCGCATCCCCGAGGCCAGCGAAGGCAAGGCTGCCGGGATACGAATATGCCACAGAACGCTGCGCGGGCTGGCCTGCATCGTCCGGGCCAGATCCAGATAGCCGGGCGGGGTTCGCATCAGCCCGTCGAAAAAGGACGATGTGATCGGAAAATAGATGATCAGAACCGCCATCGCCACCTTGGACCAGAGACCATAGCCCAGCCAAAGCGTCAGCAGCGGCGCCAGAGCAAAGACCGGCAGCGCCTGCGTGAAGACCAGCATTGGCTGCACCAGCACCCGGGCCGCGCGCGAATTGGCCAGTTGCAACGCGGTGACGACGCCCAGAACCGTGCCGCAGGCAAGGCCGATCACCACCTCGACCGCCGTGATCCACGTGTGTTCCGCGATCACCCAGCGGTTCTGCCACCAGGTCTCGGCCACCAGGGCCGGGCCGGGCAGGATGAATTTGGGCAGGCCCGTCAGGGTGACGATCGCCTGCCAGATCGCCAGCGCAAACAGGGTCGCGGCAAGGGCCGAAAGCGCCTTCATCCCGCCGCCTCCCGCAGCAGCCGCAACAATGCGCCCTGCGTTTCCAGCGTTTCAAGATCGTCTACCTTTCGCGGCGCGGGGGCGTGCGGCGGCGCACAGGGTGTTAACCCGTGCTGGGTCATCACCGTGATCGACTGACCCAGCCGCGCGGCTTCGCCCGGATCATGCGTCACCAACAGGACGGTGCGGCCCTCCAGCGCTTCGGCGGCCAGATCCTGCATATCGGCGCGTGTCCGGGCATCCAGCGCCGAAAACGGCTCATCCAGCAGAACGATCGGCCGGTCCTCCATCAAGGTACGGGCCAGGGCGACCCGCTGCCGTTGCCCGCCGGACAATGCGTCGGGCTTCTTGCCCATGTGATCCTGCAACCGCATCCGTTCGATCAGCCGGTCGCGGCGTGCCAGGTCCGGCTTTTCACCCCGCAGCCGCGCGCCCAGCGAGACATTCTGCGCCACCGTCGCCCACGGCATCAGCAAATCGTCCTGCGCCATATAAGCGACCCGCTGCTGCACCGGCAGGCCGTCCCCGGCGGTGATTTCACCGGTAAACTCCGCCCCAGTCTCCAGCCCGGCAATCAGGCGCAGAACAGTGGTTTTGCCAACGCCCGAGCCGCCCAGCAGACAGGTCCACTGCCCCGCCCCAAGGGTCAGGGTCAGCGGCGCGAACAGGGTCGCGCCGTCGATGGTGGCCGTGCCGCTGATGGTCAGGTCGGGCGCCGGGGTCATGGGGTCAGGCCCATTTGCCAGAAATTGACCTCAAGCTCGGTGGCGGTGCGGAAGGTCCGGCACAGGCGCTCCCACCGCGGGGCGGTCTGGAAATCCGCGCCGATCCGCCGGGTCAGAGCCTGATCGAGAAGATCCCCCACCGCCTTGCACGCGCCCTGATAATCCGGGCCTGCATAGGTGTCGATCCAGCCGCGATAGGTGTCGGATGTCGCCTCGGCGGCCAGACGCGCGCCGATCTCGCCATAACCCATCACACAAGGGGCCAGCGCCGCCAACAGGTCCAGCAGATCGCCGCTGTACCCGGCTTCGAGAACAAAGCGCGTATAGGCCAGATTTTCGGCACGTTCCGGGGTTGCGAACAATTCCTCGCTGGAAATGCCTTCCGCCTCGCAGATCCCGATATGAAGCTGCATTTCCTCGGCCACCAGCGCGTTGACGGTTGCCACGGCAGTCAGCATTTCCGCATGGGTTTCCGATTTTACCACCGCCAACGCCCAGGCCCGGGAGAAGTGGATCAGGAACACGTAATCCTGCCGCAGATAGTGCAGGAATGCGGCGCGCGGCAGGGTGCCGTCCTTCATCCCCTCGACAAAGGCGTGGCGGGTATAGTCCCGCCACGGCCCCTGCGCCGAGTCGCGCATCAGTGCGAAGGCCCGGCCATACGCGCTCATTGCGCGGTCACGTCAATGGTGATGTCGCTGACCGGGTTGATGCTGTCGATCATGCCGCTGTCTTTCAGGAACGCTTCGAACCGGGCATAGCGGCCCGCGTCAAAGCCCGCCGGGCGCAACGCGAAACGCGGCAGCGTATCGACCCAGGCGCGGGCGTTCAGCTCATCCTGCAGCTCAGGCGAGGTGGCGGCAAAAATTTCCCAACTTTCTTCCGGGTTGTTGACGATAAACTGCGTGGCCTTTTCGGTGGCGGCCAGGAACCGCGCGACCTTGTCGGCGTCCATCGTGTCGGGGTTGGCGACATAGATCAGCTCGTCATATGGTGGTACGCCTTCTTCCTCGATGTAAAAGCAGCGACCCGCGACGCCTTCGATGTCCATCTGGTTCAGCTCAAAGTTCCGGAACGCCCCGATCACCGCATCCACCTGACCGGTCATCAGCGAGGGTGACAGTGAAAAGTTGACGTTGATCATCTCGATATCATCCAGCGCCACGCCATGCGCGTTCAGCATCGCGGTCAGGATCGCCTCTTCAACACCGGCAACCGAAAACCCGACCTTTCGACCTTTCAGGTCGGCAAGCGTTTCGATCGGGCCGTCTTTCAGCACCAGCAGGCAGTTCAGCGGCGTCGCAACCAGCGTGCCAACGCGTTTCAGGGGCAGGCCCTCGTGGATCTGCAGGTGCAGCTGCGGCTGATAGGACACGGCCAGATCGGCCTGACCGGCAGCCACCAGACGCGGCGGCGCAGACGGGTCGGCGGGCGGGACAATCTCAACCTCCAGCCCTTCATCGGCGAAATAGCCGTTTTCCTGTGCCACGATGATGGGGCCGTGATCGGGGTTGATGAACCAATCCAGAAGCACCGTCATCTTGTCCTCGGCCCAGGCCGGCGCGGCGGCCAGCAGGGCGATGGCTATGATCAGCTTTTTCATGTCTCGCGTTTCCTTTTCGTTCACGAGGTTGCGGCCGCGACAAGGACGATCTCGCCCGGCCAATCCGGTTGCAATTCTTCTGCCACACGCCAGGCACGCAGACCCGTGGCGCAGCACAGCGCCAGTCTTTGGCCCGTGTTAGGCTTTGATTTCAGGTGTTCCGGCGCGATGCGCCGGGCCTGCGGGTGTATGGGCTCGGGGGCTTCATCCACACTGCGCAGCTCGACAATCAGATCGTCGGGCGTTAGCTGGCCGGGTGAGACGAAGGCAAAACGCCGCGCGGGTTCCGGGGCGCTGTCGAACCGAAATGTCGTGCAACGCAGCGTTTGCGCGTCGACCTGAACCACCTGCCCCAGCGGCGAGGGGTCAAGGCCCAGAATCAAGTTCATCGCCATCTGCGCCTGCATCGCGCCGATCATGCCGACAACGGGGCCCAGAACACCGGCCGTGGCACAGCTTGCACCGCTGTCCGGCGCATCTGGAAAGACGGCCCGCAAACTGGGCGCCCCGCCGCAGAAGCCGCCGACATATCCCGACAGCCCCAGCACCGATGCGCTGATCAGCGGCTTGCGCATTTCATGGCACAGGTCGGACAGCATATAGCTGGCCGCGTAACTGTCGGCGCAATCCAGAATGATATCCGCCTGCGCCACGAATTCACCTGCGTTCTCCCCGGTCAGCGCCTGCATTTCCTGGCAAACCGTGATGTCGCTGTTCAGCGCCCGGCACCGTGCCGCCGCAACCTTGGCCTTGGGGTGCCCGCAATCCTGTTCGGTGAACAGCGTCTGGCGGTGCAGGTTCGACAGGGCAACATGATCGCGGTCCAGGATCGTCAGATGCCCCACGCCTGCCCCGGCCAGCAACGGCAATACGGGCGCGGCCAGCCCGCCAGCGCCGACCACCAGAACCCGCGCCGCGGACAGTCGGGCCTGACCGGCGGTGCCGATACCAGGCAGGATCGTCTGGCGGGCATAACGGTTCATCGCGTAACCTCGATCCATTGGCGGACCCGGGTTTCGGGGTCGGCGTTCAGGGTGATGTCGGTAACGACCGAGACGATGTCCGCCCCCGCCCGCAACACACCCGGAGCGCGTTCGACGCTCATCCCACCAATGCCGACCAGAGGGGTCTTGCCCACGCGGGCCTTCCATTCGGTGACGCGCGGCAGGCCCTGCTGTACCCATTTCATCTTTTTCAGGATCGTCGGATAGACCGGGCCCAGCGCTACATAATCGGGGTCCATGGCCAGTACGCGCTCAAGCTCGTCATCGTCATGGGTGGACACACCCAGTTTCAGCCCCGCCTTGCGGATCGCCTTAAGATCGGCATCGTCCAGATCCTCCTGCCCCAGATGTATCCAGTCACAACCCGCGTCGATGGCCGCCTGCCAATAGTCATTCACCACCAGCACCGCGCCGTGATCCCGGCACAGATGATCCGAGATCGCGATTTGCGTGCGCACCACGTCGTCGGGCTGGTCCTTGATGCGTAGCTGGACAAGTTTGACACCCAGCGGCAGCATCCGGCGCAGCCAGTCGGAATGGTCGAAAATCGGATAGAACCGGTCCAGCATCATGACAGAAACGCCTTTCCGATCACCGGCGTCGACGGCTCGGCCATATCGCGCGGCTCGATCGGGTCGGCCTGATGGGCCAGTTGGCCGGCCTCGATGGCCAGCATCATCGCCCGCGCCATTGCGGCCGGATCACCGGCCCGCGCGACCGCCGTGTTCAGCAGAACCGCGTCAAAGCCCAGTTCCATCGCGCGCGCGGCGTGGCTGGGCAGGCCAATGCCGGCGTCGATCACCAGCGGCACATCGGGAAACGCAGCCCGCATCGCGCGCAGGGCGTATTCGTTGCTCAGCCCCCGGCCCGAGCCAATCGGCGCACCCCAGGGCATCAGCACTTCGCACCCGGCCCCAAGCAACCTTTCCCCCACGATCAGATCGTCGGTTGTGTAGGGGAACACCTGAAACCCATCCTCGGTCAGGATGCGCGCCGCTTCGACCAGCTGGAACACATCCGGTTGCAGGCTGTCGGTGTGGCCGATCAGCTCCAGCTTGATCCAGGGGGTGTCGAATACCTCGCGCGCCATATGGGCCGTGGTCACCGCCTCTTTGACCGTATGACAACCGGCCGTGTTGGGCAGGACCCGCACCCCCAGGTCGCGGATCATGGACCAAAAGGTCTGCCCGGCCCCGGATTCGCGGCGCAGCGACACGGTGGCCACCCCGGCCCCGCTGGCGCGAAATGCCCGTTCCAGAATGGCCGGGCTTGGATATTGCGCAGTGCCCAGCATCAGCGGGTTCGGCAGTTCAGTGCCGTAGAACGTCTTCATCCTCAGCCCCCCTGCATCGGTGCGACGACCTCGACCCGGTCGCCCTCGGACAGTTTGTGGGCGACCCGCAGGCTGGACGGCACAAAACCCTCGTTCACCGCAGTGGCGACACGGCCCGAATAACCGCATTCCGTCAGCAATTCCGAAAGGGTCCCGGCAAGCACCTCGCGCGCCTCTCCGTTAAGCACGATCTTCATCGACCATCTCCGAATGTTTGTTTTCCAGCGCCAGATCCGCCACGCCCTGCGCCAACGCAGGTGCCAGCAGATATCCGTGACGATACAGCCCGTTGGCATAGATCGTCCGCCCCAGCCGGCGGATGCGGGGCAGGTTGTCGGGAAAAGCCGGGCGCAGATCGACGCCGATTTCCAGCACCTCCGCCTCACCAAAAGCAGGGTTCAGCGCATATGCCGCGCTGAGCAGTTCCAGCATCGACCGCGCGGTGATGCGGCTGCTGTCTTCGCTTTCGATCATCGTCGCGCCCAGCATGTAGATGCCGTCGCCACGCGGCACGATGTAAAGCGGCATGCGCGGATGCAGCAGGCGCACCGGGCGGGTCAGGGTCACATCGGGGCAGCGGATCACCAGCATCTCACCCTTGACCCCGCGCAGATCATGCAGCACCTCGCGCGCGTGCAAACCGCGACAGTCGATGGCGTTTTCCAGCCGTGCAGGCGCGAGTTTGTGATGAAACGCAACGCCCCGATCCTGAAGCTGCCGGTACAGATCACCCAGCGCCTGCCGCGGGTTCAGATGCGCCTCTTCCGCAAAATGCAGGCCATTGGCGAACCCGCCCAGATCAGGCTCTAATGCGGCGATATCCGCCCGACCGACTTGTTCAAACCCTTCGGTTCTGCGGGCAAACCGACGCAAATCCGGCAGATCGCGCGGACCTGCCACAACCAGCGTGCCGCGCCGGTGCAGCCGCGTGCGCGCGGCCCACCAGTCCAGCGCGGCGCGCCCCAGTCGCAGAACCGGTTCCTCGGCATTTTCATATTCACACCAGGGGGCCAGCATGCCACCGGCCCACCACGAACACCCATGCGCACCGGGCGGGCCGCCGGGGTCGAACACCTGCACGCTGGCGCCACGCGACGTCAGTTCGCTGGCCACGGCCAACCCGGCCACGCCTGCACCTATGACGGACCAGACCGTCACGCCGTCCACACCCGGTGAAAGTGGTGCACCGGCCCATGCCCCCGACCGATATTCAACTCATCCGCCCGGGCGATGGCCCCTTGCAGATACTCATGCGCCTGGGCGACGGCGTCGGTCAGACCCAGCCCCTTTGCTAGCCCGGCGGCAATCGAAGACGACAGGGTGCACCCCGTCCCGTGCGTATTGCGCGTGTCCAGACGCGGCGCTGTGAACTCGGCAACCCTGCCGGATGCATCTATCAGCAGATCGTGGCAGTTTTCACCGCGCCCATGCCCGCCTTTCATCAAAACCGAACCCGCGCCCAGCCCGCACAGGCCAAGCCCCTGATCGATCATCTGATCCGGTGTCGCTGCCTCATCGCTGCCCAGCAAGCAGGCCGCCTCCGGCAGGTTCGGGGTCAGCACCGAGGCGCGCGGCAGCAGAACGTCGCGCAATGTCTGCACCGCGTCCTGCGCCAGCAGCGCATCGCCGGATTTGGCGATCATCACCGGATCAAGCACGACCGGACCGGTAAACCGGGCGATGCCCTCCGCCACAGTATAGATGATTTCAGGCGTCGCCAGCATGCCGATCTTGATCGCACCCACGTCCAGATCGGTCAGAACCGCGTCGATCTGGGCCGAAATGACGTCCAGCGGAATGCCATGCACCGCGGTCACGGCCTGCGTGTTCTGCGCCGTCACGGCGGTGATCACGCTGGCGCCATAAACGCCCAGCGCCGACATCGCCTTGAGGTCAGCCTGAATGCCAGCCCCGCCGCCGCTGTCGGATCCGGCGATTGTCAAAGCGATAGGCGCCATGTCGTTGCTCCAACTCTTATTGGGCAACGGGGCGTGGAAAACGTCTGTGCAGTGTTAAGACCGTTCCCTCCGCCGGTATTGCCCGGATCAGGTTCGATGGGTTAGCGCATCTGCGCCTCTCAGCCCCCAATTCAGGGCACCCCAACGGTTGGTGCGGACAATCTCAGGAGCGGCGCAGAAAATCAAGCATCAATCTGCGGATCATATGGCCACATCCGGCAACAAAATAAGGCCAATTCGCAAGGTTGACCGCTGGCGGAAAATTGCAAGGCCCTGCCTCGCCCCCCTGTATATTTGCAGCCGGATGAAAGCAGGATCCCGTGCTTCATCTGGCTAAAAATACCTCGGGGGAGTCGCCCGCAGGGCGGCGGGGGCAGAGCCCCCGAATAGGCCGGGTCAGCCTTTCATGCCGTCCCAAAAGGACTTGACGGAAGAGAAAAAGCTTTTTGATTCCGGATGGTTATCTTCACCCAGATCGTCGAATTCCCGCAGCAGCTCTTTCTGGCGGCTGGTCAGGTTCACAGGCGTTTCGACGGCCAGTTCGATGAACATGTCGCCAACGCCGCCGCCCCGCAGAGCGGGCATGCCCTTGCCGCGCAGGCGCATCTGGCGGCCCGACTGGCTGCCTGCGGGTATCTGCACGCGGCCACGACCACCATCGATGGTGGGCACTTCGATCGACCCGCCCAACGCCGCTTTGGCCATACTGACTGGCACCCGGCAATAGAGGTTCACGCTGTCGCGTTCGAACAGCTTGTGATCCGACACTTCGACGAAGATATACAAATCACCCGGAGGGCCACCGCGCATTCCGGCCTCCCCCTCGCCGGCCAGACGGATTTGGGTGCCGGTTTCGACACCGGCGGGAATGTTGACGGACAAGGCGCGTTCTTTTTCGACGCGGCCTGCACCGCCACATGATTTACAGGGGTTCTTGATAATCTGACCCAGGCCCGAGCAGGTCGGGCAGGTACGTTCAACGGTGAAAAAACCCTGCTGCGCGCGCACCTTGCCCATGCCGGAACAGGTCGGGCAGGTGGTCGGCTCGACACCGCCCTCGGCCCCTGATCCGTCACAGGCGGAACAGGCCACAGCAGCGGGCACGGTGATGGTCTTTTGCAGACCGGAAAACGCCTCTTCCAGCGACACCCGCAGGTTATAGCGCAGGTCCGAACCGCGCGCTGCGCGGCGTCCGCCACCGGCACCGCCGCGCTGGCCGCCCATGAAGTCACCGAACAGGTCGTCGAACACATCCGAGAACGCGCTGGAGAAATCGCCCTGACCGCCAAAACCGCCACCCGGGCGGCCACCGCCTCCCATGCCGTTTTCAAATGCGGCGTGTCCAAAGCGGTCATAGGCGGCCTTTTTGTCGGCATCACGCAGAACGTCATAGGCCTCGTTGGCTTCTTTGAACTGCGCCTCGGCATCCGGGTTGTCCTTGTTGCGATCCGGATGCAATTCCTTGGCTTTCCTGCGAAAACCCTTTTTGATTTCATCCGCCGATGCGCCCTTGGACACGCCGAGCACATCGTAGTAGTCGCGTTTTGACATCCGTGTTTCCTTCTGCCTCAACGTAATCGGGCCGGCCCGGCAACCGGACCGGCCCGAATTGGCCCGGTTTCCCGTTAGTTACGCTTGTCGTCGTCCAGATCTTCGAACTCGGCGTCGACAATATCGTCTTCAGCAGGCGCCGCGTCAGCCGCTGCCGGCTCATCCTCTGCCTCTTCCGACTGCGCCTTGTAGATGGCCTCGCCCAGCTTCATCGCCGCTTCGGTGACGTTCTGGATGCCAGACTTGATCTTGTCGGCATTTTCCGATTCCAGCTCGTCCTTCAGCGCAGCGATGGCCAGTTCGATGGCTTCGATGGTGGTCGGGTCGACCTTGTCGGCATGCTCTTCCATCGACTTTTCGGTCGAATGAATCAGGCTTTCCGCCTGGTTCTTGGCGTCGACCAGCTCGCGGCGTTCCTTGTCGGCTTCCGCGTTCTCTTCGGCGTCCTTGACCATCTTTTCGATATCGTCATCCGACAGACCGCCCGAGGCCTGAATGGTGATCTTCTGCTCTTTGCCGGTGCCTTTGTCCTTGGCCGAAACCGAGACAATGCCGTTGGCATCGATGTCAAAAGTCACCTCGATCTGAGGCATACCGCGCGGTGCGGGCGGGATGTCTTCAAGGTTGAACTGACCCAGGATCTTGTTGTCCGAGGCCATTTCACGCTCACCCTGGAACACACGGATGGTTACGGCGTTCTGGTTGTCCTCGGCGGTCGAGAAGACCTGAGATTTCTTGGTCGGGATCGTGGTATTGCGGTCGATCAGGCGGGTGAACACGCCACCCAGCGTTTCGATACCCAGCGACAGCGGGGTCACGTCCAGCAGAACCACGTCTTTGACGTCGCCCTGCAGAACACCGGCCTGAATGGCGGCGCCCATGGCAACAACTTCGTCCGGGTTCACGCCCTTGTGCGGCTCTTTGCCGAAGAATTTGGTGACCTCTTCGATCACTTTCGGCATCCGGGTCATACCACCGACCAGAACAACTTCGTCCACGTCGCCCGCCGACAGGCCCGCGTCTTTCAGAGCAGCGGCGCAAGGCTTCATCGACTTCTTGATCAGATCGCCGACCAGCGATTCCAGCTTGGCACGGGTCAGCTTCATGACCATGTGCAGCGGCTGGCCGTTTGATCCCATCGAGATGAACGGCTGGTTGATTTCGGTCTGCGAAGTCGAGGACAGCTCGATCTTGGCTTTCTCAGCAGCTTCTTTCAGACGCTGCAGGGCCATCTTATCCTTGGACAGGTCGACACCGTGTTCCTTTTTGAACTCATCCGCCAGGTAGTTGACGATGCGCATGTCAAAGTCTTCACCACCCAGGAAGGTGTCGCCGTTGGTCGATTTGACCTCGAACAGGCCGTCGTCGATTTCCAGAATGGTCACGTCGAAGGTACCGCCACCCAGGTCATAGACCGCGATGGTCTGGGTGTCTTCCTTGTCCAGACCATAGGCCAGCGCAGCCGCTGTCGGTTCGTTGATGATCCGCAGCACTTCCAGACCGGCGATTTTACCTGCGTCCTTGGTGGCCTGACGCTGGGCGTCGTTGAAATAGGCCGGAACGGTGATGACCGCTTGTGTGACTTCCTCACCCAGATAGCTCTCGGCCGTTTCCTTCATCTTGCCCAGAGTGAAGGCCGAAATCTGGCTTGGGGAGTACTTTTCACCGCGGGCTTCGACCCACGCGTCGCCGTTGCCGCCATTGACGATGGCATACGGCACCATTTTCTTGTCTTTTTCGACTTCGGCATCATCCACGCGACGACCGATCAGACGCTTGACGCCAAAGATCGTGTTGTCGGGGTTGGTGACCGCCTGACGTTTCGCAGGCTGACCGACCAGTCGCTCATCTTCGGTGAAGGCGACGATCGAGGGCGTGGTCCGCGCCCCTTCAGCGTTTTCGATGACCTTCGGCTGCGAGCCGTCCATGATGGCCACGCACGAGTTGGTGGTCCCGAGGTCAATCCCGATTACTTTTCCCATATGTTCAATCCCTTTCTCTTCAAGGCGATGTCCGGGGTGCGGACCCGTTATGGCACCCGGCCCCGATCTGATATGCGCAACGGCCCTACACCATCGCGCGTCCCGGCGTATATAAGGGCGACGGGAAAGGCCTGCAAGCGGTGTAAAAGGCAGGTTTTCGGGAATCTACGGCCTTTTTGGCAAGCTTTTGGCAAGGATTGGGGAATCTTTAATGGCGCGGCTGCTTTTGCGCGGATTTGATATCAGAAAAGGATATCTGGACGGGAATGCGCAGGCGCAGCTGATCGGGCTGTTGCGGCCGATTCTGAAATCGGCGCCGTTGTTCCGTCCGGTGACACCGTCCGGCAAGGAAATGTCGGTGCGCATGACCTCGGCCGGAGCGCTGGGCTGGGTCACCGACAAGGCGGGCTACAGGTATCAGCCCGAACATCCCAAAGGCGGTCTCTGGCCCGCGATCCCCGACACAATCCTCGACATCTGGCGCGAGCTGGCCAGCCCGGACCGGGACCCGGATTGCTGTCTGATCAACTATTACGGTGAAGGCGCCCGGATGGGGCTGCATCAGGATAAGGACGAGGCGGATTTCTCGTGGCCGGTCCTGTCGATCTCGCTGGGGGATGACGCGCTGTTCCGGATCGGGAACACGACGCGCGGCGGCAAGACGGAATCAATCTGGCTGGGCTCGGGCGATGTCGTGATCATGGGGGGACCGGCGCGCCTGACCTATCACGGGATCGACCGGATCCGGTTCGGATCGTCAAAACTGCTGCCGAAAGGCGGGCGGATCAACCTGACCCTGCGGGTCGCCGCCTAACGGCGCGCGCCCCAGCTTTGCGAGACATGCTGGCGGGTGAAGAAGATCCCGAGCAGCCCGATCAGCAGCAGTGCCAACCCGACCCAAAGCGCGTATTCCCAATTGGTGTTGCGCGGGAAATAGTTGCGGAAGACAAAGCCGCGGCACTGATCAATGATGTGAAACAGCGGATTCCACGTGAACATGGCCAGGGTTACCCCGCCCAGCGCGTTCGCCACGAACATCTTGCCCGAAAAGATCATGTTCAGCCGCCGGTAGATATTCTTGAGGATCTCGGACGTTGCGGGCATCCACGGTTTCAGCGCCATCAGCACCACGCCAACGGCGCAGCCGGTGAACCAGGCCAGCATCAGCATCGCAAATGCGCCGCCGGGGTCCTGCATCTCGATCGGGGATACCGCGACGCTGTAAAGAAACAGGATCACAATGATAGAGATCATCTGCGTGTACAGCGATCCGCAGGCGCTGGCCAGCAACATCACCATCATGTTCATCGGCGAATGAAGCATCATCGGGTTGTTGCCAGTACTGACACCGGCAACCGCGCTGACCGCCTTGATATGGGTCAGAAACAGAAACACGCCGGACAGCAGGTATAGTATGAATTCGCCGCGGATTTTGGCGACGCGCGCGCCCATAAAGGACATGATCAGGTAGAACACCAGCACCAGCACCAGAACCTGCAGGATGTTGATGACGATCGCCAGAACCGCGTTCGAATGCTGCGACCGGACATTGCGCACAACCGCGTGGAACACCAGCTCCGCCGTTGTGAACGCGCCGCCCAGCAGCGTCTGATTTCGTCTGAAATAAAACACCCGAAGCGTCTTTCCCGTTTTATTGCCTGCAATCTGCCACGATTTTCTTGCCGTTCCGTAACCGGCACATCATAAGGCCGTCAGGATTTCCGATCAACAAATCACAGGAACGGAGCTTTTTTGTGACCTATGACGCCCTCATCCCCGTCATCCGACGTCTGGCCCTGCAGGCCGGGGACAAGATCATGCAGATTTACGAAGCGGATGATTTCGACGTGAAGGTCAAGTCCGACGCCAGCCCGGTGACCGAGGCGGATGAGGCCGCGGATGCGCTGATCTCGGCGGGTCTGCGGGACGCGTTCCCCGATATCCTGCTGGTGACCGAGGAACAGGCCGCCTCGCATTCGGAAAAGGGCGACACGTTCCTGATCGTCGACCCGCTGGATGGCACCAAGGAATTCATAAACCGGCGTGGCGATTTCACGGTTAACATCGCGCTGGTCGAAAACGGCGTGCCCACCCGGGGCGTGGTCTATGCCCCGGCGCGTGGCCGTATGTTCTATACGCTGGCTGACGGCAATTCGGTCGAGGAAACCGGCGCGCTGGACAGGGAACAGCCGGGTGACGTATCGCCGATTTCCGTGTCTGATCCGGACAATTCAGCGCTTTTGGTGGTTGCGTCCAAGTCGCACCGCGATCAGGCCACTGACGATTACATCAACAAGTATCAAGTGCAGGACAGCAAGAGCGCGGGCTCGTCGCTGAAGTTCTGTCTGGTCGCCACCGGCGAGGCCGACATCTATCCGCGCGTCGGGCGCACGATGGAATGGGACACCGCCGCCGGCCACGCGGTTCTGGCCGGTGCGGGCGGCAAGGTCGTGCGGTTTGACGACCACACCCCGCTGACCTACGGCAAGGACGGCTATGCAAACCCGTTCTTCATCGCCTACGCTCCGGGTGTTGACCTGAAGGAGGCCTGATGTCCGTTCTGATCGCCATCCCCGCCCGTTACGCCTCGACCCGCTATCCGGGCAAGCCGCTGGTGCCGCTGACCGGGGCCAGCGGTGTGTCGATGACGCTGGTCGAACGGTCCTGGCGCGCCGCCTGTTCGGTCTCGGGCGTGGACAAGGTGGTGGTCGCCACCGATGACGACCGCATCCGCGAAGTGGCCGAAGGGTTCGGGGCCGAGGTGGTGATGACATCCGAAACCTGCGGCAATGGCACCGAACGCTGCGCCGAAGCACATGCCGTGCTGGGCGCGGGTTATGAGATCGTAGTGAACCTGCAGGGCGACGCACCGCTGACCCCGCACTGGTTCGTCGAAGACCTGATCGCCGGATTGCGCGCCGCACCCGGGGCCGGAGTGGCCACACCGGTTCTGCGCTGTGACGGCGACGCGCTGAACAGCCTGCTGAATGACCGCAAACACGGGCGAGTCGGCGGCACCACTGCCGTTTTCGCCGCCGATCACAGCGCGATGTATTTCTCGAAAGAGGTGGTTCCCTATACCGCGCAGACCTATTGCGGCGAGGACCCGACACCGGTGTTCCACCATGTCGGCGTCTACGCCTATCGCCCCGACGCGCTGGCGGCGTATCCCGCCTGGCCCGTTGGCCCGCTGGAACAACTGGAAGGGCTGGAGCAGCTACGGTTCATGGAAAACGGCCGTCAGGTTCTGTGCGTCGAGGTCGAGGCCAGGGGCCGCCAGTTCTGGGAGCTCAACAACCCCCAGGATGTGCCCAAGCTTGAAGAGATGATGGCCGCGATGGGGTTGGATTGATCTTTCGCCGCGACAACATTCCGACGCGCCGCCGGGCGGCGCGTCACATGACAAACTGGATGTTCCAATGACGCATATCCTTGTGACCGGCGGGGCCGGGTATATCGGGTCGCACGCCTGCAAGGCGCTGGCCCGGGCCGGGTACACGCCCGTCACCTATGACAACCTGATCACCGGCTGGCAGGACGCGGTGAAATTCGGACCTTTTGAACGGGGCGATCTGCTGGACCGGGCGCGGCTGGATGAGGTGTTTGCCAAATATCGACCCGCCGCGGTGATGCATTTCGCCGCCCTCAGCCAGGTGGGCGAGGCGATGTCGGAGCCCGGCAGGTACTGGTCCAACAATGTCACCGGGTCGCTGACCCTGATTGAGGCCGCCATGAATGCCGGGTGCCTGAACTTCGTGTTCTCGTCGACCTGCGCCACCTATGGCGATCACGACAATGTGGTGCTGGACGAAAACACCCCCCAAGAGCCGCTGAACGCCTATGGCGCCTCGAAACGCGCCATCGAGGAAATCCTGCGCGATTTCGAGGCTGCGCATGGGCTGAACCATGTGATCTTCCGCTATTTCAACGTCGCGGGCGCCGATCCCGATGGCGACGTGGGTGAGTTCCACCGCCCCGAGACGCATCTGGTGCCGCTGATGCTGGACGCGATCGACGGCAAGCGCGACGGGCTGACCGTGTTCGGCACCGACTACGACACGCCCGACGGCACCTGCATCCGGGACTATGTCCATGTCTGCGATCTGGTCGACGCGCATGTGCTGGGGCTGAACTGGCTGGAACAGGGCAAGGGCAGCCGGGTGTTCAACCTGGGCACCGGATCCGGGTTTTCGGTGATGGAGGTGATCCGCCATTCCAAGGCCGTCACCAACCGCGAGGTGCCCTATACCGTCGGCCAGCGCCGCGCCGGGGATTGCACCAAGCTGGTCTCGGGCTCGGTCCGCGCCGTTGAGGAACTGGGCTGGGCGCCAAAAAGGTCCACGTTAGAAACGATGATCGCCGATGCCTGGCGCTGGCACCAGAACGGCCACTATCACAAATGAGGCACGGATGACGGGCACAGCAACCGATACCCTGCCCCGCATCGGATGGGTGCAAATGTACCGGTTGCGCCTGAAACGGCGGCGGCTGCTGTGGCGGTCCTTTCGCAGCCGCCGCCAGTTAACCTGCGAAAAGGACCGGACCGCCGGGATCAGGCCGGGCGACATTCTGGCTTTCACCACCCTGCGCAACGAAATCACCCGCCTGCCCTGGTTCCTGCATCATTATCGCCAACTGGGCGTCGATCACTTTCTGATCGTCGACAATGACAGCGACGACGGCTCGGCCACATATCTGCTGGATCAACCCGACGTGTCGCTGTGGCGCACCAGCGCCGGCTATCGCGCCTCGCGCTACGGGCTGGACTGGCTGACCTGGTTGCAGATGCGGTATGGCCACCGCCACTGGATCCTGATGGCGGATGCGGATGAGTTGCTGATCTACCCTGACCATGACAGCAAATCCCTGCATGATTTGACGGCCATGCTGGACCTTCAGGGCCGGGTGGCGTTTGGCGCGCTGATGCTGGATCTGTACCCCAAGGGTCCGCTGGGTACCCGGACTTACGACCCGCAAACCGACCCGGCGCAATTTCTGGGCTGGTTCGATGCAGGCCCCTACCGGGCGCAGCGGCAGTCGCCGCTGGGCAATCTGTGGGTTCAGGGCGGTGTGCGCGAACGGATGTTCTTTGCCGACCGGCCGCGCCACTCTCCGACACTGAACAAGATCCCGCTGGTGAAATGGGACCGGCGCTATGCCTTTGTGAATTCTTGTCACTCAGCCCTGCCCCGGCATCTGAACGCAGCTTATGACGGTCCGGGCGACACCGCACCATCCGGCGTGTTGCTGCACACCAAGTTCTTGCCGGATGTGGTGAACAGATCCGTCGTTGAAAAACAGCGCCGCCAGCATTTTCATGATCCCGACGAATTTGCGACATACTATGATGCTATCGTCGGGGGCCCGGACATGTGGGTGCCGGACTCGGTGCGGTATACCGGTTGGGCGCAGCTGCAGCGGCTGGGGTTGATGGGCGACATTGCCTGGGACCAGCGCGAAAGCAACGGAACGGGCTAACGGATTTTAAATCCGTTGCCTTGAAAGATGTAATGATGGCATAACACGGCAATTGCCCGGCACCACTCTGGATTGTCCAGCCCCGGGCATGCTCGCGTAACGGAAAAGGTTGAGCAGACGTGAGCCTGTTGGATTCATACCGGATGAGGTTGCGGCGCAAGCGCCGTCTGATCCGTTGTCTGCGCAAACGGCGGGAATTGCAGCCGGTCGCCGACAACACCGGCGACATCCGGCGCGACGATGTGCTGTTGATGAGCGTCGTTCGGAACGAAAAGATCCGCCTGCCCTGGTTTCTGGACTACTACCGCAGGCTGGGCATCGGCCATTTCCTGTTCGTCGATAATGACAGCGATGACGGCACCCGTGAATTTCTGGCCAGCCAGCCGGACGTTTCGGTCTGGCGGGCCAGCGCCAGTTACAAGCGCGCCACCTTCGGCATCGACTGGTCGAATTACCTGCTGCGCAAATACGCCCATGATCATTGGGTTCTGACCGTCGATCCGGATGAGTTTTTCATCTACCCCTTCTGCGACACCCGGCCCATCAGCGCCCTGACCGACTGGCTGGACGGGTGCGCCGTGCGCAGCTTTGGCACCATGCTGATCGACATGTACCCGCAGGGCGCGGTGGATGCCGACCCTTATCGCGAAGGGCAGGATCCGTTTCAGATCGCCCGCTGGTTCGATGCCGGGAATTACATGATCACCCGGAACCCCGATTATGGAAACCTGTGGATCCAGGGCGGGCCGCGGGCACGGGTCTTCTTTCGGGACAACCCCGCCAAGGCCCCGGCGCTGAACAAGATCCCGCTGGTGAAATGGGACCGGCGCTATGTCTATGTCAGCTCGACCCATTCGCTGCTGCCGCGCGGGCTGAATCAGGTTTATGACGAATGGGGCGGCGAAAAAACCAGCGGAGCGTTGCTGCATGCCAAGCTGATCGACACGCTGGGCGACAAGGCCCGGGAAGAGATGCGGCGCGGCCAGCATTACCGCAAATCCGGCGAATACCGCGCCTATGCCGAACAGCTGGAAGACAAGCCGGTATTCTGGTGCGACCGGTCGGAAAAATACATCAACTGGCGGCAGCTTGAGATTCTGGGCCTCATGTCGAAAGGCAACTGGGCATGAGCGGCCTGGGCATCGTCATGCTGGTTCACACCGCCCTGCACCGGGCCGGGCAGGTCGCGCGCCACTGGACCGCCGCGGGCTGTCCCGTGGTGATCCATGTGGACCGCAAGGTGCCGGATCCCGTCTATGTCCATTTCGTTGCCGCCTGTGCCGACGAGCCGATGATCCGGTTCTCACCTCGGCACCAGTGCGAATGGGGCGGCTGGGGCATTGTCGCGGCGTCGCAGGCGGCCTCGGAACTGATGCTGGACGCCTTCCCCGACGTGCATCACGTCTATCTGTCCTCAGGCGCGTGCCTGCCGCTGCGGCCGGTGGCCGAGCTGATCGACTACCTCGCCGACCGGCCCCGCGTCGACTTCATCGAAAGCGCCACCACCGCCGAAGTCAGCTGGACCATTGGCGGGCTGGATCAGGAACGTTTCACCCTGCGGTTCCCGTTTTCCTGGCGCAGGAACCGCAAACTGTTTGATACCTATGTCAAGCTGCAGCGCGCGACCGGGCTGCGCCGCCGTATCCCCGACGGGCTGGTGCCGCATATGGGCAGCCAATGGTGGTGCCTGACGCGCCAGACCTTGTCCGCGATCCTGCAGGACCCAAGGCGCCGGGCCTATGACCGCTATTTCCGGCGCGTCTGGATTCCGGATGAAAGCTATTTCCAGACCCTTGCACGGCTTTATTCCACGCATATCGAAAGCCGGTCCCTGACCCTGTCCAAATTCGATTATCAGGGTCGCCCGCATATCTTCTATGACGACCATTTGCAGCTGTTGCGGCGGTCCGATTGCTTCGTGGCGCGGAAAATCTGGCCCCGGGCGGATCGGCTGTATCAGTCCTTTCTGACCGACCGGGACAGCGCCATGCGGCCCGCCGAACCCAACCCCGGCAAGATCGACCGGGTGTTTTCCAAGGCGGTGGAACGGCGCACAAGGGGCCGCGACGGGCTGTATATGCAAAGCCGCTTTCCTCGCCACGGCAGCGAAAATGGTCTGACCTCCTTCCCCTATTCGGTGTTTCAGGGTTTTGCCGAACTGTTCGAGGATTTTGAGCCCTGGCTGGCCGAAACCACCGGCACGCGGGTTCACGGGCATTTGTTCGGCCCCGGCCGGGCCGCTTTTGCCGGCGGTGAGACGATCATCAACGGCGCGCTCAGCGATTGCGCGGTTCTGCGCGATTACAACCCCACCGCCTTTGTGTCGAACCTGATCTGGAACACCCGGGGCGAGCGGCAGTGTTTTCAGTTCGGCCCCGGCGACACTCAGGAAATCAACTGGTTTCTGGCTCGCGACCGCAACGCGCAAATCTCGGTCATCACCGGGGCCTGGGCCATTCCGCTGTTCCGGTCGAACCTGAATTTCGCCGATATCCGAAACAAGGCCGCGTGCCTGCAACAGATCGAAACCAAACAGCTTGAGGTTCTGAGGTCGGTTTGGACCAAGGCCCGGGTGCGCAGCTGGACTTTGGCGGATTTCGTGGAATTGCCGATGGAGCCGCTGCAAACCGTGATCGAAGAGATCGGAACAACGCAGGCCAGCCATCTGATCGAAGCGCCGAAGATGGTGGATCTGTCGGGGTTTGGACAATTCCTGCAAAACCTGAAGAACCAGGGCATGCACCCCTATCTGATGGGCGATTTTCCCGCCGACGACGTGTTCGGCGCGCAGGTCCGGCCATTCAGAAAACCCTATCTGGTGCAATAGCCGGTCATGACAGCCAAGTTCGATTATTTCATCGTCCTCGCGGCCATGCGGACCGGCTCGAACCTGCTTGAGGCCAATCTGAACGCGTTGGAGGGGGTGACCTGCCACGGCGAGGCGTTCAACCCGCATTTCATCGGGCGGCTCAAATCCGACAACCTGCTGGACATCACACTGGACATGCGCGACAGCGATCCGATGCGGCTGGTTCAGGCGATCCGGTCCGCACCGGGCGCGATCAACGGGTTTCGCTTTTTTCAGGGCCACGATCCCCGCGTATTAGAGCCCGCCCTCAGCGATCCGCGCTGCGCCAAGATCATTCTGACCCGCAATCCGCTGGACAGCTACCTGTCCCTGAAAATCGCGCGCGAGACCAGGCAATGGCAGCTCAAGAACATCAAGCGCCGCCGCGACGCGCAGGTCGAATTCGACACGCCGGAATTTGAATCATATCTGGATCAGCAACAGGCGTTTCAGCTGATGCTGCTGCACCATCTTCAGGACACAGGTCAGACAGCATTTTTCGTCGGTTATGACGACCTGACCCGCCTGAACACGCTGAACGGTCTGGCCGCGTGGCTGGGTGTTTCGGCGCGGTTGTCGGCAATCGACGACACGCTGAAACCCCAGAACCCCGAACCTGCCCTGTCCAAAGTGACAAACCCGGCAGAAATGGAACAGGGCCTGGCCCGGATCGACAGTTTCAACCTGCACCGCACACCGAATTTCGAACCCCGGCGCGGCCCGGCTGTGGGCAGCTATGTGACCGCTGCGAAAACGGCGCTGTTATATCTGCCCGTACGCGGCGGGGCCGAGGGCCCGGTGACACGATGGCTGGCCGACCTTGATGCCGTCCCCCCGGATGCGCTGATCACCAGACAGAACCGGAAACACATGCGGCAGTGGATGCAGTCCCATCCCGGGCACCGGAAATTCACTGTCCTGCGCCACCCGCTGGCGCGCGCGCATTCGGCCTTCTGCGCCTATATCCTCAGCACCGAGCCCGGCGCTTATCTGAAAATCCGCAACATGCTGCGCAACCGGTTCAAACTGCCGATCCCCGGCCAGTTGCGACGGGACAACTACCCTGTGGAACAGCATTATGAGGCGTTTTCGGCCTTTTTGTCCTTTTTGCGCCAGAACCTGGCGGGACAGACCCCTGTGCGTGTCGACGGGGTTTGGGCCAGCCAGTCGCAGGTTCTTGAAGGGATGGCGTCCTTTGCGCTGCCCGATCTGATCCTGCGCGAAGACGAGATCGCGACGGCACTGCCCGATCTGGCGCGCCGGATGGGGCACGACGCCCCGCCCTCACCCGGGCACAGCGCGCCCGACGCGCCATTTGCGCTGGGCGACATTTACGACGACAGGCTTGAGGCGCTGGCGATCGACACCTACCAGCGCGATTACATGCAATTCGGGTTCGGGGATTGGAAACCGCTTAGGGGCGCAGAGTGATCAGCGTGCCCCGGTTCACCATCGCATAGATCTCTTCGATCTCTTCATTCTTGACGGCGATGCAGCCTGCGGTCCAGTCCGGCGTCTTTTTGGCGCGTTTCAGTTCGGACCGTCGCTTGGGCTGACCGTGGATGAAGATATCGCCCCCCGGGTCCACACCGGCCGCCTTGGCCTGCGCGATATCGCTGGAGTTCGGGTAGGAGATCCCCAGCGACAGGTGATAGCGGCTGTTGGGATTGCGGCGGTCGATCAGATAGGTGCCCTCGGGCGTGCGGCCATCGCCGCGCTTGGTCTTGGTGCCCGTCGGGGCAAACCCAAGATCGACCTCGTATTCCTTGAGGATGTGTTGGTTGTGCAAAAGATAAAGCTTGCGCGCGCCCTTGTTAATGACCAGTGAGGTCACCTCGGGCCCATCATAAGTCAGAAATCTGGGACTGGCCGAAGCACAGGCCGAAAGGCCCAGCGTTGCCATAGCGCCCAATCCGAATGCTCGACGATCCATATTTCACTGCCTGCTGCTTTTTTCCGAGCATTATGCCAGAAAACCAGAAAACGGAAATCACTTTTTGATGTGTTGCTGATCCATCAGCCGGCGTTCGATGCTTTCCAGCCGTTCCAGCACTTCGTCCCGGTACGCGTCCGTCCTGACCTCATCCTCGGCATGGTGCGCATCCTGCATCGAGTTCACGATCAGACCCACCAGCAGGTTCACCACCGCAAAGGTGGTGACCATGATAAAGGGCACAAAGAACAGCCATGCGTAGGGGTAGATTTCCATCACCGGGCGCACGATGCCCATCGACCAGCTTTCCAGCGTCATGATCTGGAACAGCGTATAGGCCGACAGGCCCAGATCGCCGAACCAGCCGGGAAAGGACTGCGAGAACAGCTTGGTCGAGATCACCGCGCCGATATAGAACAGGATCGCCATCAGCAGGAACACGCTGGCCATGCCCGGCAGGGCCGAGATGAAGCCCTCGACCACCCGCCGCAGACGCGGCGCAACCGAGATGACACGCAGCACCCGCAAAATCCGCAGCGCCCGCAGCACCGACAGCCCGCCTGCGCTGGGAACCAGGGCGATGCCGACGACGATAAAGTCGAACACGTTCCAGCCGCTGGTAAAGAACCGCCGCCCGGTCGCCAGCAGCTTCATGGCAATCTCGGCCACGAAAATCGCCAGACAGATGCGATCCAGAGCCACGATCAGCGGACCGGCAGCCCCCATCAGGGTGGGCGATGTTTCCATCCCCAGCAGCACCGCGTTGAATATGATGACGCCCGTGATGAACCGGCCAAAAGCCGGGCTTTCGATGACGCTCAGCAGGCGCTGGTTGAACCCCATTGCGAAACTCTCCTGTCTGCTCATGATGCCGGGCTCCGGGTGAACCGCGCGGCAAGTTCCGTGTGTGACGACCATCGAAACTGGTCAACCACCTGAACCCATTCAAGGGTGTATCCGCTATCAACCAGTGTTTTTGCGTCCCGCGCGAAGGTGACCGGGTTGCACGACACATAGGCGACCACGGGCCGCGCCGCCTGTGCCAGCTCGGCCACCTGCGCCTCGGCCCCGGCGCGGGGCGGGTCGATGACCACCGCATCAAAGGATTTCAACTCATCGGGCATCAACGGTCGGCGGAACAGATCGCGCGCTTCGGTCGTGACGCGTTTGAGACCCTGCGCCCGACGCCAGCCCTGATCGAGCGCGTCCGTCATCGCCGCATCCCCTTCGACCGCATGAACCTCGGCCAGCTGGGCCAGCGGCAACGAGAAGGTGCCGCTGCCAGCAAACAGGTCAACGATGCGTTTCGCCCCCTGCGTGGCCTGCAAAACCGCCTGTAACAGAGCCTGTTCTCCGTCCTTCGTTGCCTGCAGGAACGCGCCGGGCGGCGGGATGACTGCGGCCGTGCCAAAACGCTGAACCGGGGGGTGACGCATGGCGATCACCTCGCCCTCCCAGCTGAGCCGCGCCAGCCCGTGTTTTTCGGTTGCCTGCGCCAGGGACAGTTCCAGCGGACCGTCCAACGGCTTGCCACCGGTGACCGCAACATCCAGGCCCGCGTCTGACAGGGTCAGGGTCACCGCCAGCACACCCTTGCGGCTGCCGCCCAGAACGGCCAGCGCTTCGGCCACAGGAATGGCGGCGATCAGGGCCGGGTCCAGCAGATGGCAATCGGGGATTTCGGTAATGGTATCCGAGGCGCGGCCGTGGAACCCGGCCAAAGTGCCTTTCTTCGTTCGCCGCACGGCGATCGTGGCGCGGCGGCGGGATCTTTCCGGCGAGGTGTGGATCGGCCGCATCTGCGCCGCCAGCCCTTGCGCGGCCAGCGCTGTTCGCACGACATCCACCTTCCAGTCGGCGACAAACTCATCCGCGGCATGCTGCAACTGGCACCCGCCGCACGCCTTGTAATGGCGGCACGGTGCTTTGACCCTGTGTTCCGAAGGTGTTTCGACCCGGATATCGGTCAGAACCTGACCCGCCAGCGTGCCGCTGACTACTTCACCCGGCAGGGTGCGCGGCGCATAGACCGGGCCATCGGCTATGCCATCGCCCTGATGGCCAAGGCGGGTTATGGTGAACTGCTGCGTCATGAGGGGCCTGATACCGGGGCTTTGCGCGCAACAAAACCCTTTTGCGCGCTTTGATCTTTATTCGGCGGCTTCGGCCTGAATAAAGCCGCCGGACTGGCGGTGCCAAAACCGGGCATACAGCCCACCCTGTTCCAGCAACGCGTCATGGGTGCCGGTTTCAACCACGCGCCCCTGATCCAGCACGACGATCCTGTCCATCTCGCTCAGCGTGGACAGGCGATGCGCGATCGCCAGCACGGTCTTGCCCTGCATTACCCGATGCAGCGCGGCCTGGATCGAGGCTTCGACCTCGGAATCCAGCGCCGAGGTCGCCTCATCCAGCACCAGAACCGGCGCGTCCTTGAGGATGGCACGGGCCAGCGCGATCCGCTGCCGCTGCCCACCGCTGAGCTTTACGCCGCGTTCGCCAAGGTGCGCGTCATAGCCTTTTCGGCCATGAGCGTCCTGCAGGCTGAGGATAAACTCATGCGCCTCGGCCTTACGCGCCGCCGCGATCATGTCCTCCTCAGAGGCGTCGGGGCGGCCATACAGGATGTTTTCACGCGCCGAGCGGTTGAACATCGCGGTTTCCTGCATGACCATGCCAATCTGGCGGCGCAGACTGTCCTGCGTCACCTGCGCCACATCCTGCCCGTCGATGCAAATGGCACCGTTTTCCCCGTCATAGAGCCTGAGCAGCAACGACACCAAGGTCGACTTTCCGGCACCAGAGGCCCCGACGATGCCCAGCTTTTCGCCGGGGTGCACTGTCATGCTGACGTCGGACACACCGCCGACATCGCGACCATAGGCAAAGCTGACATGGTCGAAGTCAATCCGTCCTTCGGTCACGGTCAGCTCGCGCGCGCGGGCGGCGTCTTCCACCCGGTCGCGCTTGGCCAGCGTCTTCATGCCGTTCTCGATCTCACCCACATTGGCATACAGACCCATCAGCGTGAAACTGACCCAGCCGGTCATCTGCGCGATGCGGATCGAAATCGCACCCGCCGCCACGATGTCGCCTGCCGTTGCCGCGCCCGCTTGCCACAGCAGCAAGGTCGCGCCCAGCAGCAGAACCGGCAGAATCCCGGCCAGCACCATCAGAATGAATCGGAAACTGGCCGAGAGCTTGCCGAATGCCAGCATCTTTTCCCGCAGGTCGACCATCGAGTTTCGGGCCGCCTGATCTTCGAACTCGGAATGGGCGAACAGCTTGACGGTTTTGATATTGGTGATCGTGTCGACCACCTGCCCAGACACCATCGCCCGCGCCCCGGCGCGCGCGGCAGAGCGCACCCGGATGCGCGGCAGGTACCAGCGGATCAGCAGGAAATACACCGCCAGCCAACCGGCAAAGGGCAGCATCACCAGCGGGTGAATCGACCCTAACAAAAGCAAAGATCCCACAAGGGACGCCAGCGCAAAGACAATCGCGCTGATGGTTTCCGAGACTACCGAGGCCATCGCATTGGAGGTCTGCATCTGTTTCTGCGCAATCCGCCCGGCGAAATCATCGTCGAAATACGTCACCGACTGGCCCAGCGTCCAGCGGTTCAGCTTGGCCAGAACCAGCGGCGGGATATTGGGCATGACGACGTAGTTGTTCGAAAACGCCGACAGGCCGAAGAACACCGGGCGCAGCAGCATGAAGAACGCCGCCACGCCAAGGATCATCCAAAGATTATCGCCCGACAGAAAACCCTGCGGCCCGCTTTCGGTCGCAATGTCGATCACCAGCCCCAGCATCCAGGCGGTGCCCGCCTCCATCGCGCCCGCGGTGGCCGAGAAAGTGGCGGCCACGAAAATCATCGGCCACGCGCCCGACAGGCACCATCGAATGAACGCCCCCAGCCGTTGCGGCGGGGGCGTTTCGGTGCTCTTGAACGGGTCTATGAGGTCGGCAAGCTTCATTCCGCGGCCTCTGTGTTCAGGAAGCCCCCAGATTGCCGCGCCCAGAACTGGGCGTAAAGCCCGCCCTGCGCCAGCAGTTCGGAATGCCGGCCCTGTTCGACGATCCGGCCGCCATCCATCACCAGAATACGATCCATCTGCGCAATGGTGCTGAGCCGGTGCGCAATGGCGATCACGCTCTTGCCCTGCATCATGCCGTAAAGCGTTTCCTGAATCGACGCCTCGACCTCGGAATCGAGCGCGGATGTCGCCTCGTCCAGCAGCAGGATCGGCGCGTCCTTCAGGATCACCCGCGCCAGCGTCACCCGCTGCCGCTGCCCACCGCTGAGCTTCACACCGCGTTCACCGACATGGGCGTTATAGCCGGTGCGCCCCTGCGGATCCTGCAGGTCAAGGATGAACTCATGCGCCTCGGCCTGTTTGGCGGCGGCGATCATCTGCGCCTCGGTGGCATCGGGGCGGCCATAAAGGATGTTGTCGCGCACCGAACGGTGCAGCAGCGCACTGTCCTGCTGCACCATGCCGATATGTCTGCGCAAACTGTCCTGGGTCACATCGGCGATGTTCTGGCCGTCGATCAGGATGGCGCCCTGTTCCACGTCGTAGAACCGCAACAACAGCTTGACCAGGGTCGACTTTCCCGCGCCGGACCGCCCGATCAACCCGATCTTTTCGCCGGGATGAATGGTCAGGTTGATATGATCCAGACCGCCGGTCCTGCGCCCGTAATGGTGCGACAGGTTGCGGATTTCGATCTGACCATCGGTCAGGTGCAACGGTCTGGCATCGGACACGTCCAGCAGATCGATGGGCTGGGCAATCGTCTCCATCCCCTCGGCCACAACGCCGAGCTGGCGGAAAAAGCTGGTCAGCGCCCACATGATCCAGCCGGTCATCGCGTTCAGCCGAAGGGTCAGCGCAGTGGCGGCCGCGACCACGCCGACTGAGGCGCTGCCCTGCATCCACAGGGCAATGGCCCAGCCGACAACGCCAACGATCAGCAGACCGTTCAGCGAGACCAGAACCGCATCCATGATGGTGAAGATCCGCATCTCGACCTGGAAGGTCCGGCGGGTTTCCTCGATGGCTTCGCGGGCATAGTCCAGCTCCTGCGCATCGTGGGCGAACATCTTGACCGAATGGATGTTGGTATAGCTGTCCACAACCCGCCCCGTCACCGCCGAGCGCGCATCGGACGCCGCCTGCGAGGCCGGGCCCACCCGCCGCACCGTCCAGCGCACCAGCAGCGCATAGAGCGCGAACCAGATCAGCAGCGGCAGCAACAGCCGCGGATCGGCCGCCATCAGCAGCACCGCCGCCCCGATCAGATAGGCCAGCGAGAAGGAAATTGCGTCAAACACCTGAAACACCGCCTCTCCCGCCGCGGGTGGTGTCTGCATGATCCGGTTGGCGATGCGCCCGGCAAAGTCGTTCTCGAACCACCCCACCGACTGGCGCAGCACGTGTTTATGCGCGCGCCAGCGGATCAGAGTTCCAAAGTTCGGCAGAATGGTGTTGTTCAGCAGCAGTACGTCGAACACATGCAGCATCGGGCGCAGCAGCAGAACAAAAACCGCCACCAGAATCAGTTCGGTCCCGTGCGCCCGCCACATTTCGGCCGGCGAGCCGGACAGCAAATCCACCACCCGGCCCATGTAATAGATCAGCCCCACCTCGACCGCCGCAACGACGACCGAGATCAGCGCCGCCCAGACGAAGACGTGGTAAAACGGCTTGGAATACTCCAGCATGAACGGCCACAACCGTGTCGGCGGGACATCGGATTCCTTATAGGCAACAAATGGGTCTACGAGGTTTTCGAAATAGCGAAACATGGAGGTTGCTCCGATTGAGCAGGAAAATCAGGACGTGCGAAGAATGATGGCGCCGGAACACCACCCTTACGGGTCAAAGCGTTCCGGCTTTAGCCGAACCAAATCCCGTAATACATTCGCATGCCTCCCTCCAGGTCAGGTAACAGGCGCACGTAAACACAAACTGATTTAATTGTCATCCCCTTTTGAGACTTCACCCGCGTCACGCAGAAGCGCGCCACGCGACAGCGCAAAGCCCGACGCGATCCAGCGGGCTTCCAGCTCGGCCAGTTTTCGGCCCAGCGCCGGCCCGGTAAAGGACGGGATCAGGTCGGCGGCCCTGACCGGGAACTCAGCGGCGGCGCCTGTGCGCAGCGCCTGGTGCAGGTCATCGGACCAGGGCTGTTCCAGAAACGCACAGCGCAACAGGGTTTCATGCAGCCCGCCTTTTTCGCCATATCTAAACCCAAGCTCGGCCACGCTGGCGGTGCCGGATGCCTCATCCCGCATGCGGGTCAGCCGCTGAAGCTGGGCTTTGCTGAGGCGCAGGGTCTTGGCGATCTCGGGTGTTGCGATTGCGGCCAGCCTGCGGATCGGCTCGGGGTCTGCCCCGGCCTGCCGTTCCAGCGCGATCAGCGGGGCCAGCGCGCGGTCCTCGGCCCCCGGCAGCAGCTGCGCCAGAACACCCGCCTGGCGCATCGCCGCAACGGACAGCGCCGGGTCCGGCGCACCCAGCAATTTAAGCAACTCGGCCCCCACCCGTTCGCGCGACAGACCGGCCAGCCCGTCCAGAGTGGCGGCTATCGCGGCCAGAGCGTCCGGGTCGAACCCGGCCTCGGCATCGCCATACCAGGCATGGAACCGGAAATAGCGCAGCGAGCGCAGGTAATCCTCGCGAATGCGGTTTTCAGCGGTGCCGATAAACCGCACCCGGCGCGCCTGCAGGTCAGGCAGACCGTTCAACGGATCCAGGATGGTGCCATCGGGCCGCGCATATATGGCGTTCATGGTAAAATCGCGGCGGGCGGCGTCTTCCTCGACCCGGTCGGAAAACGCCACCACGGCCCGGCGGCCATCGGTTTCCACGTCTCGGCGAAAGGTGGTGATTTCGTGCGGGGCGCCGCCGCTGACAACCGTGATGGTGCCATGTTCGATCCCGGTGGGAATGGCCTTGAGCCCCGCCGACTGAGCCAGTTCGACCACACGTTCCGGGCGCGCATCAGTGGCAATGTCGATATCTGATACCGGCGCGCCCAGCAGCGCGTTGCGCACGCAGCCGCCGACAAACAGCGCCTGCGCCCCGGCATCGGTCAGCGCGGCACAGACCTTTTGCGTTGCCGGGTCTGAAACCCAGCCTTCCGTGATTTGCGTCATTCACCCATCCGTGCCGCCAGCCCCCGCAACATCCGCGCCGTCGCGCCCCAGATATAATAGGGGCCATAGGGCACCGTGTAATAATACCGTTTCTGACCGCGCCACCGGCGCGATTCAACGATATAATTCGCGGGGTTGAGCACATGTGCAAGCGGAACCGAGAATACCTCGTCCACTTCGCCGGGTTCGGGCACGGGCCGGAACGCGGTGCGCAGGATCGCCACCACCGGCGTCACCGAAAAGGACGTTACCGTTTCATGGGTGGGCAAATGCCCCAGAATCTCGGGCAGGCTGGGGGGCAGGCCGATCTCTTCCCGCGCCTCGCGCAGCGCGGTTTCCGACACATCGGCATCGCCCTCATCCTGCTTGCCGCCCGGAAAGGCGATCTGGCCGGGATGGTGGTTCAGGGCCGAGGACCGTTTCGTCAGGATCAGGCGCGCCGCGCCATCCGCAACCGAGATCGGCACCAGCACACCGGCCGGGCGCAGCCTGCGCCCCTCGGGCAGAACGGTTTCGGGATTCAGGTCGAAATCGCTTGACCCCGGGCCGGGGCGGCGCAGGGCCGCCCGCAGGCTTTCGGTCGGATCAGGCGCCATCCGCATCAAAGCCGACCGTTGCCGGGTCCAGCACGTAATGGGCACCGCAGAACTGGCAATCCGCCGTGACCTCGCCTTCGGGCGTGGTCATCTTTTCGATGTCCCGGGCCGAATAGATCGACAGGCTCTGGCGGACCCGGTCTTCGGAACAGGTACAGCCGAACTGCACCGACTGGGCGTCGTAAACCCGCGGCTGTTCCTCGTGAAACAGCCGGACCAGCAGGTCGGTCGGCGCGATGGACGGGCCGATCAGTTCCAGATCCTCGACTGTGTCCAACAGGATGTTGACGCGGCTCCAGTTCTCACCTTCTTCGCCATCGACCAGGTCTTCGGCGGTCAGGATTTCACCGTCGCCGTCGCCGGTGGCGACAAAGGGCGAGGCTTTGGGCATGTGCTGCAACATGATCCCGCCCGCGCGCCAGTGTTCCCCGACGCCCGGCTCGGTCGATTTGCCGAAGCTCAGCGAAAACCGGGTCGGCAGCTGTTCGGACTGCGCGAAATACGCCTCGGCGCAGGCGCTGAGCGAACCACCCGCCAGCGGTGTAATCCCCTGATAGGGCTGCGTGCCTTCGCCCTGATCGATCATGATGGCGAAATACCCTTCGCCCACCTGATCGAACGGTGCACTTTCGGTCAGACGATCGCGGTCGAAACTGGCATAGGCACGGATCCGCGCCGGTTCGCCTTCTTGCCGCGGCGCATAGTAATCGGTCGCGATCATCCGCACCGCGCCCTTGGACTGCACCTGCAGCGACAGTTTCCAGCGCAGCGCGACGGTCTGGCCGATCAGCGCGGTCAGCAGGGCCATCTCGGCCACCAGCGCCTCGACCTTTTCCGGATAGTCGTGCTGTTTCAGGATGCCGTCCAGCACGCCGTCCAGCCGGGCCACCCGGCCGCGCATATCCGATACATCGAGTTGAAAGGGCAGGACGGTATCGTCCCACGCGATTTTCGTTCCAAGAGACATGGGGTTTCCTTACACGCCACAGGTTGGCATACCGCCAGCATATAGGTCGAACAATTTGGGTTGTAAGGGGCCATACATGATCAGACGGTTCGGTGAAACCCCACAAGCGGGGCGGAAATACACGCGGCGGGTCGGTGTTTACGCCCTGTTGCCCCGCGGCAGGCACCTGCTGCTGACCTGCCAGACCGAACCCGGCCCCGACCTGCAACTGCCCGGCGGCGGGATAGATCCGGGCGAATCGCCCACCACCGCCCTGCACCGCGAAGTCTTCGAGGAAACCGGCTGGCTGGTGGCCGCCCCGCGCCGCGTCGGGGCCTTTCGGCGGTTCACCTATATGCCCGAATACGACCTGTGGGCCGAAAAGATCTGCCTGATCTATCGCGCCCGACCGGTGCGCCGCATCAGCCCGCCGACCGAAGCCTTTCACGAAGCGCTGTGGCTGGATACTGCGGATGCCGTTCAGATGCTGGGCAATGACGGTGACCGCCATTTCGCCGGCCTGCATCTGCAGGGGCTCTAGGACCCGTTATATTCAAAGAACACGGCCGACACGTCATCGTCCATGCCGCTGCCCGGGGCCATGGCCTGAGTCAGACGCCAGAACATGTCGTCCAGAAATTCGGAACCGCTGCGCCCTGACACGCAATCCTGCGCCATCCGGCGCAGACCCTCCTCCTCAAGCAAGCCGCCGCCGGCAATGCTGCATTCGGTGAATCCGTCGGAATAGAGCAACAGCTTGTCGCCTGGTTTCATATAGGTTTCGGTCTGCTGAAACGTGACATCGGGCAGCAACCCGATGGGCAGGCCGCCATCGCCCAGAAATTCGGTCTCACCCTCGCGGCGCAGCAGAAGCGGATGCGGATGCCCGGCCTGCACCATCTTCAGGTGACCGTTGCGCAGGTCGATAATGGCGTAGACCATGGTGAAATACTCTTCGACCCCCGCATCCGCCATCAGCCGGCAATTGAGCAGTTCCGCCACCTGTTCAGGCGGCAGCAGGGCGTAGAATTTGTCGAACCGTTTTTCCATCGCCACGTTCTGCTCGAAATGGCTGCTGGAGAGATACCCGCCCAGCCGCGCCGTCATCATCGCCGAGGTTATGCCATGCCCGGACACGTCGATGCTGTAGAACCCGACGCGGTTGACCCCGGGCGAAAACATCCCCACTAGATCGCCGCCGATATGACCGCAGGGTTTCAGCAGCATGCTGACCCGGGACTTGCCGAAATCCCGCGTCAGTTCGGGCACCAGTGATTCCTGGATCTTGCGGGCCTGAATCAAATCCTTGTCGATCGCGTCATGGGCCAGCTTCAGCTCTTCCAGCGCGGTTTCGATCATCCGGTTCTTTTCCGACAATTCACGCTGCATATCCAGAATGCGCGCGCCGGCCGAGATCCGCGCGCGCAGCTCGTCCGCCTCAAGCGGTTTGATCAGGAAATCATCGGCCCCGGCGTCCAGACCGCGCGCCACCTCCTGCTTTTCGCTTTTTGAGGTCAGCAGGATGAAATAGCTGTACTGGTCCTTGTCCAGCGCCCGGAACGCGCGGCAAAACTCCAGCCCGCTCATCCCCGGCATGACCCAGTCGCTGAGCACAAGATCCGGCGGATCGGTTGCACAGAGGTCCAGCGCCAGATCACCGCTGTCGGCCTCAAGAACGTGGAAACCCCATTTCTTCAGCGATGCCACCAGAATCCGCCGTTGCAGACGGCTGTCATCGACAACCAGCACTTTTTGGATTGCCCCAAAATCCAGTTCCGCCCTGGCGATTTCCTGACTGACCTCTGCCACCTGCACCCTATGCCCCGCGACGTTACACCGAACAGGACAAGCCTAGCGTGGCAGGATTTAACATCCGGTGAAGGCCGGGACGGCAGCCGGTTTAACCTGCCCTTTACCGCACCCGCGCTATCACGACCGGGTCACCATCACATGCGGGGGGGAAGGGCCGTGATCAACTGGGCCAGAGTCAGACAGCTGCGGGATGAGGTCGGGGTTGGTGAGTTCGACGAGGTCGTGCAGATTTTTCTGGACGAGGTTCAGCAAACCATCGAACGCCTGCACCGCGACACCGCCCGGCGCGAGCTTGAACAGAACCTGCACTTTCTGAAAGGCAGCGCGCTCAGCCTGGGCTTCGACCGGTTTTCCTGCCTGTGCCAGGACGGAGAGCGCACCGCGGCAGGTGGCAAGGCCGGTGACGTCGACCTGCCCGCCCTGCTGTCGGCCTATGACGAATCCCGCGCCAAGTTCCTGAGCGAAAAGGCGGAAAGACTGGCCTAGATCACAAACTGCGCCAGCGTCTCGTCTTCGGTGATGTCGGTATAGGTGAACCCGGCCTCGTCCAGATGCGCAAACAGGCGGGCGAAGTTTTCGGGCTTTCGGGTTTCGATCCCGATCAGAACCGAGCCGAAATTGCGGGCCGATTTCTTCATATATTCGAACCGGGCGATATCATCCTCGGGGCCCAGGATGCCCAGAAACTCTTTCAGCGCGCCGGGCCGCTGCGGCAGGCGCAGGATGAAATATTTCTTGACCCCGGAATAGCGCTGCGCCCGTTCCTTGACTTCCGGCAGCCGTTCGAAATCGAAGTTCCCGCCCGAGGTGACGCAAACCACGGTCTTGCCACGGATGAAACTTTGCACGTCTGCCACTGCTTCGATCGCCAAGGCTCCGGCGGGTTCCAACACGATGCCTTCGACATTCAGCATTTCGATCATGGTGGTGCAGATACGGTCCTCGGACAGGACCAGCACGTCAGACAGGTGGCGGTCTTTCAACAGCTCAAACGGTTTCGATCCTATGCGCCCCACCGCCGCGCCATCGACGAAATTGTCGATCCGCTCCAATGACACCGGATGCCCCGCCGCCATCGCCGCATGCAGGCAGGCCCCGCCCCGGGGTTCGACAAACAGGCAATGGGTCCGGTCCCCGAACCACGTCGCCACGCCCGAGGACATGCCGCCGCCGCCCACAGGCAGAATGACGTGATCCGGCAGGCCGCCCAATTGCGCCTCGATCTCTACCGCCAGCGAGGCCTGACCCTCGATCACATCCGCATCGTCAAAAGGTGACAGGAAATGCCCGCCCTGCCGGGTGCACCAGGCTTGTGCCGCCGCCAGGGTGTCGTCGAAATAGTCGCCGGTCAGGTGAACCTCGATATTGTCGCCGCCGAAAATGCGGGTCTTCTGGATCTTCTGCTGAGGCGTTGTCACCGGCATGAAAATTACACCCTTCACGCCCAGATGCTTGCACATAAAGGCTACGCCCTGCGCGTGATTGCCCGCGCTGGCGCAAACGAACAGGTCCTGCCCCTGCTGCTTGCGCATCGCGTTGAACGCCCCGCGGATTTTATACGACCGCACCGGGCTCAGGTCTTCGCGCTTGAGCCAGATATCGGCACCAAACCGGTCGGACAGATGCGCATTCCGTTGCAGAGGCGTCGGCGGAAACACGGTGCGCATCGCCTGTTCGGCGGCGCGGGCGCGGGTCATGAATTCACTCATGACCGTTTCAGTGCCGCATCAATGCGAGAAGGGCAAGGAATACATATGTGTACGGGTTCAAATGAGATCGCGTTTTTCCACAACGTAGCCATACACCGTTGTTAGGATACTGATGTTCAGAATCGCGATGAAGACCTGAAAGGCAAATGACAGAATACCGTGAATGGGCGGAATAAACTGAAGCAAGTTGATTGCAATACTCACAATCAGCTGAAACATGACGTAGAAGAAAATCAGGCCCAACGCGGTCTTCCCCGGGTTCCGGATTCGGGTCCAAGCGTCCCACCCATCTGACAGGCCCATCGTTTTACCGACAGCAAATGCTGGCAAAATAAGCGACCATCTCAGGAAAGCCACACCAATCAAAACCAACACTAAAACCAAGCCCGCTAACGCGACAGGCCAAATGACTTGGAAGACGTTCATAAGCACAAAGCCGGCCGGAACGGCAATTGCCAAGAAAAGGATTCCCAAAAGAAACAGCCTCAGGGCGTAACCAACTGCCAGCTTGATGTCGAACCGGGGAATGAGGCCCGACGTAAACTCTTCTAGTAAGATATATCGGTGCCAAGTGGTAACGCCCCAAGCCCCTATGATGGCTGTCATAATCCAGATCAAACAGAACCATGCAAAAATGAAATTTGGAGTGCTTTCTTGAGGAACAGTTACGGTCTCGCCCCAAACCAAGTAATCGCTCATACCGGACAAATAGAGAAACGATCCTATCACCACGATGCTAAGCGCCGTGGGAGCCCAAAATATCCGAATGGTGGCTGGCACATTTGCGAATACCATTGCCACTGCGTGTGCAAAAATCTTCCAACCCAAGTCCAAAACTCTGCCCTCTCAACCAATCCTTGTTCTCTTTCCACCCGTTTCACCCCAATTCCTACACGGGGTCAACGCACATAACTTGCCCCCGCGTTCAAAACCCGCTAGGGGCCAAGCGTTCTACGCATAAAGGGAAGTCAGATGTCCGCGCCCAAGAAAGTTGTTCTGGCCTATTCCGGTGGCCTTGATACCTCGATCATTCTGAAATGGCTGCAGACCGAGTATGGCTGTGAGGTCGTGACCTTCACCGCCGATCTGGGTCAGGGCGAGGAACTTGAGCCCGCCCGCCAGAAGGCCGAGCTGCTGGGGATCAAGCCCGAAAACATCTATATCGAAGACATCCGCGAGGAATTCGTCCGCGATTTCGTCTTCCCGATGTTCCGCGCCAATGCCCAGTATGAAGGGCTGTATCTGCTGGGCACGTCGATCGCGCGGCCTCTGATCTCGAAACGTCTGGTCGAGATTGCCGAGGCGACCGGTGCTGACGCCGTCGCCCACGGCGCAACCGGCAAGGGCAACGATCAGGTGCGGTTCGAACTGGCCGCCTACGCGCTGAACCCCGATATCAAGGTGATCGCGCCCTGGCGCGAGTGGGACCTGACCAGCCGCACCAAGCTGCTGGAGTTTGCCGAGGCGAACCAGATCCCGATTGCCAAGGACAAACGTGGTGAGGCTCCGTTCTCGGTCGATGCGAACCTGCTGCACACCTCGTCCGAGGGCAAGGTTCTGGAAGACCCCGCCGATATGGCACCGGATTATGTTTATCAGCGCACCGTCCACCCCGAGGACGCGCCGAATGAGCCGGAATTCATCGAGATCGGCTTTGAAAAAGGCGACGCGGTCAGCATCAATGGCGAGGCTATGAGCCCGGCCACCATCCTGACCAAGCTGAACGAGTATGGTGGCAAGAACGGCATTGGCCGTCTCGATCTGGTCGAAGGCCGCTTCGTCGGTATGAAATCGCGCGGCATCTATGAAACACCAGGCGGCACCATCCTGTTGGAAGCCCATCGCGGGATCGAGTCCATCACCATGGACCGCGGCGCGATGCACCTGAAAGACCAGCTGATGCCGCAATATGCCGAGCTGATCTATAACGGTTTCTGGTACTCGCCCGAACGCGAGATGTTGCAGGCCGCCATCGACAAATCTCAGGAACATGTCACCGGCACGGTTCGTGTGAAACTGTATAAAGGTCTGGCTTCGACCGTGGGCCGCTGGTCGGATCATTCGCTCTATTCCGAAGCACATGTGACCTTTGAGGAAGACGCCGGTGCCTATGATCAGAAAGATGCGGCTGGTTTCATCCAGCTCAACGCGCTGCGCCTGAAACTGCTGGCGGCACGGGACAAGCGCCTCAAATAAAGGCGACGCCACACGAAAAAGTTGAATGGGTCGAACAAGCCGCAACTTTGCCGCAGAAATGCCCAGTTGATTGAACAGAGAAAACGGGCCGGTCCTGCAGGGGATCGGCCCGAATTTCGTTCAATTCAATTGAGGCAATCATGCAAGCAGATCAATCCTACGACACGCCGGCCGAATTCGAGTTTCGCGGCTCGGCCACCGAGTTTTTCGGCATCTGGATCGTCAACCTGCTGCTGTCGATGCTGACCTTCGGGATCTACAGCGCCTGGGCCAAGGTTCGGACAAAGAAGTATTTCTATCAGAACACCTATGTCGCAGGGCGCAGCTTTGATTACCATGCCACAGGCGGGCAAATCCTGATCGGGCGTCTGATCGTGATCGCGGGGATTGTGATCTATACGATTCTGGCGGCCATTCCGCTGGTGAATATCGTCATGCTGCTCGGTCTGCTGTTCCTGGTCCCCTACCTGCTGGTGCGTTCGCTGCGGTTCAATGCCCGCGTGTCCAGCTGGTCGAATGTCCGGTTCGATTTTCAGGGCACCACCGGATCGGCGGCGGCGAACTACTTTCTGTATCCGATCATCGCAGCGCTGACGCTGTATACGACCTGGCCTTTCGTCACGCGGTCGATTCAACGCTTTCACGTGAACGGTCACAGTTTTGGCACCACGCCGATGTATTTCGACAGCCCGATTGCGCCGTTTTACCGGGCCTTTCTGTTCACCGCCCTCTGGGTCATTGCCGGTATGGTCGTGGTCGGCATGCTGCTTGGGGTCAACCTGTCGACATTCGAGGCGTTCCGCACGCTGGAAGACGACCCGGAAAACATCGCAGCCATCCTCTCCGTCCTGAGCATCTATGCCTTCCTGCTGCTGGTGCTGGTTCCGGCCACGATCATCTATCGCGCCATGGTCCGCAACACGGTCTATAACTATACGGTTCTGGGTGACGGACATCGGTTCCATTCCAATGTGTCGCCTTTGCGCCTGCTGTGGATTTCGGTTTCGAACCTTGTGGTGGTCGGCCTGACGCTGGGCCTGATGTTGCCCTGGGCGCATGTGCGCCGGGTGCGGTATCTGGCCAATCACACCACTTTCCTGCCCGCCGGTTCGCTGGACGAGTTTGTCGGCGGCGTCACCGCCAATGTCAGCGCCATCGGCGACGCCTATGGTGACATCGAGGGGTTCGACATCGGCATCGCGGTCTGATCCTTGGAAGAGTTCCCCGAAGATATCGGTGCGCCCGTCAGCGGGCGCGCCTATCCACCCCGCAGCTCACGCGAGATCCGGGCGCGGCTGGCTGTGGGAACCAACACCGTCTGGCTGATCGACGCGCAGGGCGAGGTCCAGGCGCGGTGCGCTCCGCAGGAACTGGATATCGAATCCCGTGTGGGCGCAACCGAACGGCGGGTGACCTTTCCCGACGGTACCCTGTTTCTGACAGACCATCACGCGGCGCTGGAACATCTGACGGCCGACAGCAGCGGATCGCACCTGCACCGGGCCGAAAAGTTCCACCCGCGCCTGATCCTTATCGCAGTCGCCTGCCTGATCGGCGCCTGGGGGTTGTGGAAATACGGGCTGGCCGTTCTGGTGACGCTGGCCGTCTGGATGACGCCGCCACCCTTGGTTGCCGCCATCGACACCGGAGTGATGCAGGCCGTTGACCGGGTGCTGGCCGAGCCCACCAGGCTGAGCGCCGCCAGACAGTCCGAAGTTCAGGACAGTTTCGACCGGGTTCTGGCGGCGCTGGGTCCCGCCGCTGAAAATCACAACTACCAGCTGGAATTCCGACGCTTTCCCGGCATGGGACCCAACGCCTTTGCGTTGCCCAACGGGACGATTGTGGTGACCGACGATCTGGTAAACCTGATCTCGACCGATGCCATGGCGGGGGTGATCGGGCATGAAATCGGGCATGTGGCCGAGCAGCACGGTCTGACGCAGATTTACCGGTCCCTGGGCACCTTTGTGCTGATCGGCATGATGGCCGGCGACACCGGGCCGGTGCTGGAACAGGTGCTGCTTGAGGGCAATCTGATCCTGTCCCTGTCCTATTCCCGACAGCACGAACTGGCCGCTGACCGGTTTGGCGTTGATCTGGCGACCCGGGCCGGGTTCGACCCGAACGGCTTGTCGGAATTCTTCGACCTTCTGGCGGCTGAATATGGCGAGGAAGGCCTGGACTGGCTCAGCACGCATCCCGGCTTTGACGACCGTCAGAAAAACCTGGAATCCCTGACCCAAGGTCACTAGACCGCGCCCCTTGTCTGCCATTCCGCAGCCCCCTAACCCTGTGCCCAATCAGGAGAGGCCACATGACACTCAGCACCATTGCCGAAGGCATTCAGAAAAACCTTGTCGGACGCAGCTTCGACGGCTCGCTCAAATTCGACTGCGGTGACGACGGCGTCATCGTTCTGGCCGATAATCAGGCGACCACACAGGATCGCGACACCGACTGCACCATCCGGATCTCGCGCGACAACCTGACCAAGCTGCTGACCGGCAAACTGAACCCTATGACCGGTGTGGCGCTGGGGAAACTCAAGATCTCGGGCAATATGGGCGTGGCGATGAAGCTGGGGCAGCTGCTGGGCTGAGCGCCGATAAACTCGTCTCACCACCCCGTGACATAAGATGTCAGCGGATTGCCTAAGCGAGAAAGGCGGGGCAGCCTGATCGCGGAAGGAGATCCGCCATGACCCGCATCGCTTACCTCGACCAAGTCAAACCGACGCTTCTGTTTGCTCTGATTGCATTGGCCGCCCTGTTGCGCGCCGTTCCCGCCCCCGCGGCCGGAGCCGAAACGCTGACCGTGGCGGGGGGCTGTTTCTGGTGCGTCGAATCCGATTTCGAATCCGTACCCGGCGTGATCGGCGCGGTGTCGGGATATACCGGCGGCAACTCCGCCAACCCGACCTATGATCAGGTCACTAAGGGCGGGACCGGCCATTACGAGGCGGTCCAGATCACCTTTGACCCGGCCCGCGTGTCGCGTGAAACCTTGCTGAGCCTGTTCTTCCGCTCGGTCGATCCCACCGATGCGGGCGGCCAGTTCTGCGACCGGGGCAACAGTTATCGCACGGCGATTTTCGTCTCTAACACTGGGGAAAAGACGCTTGCGCAGCAGGCAAAAGCCGATGCGCAGCGGGCGCTGGGGCAGGCGGTTGTCACACCGATCCTGCAGCAGGGCGTTTTCTATCCGGCCGAGGCGTATCATCAGGACTATTACAAGGGGAACAAGCTGGTCCTGACCCGCTTTGGCCCCAAGCGACAGCACAGCGCCTACAAGGCCTATCGCAAGGCCTGCGGGCGCGACGCCCGCGTCAAACAGCTGTGGGGCAACGACGCGCCTTTCGCCGGGTCTTAATCGAACTGCGCCTCGCGGACCTCTTTGAGGTCAGGAATGACATCCGCCGTCCCGTGCCGCGTGACCATCAGGGCCGCGGCACGATTGGCCTGTGACACGGCCTGAGCCATTGGCATCCCGCGATCCATCCCGGCCAGCACATAGCCCGTGAACGTGTCGCCTGCGCCGGTGGTATCCACGGCCTGAACCTTGTGGGCTGGAAACTCGGTCATTTCAGCGCCGCGCGGGTGATACCGCGCGCCCTTTGAGCCCAGGGTGACGATCACATGCGCAACATCCAGGTCGCCAACCTCCTGCCCGGTGGCCTGCCGCAACTGCTCCGCCTCGATCTCGTTCAGGATCAGGAAATCCAGATAGGGCAGCACCGCCTGCACCGCATCGGCCTGAAACGGGGCCGCCGCATAACAGACCGTCAGGCCCAGCTTGCGCCCCATCTGTGCGGCCTCGACCTGCTGGTTGGTTTCGTTCTGCATCACCAGAAGATCACCCGGAGACGCCGAGGACAGCGCCTGCCCCAACTGATCCTGCGAAATCGCGTGGTTCGAGCCGGGGAACAGGATGATGTTATTTTCGCCCGCCGCATCCACCGCGATGATGGCGTGGCCGGTGGGCACTTCGACTCCGGCGATATGGCGGGTATCGACACCATATTCGGTCAGGCGATCCCGTGCCCAGTGCCCGTCCGGGCCGACCGCGCCGATATGCGCCACCTGCGCACCGGCACGGGCAGCCGCCACCGACATATTCGCGCCCTTGCCGCCCAGAAACCGGTCAAGCCGGTTGGCCGAAAGGGTTTCCCCGGGGCCGGGGAGATGCGGAACGTCATAGATCATGTCCGCGTTGATCGAGCCGAGGTTCCAAATGGTCATGGCTTACCCGAAATGTCGCAAGAGGCCAGAATGGCCATGTTGAGGATATCGTTGGCCGTCGAAACGGTGGAGCAGATCTGAATCGGCTTGTCGATACCCGACAGGATCGGGCCGATCACCGTGGCCCCGCCCATTTCCTGCATCAGCTTGGTCGAGATGCTGGCCGAATGCCGGGCGGGGACGATCAGGATGTTTGCCGGACCGGTCAGGCGCTGGAACGGATAGCTGGCCTGCTGGTCCACATTCAGCGCCACATCAACGGTCATTTCACCTTCGTATTCAAAGTCGACGCCGCGCTGATCCAGAACCGCAGGCGCGCGGTGCATCTTTTCGGCCCGCTCGGACACCGGATAGCCAAAGGTCGAAAAGCTGACGAAAGCCACGCGTGGCTCCAGCCCCATGTGCCGGGCCACGGCGGCGGCGCGCTCAGCGATATTCGCCAGATCGTTTTCATCCGGCCATTCATGCACCAGCGTATCGCCGATCAGCACGATCCGCCCTTTGTGCAGCAGCGCGGTCACACCCGCCGCCCCATGGGTCGCATCGGCGTCAAACACATGGTTGATCCGGTCCAGCACATGCGCCGATTTGCGCGTGGCCCCTGTCACCAGCCCGTCGCCATGCCCATGCGCCAGCATCAGGGATGAAAACACATGCCGGTCGCGCGCCGCCAGCCGGTGGATATCCTTGCGGTCAAATCCCCGGCGCTGAAGGCGGTCATAAAGGAAATCCTTATAGGTTTCCAAATGCGTTGTGTTGGCGGCGTTGACAACTTCGATCTCGCGCACCGCGTCGCCCAGCCCGGCCTCTTCCAGCTTTTGTTTGACGTCATCCGGGCGGCCCACAACCAGCGCCTTGCCAAAGCCCGAGCGCTGATACATCACCGCCGCGCGCAGCACGCGGGGATCGTCGCCCTCGGCAAAGATCATCCGGCTCTGCGCGGCGCGGGCCCGGGCGTTCAGGCCGCGCAGGATGCTGGCGGTCGGATCCATCCGGGATTTCAGGTTCAGCTCATAGGCGTCCATGTCGATGATCGGACGCCGCGCCGCGCCGGTATCCATCCCGGCCCTGGCAACCGCCGGTGGAATGCGGTGGATCAGGCGCGGGTCGAACGGCGTGGGGATGATATAGTCGCGCCCGAAGGTCAGCGACCGGCCATAGGCCATGGCAACCTCGTCCGGCACATCCTCGCGCGCCAGCCGTGCCAGCGCATGGGCGCAGGCGATCTTCATCTCGTCATTGATGGCGCGTGCGTGGATGTCGAGCGCACCGCGGAACAGGTAGGGGAAGCCCAGAACGTTGTTCACCTGATTAGGATAATCGCTGCGCCCGGTGGCGACGATGGCATCGACGCGGACCTCATGCGCCTCTTCCGGCGTAATCTCGGGATCCGGGTTGGCCATGGCGAAGATCACCGGGTTGTCGGCCATGCTGGCGACCATATCCTGCGTCACCGCACCCTTGACCGACACGCCCAGGAACACATCCGCGCCTTTCATCGCCTCTTCCAGCGTGCGCAGTTCGGTGGTGATTGCGTGGGCCGATTTCCACTGGTTCATGCCCTCGGTACGGCCCTGATAGATCACGCCCTTGGTGTCGCAGACGATGCAGTTCTCGTGCCGCGCGCCCATCGACTTGAGCAGTTCGATACAGGCAATCCCCGCTGCGCCGGCTCCGTTCAGCACGATCTTCACATCTTCGATCTTCTTGCCCGAGATGTGCAGCGCGTTGATCAGACCCGCTGCGCAGATCACCGCTGTGCCGTGCTGATCGTCGTGGAAGACGGGGATATCCATTTCTTCCTTCAGACGCTGTTCGATGATGAAACACTCGGGCGCCTTGATGTCTTCGAGGTTGATGCCGCCGAATGTCGGACCCATCAGCCGCACGGCACGGCAGAACTCGTCCGGGTCTTCAGTGTCCAGTTCGATATCGATCGAGTTCACATCGGCGAACCGCTTGAACAGAACAGATTTCCCCTCCATCACCGGTTTCGAGCCCAGCGCGCCAAGATTGCCCAGACCCAGCACAGCCGTCCCGTTCGAGATCACGGCGACCAGATTACCCTTGTTGGTATAGTCATAGGCGGTCTCGGGCGCTTCGGCGATGGCTTCACAGGGAACCGCCACGCCGGGGCTGTAGGCCAGCGACAGATCGCGTTGCGTGGTCATGGGGACGGTGGCCTGCACCTCCCACTTGCCGGGGGTCGGGTCCAGGTGAAAGGCCAGCGCCTCTTCTTTGGTGATCTTCGTTTTGGGCATCTTAACGGTCGTTTCCATGGCTTCGGGGCATTTGCCTCATAGCGCAGGCAGGGCCGCGCCTCAACGAGAATGAGTTTTCGCCTTTTACAGAAGATGCGGGATTTGTAAGGTCGCGCCCGGAATACGCCAAAAGGGGGCCGCTTTTGTCCACAGTCACGCCGATGATGGCGCAATATCTTGAGATCAAAGAGGCCCATGCAGACGCCCTGCTGTTCTATCGCATGGGCGATTTCTACGAGATGTTTTTCGAGGACGCGGTCAACGCCGCCGAAGCGCTGGACATCGCCCTGACCAAACGCGGCAAACACAACGGCACCGACATTCCGATGTGCGGCGTACCGGTTCACGCCGCCGAGGGCTATCTGCTGACGCTGATCCGCAAGGGGTTTCGCGTGGCCGTCTGCGAGCAAATGGAAAGCCCTGCTGAGGCAAAGAAAAGAGGCTCTAAATCGGTGGTAAAGCGCGATGTTGTGCGTCTGGTGACGCCCGGCACCCTGACCGAAGATGCCCTGCTGGAGGCGCGGCGGCACAACTTTCTGGCCGCCTATGCCGAGGTCCGCGATGAGGCCGCCCTGGCCTGGGCCGATATCTCAACCGGCGCGTTTCACGTGATGCCGCTGACCTCGGTGCGGCTCAGCCCGGAACTGGCGCGGCTGGCCCCGTCCGAGTTGATCGTGGCGGATGGGTCGGAACACGCCCTGCAGGAGCCTGTCCGCGATCTGGGTATTTCCCTCACCCCCATCGGTCGCGCCAGTTTCGACAGCACGGCGGCGGAAAAACGCATCTGTGGGCTGTTTCACGTGGGCGCGCTGGATGCGTTCGGCAGTTTTGGACGGGCCGAGATTTCTGCCATGGGCGCGCTGATCGACTATCTGGAGATCACACAAAAGGGCAAACTGCCCCTGCTGCAGACGCCACTGAAGGAATCCGAGGACCGCGTGGTACAGATCGACGCCGCCACCCGTCGCAATCTGGAACTGACCCGATCATTGTCAGGTGGACGCGCCGGATCGCTGTTGTCAGTGGTCGATCGCACCGTCACGCCGGGCGGTGCGCGACTGCTGGAGCAACGTCTGTCCAGCCCCTCCCGCAATCTGGACGTCATTCATGGGCGGTTGGATGCGGTGAGTTTCGCGGCGGAGGACAGCCTGACCACCTCGGACCTGCGCGAGGCGCTGCGCAAGACCCCCGATCTGGACCGGGCTTTGTCGCGCCTGTCACTTGACCGCGGCGGCCCCCGCGATCTGGCCGCCATCCGCAACGGGTTATCGCAGGCGGCGGCGATTGCCGAACTCTGCGCCGGTCACGACCTGCCGGTCCTGCTGGCCACTGCCGTGCAGAACCTTGTCGGATTTGATGATCTGCTGAGCCTGCTGGATGAGGTCTTGGTCGCCGAACCGCCCCTTCTGGCCCGTGACGGTGGCTTCATCGCTCCCGGCTATGACACCGAACTGGACGAAGCCCGCACCCTGCGCGACGAAGGCCGCTCGGTCATCGCCGGGTTCCAGCAGAAATACGCGGAACATACCGGCATCACCTCGTTGAAGATCAAGCACAACAACGTGCTGGGCTATTTCATCGAAACCACGGCCACCCATGCCGAGAAGATGCTGAACCTGCCGTTTTCCGAGACCTATATTCACCGCCAGACCACCGCCAATCAGGTGCGGTTCACGACTGTGGAACTGTCCGAGATCGAAACCCGTATCCTGAACGCCGGAAATCTGGCGCTGGAGATCGAAAAACGGCTCTATCAAAGGCTATCTGAGGAAATTCTGACACTGGCCGCCCGTCTCAATCAGGCTGCCCGAGGATTGGCGGAGCTGGACCTGACCACCGCGCTTGCCGATCTGGCGCGGGGCGAGAACTGGTGCCGCCCGCAGGTGGACACCTCCCGCGCCTTCAATGTGCAAGGTGGCCGTCATCCGGTGGTCGAACATGCGCTGCGCCAACAGAGTGGCGATGCCTTCATCGCCAATGACTGTGACCTGAGCGCCGAGGATGGCGCCGCGATCTGGTTGCTGACCGGTCCGAACATGGCCGGTAAATCAACCTTCCTGCGCCAGAACGCCCTGATCGCGCTGCTGGCGCAGATGGGCAGTTTTGTCCCGGCAGAACAGGCGCATATCGGCGTCGTCAGCCAGCTGTTCAGCCGCGTCGGGGCCTCGGACGATCTGGCCCGGGGACGTTCGACCTTCATGGTGGAAATGGTGGAAACCGCAGCCATCCTGAATCAGGCCGACGACCGCGCGCTGGTCATTCTGGATGAAATCGGACGTGGCACCGCCACGTATGACGGCCTGTCGATCGCCTGGGCCACATTGGAACATCTGCATGCCGCCAACAAGTGCCGCGCGCTGTTTGCCACCCATTACCATGAACTCACCGCCCTGGCCGGAAAACTCGAAGGTGTCGACAACGCAACCGTCGCCGTCAAGGAATGGGAAGGTGAGGTCATCTTCCTGCACGAGGTTCACAAAGGCGCCGCCGACCGGTCTTATGGCGTGCAGGTTGCGCAACTGGCCGGGCTGCCGGCTTCGGTCGTTGAACGGGCTCGCGTTGTGCTGGACCAGTTGGAGAAAACCGAACGCGAAGGCGGCAAGCAAAAGGCGCTGATCGACGATCTGCCGCTGTTTTCAGCCGCGCCCCCGCCTCCGCCGCCCGCACCAAAGGCTTCGCCTGTCACCGATCTGCTGAACGACGTGCTTCCGGATGAACTGACCCCGCGCGAGGCGCTGGACCTGATCTACAAACTGAAAGAGGCGGCCAGAACCTAACCGCCTCAACATTCGATTGATCTGAAATCACTCAGCTTGCGGGTGTCGAGGACACCCCTACCTGCGCCGGGCGGAGCAGGCGGTCATGCAGCATGAAGCCTTCGGCCGAGACCTGAATGATATCGCCCGCGCGGGTGCCGGGCACCGGAGCCTCAAACATCGCTTCATGCACGTTGGGGTCGAATCGGTCGCCCACTTCCGGCGTGATCACCTCGATCCCGTGTTTCAGGAACACGTCCTTCAGCGCCCGCATGGTCAGTTCGACGCCCTCGATCAGACCGGCGGCAACCTCTTTCTGCTCATCCGTTGCGGCCTCAAGCGCGCGTTTCATGTTGTCGTAGACCGGCAGCATGTCGCGGGCCAGTTTCGATCCGCCATACTGCTCCGCATCGCGGCGCGCCTTGTCGCCACGTTTGCGCGCGTTCTCGGCATCCGCCAGCGCCCGCATGAATTTGTCTTTGTAGTCGTCCCGCTCGGCCCGCAGCTCATCCAGCTCCAGCGCCTCATCGCTGATCTCAGCAAATTCCTCGGCCAGTTCTTCCGCCTCGGCGGTTGCGATATCGTCCAGAAAATCTTCGTTCTTGGGCTCTGCCATCTCTTACCCTCTAGCTCCGGTCGGATATCAGCTTGCCGACCAGTTGCGCCGTATAATCCACGATCGGCACGATCCGTCCATAATTCAGACGTGTGGGTCCGATGACCCCGACCGCACCGATTATCTTTCGATCAGCGTTCATATATGGAGACACCACCAAAGAGGAACCCGAAAGTGAGAAAAGTTTGTTCTCTGACCCGATAAAAATGCGCACGCCCTCGCCTCCTTCGGTCAATTCCAGAAATTCAGCGATATCCCGCTTGCGTTCTAGGTCGTCAAACAGGGTCCGGATTCGGTCCAGCTCCTCGGCCTCGCCCGGATCGCCCAGCAGATTCGACCGTCCGCGCACGATCAGACGCGCCGAATCCGAGCCGTCCCCGTCCCAGGCCGCCATGCCGCTTTCGACCATCTCGCGCGCCAGCACGTCGATTTCCTGTTTGCGCGCGTCGATCTGACTTTGCATCTGGCGGCGCACTTCACCAAGCGTGCGCCCCTCGATCAAAGCGTTGAGGAAATTCGCCGCCTCGCGCATCGAACTGGGCGTCTGTCCGGGTGGCGGCGTGAACAGGCGGTTTTCCACATGCCCGTCCGAAAACACCAGAACCACCAGCGCGCGGTCATGGCCCAGCGAGACGAACTCGATATGTTTGATCTCGGCCTCGTGCTTGGGTGTCAGAACCAATGACGCGCCCTGAGTCACGTGTGACAAAGCGGCCCCGACCCGGTCCAGCATCCCGCTGACATCCCCCGCATTAGAGCCTAATGTCGCATCCAGCTTTTTGCGGTCATCGGCGCCCAGATCGCCCATTTCAAGCAGACCATCCACGAACATCCGCAACCCCATCTGGGTCGGCACCCGCCCGGCGCTGACATGAGGGCTGTCGAGCAGGCCCAGAAACTCCAGATCCTGCATTACGTTGCGCACGGTCGCCGCACTGACTTTTTCCGACAGGGTGCGGGTCAGGGTGCGGCTGCCGACGGGGTCGCCACTGTCCAGATAACTCTCGACGATCAGGCGGAACACTTCGCGAGAGCGTTCGTTCATTTCGTCAAGAATTCTGCTTGCTTCGCTCATCGGCATTCCCCTGCTGAGCCGCCATTAAATCGCAGGCAAATGAAAGGTCAATCGGGGTTGCATCGTAACGCTGCGGGGCGGTATCCCCAAGCCAGCAAACAAAGGATTTCCAATGCGACCCTCTGGACGAGATTTAAGCGAAATGCGCGCCGTTTCAATCGAAACGGGGTTCACCAAACATGCCGAAGGTTCCTGCCTGATCAAGATGGGTGATACCCATGTGCTGTGCACCGCCACGATCGAAGATCGCGTGCCGCCGTTTATCAAGGGGTCCGGGCTGGGCTGGGTCACCGCTGAATACGGCATGCTGCCCCGCGCAACCAACACGCGGATGCGGCGAGAGGCCGCCAGCGGCAAACAAGGCGGCCGCACGGTCGAAATCCAGCGCCTGATCGGCCGCGCCTTGCGGGCCGGCGTCGACCGGGTTGCGCTGGGTGAGCGTCAGATCACCGTGGATTGCGATGTGATTCAGGCCGATGGCGGCACACGCTGTGCTTCGATCACCGGCGGTTGGGTGGCGCTACGTCTGGCGGTGAACAAGCTGATGAAGGCGGGCGACGTGATTTCCGACCCGCTGGTCGATCCGGTTGCTGCCGTATCCTGCGGCATCTATGCAGGTCAGCCGGTCCTGGATCTGGACTATCCCGAAGACAGCGAAGCGGGCGTTGATGGCAATTTCATCATGACCGGTTCCGGAAAACTGATCGAAGTGCAGATGAGCGCCGAAGGCTCGGTCTTTAGCCGCGCCCAGATGGATCAACTGATGGATCTGGCTGAAAAAGGCGTGGCTGAACTGGCCGCCGCACAAAAGGCCGCCACCGCATGACCCGCAAGTTCGACGGGGACAGGCTGCTGGTGGCCACCCACAACAAAGGCAAGCTTGAGGAGATGGCGCATCTGCTCGAACCTTTTGGTGTGACGGTCGTGGGCGCGGGCGAGATGGACCTGCCGGAACCGGAAGAGACCGAGGATACCTTCGTCGGCAACGCCCGGATCAAGGCCCATGCCGCGGCACAGGCCACCGGCCTGCCTGCCCTGTCGGACGATTCCGGGATCACCATCGACGCGCTGGACGGCGCGCCGGGGGTTTACACCGCCGATTGGGCTGAAACCGGCAATGGCCGCGACTTCCTGATGGCGATGACCCGCGCGCATACTGAGCTTGAAGCCAGGAACGCCCCCCATCCCCGCACCGCGCAGTTCCGCAGCACGCTGGTGTTGGCCTGGCCTGACGGCCATGATGAGGTGTTCGAAGGCATCGCTCCCGGCCATCTGGTCTGGCCGATCCGCGGCGCAGGCGGATTTGGCTATGACCCGATGTTTGTCCCTGACGGTTATGACATTACCTTTGCGGAAATGGATCGCTGGGAAAAGAACAAGATCAGCCATCGCGGCCGCGCGGTTGAGATGTTCGTGAAGGGCTGTTTTGGCGGATGATTGGCGCAACGGGGGCTTTGGCCTGTACGTGCATTGGCCCTTTTGCGAGGCCAAATGCCCCTATTGCGATTTCAACAGCCACGTCTCACGTAGTATTGATCAAAAACAATGGCTTACCGCGTATCTGAGCGAGCTGCGCCGTTCGGGCATCGAAACGCCTGACCGTATTCTGAACACAATCTTCTTTGGCGGCGGTACTCCGTCCCTAATGGCCCCGGAAACCGTTGCCGCCGTGATCGACGAGGCCCGCGCGCTGTGGCGTCCTGCCAATGACATGGAAATCACGCTTGAGGCCAATCCCGGCTCGGTCGAGGCCGGTCGGTTCGCGGCGTATCGCGACGCCGGGGTCAATCGCATCTCGATGGGCATTCAGGCGTTGAACGACGACGATCTGCGGCGGCTGGGCCGTATCCATACCGTGGTCGAAGCCCGTGCCGCGTTTGACATCGCGCGGGATTGTTTTGACCGCGTCAGCTTTGACCTGATCTACGCCCGCCAACACCAGACTCCGGAAGACTGGCGCGCGGAACTGACCGAAGCCCTGTCCATGGCCGTTGATCACCTGTCGCTGTACCAGCTGACCATCGAGGACGGCACCGCCTTTGGCGACCGTTATGCCGTGGGCAAATTGCGCGGCCTGCCCGAAGACGACAGCGCCGCCGATATGTACCTGATCACGCAGGAGATTTGCGAGGCGCATGGCCTACCGGCGTATGAGGTATCCAACCATGCGCGTCCGGGAGCGGAATCCCAGCATAACCTGATCTACTGGCGGTATGGCGATTACGTCGGCATCGGTCCCGGCGCGCATGGGCGCCTTACGCTGGGCGGACAAAAACAGGCGACCGAAACCTTTCTGTCCCCAAACGCATGGCTCAACGCCGTCGAAACGGGCTCTGGTGAAAAGGAACGAACGCGGCTTTCCCAACAGGATCAGGCGAGTGAATACCTTATGATGGGTATGCGGATCACTGAAGGACTAGATATAGACAGATTTGCCGCCCTGTCAGGCCATCCGTTGCCTCAGGACAAACTGTCTGACCTGAGCGAGCTTGGCATGATAGAGCAGACACAGGGCCGCCTGGTCGCCACCAAAGACGGGCGCGCGGTGCTGAATGCGGTAATCCGGGAATTGTTGGGATAGGCGATGCAATACATCTGGGCCGCGTTGGGGCTGATCAGTGTTGGACTTGCGGTGGTGGGCGTTGCCCTTCCCTTATTGCCGACCGTTCCGTTCCTGCTTTTGGCGGCGTTCTTTTTCGCCCGCTCGTCATCCCGCCTGCATACCTGGCTCGTCACCCATCGCACATTCGGGCCGATGATCCTGGACTGGCAGAACTCCGGCGCCATTCGACCGGCCGCAAAAAAAGCGGCCACCTTGTCGGTCGCCGCTGTCTTCGCCCTGTCCGTCGCCTTGTCCTTGCCGACGCATGTTCTGATCATTCAGGCCGTGGTTCTGGGCGGCGTGATGATTTTTATCTGGACCCGCCCTAACGGCTGAGCTTGGCGCAGAGATCGTCGAGCTGATCCAGGTTTTCATAGGTCAGAACCACCTGCCCGGTTTCCGTTCCGGCCTTGTGGTTGATGGCCACCTTCATCGCCAGAATCGCCGAGAGGTCTTTTTCCAGCGCGCGCGTATCCGCATCCTTGCCCGCATCCAGATTGCGCGCGCGCGGTGCAGCATCCGCCGGTCCGGCCTGTTGCTTCCTGACCAGAGCCTCCGTCGCGCGCACTGACAAACCGTCGCGCACAACAATTTTCGCCAGTTCCGACGGGTCTTCCGCTGTAATCAGCGCCCGCGCGTGGCCGGCAGACAGTTTACCTTCGATCACCAGTTTCTGAACGTCCATCGGCAGGGACAGCAATCGCAGCAGGTTCGCTATGTGGCTGCGGCTTTTACCAAGCGCCTCGGCCAGCTTTTCCTGCGTATGGCCAAACCGGTCCATCAGTTGCTTGTAACCGGCGGCCTCTTCGACCGCATTCAGATCCGCCCGCTGAATGTTCTCGATAATGGCCACTTCCAGCACTTCGGTATCGTCGAAATCGCGCACGATTACCGGAATATCGTGCAGCTGCGCCATCTGCGCTGCGCGCCAGCGACGCTCACCTGCGACAATTTCGTAGGAACCGCCACCTGTTTCCCGCACGATCAGCGGCTGGATAATGCCCTTTTCCTTGACCGAGGCCGCAAGCTCATCCAGTTGCTCCGGCGAAAAGGTCCGGCGCGGCTGGTTCGGGTTCGCGCGCAGCTTTTCGATCGGCACTTTTAGGTCGGGCCGGCGGGGCTCTGCGGGGGCCAGCCCCTCGGTCTCCTGTGTCACATCGGCCATCAGGGCGGACAGGCCGCGACCCAACCCCCGGGGTTTTGATTTCTTGGCCACCACGGTGCCCTCCTCACTGTCGCTCAGGCGGCGACATTCTTGTTCTTGTGGATGACTTCGCGCGCCAGATGCCGATACGCCATCGCCCCCAGCGAGCCCGAGTCATATTGCAGGACCGGCAAAGCATAGGACGGAGCCTCGCTGACCCGCACATTTCTGGGTATTTTGGTTTTAAATACCATCTGACCCAGATTGTCACGCGCGTCTTTTTCCACCTGACGGGACAAGTTGTTGCGGTTGTCATACATGGTCAACACAACACCTTCGATTCTGAGGTCGGGATTTGCGGTTTGGCGAACCTCCCGGATCGTCAGCATCAATTGCGATAACCCTTCCAGCGCAAAGAACTCGCTTTGCAGTGGAACCAGAACCGAATGGGCCGCCACCATGGCATTGACAGTCAGCAGGTTGAGCGATGGCGGGCAGTCGATCAGAACATAATCCAGTTCGAACTTGTCGATTGCCGTCTGTCGCAGGGCGTCATGCAGCAGATAGCTGCGTTTTTCGTTGGAAATCAGCTCAATATCCGCTGAACTCAGATCAACGGTCGCGGGAACGACATACAACCCCTGAATCTCGGTTTCCTGCACCACCGCCTCCAGCGGTGCGTCATCCAGGATCAGGTCATAAGTTGTCCAGTCGCGGTCTTCCACCCCCAACCCGGTCGAGGCGTTGCCCTGCGGGTCCAAATCGACAACCAAAACCCGACAGCCGGCCTCGGCCATACCCGCAGCAAGGTTGATCGCCGTCGTTGTCTTTCCCACCCCGCCCTTTTGATTGGCAACCGCTATTATCCGAGGCCCTGAGGGACGAGACAGATCAACCACGTGACACTCCTTTGATCCTGAGGATAACGGCCTGGGGTTCAGTTAAACTTGTAATCGGCTCGGAATCGAAATTCCATTCCTCACGCGCCTCATCCAGTTCTTTTTTCCAGCTTGCGCCTTTCGGCAACAGCGCGACCCCAGATGGGCTTAAATGCCTGTCACAAAAGGACAAAAGTAGCCGTAAATCCGCCAATGCGCGGGCTGACAGGATATCCGCGTTCAACGGGTCCACAGCTTCGATCCGGCGGGAGACAATGGAACAGTTGGCACCGCATTCGCGGGCGACGTTCCGCAGAAAGGCCGATTTCCTCTGATCGCTTTCCACCAGGGTAAACTGTGCGTTCGGGGCTTCTTCTATCGCCATGATCGCGCAAACCATGCCGGGAAAACCGCCACCGCTGCCCAGATCCACCCAGCGGTCAAATTGGTCCGCGCATCGGTAAACCTGCACGGAATCAAGGATGTGGCGGGTCCAGATGTCCTGCAGGCTGCCCTTCGATACCAGGTTGATCTTTGGGTTCCAGCGGCGCACCAACTCGACATAGGTCGCCAGCCGATCAAATGTTTCACGTGAAACACTCAGACCTTCAAAGATCTCGTGACTCATGCTTTGCGGACCTTTTGCTCACGCCGCAATTTGGCCAGCACAAGGGTCAGCGCCGCTGGTGTCACCCCTTCCACCCGGCTGGCCTGCGCGATATTTGCCGGGAGCGCCTGCGAAAGTTTTTGCTTCATCTCCGAGGACAGGCCCTCAAGCGAGAAATAGTCAAAGTCGCGCGGAATCTCATAAGATTCATCGCGTTTCATGGCTTCAACGTCTTTTTGCTGGCGTGCGATATAGTTGGCGTATAGGGCGTCGCGCTCGACCTGCAGCCGGATATCCTGTTCCACATCATCCAATGCCGGAATAAGTGGAACAAGGTCATCAAAGGTGACGTCCGGAAAGGCCAGAATCGCCATCCCGTCGCGGCGGTTTCCGTCCTGATTGACGTTGATTCCAACCGCGCGCACCTCTTTCGGGGTGTAAGTCCGCTCGGTCAGCTTGGATTTCGCCGCCGTCAGTTTGTCTATTTTCTGGCCGAACCTGGCTTTGCGGCTTTCGCTGACACATCCCAACTGAATTCCCATCGGGGTCAATCGCTGATCGGCATTATCCGCCCGCAGCGACAGACGGAACTCGGCCCGCGAGGTGAACATCCGATAGGGTTCAGCGACCCCCCGGGTTGTCAGATCGTCGATCATCACGCCGATATAGCTGTCTGCCCGGGTGAAATGGACCGGTTCACGCCCGGAAACTTCCAGTGCTGCGTTCAGACCTGCAACCAATCCCTGGGCCGCGGCCTCCTCATATCCTGTGGTTCCGTTGATCTGCCCCGCAAGATACAGGCCCGGAGCGTCCGGCAACGCCAATGAAGACGTCAGAACCCGGGGGTCGACATAATCATATTCGATCGCATAGCCGGGCTGTAGAATCTCAGCGTTCTCAAGGCCCTTGATCGAGTGGACATAGTCTTGCTGAACGTCCTGCGGCAATGAGGTCGAAATCCCATTGGGATAGATCGTGTGATCATTGGCGCCTTCGGGCTCCAGAAAGATCTGGTGCGATTCCTTATCGGCAAAGCGGACGATCTTGTCTTCGATGGAGGGGCAATATCTGGGGCCAACGCCGTCGATATGCCCGCCATACATGGCCGAGCGGGACAGGTTTTCCCCAATGATGTCATGCGTCTGGGCATTGGTATGCGTGATCCCACAGGAAATCTGCGGTGCAACCACCGAAGTAGACAGAAACGAAAACAAGGTCGGCTCGTCATCGCCATCCTGCCGTTCCAGCCCGGACCAGTCGATCGTGCGACCATCAAGTCTCGGCGGGGTTCCCGTCTTCAATCGCCCTAGCGGCAAGTCAAAGCTGTCCAACCGTTCCGCAAGCCTGACCGAGGGCCGGTCACCCATGCGCCCTCCCGGCCGGGACACGTCACCGATATGAATGACACCGCGCAGGAATGTGCCAGAGGTCAGGATCACCGCGCGGGCATGCAGTTCCACGCCATCCGCCAGTTTGATCCCGGCCACCCTGTGCCCCTGCATCAGAAAATCGACGACCTCTCCCACAACCACGATCAGGTTCTGTTGGGCTTGTGTTTCTTTTTGCATCGCCGCGCGATACAGCGCCCGATCCGCCTGGGTTCGCGGGCCCTGCACAGCGGGCCCCTTGCGGCGATTCAACAGGCGGAACTGAATACCAGCCTGATCTGCGACCCGACCCATGACCCCGTCCAGCGCATCGATTTCGCGAACCAGATGTCCCTTCCCCAGCCCACCAATCGCCGGATTGCAGGACATGACGCCGATATCTGAAGCCGCCAGCGTCACCAGCGCCGTCCGCACACCCATACGCGCCGCGGCATGGGCCGCCTCGGTTCCGGCGTGTCCGGCACCTATGACTAAGACCTCAAAATCTGAATGTTTCACGTGAAACACTCCTTACTTACCCAAGCAAAAGCTCGAAAATATTTCGTCCAGAAGGTCTTCGACCCCAATCCGGCCAACCAGAGTTTCCAGAGCGCGGATGGCGGTTCGCATCTCTTCGGCTGCGATATCATACAAGTCCGGGCCTGATTCCAGAACTGCCATTGCAGCAGTTAAGGCTGACTTGGCATTGTTCAGCGCAACCCGGTGCCGTTCGCGCGTCGCAATACCATTACTTGTGGTTCTGGCCGATAACTCATACGAAATATGGGAAATCAACCGATCAATCCCCTGCCCGGTTTTCCCGGAAATACCACCATCACCGGACCCGCGGAGGTCAGATTTCGGCAAAAGCTGAATATCGCCGTCCATCATCGCCACGCCCAGCTCTGCCGGATCATCCGTCAGGAAAACACGCAGGTCCGCCGCCTCTGCCCGCGACCTGGCAAGTTCGATCCCAAGGTTTTCGACATAATCCTCCGTGTCACGCAGCCCCGCCGTGTCCAGCAGCGTCACCGGAAGCCCGGCCAGATCCATGCGCACTTCGATCACGTCGCGCGTTGTTCCGGCATATTCCGAGGTGATCGCCGCATCGCGACCCGCCAAAGCGTTCAGCAAGGTCGACTTGCCGGCATTGGGAAGCCCGACGATGGCCACTTCGAACCCGGTCCGGATGCGCTCGGCGATCTTCACGCCGTCCGCTTCGCGCTGCAGATCGGCGATGACGCCCGAGACCAGCGTCCGCACTTCGGGCGTGACATCCGTGGGCACCTCTTCATCGGCAAAGTCTATGACGGCCTCCAGCAAAGACGCCGCACGGATCAGGTCGCGCCGCCAGCGTTCGGCAAGCGCACCCAGATCACCGGCCAGAATGGTTTGGGCCTGTTTGCGTTGCGCTTCGGTTTCCGCGTCGATCAGATCAGCCAGCCCTTCGACCTGCGTCAGATCCATCTTGCCGTTTTCAAGCGCGCGGCGGGTGAACTCTCCGGGCTCAGCCAGACGCAGCCCGTCCTGATCAGACAGGCACCGCATCACCGCATTGACCGAAGCGGTACTGCCGTGAATCTGCAACTCGGCCACATCTTCGCCGGTAAAGCTGGCCGGCGCCTGGAAGGTCAGGACCAGCCCATCGTCCAGCCGCGATCCGTCCGTGTCATACAGTGCACGTACCCGCATGCCGCGGGACGGCAATGCCCCTTTGGACAATTCGGCCGCAGCGGCATGTGCCAAAGGGCCGGAAAGGCGGATGACCGCCACCCCGGCTTTGCCCTGCGCGCTGGCCAAGGCGAATATCGTATCCATTCGAAGGCCTCGCGTCGGTTAAGACCTGAGTCAGGTATTCATCGAGTCGAAGAACTCACCATTTGTCTTGGTCTGTTTCAGTTTCGACAGCAGGAACTCGATGGCGTCGGTCGTGCCCATCGGGTTGAGGATGCGGCGCAGAACGAAAGTCTTGGCCAGATCGCCTTTATCGACCAGCAGGTCCTCTTTTCGGGTACCGGATTTGAGGATGTCGATCGCCGGGAATACGCGCTTGTCTGCGATCTTGCGATCCAGGACGATTTCCGAGTTACCGGTGCCTTTGAATTCTTCAAAGATCACTTCGTCCATCCGGCTGCCGGTATCGATCAGCGCGGTGGCGATGATGGTCAAAGAACCACCCTCTTCGATATTCCGCGCGGCACCAAAGAAGCGCTTGGGTCGTTGCAGGGCGTTGGCGTCCACACCACCGGTCAGAACCTTGCCCGAAGAAGGTACCACAGTATTGAATGCCCTACCAAGTCTTGTGATCGAATCAAGAAGGATAACAACATCTCGTTTATGCTCGACCAAGCGCTTGGCTTTTTCGATGACCATTTCCGACACTGCAACGTGGCGCGTTGCCGGCTCGTCGAAGGTCGAGGACACAACCTCCCCCTTCACCGAGCGCTGCATGTCGGTCACCTCTTCCGGGCGTTCGTCGATCAGCAGGACGATCAGGTAACACTCCGGGTGGTTCTGTTCGATCGAATGCGCGATGTTCTGCAGGATGACGGTTTTACCGGTCCGCGGCGGCGCCACGATCAGCGATCGCTGGCCTTTACCGATGGGTGAAACCAGGTCGATCACCCGGGCCGATTTGTCCTTGATGGTGGGATCTTCGATTTCCATCTTCAGACGCTCATCAGGATACAGAGGCGTCAGGTTGTCGAACAGGATCTTGTGTTTGGCTTTCTCGGGCTCTTCAAAGTTGATCTTGGTAACTTTGATCAGTGCGAAATAACGTTCGTTCTCATCCGGCGCTTTGATGTCACCTTCAACCGTGTCGCCGGTGCGCAACGAATGCTGGCGGATCATGTCAGGCGAGACGTAGATATCATCCGGACCCGGCAGATAGTTCGCCTCGGGCGAACGCAGGAAGCCAAAGCCGTCCTGCAGCACCTCAAGCACGCCGTCGCCGCCGACGGTCCAGCCCTCATCCGCGCGTTCACGCAGAATCTGGAACATCATCTCGCCCTTGCGCATGGTCGAGGCGTTTTCGATCTCCAGCTCTTCGGCCATGGCCAGAAGGTCTTTGGGGCTTTTGGCCTTCAGATCGGCCAGATTCAGGGATTCAGTTGTCATGATGATACGAACCTTGGCCGCATGGATGGCGGCACGACAGTGGAATTTCAGTACGGAAGATACGCCGCCCGGACGGGCGTGTTGACCTCTACATAGATGTCTGCGCCATCGGAGTCAAATAGGCGCTCAGAACTTCAGAACGACCGCCAGAACGATGATAACCATCAGGACGGTCGGAACCTCGTTCATCATGCGATACTGCCGCCCTGTGAGCGTATTTCGGCCCTCAAGGAAATCCTTGCGCCGGGCCATCAGCCAGTGATGGAACCAGGTCATGCCGATCACCGCTGCCCCCTTGACCCAGGGCCAGGCCCAGTCCCAACCGACAATGCCCGGCGTAAAGACCATGATCAGCCCACAGACCCAGGCCACGATCATCGCGGGCCGCATGATCACGCGCAGCAGCTTTTCTTCCATTTCAAAGAAGATCTCCTGCGCACCGCTGACCGCTTGCGCCTTTTCCACGTGATAGACGAACAATCGGGGCAGATAGAACAGCCCTGCCATCCACGATATCACGGCCATGATATGCAAGGACTTCACCCACGGGTAAATCGTGAAAAGAAGATCGGTCATTCTGGCTCCGGGCGTTGCTCGGAACTCTCCCTAATAAAAAAATAAGAAAAGAAAAAGGAAGATGGTTTTGTAGGGTGAGCAAAATCCGTGGATAATTTTTTTGCCCATGTGTTTTCCCCAGGTGGACAGGTCAGTGCGGCGATTGCGTGATTCTGTGAATTCTTAAAAAAACTGTTTAATTACATAAACTTAACACATGCCTCGGCAGCAACCTCTGGGGATAACTCACTGGGTAATCCGGGAAAGACGGGTTATCCCGCTGACAGCAATTATCCTTGTCCCGATTGGACAGAGTTCGAGCGACTCAGGGGAGATTTCGGCGATATTCCCGGGGTTGCGTGTCAACCGGAAAACCATACAAACCATCCCAGAACACTCAACGATTTGCTCAGGGGGTTTTCCACATGTCTGTCCCCATCATCCTGGCCTCGGGGTCATTCATCCGCGCCCGGCTGCTGGAAAACGCGCGCATACAGTTCACCGTGCAAACCGCGCGGGTGGATGAAGAAAGCGCAAAACGCGCATTGCTGGCCGAAGACGCCGCGCCCCGCGATATCGCGGATACGCTGGCCGAGATGAAGGCCCGCAAAGTCAGCGACAAGAACCCCGGCGCGATGGTTCTGGGCTGTGATCAGGTGCTGGACTTTGAAGGCCAGCTTCTGTCCAAGCCGGAAACCCCAGAAGACGCGCTGGCGCAGCTCAGGGTGATGCGGGGCAAGCGGCATATGTTGTTGTCCGCGGCGGTGATCTATCAGGATGGCGAACCGGTCTGGCGGCATGTCGGGCAGGTGCGCCTGCGGATGCGGATGAGCTCGGACGCCTATCTGCGCAGCTATGTGGACCGCAACTGGGACAGCATCCGGCACGCGGTGGGGGCCTATAAGCTGGAAAAGGAAGGCGTGCGCCTGTTCGCCAGTATTGACGGCGACTATTTTAATGTCTTGGGTATGCCCCTGTTGGAGTTGCTGAATTATCTGGCGGTCAAAGGGGTGATTGATCAATGACACAGAACCGTATTCCGCTGGCCGGGGTGATCGGGCACCCGATTGCGCATTCCAAATCACCCCGGCTGCATGGTCACTGGCTGAAAACTTACGGGCTGGCTGGGCATTACATCCCGATGGATGTGGCCCCCGGCGATTTGGAAACCGTGTTGCGCACCTTGCCCAAAGCCGGGTTTGTCGGGGTGAACGTGACCGTCCCCCACAAAGAAGCCGCCTTGCGTCTGGCCGATCACGTGACCGATCAGGCGGCGCTGATCGGTGCGGCGAATACGCTTGTATTTCAGGAAGATGGCACAATCCGGGCGGATAATACGGACGGCTACGGTTTCATGCAGAACCTGCGCAGCGGCGCACCCGACTGGATCCCGTCGGACGGTCCGGCCGTTGTCTTTGGTGCCGGTGGTGCGGCGCGTGCCGTGCTGCAGGCTCTGGCCGAGGCCGGCGTGCCCGAGATTCTGCTGACCAACCGCACCCGCACCCGGGCCGATCACCTGAAGGCGGAATTTGGCCAGCGCATCACTGTCGTCGACTGGGTACAGGCCGGCAATGTCATCGAAAATGCCGAGCTTGTGGTCAACACCACCTCGCTGGGCATGGAAGGGCAGCCTGAGTTGCGGGTGCCGCTGGACGGGTTGCAGCCCGGTGCTGTGGTCACCGATCTGGTCTATGCACCGCTCAGAACCCGTCTGCTGCAGCAGGCGGAAGAGGCCGGATGCACCACGGTCGACGGTCTGGGCATGTTGCTGCATCAGGCGGTGCCGGGGTTTGAACGCTGGTTCGGAACCCGCCCCGAGGTGACCGCAGAGCTGCGCGCGGCGGTATTGGGATGAGCTTTGCCCTTGGCCTGACCGGATCGATCGGAATGGGCAAAAGCACCACCGCGCAGATGTTCGTGGATGAAGGCTGTGCGCTGTGGGATGCGGATGCGGCTGTCCATCGGTTGTATTCGCCGGGCGGCGCTGCGGTTGCCCCGATGAGGGCGACCTTTCCCGCTGCGGTGATCGGCGGTTCGGTCAGCCGGGATGCGTTGAAACGGATCATTTCCGCCGATGCCACCGCGCTGAAAGTGATCGAAGGCATCGTTCACCCTCTTGTCGCGGCGGACCGGGCCGCGTTTCGGGAAACCGCCGGGGCGGACATTCTGGTCTTCGACATCCCGCTGTTGTTCGAAACCGGGGGCGACGCGACGATGGACGCGGTGGTCTGCGTTACGATCCCGGCAGATGAGCAAAAGCGCCGCGTGATGGCGCGCGGCACCATGACCGAGGCGCAGTTCGAACAGATCCTCGCAAAGCAGATGCCGAATGACGAAAAATGTGCGCGGTCGGATTATGTGATCGAAACCGACACTCTGGACCACGCCCGCGCGCAGGTGCAGGATGTGGTCAGGCAGATACGGGCGGGGCTGGCAGATGCGTGAGATTGTACTGGATACCGAAACCACCGGGTTCGACCCCGAAAGCGGCGACCGGATTGTCGAGATCGGCGCGGTTGAACTGTGGAACCACGTGGCCACGGGTGAGACTTATCACGTCTATATCAACCCCGAACGGTCGATGCCCGAAGAGGCGTTTGGCGTGCACGGCATCGGCCCCGACCTTCTGGAAACCCCGCGCCCGCCCGAAAAGGGTGAAGTGACACTGAAAGACAAACCGGTTTTCGCCAAGGTTGCTCAGGGGTTCCGGGATTTTGTCGGCGACGCGCGGCTGGTGATCCACAACGCGTCCTTCGACATGAAATTCCTCAATGCCGAACTCAAATGGATGGGATTGCCGCCGATCCCGATGGATCAGGCGCTGGACACGCTGGCGATTGCCCGCAAGCGGTTTCCGGGCTCGCCCGCCTCGCTGGACGCGCTGTGCCGGCGGTTCAACATCGACAACTCGAACCGGGTGCTGCACGGGGCGCTGCTCGACTCCGAAATCCTGGCCGAGGTGTATCTGGAGCTGATCGGCGGACGGCAGCCGGATTTCGGCCTGTCCGCCACCGCGGCCTCGGCATCCGGTGGTGGCGACGATTGGCGCCCGGGCGCGCGCCCGACGCCGTTGGCGTCCAAAATCACCGCAGAAGAACGCGCGGCGCATGAGGCTTTTGTCGAAAAACTGGGCGAAAACGCCCTGTGGACCCGCGCCTGAGACTGTGCCCGGCGCGGGTCAGACCGATCAGGCTTCGGTTTTTTGCGCTTCGGCCTGACGACGCATCAACTCGTTGCGGTACAGGCTGACAAAGTCGATATTGTCCAGGTTCACCGGCGGATAGCCGCCGTCACGGGTGATGTCGCTGACGATGCGGCGCAGGAAAGGGAACAGCATGCGCGGGCATTCGATCATCAGGAACGGGTGCAGTTGATCCTCGGCCACACCTTCGATGTGGAACAGGCCGCAATAGTCCAGCTCGCACAGGAACAGGATGTCTTCCAGACCCTTGGCCTTGGACTTAAGGTTCAGCTTGACCGAAACTTCGTACTGATGTTCCGCCTGACGCTTTTTTGCATCCAGGTTCACCTGAACGGCGATTTCCGGCTGAACGTCACCGGACACGCCTTTTTGCGCCATCACGTTTTCAAAGGACAGATCGCGAATGAACTGTCCCAGAACGCGCATCTGGATTTGCGGGGCGGCCTGTGCCGCGGTCTTTTCTGCAGGGCTTTCGTCAGCCATGAAACTACTCCGAAAATGAAATTCGCCACTGCTTAGCAAGTTGGGCGCGGCACCTCAATGCTGGTGCGGCCCTTCGACCCATTTCGAGGGTTTTGAGGGGTTCTGACGGGGGCGCACCTCGGTGAATTCGCCGTCGATCACGTCTTCGCCGTCAAAAGGCGCGGGGCCTGCGCGGAATTGCGCCCCGGTGCCCATCTGAAACCGGGTGATCGTCGCCTTGGATTTCAGATAGCGGAATACCGCCACCCGAATGCCGGGGACAAGCAGGGCGAACCCGACGGCATCGGTGAAAAATCCCGGCGTCAGCAGCAACACACCGGACAGCAGGATCATCGCACCATGGGCCAGCGGCTCGGTCGGGTCGTCCAGTTCGGCAAAGGATCGCTGCAGGTTGGCCAGCGCCATGCGACCTTGTGTCCGGACCAGAACGGTGCCCAGAACAGCCGTCAGGACCACAATCGCAAGCGTTGGCCACAGGCCGATCAGGCCGCCCACCTGAATGAACAGGGCGATCTCGATGATCGGGACCAATAAAAATGCCAAGAACAGATACATTTGCGTTATCCTTTACCATAGGCCGGGCTGTGGACTTGCCCCGAACTGTCACCTACATAGTGGCAAGAGGCTGCGTATACAAAGTCGCTGTCCGAAAATGAGGATGAAATGAACGAACCGATGATCCAGTTGCTGGTCCTGGCCGGAATTGCCGTTTTCCTGATCCTGCGCCTGAAAAGCGTTTTGGGCACGCGCGAGGGTTTTGAAAAACCGCCGCTGCAACAGCAGTCCGACGCCGACAGGTCGCGCCGCGATTTCGAAGTGATTGAAGGCGGGCCGGACCACGACATCACGGACCATGTCGCCGAAGACAGCGAAGAGGCACAAACGCTGGCCGCGATGAAGCGGATCGAGCCCAGCTTTTCGGTCACCGAATTTGTGCAGGGTGCGCGCGGCGCCTATGAGATGATCGTGATGGGGTTCGAAAAGGGCAATCTGGATGAAATCCAGCCCTTCCTGTCCGAAGAGGTGTTTGACACGTTCGTATCCGTGGTTGCGGATCGCGAAGACAAGGGTCTGACCATCGAAGCCGAGTTCATTGGCGTGCGCGAAACCACGCTGGCTGACGCCAAGTTCGACAAGGACAGCAACCAGGCTGAGATCACCATGAAATTCGTGGGTGAGCTGACCTCGGTGGTGCGCGATCGCGGTGGTGATATCATCGAAGGCAGCCCGAATACCGTCAAACGCCAAAAGGACAGCTGGACCTTTGCCCGCGTCATGGGCTCTGACGATCCGAACTGGTTGCTTGTTGCCACGGACGCATGATTGCCGCGCTCCGGTCGCTTGTTCTGGTGGGCGTCATGACCGCCGCCAGCGCCGCCGGAGCCGAGGCGACGCGATCCATTCTGTCGTTTGACGACCTTGAAGGCTGGGCCGCCGACGATCACGGGGCGGCCCTGTCGGTTTTTCTGAACACCTGCGGCGATCTGGATGATCCGGACTGGCGTGCCCTGTGCGGCGTGGCCCGGACCTATGAGGCGGATGCGGCGCGGTCCTTCTTTGAGCTGTTCTTTCGCCCGGTTCTGGTCGAAGACGGCAAGGATGCGTTGTTCACCGGCTATTTCGAACCCGAACTGGATGGCTCGCGCAACCGGACCGATCGCTTCAAATACCCGATCTACAAAATGCCGCCCGAAGCGCGCGATGCCAAACCGTGGCTGAGCCGCCGCGAGATCCTGACCGGCGATGCGATGCCGGGCCGTGGGTTGGAGATTGCCTGGGTCGACGATCCGGTCGAGCTGTTTTTTCTGCAAATCCAGGGTTCGGGTCGCGTCCGCCTGCCCGATGGCTCTGCCCTGCGGGTGGGGTATGGCGGCGCGAATGGGCATCCCTATCGCTCGATCGGTGCCGAGCTGATCCGGCGCGGTGCTCTGGGCGCGCATGAGGTCAGCGCCCAGATGATCCGCGCCTGGGTGCGCAAGAACCCCGAGGCCGGGGCTGACTTGTTGTTTCACAACCCGTCCTACGTGTTCTTTCGTGAGGTGACGCGTGTGGCGCCCGAGCTTGGGCCGCTGGGCGCGATGAACCGGTCCGTGACCACGATGCGCAGCATCGCGGCCGACCCGGCCTTTACGCCGCTGGGCGCCCCGGTCTGGGTCGAGAAGGACGGCAAGACCCCGCTGCGCCGCCTGATGATTGCGCAGGATACCGGTGCGGCCATCAAGGGCGCGCAGCGTGCGGATATCTTCTTTGGCACCGGGGATGAAGCAGGCCAGGCCGCCGGACGTTTGAAAGACCCGGGCCGGATGATCCTGCTGCTGCCGATCCAGCGCGCCTATGCCCTGTTGCCGGATGAATTCTGATGTCCCGGCGCAAACTGACCGCGGAAGAGATCGAACTGTGGCGCAAGGTCACCAAACAGGCCGAACGCCTGCACCCCGAACTGCCTCAGACGGTGCATCCGACCACCCTGCCCAAACCCAAGCCGACAAAATCGCCCAGGCTGCGGCTTGACGGGTTTGCGGTTGGCCAGAACGCGCCCGGAAAACCGGGGCGCGATGCGCTGAAACCGTCGGTAGCAGACAGCCTGCGGGCGAAGCCGGTACAGATGGACACCAAGGCCTTTGGCCGGATGAAACGGGGCAAGCTGAAACCCGAGGGCAAGCTGGACCTGCACGGCATGCGCATCGACACGGCGCATCCCGCGCTGGTGCGGTTCATCCTGACGGCGCAGGCGTCGGGCAAACGTCTGGTTCTGGTGGTCACCGGTAAGGGCAAGGACGGGGATGAACCCGGCCCCATTCCAACCCCGCGCGGCGTGTTGCGCAATCAGGTGCCGCAATGGCTGTCACTGCCGCCGCTGGCGCAGGCAGTATTGCAGGTGACGCCCGCCCATATCAGCCATGGCGGCGACGGGGCGTATTACGTCTATCTGCGCCGCACACGCTAGCGGGCCGGCGCAGCGCGGGAAATTCCGGTCCAGGCCATTGCGCAGACCAGAACGAAAAACCCGCCGATCCACAGGAACTGCGTGTTCAGGGAAATACCCCGGTCGATCAACAACCCGGTCAGACCCGGCCCGATCGCCGACCCCAGAACCATGACCGCGGTTGCCATCGCCTTGATCGCGCCGATATGCCGGGTTCCGTAGAACTCAGCCCAGAAGGCGCTGGGCAGGGTGCTGTTTGCCCCGACCGTCAGGCCCAGGAAAATCAGCGCAATCGCAGCACCGCCGATCGAGGAAGCGGCCGAAACGATGACGAACCCAAGCGCCATAGGCAGTTGGTAAAAGGGCATGATGCGCGCCGTGCCCCATTTATCCAGCGCCCAGCCCGCCGCAAACATCGACAACAGCGATATGCCGGTAAAAAGCGGAAACAGCGCCACCAGTTCGATATGAAGCCAGCCCTTGATTTCGGCTAGATGGACCTGATGGAAGAAAAACGCGGTAATAAAGGCGGAGGGTCCCAGCAGGGCCGGTGCCATGAACCAGAACAACGGATGGCGCAGGGCGTCTGTCCGGGTCCAGTGGCGGCCCTGCATTCCGGTGGCCGAGAATTCGTCGGACAGGCTTTGCGGCGTTCTTTCCTGCACCAGCAGGCGCAGCAGCACAGGGATACCCATCACGGTGATGCCGGCGGCGATCACCCATAACCAGCGCCAGTCCAGAACCGCCATCGCCGCAACAAAGATCAGTGGCAGCAGCGCTTCGCCCAGCGCGTATCCGGCTGACGCGATCGACAGCGCCTTGCCGCGTGTGGCGGTGAACCAGCGCGCCATAGCGACCAACGCCAGATGAACGCTCATCCCCTGACCAAAAAGACGCAGCAGAAAGATCACCACCGGCAACAGGATCAACCAGCTGTTGGCTGCCATGCCCAGTGCCGCCAGCGCCAGCCCGGCCAGAACCGCCGGACCCAGAACCCGGACGCGGAAGATATCCGTCAGCCCCCCGGCCCAGATCATCACCACCGCCGCTGCGGTCGTGCCCAGTGAATAAAGCCCGCCCCAGGCCCCATGGCTGAGGCCGAAAGCGGCGCGGATTTCACCGGAAAAGATCGAAATAAAGAAGGTCTGGCCAAAGCTGGACACAAAGGTCAGCAGAATACCCGCGCTCAGCCAGGTGGCGTTGGTCCGAAGATAGTGACGCAGGTCGAAGCGCCTCACGGCGCGCTGACCTGCGCCTGCCCCGTTTCAGTCAGAACAATTTCGGTGGCACCCTGCGGGTTGCGCTGTTCTTCCGGCACCAGAACGTCCAGCCCGCGCCGGTCATTGCCAAAGGTGCGTCCGACGCGCCGCGCCGAATTCAGGATCGCCAGCAAGGCGGGGGACGTGGCGGCGACAAAATGAGAGGATTGCGCATCGGCGTCAAAGGCGGTCGTATCCAGAATGCTGATCTTGTACTCGGCCAGCGTTTCGGCGGAGCTAATATTGCCCAGCCGCTCGCTTTTGGCGGTCCCGCGCAGCCGGGCCGAGATGTTCAGCAGCTTGTCCTTTTGGGACACCATGACGACAAAGGGTTCGGGCAGGGTGCCGATACTGTCCATTTGCGAACGAAACAGATCGACGTCCAGATCGGGTGAGATCAGGACAACCCCTTCGATGTTCCGGCTGGCCCAGCCGGGTTCGCGCAGTTCGGCCTGTCGCATCATCTCCATCGTCAGGGCGCTGCCCATCGAATGCGCCACAATGATCACACGGCGGACACCCATGGATTTCAGTTGTCGCACGGTCTGTTCCAGCCCGTCGCGCGCAAACAGCATGCTGTCCAGATCATAGGCATACCCGTATCCTGTGGCCTGGCTGGGCCAGGAATAGACCATGGTTGCCCCCGGAATACCGATATCTCGGCTCAGCTGCGCCGCCCGGAACGCGGTTTCCGACTGGGTGGTGTTGTAGCCGTGGACAAAAATCGAAACCTCATCCGTTCCCGCCAGCCGCGACCCAAGTGCCTGTGGTCCCGGCAGCTCGTCCAGACCCGCCATAACGAACTGCGTTTCGGGATCGGGGTTGGCGTAGGAAAAATCCAGCGTTCCGGGCGTGTGGTTCGGCGGGATCGAAACCGTCATTTCCAGATATTTCAATCCATCCCCGCGGCGAAACCCATAAGCGCCGTCAGGCTCGCGTGCGCGGGTCGTGGTGGCATAGACGGTTTGGGGCGTGCCCACATTCAGGGCCGCCGGCACGGTTTCGGATATCGTGCGGTCCACGCACGCGCTCAGCGTGACCGAGATCAGGAACAAGACAGTATAACGCAGCACAACCGACCCCCGGGATGTTTTGCAACCACGCTATCGAATTCTGGCCTCAGGTCCAGCGGTGCCTTGAGTAGCCGCCGGCAAGAACCGGCTGGCCATGTTACAAAACGTAACGGCTGAGGTCGGTGGATTTGGTCAGCTCACCCAGATTGTCATTCACGAACTGCGCATCGACCGTGATTTCGGTTCCGGCCTTGTCGGGTGCGGCAAAGGACAGATCCTCGAACACCCGCTCCATCACCGTGTAAAGGCGGCGGGCACCGATGTTTTCCACGCTTTGATTGACGTCTGCGGCAATGCGGGCCAGAGCGGCGATACCATCTTCGGTGAAACCGACGGTGACCTCTTCGGTTTCCATCAGCGCGGTATACTGGCGGGTCAGCGCATTGTCCGTTTCGGTCAGGATGCGCACGAAGTCCTCTTCGGTCAGGGCGCGCAGTTCCACGCGGATCGGCAGGCGGCCCTGAAGCTCGGGCAACAGGTCCGACGGCTTGGCGATGTGGAACGCGCCGGATGCGATGAACAGGATGTGGTCGGTTTTCACCGGGCCGTGCTTGGTGGATACGGTTGTACCTTCGATCAGAGGCAGCAGGTCGCGCTGCACCCCTTCACGGCTGACATCGCCGCCGCGCGCTTCCTGACGGGCGCAGACCTTGTCGATCTCATCCAGGAAAACGATGCCGTTCTGTTCGACCGACTCCAGCGCCACGCGGCTGACGGTTTCGTCGTCCAACAGCTTGTCCGCCTCTTCCCCGATCAGCGCATCATAGCTTTCGGCGACGGTCATTTTGCGTTTCACCGTGCGTCCGCCAAAGGCCTTGCCGAAGATATCACCCAGATTCATCATCCCCATCTGGCTGCCGGGCTGGCCCGGAATGTCGAACATCGGCATCGGGTTCGAGGTGTCGGACAGCTCCAGCTCGATCACGGTGTCGTCCAGTTCACCGGCCTTCAACTTGTTGCGGAACATCTCACGCGTGCCTTCGCGGGCGTCGGTGCCGGCGATGGCTTCGACCACCCGGTCCTCGGCTGCCTGATGGGCCTTGGCCTTGACGTCTTCGCGCATGTATTCGCGGGTCTGGATGATCGCCGCATCGGCCAGATCGCGCACGATCTGTTCGACGTCGCGGCCGACATAGCCGACCTCGGTGAACTTGGTCGCCTCAACCTTGATGAACGGCGCGCGGGCCAGCTTGGCCAGACGGCGGCTGATCTCGGTCTTGCCGACACCGGTGGGGCCGATCATCAGGATGTTCTTCGGATAGACCTCGTCCCGGATGTCATCAGCCAGCTGCTTGCGCCGCCAGCGATTGCGCAACGCCACGGCGACGGCGCGCTTGGCGTCCTTCTGCCCGATGATAAAGCGATCCAGTTCCGAGACGATCTCGCGCGGGGTCAGGTCGGTCACAGGGCAGTCCTTTCGGTCGGCAGGGGTCAGATGCGGATTAGGTAATCACCGCGCAGGTGAAAACAACCAAACCTCTCTCATTGGCTGCGCTGGTTAGCAATGCCGCATCCGGTTTGCAAATGCTTTCCATAGGTGAAACCGGCACCCTCTGATACAGTGATATCAAGACGTTGAGGGTCGGGAGCGCGAAATGTCGAAAATTGCCAAGATCACCCTGCTGTTTGTGGTGTTTGTGGATCTGATTGGTCAGGGGCTGGTCTTTCCCATCATCAACTCTTTGATCATGGAGACGAAATCCGGGTTTCTGCCCGAAAACACGCCCATTGGACGCCGCCATCTGTATTACGGGCTGGTGATCGGCTGTTTCTTTCTGTCCTGGTTTCTGGGGGTGGTCTATGTGTCCAAGGTCTCGGACTCGATCGGGCGCAAAAACGCGCTGTTGGTCTGTCTGAGCGGAGCGCTGGCGGGCTATGCGCTGACCATTGCGGCGCTCTATATGAACAGCCTGCTGTTGCTGATCATAGGCCGTTCGATCACCGGATTTACGGCCGGGAACCAGCCCATCGCACAGGCGGCGATGATTGATGGCAGCACCGATGCGGCGGATCGCGATCGGAACATGGGATATATCATCACCGGCGTAAGCTTTGGTCTGGTGGGCGGGCCGATCATCGGCGCGGTCTTGTCCGACGCGACCCTGCTGGGCAGCTACGCCACGCTGAAAACCCCATTTTATGGCGCGTTTGTACTGGTGATGATCGCCATTTTCCTGGTGGTGACCTTCTTCAAGGACACCCGCACCGAGCGCACGGCCTTCGTGTTTCGCCCGCGCGACGTGACCGACAGCCTGATTGCTGTACGGGAACACCCGATGGTTCTGAAAATCCTGCCAGTCTATGCGCTGTTCATGATCGCCAATGTCACTTTCTATGTGTTCGTCGACAACTTCCTGACCAGCGCGTGGGGCTATGGTGTCATCGGGGGCAGCATGGCGATGGTGGTGATTGGCTTCGCGCTGGCATTCTCAAGCACCTTCCTGGTGAAACCCGCGCAGGAAAGGTTCAGCAAGCACCAGATCATCTATACCTCGCTGGTGGTGATGGTGATCTGCGGTTTCGGCTTTGCGTTCAGCCCCAGCGGGGTGTTGAGCTATGTGCCGGTCTTCTTCTTCTACTTCTTCTTCGGCGTTTCATACCCGACCTTGCTGGGCCTGTTTTCCTCGGCCGTTGCCGAATCCGATCAGGGTTGGGTCATGGGTGTGACCACCGCAGTCTTCTGTCTGGCGGGCGGGGTCATGTCGCTGATCGGCGGCGGATTGATGAGCTTTGACATCCGCCTGCCCTATTACATCGTGATCGCGACGGCGCTGATGGGTCTGATCGGGATGCACATGCGCTGGAAAGGGAAAGAGATCAAAGCCCTGTTAGCCTGAGATCGTTTCCACTGTCAGATTGCCGTTGGTATAGACGCAGATATCGGCGGCAATCGCCATCGCCTCACGCGCCACCTGTTCCGCCGTTTTGTCGCCATCCATCATCGCGCGCGCCGCGGCCAGGGCGAAATTGCCGCCCGATCCGATGGCGGCCACATTGTGTTCCGGCTCCAGCACGTCGCCTGCCCCGGTGATTACGAACAGGTCCTTGCCGTCGGTGACGATCAGCATCGCTTCGAGCTTTTGCAGGTATTTGTCGGTACGCCAGTCCTTGGCCAGCTCGACCGAGGCGCGGGCCAGTTGGCCGGGCGTCGCCTCAAGCTTGGCCTCCAGCCGTTCCAGCAGGGTAAAGGCATCGGCCGTGGAACCGGCGAACCCCGCGACGATCTCGAACCCGCCGGGCGACAGGCGGCGTACTTTGCGCGCGGTACCCTTGATCACGGTCTGGCCCAGGCTGACCTGCCCGTCCCCGGCAATCACCACATGGCCGCCTTTCTTGACGCCAATGATCGTTGTGCCGTGCCAACCGGGAAAATCGCTGTCTGCCATGAGAACCTCCGCTATCACAGCGCCCTATATGGGCCGGGCGGGCGATGGGCGCAACCCGTTGCAAAACTGCCCAAAAGATATGCACAAAATGCAAATCGGGGCTGTTGAACCAGCAATTGTAGGACTCGGAGGAACATCATACATGAGGCTCACAACCGACGAAGGGTCGGCTGTTTCAGTTAAAAGGAATGCGCAAATGGCAACCACCGCAAACATCCATGCGCCGCTCGGAGCAGCTACCATCCTGCATGTAGTGGACGCGTTTATCGGCACTTATGAAAAAGCTGTCGCATGGAACGAAGCCCGTAAGACTCGGAACATCCTGGCGGACCTGAGCGACGCTCAGCTCGACGATATCGGCCTGTGCCGCGCGGATATCAACAACGTCTGATCGGCCCCGATCTTGAAGAATTTGCAAGCCGCCCACGTATTTGGGGCGGCTTTTCTTTTTCCTGTGACCCATGCGCGCCCGGCCACTGCTTGAAAGCGCAATCATGGCGTGACAAGACAAGGTGACCTGCAGACTTCAGCCTCAGCGGAGTGTCGATGCCACCGAACCCGGACCCAGACATGACGAACGCCGCCCGGCGGGCCTTTTTTGCCGAAGTGGTCAGACCTCACGATCTGGGGCACAGGCTGATCCGGGTCGGGGATTTCGGCGATGGCGGCTATCTGCTGCCCAACGATCTGGACGGCATCGCCGCCTGTTTCTCGCCGGGTGTGTCGCGGCAATCCAGTTTCGAGATGGATCTGGCAAAACACGGGATTCCGTCTTTCATGGCCGATGGCTCGGTCGATGAACCGCAACTGAACGTCCCGAACGCAGTTTTTATCAAAAAGCACCTGGCCGCAAAGACGGGCGAGGATGTCATGTCGCTGGCGGACTGGATGGCGCAATGCGCCCCGCCTGACGGGGATCTGATCCTGCAGATGGACATCGAGGGTGCCGAATACGGTGTTCTGTCCACCTTGCCGGCCGATCTGCTGGCCCGGTTTCGCATCATCGTGCTGGAGCTTCACCGGATTCCTTCGATCCTGATCAAACCTGGCGCGTTCCGGCGCGCGCACCCTGCCCTGACCGCCCTGAAGGACGGACATGTCTGCGCCCATCTTCACCCCAACAACGCGTCCGGCACGGTCGAGATCGATGACGAGACATTCCCGCGCGTGATCGAGGCCACTTTCGTGCGGCGGGACCGGGTGAAACAGGCCGTGCCGGTGGTGGATCTGCCGCATCCCTTGGACCGGCGCCACCGGCCGAACGGGCCGGCCCTGTCATTGCCAAGGGAATGGATCGGCCCTGCGCCCGACGCGGATTGACCAACGAAAAACGGGCACCGCATGGCGATGCCCGTTCCTCGGAATTCGTCGGGATCAGATCGACTCGTCGATCCAGCTTTGCAGCGCGGCCTTGGGCGCGGCACCTGCTCGGTTCGAAACGACCTGACCGTCCTTGAAGATGAACAGCGCCGGGATACCGCGCACGCCCATTGCGGCAGCGGCATTCGGGTTGCTATCAACATCGACCTTGGCGATTTTCACCTTGCCACCATATTCGTTGGCCAGCTCTTCCAGGGCCGGACCGATCTGCTTACAGGGCCCGCACCATTCGGCCCAGAAATCGACAACCACGGGGATGTCGGAATTCTTGACTTCGGCGTCAAAGGTTTCGTCGGTAACGGCTACGGTCGACATCTTCTGTCTCCTGAATGGGGTAAACTTGGGATCAGAACGTAGGGTCGGGACATTCCAAGGTCAAGATATCTGGGCCCTGGCCAGTGCATCCGTCACAAGATCGTGTGGCAGCCACATCAGGTCCGCCGTGCGGGTCCACAGGATCGCGGTGCGAATCCCGCGACCCGGATAGATCTGCGCCAGAGCCGCGGCATAGGCACCCATCTGCCGCAACAGCCCTTCGGGGCAGCGGGCCGGGTCGTCCGGCACCGTGGTATTCGATTTGAAATCAATCACCTGGACTTCGGTGTCGGTCACGACAAGCCGGTCGATCACACCGTGCAAACGCCGCCCGTTCAGCACAGCGGTCACCGGAACCTCGGCCAGCGTGTCCGGGGCAAAAACCGATTGCAAATGGGGGGCCGTCAGAACCCCCTGCGCCTCGTGCAACAACTCCTGCCGTTCCGCGTCCTGCATACCGGGCAGAACCCGGGCGCAAAGCTCGGGCCAGAAATCAGGCGCGACGCCGGGCAGATGTTCCAGCAACAGATGCAGCCGTGTGCCGCGCAGTTTTGCGGCCTCTTCATCCTGCCCGGTGTCGCCCGGCAGGGCCTTGGCCCCACCCAGATCAGACGGGCTGAGCGTGTCCGGCGCGGGTTCGGGCGTGGTTACAGGGGACCGGAAGTGATCCGGCAGGTCGATCCCCTCCACCACATCGGACGCCTGTTCGACAAGCGGCAACGCGTCCCAGTCGCCATGCGCCAGCCGCAGGGTGTCCGAGCCCGGCAACCGCGTGGCCCCTGCCCGCCCCACCGCCGCCTCGACCATCTGATACCAGCTGGTGCCATCCTTGCCGACATCTCCGGCCGCGCCGACGATCAACCACTTTTCGGCCCGAGTCAGAGCCACATATAACAGCCGAAGCCGCTCGTTCTCTTCCCGCGCGCGTGCCTCGGCCCGGGCTTTGGCGATCAGGGCCGGAGACGCATCCGCCGGCACTTTCCACAGCGGCGTGCCCTCGCCCACCATGATCTCGGCATCGCGGGGTGCTTGCCTCTTCCCGGTGTCCGGCAGAATTACAATCGGGGCTTCCAGCCCTTTGGAGCCATGCACCGTCATCACCCGGATCATGTTGCCGACACCGCTCATCTGGCGCTTGATCTCCAGATCGTCGGTCTGCATCCAGACCAGAAACCCGGTCAGGCTGGGGATATCGGTACGCTCATACGCCAGCGCCTGAGACAGCAGCGCGTTGATCCCGTCCTCGGCCTCGGCCCCCAGACGGCCCAGCAGTTTGCGTCGCCCGTCATGGCGGGTCAGGATGCGCTCGATCAGGTCATAAGGGCGCAAAAAGTCGATCTGGCCGCGCAGATCGTTGAGGATGTCCAGCGTTTCAGGAAATTCCTCAGCCCGCTGGCGCAGCGCGGCCCACAGGAATTGTTCCTGCCGCCGATGCGCCAGATCGAACAATTGCTGTTCGGTCCAGCCAAACAAGGGTGATTTCAGCACGGTGGCCAGCGACAGGCTGTCCTCGGGCGTGGCCAGAAAGCTCAGCAGCGCGGCCAGATCCTTGACGGCCAGTTCCGCCCCCACCTTCAGCCGGTCCGCTCCGGCGATGGGCAGGCCCTGTGCCTTGCAGGCGCGGATGATCTCGGCAAACAGGTCCGACCGGCGCTGCACGAGGATCAGAAAATCCCCCGGCTGCACCTGACGGCGCACGAAAGTGCCGGGTGTTTCACCATCCTCGGGGATCGTTTCACCGTTGTCGATCATGTCCTTGATCGACTGGGCCACCTGCTCGGCCAGAATGACAGTGTGGTGCCGCGCGCCGGGTCGGTCCACCGGGTCAGTCCAGTCGCCGTCATCGTCATCCTCGACCTTTTCCACCACCGGCCATAGATCGACCCGACCGGGCAGATCAGCCTTGAATGCGCGGTGCAAACTGTCCTTGTGAAACCCGGCATCCGCGCGGTTTTCGAACAGAATATCGACCAGAGACAGGATCGCGCTGGAGGATCGGAACGAGTATTCCAACGTCGAATCCCACAGTTTAGAGCCTGATTCCGTCAGTTTCCGACCAAACTCGGCCTGCATCCGGTCAAAGGCCTGCGGGTCGGCACCCTGAAAGGAATAGATCGACTGCTTCTTGTCGCCGACGACAAAGATGGTGCGTTCCACCCCGGACCGGGCGCCTTCCCCGCTGGTGAATTCCTGCGCCAGCTTTTCGACCACATCCCATTGGTCCGGGCTGGTGTCCTGCGCTTCGTCCACCAGAATGTGGTCGATGCCGCCGTCGAGCCGATACAGCACCCATTCCGCCACGGCCGGGTCGTTCAGCACCTGCCGGGCGCGCAGGATCAGGTCGTCGAAATCCAGCCAGCCGCGCAACTGCTTGCGCCGTTCATATTCCGGCAGGAAGGCGGCGGCAAAACGATGCAGGACATGCGCCTTACGGGCGGCAACCAGCGCCAAACGCCGCTCGCGCGCGGCCTCGACGCGCAGCATGAACGCCTCAAGCTGCAGCATCTGACCGGCCAGAGCACCTTCGCGTAGCGCTTTGGTCGGAAAGCTGTTGATCTTGGCGGTAAAGGGTTCTTTGGCGGATTTTCCGGTCAGAAAAACACTTTCCAACACGGGCAATACGCTGATCCGTGCCCCGGAAAACGCCGCGAGTTTCTCGGCTGCCTTGGCGTTGTTCCCGCCGCTTTCGGCCAATGCGGGACGGATCGAGCGGATCAGGTCAACTTCACCACCCAAAAACACGCGACCCAAAAGCGTATCTTCGTCAAACCTGTCAGGCAGATCGAAACGACGCAGCAGATCGGACCAATCCAGAGGGTCCGCAAAGAGGCCGCGTTTCTGCGTGATCGCCGCGGTCAACTTGTCGAACCCGGTATCGGTGACAAACCGCGCAACATCTTCGATCAGCGCGGCCTGTGGGCCTTCAGCAAAATCCTCGACAATTTCCTCTCGCAGCAGGGCAGCGGCGCGATCTTCCATCTCGGAAAACTGCGGGCTGACCCCCGCCTCCAGCGGGAAGCGGCGCAAAAGCGAGGAGCAGAAGGAGTGGATCGTCTGGATCTTCAACCCGCCCGGCGTTTCGATGGCGCGGGCAAACAGGGTGCGGGCCTTGGCCAGACGATCCGTGTCGATGAGGCCCTGCACACCAAGATCGGTGAGCTGCTCCAGCAGGGGTTCGTCGCCCAGCATGGCCCACTGACCCAGCCGCTTGAACAACCGGTTCTGCATCTCGCTGGCTGCAGCCTTGGTATAGGTCAGGCAGAGGATGTGCTGTGGCTGCACCCCGCCCAGCAGCAGTCGCGCCACCCGGTCGGTCAGAACCCGTGTCTTGCCCGATCCCGCATTGGCCGCCAGCCAGGTCGAGGCATCCGGGCGCGCGGCCTGCACCTGCCGCTCGGTCGCATCGTTGCGGGGGCTCATGTCAGATCCTCGGGGCTGGTGTCATCGGTGCGGTCCCATTCACCGAACCGGGCCAGATGATCATAGTCGCCCACGTCACTGTCCTTGTGCAGCATCCGGCGGGCAGTGAAGCCCTGATCAGGCTCTAAATAGGCCGAAATCAGTTGTTTCAACTCAGCCAGTACCTTGTCGGGCGGCTCTTTCGTCAGGGGCGCGGGCACCTCTTTATAGGTGCCGCCCATACCAATGAACACGGCCTCGGCTACGGCCGAAGGGTCCATCCCTTCGATCCCGCCCTGCTCGGCCATCGCCGCCTCGATCAAAAGCTGTTTGTCGAATTTGGCCTGCTGGCTTTCGGTGGGCGGTGTCCCGGTTTTGTAATCCACGATCCGCAGCGCGCCACGGCTGTTGCGATCAATCCGGTCGGCCCGGCCCGCGATGGTGAAATCCAGCGGGGCCAGCACCAGTTTCATGGCCGCCTCAAAGGCCACCGGCCCGCCGTCACCCCGCCGCGCGGTCTCGGCGCTCAGGAAATCATCTGCGATCCGCTCCAGCCGGGCCAGCCACAATTTGCGGGCGGTGGGCCAGGCCACGTGCTGGTCCAACAGCAATTCGGCCCGTTTCAGGAAATTTTCACGGGTCAGCAAGGCGGTATCCAGCACGCTGTCCTTAACGAAATGTTCTAGAATTTCGTGAATGACGATGCCGCGCAACAGGGCATCCGGCGCCTGCACCAACGGATCAAGGGGTTTCAGACGCAGCACATGCTTGGCGTAGATCGCGTATGGGTCGCGGATCAGCCGCTTGATCTCGGTGACGCTCAGGCGACGTGGGCGCGCGGCGACCGGTGGCCGCGGAGACGGGCGCGGGGCCGGGTCGATGCGCGGCGCGGCCTCCAGTTCCTCGGACCAGCGCAACCATTGCTGCCCGCGCGACCGCATACCGGACAACGCCACGGGGCCGCCCTGCTCCGGCAAGCCCTGCAGCAAGTTGGTCAGACGGTTCAGCCAGCGCGACGGCACGGTTTCCGCGTCATCCGAGCGGGTGGCGCGGGTCAGCCAGACTTCGGGCGCGCCAACGGCCTGCTGAAAGTCATGCGCGGACAGGCCGATCCGGCGTTCCGGCAGCAACAGCCCGGCCTTGTCTCGCATTTGTCGGTTCAGCCACGGGTCCGGCGCGGCGGCTTCGGGCCAGGAACCTTCGTTCAACCCGCCCAAAATCAGCAGATCAGCCCCCTGCACCCGGGCTTCGAGCGTTCCCCAGATCATGATATGCGGATGCGGCGCGTCCCGGTCGCGGACCTCTTCCCCCGCCAGAAGCGCACCCAGAAGATCCGCGAAATCATGGGCGGTCATCGGGCCGCCATGCCGGGCCTCAACCTCAAGCGCGGTCAGTACCGCCAGCGCTTTCTGGCCTGCATTCTTATCCCAGAGCGTCCCGGTTTCACCGGTGCTGCCCGCCGAGATCGCCTGAGCCAATTCGCGCAGCCGCACCACCCAGTTGGACAACGGTTGTTCGCCCGAAACCTGCTGATCGCAAAAGTGGCGGATCAGCCATTGAATCCAGCCGTCCGGCATCTCTTTGCGGATGGCGCAGGCGGTCAGGCTGACACTGTCGGGGAAGGGTGGCCCGTGACGCCGCAAATCCAGCTCCAGATCACGTGTGTGCAGCAGATGCGCGCCCCGGTCGCCCCCGTCATGGCAGAGCGGATGTTTGAGAAGGGTCAGCAGTGCTTCGGAATCCAGCCGCCGCGCAAACAGCCCGGCCACGTGACGCAGAAACCGGCCGGGCGGCGACAAATGTAACGGCAGACCAGCGCTGTCATCAGGCAGGATATTCCACCGATCCAGCGCGGCGCTGACCTGACGGGTCAGCATCCGGTCTGGCGTGATCAGGGCAGCGGTCTGCCCGGTTTCGGCCGCTTGTCGCAGGCGCAGCGCAATGGCCAGCGCTTCGGCGCGGGGGGATTGCGCCTCGACCAATGTAAGGGCCTGCGTGGCTGCGTCCAGATCGGTTAGACGCGGACCTTCGGACATCCAGGCATCGGTGATCGGCGCGGGGCGTAAAGCCAGTGAAATCAGCCGGTTGCGCGCGGGCGAGGGGGGCAGATCGTCGGTCCAGCGCGCGACCTGACCCGGTTGCATCCCAAGTTGCGTCAACAGCTTGCGGAACCGGTATTGCGGGTGATCTTCCGAGGTCAGCGCCTCATCCAGCCTGTCCCAGACATGGTCGGGCTGGTCAAAGTCGAACCCCGGCAGGATCAGCGCCCCCTGCGGCAGACGGGCCACCGCCTGCATCAGCATCAGGGTGGTCCCGCGCGAACCGGTGGACCCGGCCAGTAGGACGGTGTGCTGCGGCGGCGTGATCTGCCAGCGCGCGATCAGGTTTTCCACAACCCGCCTTTGCCGCGCCTGTGCATCCAGCGCGTCGGGGCCTGCGTCGATAAAGTGATCGGCGATCCCGATGAAAGCCTGCGCGCGGGCCCAGTGGCCGGACATGTCGCTTACATCCAGGTTTCGGATGGCGTCCGGCCGGACGCCTTCGCCCTGCATTTCGTCCATCAGGGCAGCCAGACTGTCGGACAGGTCAAACAGGGAGGCGCGCGCGGCCAGATCGGGCTGTTGCTCCAGCAGCTTGGCAATCAGCTGCGTCAGTTCCAACCGGCGCCGCAGCGGAGGGATGGCGGGTGGGACCTGTGCCAGATCGACGCTCTCGCCCAGATCGGTCACCAGCGACAGGCGTGGCAACAGACAGGCCGGGCCCTGATCGAAAAGCTCGCGCACCCTGCGAGCCATGCGGCGGGTGTTGACGACCAGTTGAACCCGGGCCAGCGCCTCGGGCGGGTGGTCCGCGCTGCGGGCCATCAACCCTTCGACCAGCGCCTTGGGGAAATCCGCGCCGGGCGGAACCGCAAAGATGCGGGGCACGGGGCCGGGCTCAAACATCGGCGATCAGCCCTTCGGCCAGAGCAATGCCTTCGGGGCGTCCGACATCGCACCAGCGGCCGGGATAGGTCAGCGCGAAAAGGCGACCGCTCTTTTGCATCCGGTCCCATAACAGGTTCAGCGAGAACGCGGTTTCGGTAAACGCCATCAGCCCCTCGGTCTTCGTGATCTGCGCGCCACCATAGATCAGGCCGGGGCCGCGGGTGATCCGGCCGTCTGCGTCTGCGGTGAAATCGCCGGCCCCCGTATGTCCGATGGTCCGGGCCACCGGAACACACATCAACAGTGCGTCCATCCGGTCCGGGTCCCAGGCCCGGGCCAGCATCTGCAACGGGTTCGGCCCGGACCAGATCGCGTCCGTGTTCAGGGTAAAGACAGGCCCGGGCCCCAGCAGCGGCATAGCTGCCCGCAGCCCGCCGCCGGTTTCCAGAATCTCGGGCTCTTCCCGCGACACGAGTACGCCCCTGGGCGCGAGATGCGCCGCCAGAGCTTCGGGCCGATAGTGCAGATTGGCGACCACGCGGGCAGGGCGCACCCCGTCCACCAGATCCAGCGCGTGGTCGATCAGGGGCCGGCCCGCAACCTCGATCAGCGGCTTGGGCCGATCCCGGGTCAGCGCGCCCATGCGGGTGCCGAACCCGGCGGCGAACAGCATGATGGCGTCGGGGTTTCGGGTCATGTCCGTCTGAGCCTGTCGAGGTTTTCCGGCGTCGGTTCGGGCAGGGCCTCGCGTACCAGATCGGCGACCGAAACCAGCGCGGAATGCTCCAGATCGCGCATCAAGTGGGCCCAGGTGGCGGGGATCAGATCGACGTAGCCGGGTTTGCCGAAATCCGTCGCCAGACGAGCGAAGACGCCCAGAATCCTCAGGTTTCGCTGTACGCCCAGAACCGCGTAGGCCGTGCGGAAATCATGGTCATTGATGCCGGTCGCGGCGATATACTGATTGACCATCCGCATTTCCGTTCCCGGCGATACGTCGCGGCGGACATCCTGCAGCATCGACACAAGGTCATAGGCCGGGTGCCCCAGCATGGCGGTCTGGAAATCCAGCAACCCGACCCGTTTGACGCCGGTACGTCCGGGCAGCCAGATCATGTTTTCCGCATGGTAGTCGCGCTGGATCACCACTTTGATGCCCGAGGTTTCCTGATGCAAAATGTCCGAAAACCGATGTTCGAACCGCTCGCACGCGTCGCTATCGTGCTGGCCCAGAACACCCTGCGCGTATTTGGTAAAGGCCAGCGCGGACAGTTCGGTCATCAGGGCCGGGCCATAGGATTGCAGCGACAGGGTCGGCGCCCGGTAGAGTTCGATCAGCACATCGGTGGCGGCTTCGTAAAGCTCACGCTCCATCTGCGGGTGCCGTTCCAGAACGCGGGCGAACAGGTCATCGCCCAGATCCTCAAGCAGCAAGAAGCCGTATTGCGTATCTTCGGCATAGATCTCAGGCGCGCTCAGCCCGACCGAGCGCAGGTATTCAGCCATGCGCACAAAGGCTTCGACGGGTTCCGCCTTGCCCGGAGGGGAATCCATCAGGATGGCCGTGCGGCCTGTGTCCGGATCGGTCAGACGTTCATAACGGCGGTTCGAGGCATCCCCGGCCAGCGGCGCGCGGGACGCGCCGGACCACAGGGTTTGCGCAATCAGCGCTTCGGCCAGCACGGCCCGGTTGGTCATGCGGCCGCCTCCAGTTTCCGGGGCCATTTCGGATCGGACCAGCTGAGGGTCAGGTGGCGTGTTTCCATCGCATCCGGATCTGTTTCAAAGTTGAGGTTAAGGGCCGTGTCAGGTGTCAGCGACCCCAGTTTGCCCGGCCATTCGATCAGGCATATTGCAGCGTCAAAGGCTTCGGTCAGGCCCAGTTCCTCGACCTCTTCCTCGGCGCTCAGACGATAGAGGTCGCAGTGCCAGATTTCGCCGCCGGTCGTGTCATAAGCCTGCACCAAAGTGAATGTGGGCGAGGGGACATCTTCGGGCACCGTCATCAGCGACTGAATCAGACTGCGCGCGAAATGAGTCTTGCCGCTGCCGATCTCGCCCTCAAGCAGCACGATGTCGCCGGGGCGCAAACGCGCGCCAAGCCGCGCGGCCAGCGCGGCGGTGTCTTCCGGCGATTTGAGAATAAGCGAAAGGGCGTGCAACGTCATGGCGCCACAATGACCGCGCGCCCGGCTGGCCGCAACCCGGTTCAGGCGCTGATTTTCGGGATCGGCTGCGACGTCTGAGCGCCCCCTTTTGCCGAAAACCGGACGATGGTCGCGCCATTCTGCATCGGGCTGACGAAACAGGTCAGTGCGGGGCCTGTGCGCAGGCGAATTTCACCGGACCATTCCGCGCGGTTGTCGCGCATTTCGACAAAGTCGCGGATGTCACCCAGAATGGGCGTGGCGGCACAATGCGCCTGCCAGGATCGCGTCACCTCAAGCACCGAATCCGGTTCGAACCCGGCTTCGCCGGTATCGCCCCAAAGCTCCTGATAGGCGCGGTTGGTGAAAGCCAGCGTGCCGTCATCACCAAATACGGCGACGGCATCCGCCAGTTTGTCGAGAACGGATTGCATCAGATCCATTTCCGAACGGAACCGCCGGGTCAGTGTAATCTCGGCCGTGATATCTTCGAACAGGAAGGCAACAGCGCCGTCGGGATGCGGGCGGCCGCTGACCGAATAGACCGACCCGGAGGGCAGCGACCAGGTTTCTTGGTAATTGCCGTCTTCTGCCGCCTCCAGCAGGTCGTTCATCCGACTTCGCCAGCTGCGGTAATTCTTGGGTTCAGGCATCATGTGCTGATCGCGCAAACGGTCGAAAAAGCTGGACAGGCTGGGGCGGCAGCTCAGGAAATCTGGGGGCAGGGTCGTCAGGTCGATCAGCGCGGGGTTGAACAGCGCCAGCTGGCGGTTCCGGTCGAAAATGGCCAGCCCGATGGACAGCTGGGCGAAGGTCTTCGTCATGGTCTGAACAAATTTGCGCTGTGCCGTTTCGGCCGCGACGATGGCATGGATATCCACCGCATAGCACAGCAGTCCTTCGGGATGATCGACCAGCGTCAGGTCGAACCACAGCTTGCTGTCGCTGTCCTCGGAAGAAATCGCGACGCGGGTCTTGGCGCTGAGGCGCGTGTCATCTTCGGCGCCCGGAAACAGCGGCGCGGTCAGGTCGGTGTCATGGCCGCGAACCTTGCGGACCAGCGTTACATAGGCGGCATTGCACCAGCGGACATTGCTTTGATGGTCCAGCAGCCACACCGGGTAGGGCGCGCGTTCCATCGCCAGCCGGATCGGGTCATTCGCGTCGCGCTGAACCGCCGGCCTGTGTTCGACGCTGTCGCGCAGCTGCACCCGGACAATCCCGTCGATCCATTCGCAAAGAACGTCGCGCTCGACCGTACAGTCTATGGCCGGGATGACCAGAGTCCCCTCGCGACGCACGCGTTCCGGCGTTTCGGGAAAGGTCGGAAAGTCCCGTTGCAACAGCCGTCGCAGGTCGGGCCAGTCGCGGACCGCCTCGAACCCTTCCAGCGCGATATCGGAATGGCTGATCAGACGGTTGCCGTCGAACAGGAACACCGCATCGAACAATGACGCCGGCGCGGACAGTCCGAAATTATCGCCCCTTTGGCGGCGGCGCGGCAACAGCCATTGAACCGCCAGGCTGGCGGAAACCAGGCTGATTGCGGCCAGAATGATCCAGTCGACCATGCGCCCTCCGGTGCTGAAATCCCAAAGACGAACTATGCGGCTTATTGGTTAACAGGGTCTTAACTCAGACCCGGATCTGCTGGTTTGCGCCGGACGGAACCGGGGTGTCGCCGATCTGCGCATCAACCAGATTGCGCGGCCACGAGACCCGGACGATCGCCCCCCGTCGTTCGGGATTGTCGGTCATCGTCTGGTACGGGTCCGAGCCGTTGGCAAAGTCCAGTTCGGCGCCGCTGCGCTCCAGCAGGGTCTTGGCGATGAACAGGCCCAGTCCCATGCCCTCATATTCCGGCCGGGGGCGTTGTTCGGGGTCCGCCCGCCGCCGCCGCATGAAAGGGTCTCCGATCCGGCCGATCATCTGGGACGGATAGCCGCGCCCGTCATCCATGATGTTCACGGTGATTGCCTCTGCTGTCCATTCCGCCTCGACCCAGACATTGGCGCGCGAGAAATCCACCGCATTCTGGATCAGGTTGCGCAGCCCGTGGATGATCTCGGGCTTGCGCAGGATCGAGGGCTGCTGAACGTCGCCGTCGTCGGCCGGACCTTCGGCGAAATGCACGGCCTTGCCCCGGTTGATATGCGGCTCGGCAGCTTCGTGAATCACGGTGGACAGGGGGGCCTGGCGCAGATGCAGGTCGTCTTTGCCCGCCCGGCCCATATCGCGCAGGATGTCGCGGCAGCGGTTGGCCTGTTCGCGGATCAGCGCGGCGTCTTCCTTCAGGTCGGGGCGGTCATCCAGCTCCTCGATCAGTTCGGAACTGGTCAGCTTGATCGTGGCCAGCGGCGTGCCCAGCTCATGCGCGGCGGCGGCGACCACGCCCCCCAGATCGGTCAGCTTCTGTTCCCGGGCCAGCGCCATATGCGTGGCCGAGAGCGCATCGGACATCGACTGCACCTCAGAGCTGACACGGTGCGAATAAGCCCCAAGAAAGACGATGGCGATGACGATGGCGGCCCAGTTGCCGAACAGCAGGATATCGGGGATCTCAAGATCAACGCCCAGATCGGTGCGCAACGGCACGTGAAACTCGGCCAGCAGGGTGGTCAGGGCGATGGCAACCCCGCCGATGATCAGCGTCGACCGGGTGCTCATGACGCTGGCCGAGATCGTTACCGGCCCGACCAGCAACAGCGCAAACGGGTTGTTCAGCCCACCGGTCAGGTAAAGCAGGATGGTCAGTTGCAGCAGATCGAACAGCACCATCAGGAAGTTCTCGAACTCCGACAGGCGTTTGTTGCGGGGAAACAGCAGGATCGCGGTCAGGTTGCCCATGACCGAAACGCCGATCGCCAGATAGCACAGCGTGACGTCCAGCTGCACGCCATAGGTGTGCTGCGCGACAGTGATGGCGGTGATCTGGCCGAAAATGGCCACCCAGCGCAACAGGATCAGCGTGCGCAGCCGGATCCAGCTGCTGCGTTCCTGGCCGCGCCAAAATGTGATGTTGGAATTTGCCATCGGTCCATTATGTCCTGTTGCATCGGCTGTCCATCTTGATAGGTGTCCCGGCCGAAACGTTCAACAACCCCTCTCATGTCAGGATAGATGTCATGATCCGCCTTTACGCCGCCCTTGCAACCGTTGTTCTGGCCGTGGGGCTGGGTGCCATGTGGCTGCTGACGCGCGGCGCCGGATCGGATGACCGGTTCGCCCAATGCCGGTCCAGCCAGATCGCAGGCGGCACTGCGGCCATCGGCGGCCCCTTCGAACTGGTCAATGGCAAGGGCGAGGCGGTCACCGACAAGGACGTGATCACCGAACCGACGCTGGTCTATTTCGGCTATACGTTCTGCCCCGATGTCTGCCCGTTCGACATGTCGCGCAACGCCGAAACCGTGGACATTCTGGCCGGGCGCGGCCAGTCGGTGACGCCGCTGTTCATCTCGATCGACCCGGACCGCGACACGCCCGAGGTGGTGGGCGACTATGCCTTCAACCTGCATGAGAGGATGATCGCGCTGACCGGCTCGCCCGAACAGGTCAAGGCTGCCAGCCAGGCCTATAAGACCTATTACAAGGCCCATGACAAAAGCGACGAATACTATCTGGTCGACCATTCGACCTTTACCTATCTGGTGACGCCCGAAGACGGATTCCTGGAATTCTTCAACCGCAATGACACGGCCGAGCAGATGGCCGACAAGGTTGGCTGCTTTCTGGATCGGCTCTAGCGCGCAACAGTCGGTTTGACCTTTGGCATGGCGCTGCTATTACTCAGGTCTGAGCCAAAGGCGTGAATTAGCGGAAAGAATAGAATATGGCAGACAGCTCTGACCTCGACATCGGCCCCGATAAATCACTGCTGTTGGTGGATGATGACGAACCGTTCCTGAGACGTCTGGCCAAAGCCATGGAAAAACGCGGGTTCGAGGTTGAAACCGCAGGCTCCGTTGCCGCTGGCCGCGCCATTTCCACCGCCCGCCCGCCCGCTTATGCGGTGGTTGACCTGCGGCTTGAGGATGGCAACGGTCTGGATGTGGTTGAAGTTCTTCGCGAAAAACGCCCCGACAGCCGGGTTGTGGTTCTGACCGGATATGGCGCGATTGCCACCGCGGTGGCCGCTGTCAAGATCGGCGCAACCGACTACCTGTCGAAACCCGCCGACGCCACTGACATCACCAACGCGCTGCTGGCCAAGGGCGACGAACTGCCACCGCCGCCGGAAAACCCCATGAGCGCGGACCGCGTGCGCTGGGAGCATATCCAGCGCGTCTATGAGCTGTGTGACCGGAATGTCTCCGAGACCGCCCGCCGCCTGAACATGCACCGCCGGACGTTGCAGCGGATATTGGCGAAGCGTAGCCCGCGATAGGGAACTGACTGAGCCCAGAAAGTGTTGCAACTCCTAGCTAAAACCGCGCCTGAAACTTGGGTGCAACGTCTGGGTGCATTTGTTTTTGGCACCATCTCGCTATTGTCCTTGCTTGTTGTGGGTGGTGTCGTTTTTCATGCATGGTCTGAGCCATGGACCATCGCAGGCGTATGGGCGAGCGCCTTTGGTTTGGTGCTTTGTACTTTGCTAACTCTGATTGGCATCGTGCATGCTGTGACGGCAGTTTTTCCCAATCTTCTCGGAAGCAGGCAAACGCGATCATCTCAACCGCACATTGATGTAAGCGAGTTAAATGCCGAGAAGCTGAGGTTTCTCTATCAGATTATCGGCTGGCTTTCTCTGATCGGTTTGTCGGCTATAGGGTATTTCTACATTTCCAATTGATTGGCCTCGCCAATCCGAGACGATTTCAACTGTTCTTAAGTCTTTTGGATTAACGCCTCATGCCTTTCCGTATACGCCTCCCGAACCTGAACCGGTGGCCTTAGCCTGATCTCCAATCCCTCCATCACCGCCCTATCGGGCCGACCAAAGAACTTCGTCGCTTCGGCCTCGGAAAACCCCGCGATCTGCGTTGCCTCCATCCAGGCGCTGATCTTGTCGGCTTTTTTAATCTGGCGTTTCACCGTTTTCGGAATCTCCGCAGGCAGCCCAAACCGGATATGGATCGCGGCTGCCAAACGGTCGTCCAGCGCGCCGTAATCCGGGCCTACGGCGGATTTGACGGGTGAGATCATATCTCCGATCACATATTCGGGTGCATCGTGTAACAAAGCCGCGAGGCGCCACTTTATCGGCGCTTTCGGGGCAATCCGGCCGAAAAGTTGCTCAACCAGAAGGGAATGTTCCGCCACCGAATAGGCGAAATCGCCCGCCGTTTGGCCGTTCCAACGCGCCACAAAAGCAAGCCCGTGCGCAATATCTTCGATTTCAATGTCCACGGGGGTCGGGTCCAGCAGATCCAGCCTGCGACCTGACAGCATCCGTTGCCATGCTCTGGGTTGTGTTGCCATTCTGCCATGCCTTGTGAAGTTGAACACGCAAGTTTCGCGTTTTTGTGGTATGGTGTATCTGTCGAGATCACTGGCTGCCAACTTTTTCTTGAGCATTCGTGCTTTGAATCGACACCTGGTGATACCGACATTTGTGCTGAGGGGGGCGCATGCTCCTCCCGGTGTGCCCCTCTCGGAACGTAACTCGTATCGAAAGGAGCTAGCTATGTTTAAGCGTCTGTTTGGAATAACCCTGGCCTTTGGAATGGCCGCCACAGCACCCCCTGCCTTTGCACAAAATTGCGCCGAGCGTGAGCATGTCATCGCCAAGTTGCAAAACAGCTATTCAGAAGAGCTGGCCTTTGGCGGATTGCAGAAAACGCGCGGGGCGCAATCGGTCATGGAGGTCTGGACCTCGGAGGAAACCGGAAGCTACACGGTTCTGGTGACCCAGGCGAACGGCATTAGTTGTATTGTCGCCGTTGGCACCGATTTTTTTGAAGCGGCCCCAAAGATTAAACTCAAGGGTCAACCCAGCTGATTTAAGCGGCGGAACATCCCGTTTCCGGCCATCCTCGTTGCCACCTGCCCCAAGGAGTGCTAGGGGCAGCCCCGGACTGTGAATTACCGGAGTGGAGCACCTGATGGCCGGGGACTATATCGTCAAAGACATTTCGCTGGCCGGGTTCGGCCGCAAGGAACTGGATATCGCTGAAACCGAGATGCCGGGCCTGATGGCGTTGCGCGCCGAATATGGCGACGCGAAGCCGTTGAACGGCGCGCGGATCGTCGGTTCGCTGCACATGACCATCCAGACGGCCGTTCTGATCGAAACGCTGGTGGCGCTGGGCGCGGATGTACGCTGGGCGTCGTGCAACATCTTCTCGACACAGGACCATGCGGCGGCGGCGATTGCCGAAGCAGGTATTCCCGTCTTCGCCATCAAGGGCCAGACGCTGGAAGAGCATTGGGATTATCTGGACAAATCCTTCCTGTTCGACGACGGCCCGAACATGATCCTCGACGATGGCGGTGACGCGACGCTGTACATCCTGCTGGGCGCGCGCGCCGAAGCGGGTGAGGACATCATCCCGGTTCCGGGTTCGGAAGAGGAAGAGGTGATCAAGAAACAGATTGCCAAGCGTATGGCCGCATCCCCGGGCTGGTTCACCAAGATGCGCGACCAGATTCAGGGCGTGTCCGAGGAAACCACCACCGGCGTGAACCGCCTGTATCAGCTGGTGAAAGACGGCCACCTGCCGTTTCCGGCGATCAACGTGAACGACTCGGTCACCAAATCGAAATTCGACAACAAATACGGCTGCAAGGAATCGCTGGTAGACGGTATCCGCCGCGCCACCGACACCATGATGGCCGGTAAGGTTGCTGTGGTCTGCGGTTATGGTGACGTGGGCAAGGGCTCGGCTGCCTCGCTGCGCGGTGCTGGTGCCCGCGTGAAAGTGACCGAAGTTGACCCGATCTGCGCGCTGCAAGCCGCGATGGACGGGTTTGAAGTCACCCTGCTGGAAGACGAAGTTGCAAGCGCGGATATCTTCATTACCACCACTGGCAACAAGGACGTGATCCGCATCGAGCATATGCGCGAGATGAAGGACATGGCTATCGTTGGCAATATCGGCCATTTCGACAACGAGATTCAGGTCGCCAATCTGCGCAACCACAAGTGGACCAACGTCAAGGAACAGGTGGACATGATCGAGATGCCCTCGGGCAACCGCATCATCCTGCTGTCCGAAGGCCGCCTGCTGAACCTCGGCAACGCCACCGGGCACCCGTCCTTTGTGATGTCGGCCTCGTTCACCAACCAGGTTCTGGCGCAGATCGAGCTGTTCACCAAAGGTGATCAGTACAACAACGAGGTCTACATCCTGCCCAAGCATCTGGATGAGAAAGTGGCCCGCCTGCATCTGGACCGCATAGGAGTGAAACTGACCCGGATGGACAGCGAACAGGCCGCCTATATCGGGGTGAAACCGGAAGGTCCGTACAAGCCCGAACATTATCGCTACTGAGTGACGGCGAAGCAGAATTCAGACGGCGGCCCATGTGGCCGCCGTTTTTCGTTGGATGACCTCTGTTTCAGCGCAGGGGCGGGATGAAATCCCCGCGCCCGCCGGGTGTCAGATCCAGAATATTCCAAAGCGGCCAGGCCGCATCCACATGACGCGGATGCCAGTCGCTGGGTTCAAAGAACATCTCGGAACTCCAGAAATGGTGGATGCCATCAGCATCCCGCTGAAAGACATTCAGAATCGGCAACTGGTTGCCGTCACCCGTCTCTGCCAGGTAATCGCGCTGATAGGTCGTGCCCAGCGCGGAATAGAGCGGAAGATTGTCCCAGCCCATCCGCGTGCTGAGGTCGCGCAGCTTTTCAGGCGAATTCTGCGCCACAATCGCGATCGAAACGGTTTTGGACAGATGGGCGATCTGCCCGTTGAGCCCGTCCAGAAAGGCCGAACACATCGGGCAGGCCGAGGTGGCATCCGGGCCATACATCAGCGAATACACGACCAGCGTATCCTGCGCGCCGAACAGCGACGACAGGGGCGCCGGGTCACCGGACAGTGTGTGAAAGACATAATCATCCGGCAACGCGCCCCCTTTTGGCAGGGTTCGGCGCAGGGCGGCGACGTCCTCGACCTTTTGACGCAGTTCGACCTCGGCCGCCAGCAGGGCGGCGCGGGCGGTTCTGTATTCGGCGGATTCGTTCGGGAAACTCACGGGCATGGGGCTCTCCTGCTTTCTATTTAACAAAAATGTTAAATTAAAATTTCCCCAAATGCAATCCACAGCCGACCGCCTGAAAGGGTTGCAATCCGCTCAGGGGGAAAGTGCGGAAATTTTCCCTTTGTTCGAAAATCGCAAATGTCTAACCTGCCTGCACTTGTTTCAAGGACGTGAGCAATCGCGGCAAAAGCTGCATTAAGGGAGAGTAATTCATGGGAAAACGCGACGAGTTGATCGCCAAATACGCAGAAGATCTGAAATCCAAATGCGGTGTGGATCCGGATATGGACCTTCTCACCAAAGTCACCATCGGCTGTGGCCCGTCCATTTATGACGCGGACGCCGCAACGGTGGCAGCCAGTCAGGACGCTGAGCTTGAGACGGTCAAGAACAACTTCCTGATCAAGAAGCTGGGCCTTTCGGACGGTCCCGAGCTGATGGAAGCGATCAACAAGGTATTGCAAACCTACGGCATGTCCGAGCGCAACAAATACCGCGCCGTCGTCTATTACATGCTGACCAAACATTTCGGCAAAGAGTTGGTCTACGGCTAACATTGCCCCGGGCAAAGCCACAATCGCGGGCGGTTTAAATTTTAAGCACTTGGCGTTTGTGCCCGCCGCATGAAATCGACTAGGATCAGGTTGTGACCAGGACGGTCAGAGCCAAAGATTTCCATACGCGTGTGGTGAGTAGGGAGCACGCGGGGGTAGGGAAGGCTCTGCGATCGTCAGGGCCTTCCCTTATTTGCAGTTCCGTTATTTTCCAGCCGGTACCTTAATCCGCCTGTGTCTGCCCAAGATCACAGATCACCTGCCATTCGGCATCGCTGACCGGTTGCACCGACAGGCGCGAGTTCTTGACCAGAACCATCTCGGCCAGGCGGTCATCGGCCTTGATCTGATCCAGGGTCACCGGTGTTGCAAAGGGGCGCACCGCCTTGATATCCACGCATTCCCAGCGGTCGTCATCTGTGGTGCTGTCGGGATGCGCTTCGGCACAGACTTCGACGATACCGACAATCGCCTTGTCCTTTTGCGAATGATAGAAAAACCCCCGGTCGCCAACTTCCATCTGACGCATGAAATTGCGCGCCTGATAATTGCGCACGCCATCCCATTCCTCGCCCGCTGCGCCTTTGGCCACCTGCTGATCCCAGCTCCAGGTCGAGGGTTCGGATTTGAACAGCCAGAACGCCATCAGCCCACCACCTTCTTCCAGACGATCAGGTCGACCGACTTGAACAACCCGGCCTGCGCATAGGGGTCGTTGTCGGCCCAATTCTGCGCGGCGGCCATGTCTTCGACCTCAAGGATAATGAGCGAACCGATCATCGCCTCGCCATTCAGCAGCGGCCCCGCCTGCGCGACGACTCCGGTTTCCTCGATATAGGCAAGATGGGCGGCGCGGTTGTCCAGCCGGGTTTGCAGGGCACCGTCCTTGTCCCGGGCGATAAGGGCGATCAGCATGTTATTCCTCCTTCAGGGGGCGGTTGAGCAGGGTTTGGATGGCTTGCGCCACACTGTAGGCGCCGTGGCTCAGATCCGCCACCGTAGCACTGATGGGCATGTCGAGCCCTTCCTTGGTGGCGATCGCGGTCATGGCGCGCGCGGTGGCGACACCTTCGACCGTGGTGCCGGTGTCAAAGGGACGATTCAGACCCAAAGACAGGCCAAAACGGTAATTTCTGGACAATTCGGACGAACAGGTCAGCACCAGATCCCCCAGCCCGGACAACCCCATCAGCGTGTCCGGACGCGCGCCGCGCATCAGCGCGAACCGCTGCATTTCGGCGAAACCGCGGGTCATCAGGGCAGCGCGGGCGCTGTCGCCCAACCCGGCGCCGATCGCCGCGCCGCAGCCGATGGCCATCACGTTTTTCAGGGCACCGCCCAGTTCGGCGCCGATCACGTCGGTGGTCCGGTAAAGGCGCAAACTGGCCGTGGTCAGTACATTCTGCAAGGTTTCGCCCAGATCGGGCGCGGCGCAGGCCAGGGTCAGCGCAGTGGGCAACCCGCGCGCGATGTCGTCGGCAAAGCTGGGGCCGGTCAGCAGGGCAGGGCGCGCGTCCGGTACGGTCTGCCGGATCACCGAGATCGGACCCAGACCTGAGGACAGCTCGATCCCTTTGCAGCAGGCCACCAGCGTCTTTCCTGCAAGTAGCGGGGCGTGGGCCTGTAGCGCGCTGCGCAGTTGTTGCATCGGCACCGACAGCAGAAGGATTTCGCTTTCGGTGGCCCGGGCAACCTCGGACGTGACGGTGATTTCAGTGGGCAAAGGCACCCCAGGCAGGCGCGCTGCATTCTCGCGCGTGTCCCGCATCTGACGGGCTTGATCCGCGTCCCGCGACCACAGGGTCACCGGCCCGGTCCCGGCCAGCGATATTGCCAGCGCCGTGCCGAACGCACCGGAGCCCAACACCGCAACGCTCATGCCTTGGCGCCTTTCCGGCCGCCGCCCAGCATGGCGGGGCTGGTCTGGTCCAGCGGCCAGCGCGGCCGCGCGGTCAGGTCCAGCCCGTCGCGCGCGCCGGTGCGGAACCGCTCCAGCCCGGCATAGGCGATCATAGCCGCATTATCGGTGCACAGGTTCAGCGGAGGGGCGGTGAAACGGGTGCCCTTTTCGGTACAAACAGACTCTAACGCGAGGCGAATTGCAGAGTTCGCCGCCACGCCGCCCGCTACTGCGATCACCGGGTCTGCGGGGTTCTCCTGCAGATACCGGTCGATGGAGCGCCGGGTTTTCTCGGCCAAAGTGTCGACAATGGCCTGTTGAAATCCGGCGCAAAGGTCGGCGCGATCCTGACGGGTCAGACCGCCTTTTTCGGCCACGATCTGATCCCGCATCCGCATCAAGGCGGTTTTGAGCCCGGAAAAGGACAGGTCACATCCGGGCCGGTCCAGCAATGGCCGGGGAAAGCGGAAACGACTGGCATCACCGGACCGCGCCTCGGCCTCGACCGAGGGGCCGCCGGGTTGCGGCAGACCCAGCAGGCGGGCGGTCTTGTCAAAAGCCTCGCCCGGCGCGTCGTCGATGGTGCCGCCCAGGCGGGTAAAGCGCTCGGGCCCATGGGCGATCAGGTACTGGCAATGCCCGCCCGACACCAACAGCATCAGGTATGGAAAGGGGATCCCGTCGGTCAGGCGCGGCGTCAGCGCATGCCCGGCCAGATGGTTTACCCCGATCAGCGGCAGACCGGTTGCGGCGCTCAGCCCCTTGGCGCACATGACACCCGACATCACGCCGCCAATCAGGCCGGGCCCGGCGGTTACCGCCACCGCGTCCATGTCGGAAAGGGTCAAACCGGCCGCCTCCAGCGCCTGACGGACACAGATATCCAGCTTTTCGGCATGCGCCCGCGCGGCGATTTCCGGCACCACGCCGCCGAAGGCGCTGTGCAGGTCGGTCTGGCCATGCACGATGGACGACAGCACCTCGGCCCCGGCGCCATCGGTCTGGCGCACGACCGCCGCGGCAGTATCGTCGCAGCTGCTTTCCAGCCCCAGAACGGTAAGTGTTTGCACCATTGGTCTGATCCGTTGCATCATGACTGCCAAGCGGGGTATCACCCTGCGCGGACGCAAACAATCCCAAGGCCGAAGGCGCCGCCTGTTGAATTTGTTGATGACCCGCCCTCGCGCCGCCTCTGAGAGGTTTGTTGCGCAGTTGCCGACCCGCGTCAGGTCTCGGGTTGCGGTTATTTATTCCCCGTTATTGGAAATCCGGCCCCTGCCGGTGCAGGTGGAGACCGCCGGCATGCGCGGGTTGATCTTTACCTCGGCCAATGCGGTCAATGCTGCCGTGTCTCTGGGTTTGACGCGCGATGTGCCTGCGTTTTGTGTCGGTCCAGCCACCACGGGAACCGCCAAGGGCGCCGGCTGGAACGCGCATATGGTGGGTGCCACGGCCGAGGAACTGGTGGGGTATCTGCTGAAACACCGGCCCGACAGCCCCCTGCTGCATCTGCGGGGGGAACATAGCCGCGGCAATATCGCCGAACGGCTGACCGAGTCGGGGCTGACCGTACAGGAACAGCCGGTCTATCAGCAGCGGCTGTTACCGCTGACATCCGAAGCCGCCGCCGCAGCAGATGGCATTTCCCCGGTGATTGTGCCGCTGTTTTCGCCCCGAACGGCGCGACATTTTGCCGACATCTGGACCGGCGCGGCGCCCCTTTGGCTGGCCGCGATCAGCGACGCCACTGCCGAATCCCTTTATTCATTGGATTATGCGCGGCTCAAGATTGCCAAAGAGCCGACACCGAAGAAAATGCGGAAAGCCGTTAAAAAACTTGTCAAACATGCGATGCGGGTTGAGAGCGACGAGACCTCCGATTAACTTGGTCTGGTCTGTTATTGCTGTGATTTTGGATTCGATAAGGGGATTGTGCGGTGGCTGGTAAGAAGAAAACCGATCAAAAGCCTGTGGATGAACCCAAGTCGCAGGACGTCGTCGACTCCGTGCCCGAACAGGATGACGCGCCCCTTGACGTCTCCGAACCGGTAGAAGAGGCCCTTTCCGAAGCCGAAGCCGAAGCCGAAGCCGAAGCCGAAGCCGAAGCCGAAGCCGAAGCCGAAGCCGAAGCCGAAGCCGAAGCCGAAGCCGAAGCCGAAGCCGAAGCCGAAGCCGAAGCCGAAGCCGAAGCCGAAGCCGAAGCCGAAGCCGAAGCCGAAGCCGAAGCCGAAGCCGAAGCCGAAGCCGAAGCCGAAGCCGAAGCCGAAGCCGAAGCCGAAGCCGAAGCCGAAGCCGAAGCCGAAGCCGAAGCCGAAGCCGAAGCCGAAGCCGAAGCCGAAGCCGAAGCCGAAGCCGAAGCCGAAGCCGAAGCCGAAGCCGAAGCCGAAGCCGAAGCCGAAGCCGAAGCCGAAGCCGAAGCCGAAGCCGAAGCCGAAGCCGAAGCCGAAGCCGAAGCCGAAGCCGAAGCCGAAGCCGAAGCCGAAGCCGAAGCCGAAGCCGAAGCGGTTCCGGAAAAAATCGTTGAACGGACGGTCGAAAAGCGGGGCGGCTTCGTTCCGGCGCTGATCGGCGGCGCGATTGCGGCGGCGCTCGGGTTTGCGGTGGGCAATGCCGGGCTGTTCGGTTCAGGCGATACCGATGCGATTGCAGCGCTGGAATCCAAACTTTCGGATCAGTCGGACCGGATCGAGTCGCTGTCGAATTCGCTGACCGACAGCGCCGATCTGAATGAAAAGATCAGCGCCCTGACGGATCAGATTACCCCGATTACTTCGGATCTGGACGCGCTGAAATCCGCTATTGACGGTCTGGCGGGCAAGATTGGCCCACTGGCCAGCCGTCTGAGCGATCTGGAAAACGAGGCATTGACGCAGGGCGCCTCGCCCGAAGTGTCGGCCGCTTTTGAGGCTGAGTTGAAGAAACTGCAGGATTCGCTGGCCGCGCAGCGGGCGGAGGTCGAGAAAATGGTCTCGGACGCGCAGGCGCTTGAGACTGAGGCTGCTGCCAAGGCGCAGGCAGCGACAAACGCGGCAATCCTGTCGCAGGTTCACGGACAGCTGGATGCGGGCCAGCCTTATGCTGATCTGATTTCGGAACTGACTGCCGCAGGCGTGGATGTGCCCGCAGCGTTGTCCGACCCGGCCGAAAAGGGTGTGCCGACCCTTGCGTCGCTGCGCGCGACCTTTACGCCGGCGGCCCGCGCCGCCCTGTCGGATGCGCGCGATGCCGACAAGGGCACCGGTCTGGTCGCCTTTCTGCAACGTCAGACCGGGGCGCGTTCGGTGACACCGCAAGAGGGCGACGGCCCCGATGCGGTTCTGTCGCGGGCGCAGGCGGCCCTGTCCAACGGTGACATCCCGGCCGCCCTGAGCGAAATTCAATCCCTGCCCGATGCGGCGCAGGCGGCGCTGGCGGACTGGCAACAGGCCGCTCAGACACGTGTCGCCGCTGTGGACGCCGCGAATACGCTTCAATCCGGCGTGAACTCGAACTGAAGGACCTGCCATGCTGTGGTCACTGTTTAAGATCCTAGTTTTTGTAGCGATTATCGGGCTGCTGGCCGTGGGTGCCATGTTCCTGATGGAAACCAGCGGCGGGGTTCAGATCACCGCCGGGGGTACGGAATACACGCTGGGGCCGCTGCAATCGGTGATCGCGCTGGGCGTTCTGGTCTTTGCGATCTGGCTGTTCTTCAAGCTGCTGACCCTGCTGATCGCGACGCTTCATTTTCTCAATGGCGACGAAACCGCCCTGTCGCGCTATTTCGACCGTAGCCGGGAACAGCGCGGCTATAAGGCGCTGGCCGACGGGATCATGGCGCTGGCTTCGGGCGAAGGGCGCGTGGCGATGACCAAGGCGAACAAGGCCGAGAAGTTGCTGAACAAGCCCGAACTGACCAATCTGCTGGTGGCACAGGCCGCCGAGATGAACGGTGACACCAAAAAGGCGTCGGATACGTACAAGAAGCTGGTCACCAACAACGCCACCCGCTTTGTGGGCGTGCGTGGCATCATGAAACAGAAGCTGGCCGAGGGGGATGACGACACCGCCCGCAAACTGGCCGAAAAGGCGCTGGCGATCAAACCCCGCCACCAGGAGACGCAGGATATCCTGCTGGGCCTGCAAACCAAGGCGCAGGACTGGGCCGGGGCGCGGTCGACATTGACCGCCAAGCTGAAATCCGGACACCTGCCGCGCGATGTGTTCAAACGCCGCGATGCGGTTCTGGCCCTGTCCGAGGCCAAGGATATTCTGGACGAAACCGCAACCGTCGAACAGCAGGAGCACGCGATCGAGGCCAACCGCCTGTCGCCCGATCTGGTTCCGGCGGCGGCAATGGCTGCGCGGGCCTATATCGAAAAAGGCAAGCCGCGCGCCGCAACCAAGATCCTGAAAAAGGCGTGGGAAGTTCAGCCGCATCCCGATCTGGCCCATGCCTTTGCCGAGATTGCGCCGGATGAAACCCCGGTCGACCGGATCAAGCGGTTTACCGCACTGACCCGTATCCATCCCGAAAACCCGGAAACCCGCCTGATCCTTGCCGAACTGAACATCGTGGCCGAGGATTTCCCCGAAGCCCGCAGGGCGCTGGGCGATGTGGTCGAGAAACAGGCCGATGCCCGCGCCTACACGCTGATGGCGGCCATCGAGCGGGGCGAGGGATCGTCAGACGCGGTGGTACAGGGCTGGCTGGCCAAGGCGCTGAACGCACCGCGCGGGCCGCAATGGGTGTGCGACAATTGCCATGATATTCAGGCCGAATGGGCTCCGGTCTGCCAAAACTGCCACAGCTTTGACACACTCAGCTGGCAGACTCCGCAGACCCCGGAAATCGCCACCGCGACCGGCGTCCACATGCTGCCCCTGATCGTCGGCGCGCTTGAGGACCAATCTGACCCCGAGCCCGAAATCGAAGAGATCGAGGACCCTGCCGGCCCCGAGGTGATTGACATGGAGGTCGAACCCGTGCGGCCCGATGTTGAACCTGCGGTCGAAAAACCGGCCTAGTGTGCCGTTTCCACGTTGAACGCGTCGTTCCACAGCTTGAACAGCCCGGCCCGCCGGTTCTGATCCCGCGCCACCAAAAGCGCCGGGGACAGGGCGATGAAACGGCGGGCGCTGGGGGTCAGCCCGGTCTCGGTTTCGTCCATCCGGGCGACCAGCCCCGAAGCCGCCAGCAGGCTTTGGCCGTCGGGTGACAGCAGGAAATCCAGAAACCCGGTCGCCGCTGCCTTGTTGCGGGCGTGGTCCGGAATCATGAGGGCGCGGGACAGCACCAGCGTATAATCCTCGGGCAGGATCACACCCACACCGGGCGCCTCGGCATTTGCCACATAAGACCCAAGCACATTGTAAGCGATCAGGAATCGCCCGTCGCCCACCGCGCGGATGATTTCGGCCGAACAGCAGGTTGCGACGGCATCCACCCGGGCAAACCCTTCGATCAGCGAACCGAACGTCGTCGCCTCAAGACTGTCGCCATAGGCAAACAGATAGCCCAGACCCGAGGCCGCAATGTCATAGGTCGCCACGCGCCCGCGCAGCAGGTCGGGCTGCGTGCGCATCGCATCCAGCAGCGCAAAACGGCTGCGCGGAACCTCGTCATCCCGCAGATAGGTCTTGTTATAGACAATGACCGCGGGTTCGGTGGTGATGCCCCACAGCTCATCGCGCCAGCGCCGGGCAGAAGGCAGCGCATCGGTCAGGTCCGAACTGTAGCGAGAGGCGCAGGCCGAATTGACCAGCCAGACCATCTGCTGAATGGCCGAGGAAAACACCACATCGGCGGGGTTTTCACCCGTTTTGCAGACCGTGCGGCTGTGCTGGAACAGTGCATTCGATCCCCATTGTTCATAGGTGATCTCAAGATCGGGGTTTTGCTCGGCGAAACGCGCAACCACAGGAGCAATGATTGCGATGTCGGTGGTGGAACGGATCAGCATCGGGGTCTGGCCGGCGCCGAACCGGGCCGTTGCCTCCTGCGCCGACACTACGCCCGAGATTGCAGACAGAAGCGCGCTGAACAGAAGAACCCGGATCATGACATGCCCCCGTCCCGTGCGGCCGGAAACCGCAGTGCTGCGCGAAAGCCGCTGTTGTCGCGCGCCATTTCCACCTTGCCGTCAAACGCCTCGGCGGTGGATTTCACGATTGACAGGCCCAGACCGGCGCTGTCCTCGCCCGAGCCCGTGTTGCGGTTGAACCGGTCTCCCAGATTTTCCGCGACGGGCGTGGCGGGGCCCGGGCCCTGATCCCGGACCCACAGCACCGCCTGCCCGGCCTCTTGCGCAGCGCCGATGCTGACAGGGGGGCGACCGTGGCGCAGCGCGTTGCCCAGCAAGTTCTTGGCGGCCTCGCCGATTGAAAATGCGTCCGCATGTACCAGAACAGGGGTTTCGCCGATGTCCAGCCGCACCTCGACCCCCGGGGCGATTAGCTCGTGATCGCTGTGTTCCAGCACGTCCAGCGCCACCTCGCGCAGGTCAACGGGGCGGCGGGGCGCGCTGTCGATGCGGTGGATGACCATGGCCCGCGACAGCAGTTGATCCAGCAGCGTGCCAAGGGACCGAGTGCGGCCAAGCAGCCGGGCCAGGGCGCGTTGCCTTGCCGGCGGGTCGGGGTCGTCCTGCGCGATCTCGGCCTGGACCCGGATCGCCGCAACCGGCGTGCGCAGCTGGTGCGCGGTGTCGGCAATCAGGTTGCGCATTGTGTCCACCTGCCGGTCCAGCCGCCCCATGAAGCGGTTCATCGCGTGCAGCATGACCTGCAACTCGCGCGGCAGCCCGTCGCTGGCCATCGGCGTCAGGTCATAAGGGTCGCGGCGGGTCAAATCCTCGGACAACGCCTCAAGCGGGCGCAGGGCAGAGCGGGTCACAAACCAGGACATGATCAGCAGCAGCATACCAGCCACCGCCATCGGCAGCAGCGCGTCCCGCATCAGCCCCGCTGTCATCGACTGCCGGGCGCGCAGGGTCTGACCGACCAGAATTTCGACCTCGCCGGAAAAGTCGCGCTCGGCAAACAGGCGGGTCACGCGGACGAAGCGGGCCGGTTCACCGTTCAGCCCGGCGGCAAAATAGAAGGGCGCGGTCCCGGTGTTCTGCGGAACCTCGATCACGGTGTCGCGGTCCAGCCCGGTGATGAACGGGCCGCCCGGGATCTGCACCGCATAGAAAATCCGGTCATCCGGGGCTTGCGCCAGCAGCTCAAACGCCGAAACCGGAAGATCGACGATGGGCGCGCCGTCCTGAATGCGCACCGACTCGGCGATATCGCTTGCCGCCCCCAGCAGCAGCCGGTCATAGGCCTGCCGGGCCGCCAGCCGGCCATTCGCCCAGATCGACAGGCCCACCAGGAAACCGCCCAGTATCAGGATCAGGACCACGGCGCTGAGAACGCGGGCGGTCAGGCTGTGGGGCAGGCGCAGGCTAGCCATCCAGACCGATCCGATACCCCACGCCGCGCCGGGTGCTGATGCTGACTGTGCTGCCGGTGAATTTCTTGCGCAGGCGGGCGATATAAAGCTCGATCGCGTTTTCGCCGACATCCGCATCCTCGAAGCCATAGAGCGAGTCGTAAAGCCGCGCTTTCGACAGGTACTGCCCCTCGTGCCGGATCAGTTCGTCCAGCACCGCAGCCTCGCGCGCGGTCAGGTTCACGCGCTTGCCGTCCAGCGTGGCGCTGCGGTCCTTGGGGGCGTAGATCAGCGGGCCCAGCGCGATCTGTTCGCTTTTGCGGTCCGCATCGCGGCGCACCAGCGCGCGCAACCGGGCCTCAAGCTCGCGCTGATCGAAGGGCTTGCCCAGATAGTCGTCGGCCCCCTTGTCCAGCGCGGCCACGCGATCCTCGACCGAGGTCAGCGCCGTCAGCATCAGAACCGGAATACGATCGCCCGAGGCACGGATCCTGCCCAGGAAATTCAGCCCGGACCCGTCGGGCAGGTTGATGTCCAGCAGCATCGCGTCATAGCTCTGTACGGCGCGGAAATCATGGGCTGATTCCACGGTGGTCGCCAGATCGCACACCACGCCCGAGCGGGCCAGATGGGCCACGACGCCTTCGGCCAGATCCTCGGCATCCTCGATCATCAATACGCGCATGGTTCCCCCAAAAACCGCCCACCCGGAACGTGACAGGTTCGTGACAGCATTATTCGGTAAACAGGTTCAACCTGCAAGGAAAGGTCATGCGCCCATTCCATGCGGGGACCGGTTTCGGCTGCGGGACAGCAGCCCAAAAAGACCTGAGGAGGAGACACGAATGAAACTGTTTGGAACCAGCGGCGCGATTGCGGCTGCTGTCTTTGCCCTGTCCGGCGTTGCTGCCAGCGCACAGGAATGTATCGCCCCCGCCAACCCCGGCGGCGGTTGGGATTTCACCTGCCGTCAGGTGGGTAAGTCGCTGCAGGATCTTGGTCTGATAGACCAGACCATGCAGGTCGTGAACCTTGCCGGCGGTGGTGGCGGCGTGGCCTTTGCCGAAGTGGTGAACAAGCGCGGCGAAGACAGTGAACTGATCGTTGCCGCCAGCGCCGCCACCGCCACCCGGCTGGCGCAGGGGGCCTATCCGGGCAATTCGATGGATCAGGTGCGCTGGCTGGCTGCGATTGGCGCGGATTACGGCGTGATCGCCGTTGCGGCGGACAGCCCGGTCAACACGCTGCCCGAACTGCTGGACCAGATCAAAGCCGATCCGACGGCCGTGTCGGTCGCGGGCGGATCAGCCGTGGGCGGCTGGGACCACCTGAAGGTTCTGATCGCCGCAAATGCCTATGGCATCGACGATGTGCGTTCGGTCAAATACATCGCCTTTGACGGCGGTGGCGAGGCGGTGACGCAGTTGCTGGCCGGTTCGGTTCAGGCCTTCACCGGCGATATCTCGGAAGCCAAGGGATTTGTGGACTCCGGCGACATCAAGGTGGTCGCGGTGCTGGCCCCCGAACGTCTGCCCGGCGAGTTCGCTGAATTCCCGACCGCGAAAGAGCAGGGCGTGGACGCCATCGGCGCCAACTGGCGCGGCTTCTACGCTCCGGGCGGCATGACCGATGAGGCTTATGGCGACTGGGTTGGCAAGATCGGCGATCTTTATGCCTCGGACGAATGGAAAGGCGTGATGGCCGCCAACGGTCTGGCCCCGCTGGACCTCCAGGGCGCTGCCTTCCAGGACTTCGTCGCTGAATCCGTCGGGCAGATTCAGACCATCTCGAAAGAGATCGGGATCATCAAATAGCACCACCCACCCACAGGTATCCGGGCGCTGCGTTTGCCGCGGCGCCCGGATCAACAGATTTACCCGAACCAAAGGAGACACCGATGAGTGACCGCATCTTCGGGGTTGTCGGACTGCTTCTCGCCATCGGCTTCGCCATATCCGCGCTGGCGATCGAAGAAAGCTTTTTGTCCGACGCCGTTGGACCCAAAGCCTTCCCGCTGATCATCGCCGCCATTCTGGGCCTGTCCAGCATCGTGATCGCCCTGCGCCCCGACGCCGAACCGGAATGGCCCGCGCTGGGCCGTCTGGTCGAGGTCGGCGCGGCCGTGGTCATGATGATCCTTTACGCCGAATTCCTGCCGGTGGTGGGTTTCGTCATCGCCACCGCCTTTGCCGCCACCTATCTGGCCTGGCGCCTGGGGTCCGGCCCGATTGAAAGCGTGGTGGTGGGCGTCGGCACGTCTTTGGGCATTTACGTCATCTTCCATCTGGTTCTGGGCCTGTCGCTGGCCCGCGGCCCGTTGGGTTTCTGAGGAGGGGATCATGGAAACGCTTGCATCCCTGGGCGACGGCTTTGCCATCGCGCTGACATGGCAGAACCTGATGCTGGCCCTGCTGGGCTGTTTTCTGGGCACGATCATGGGCGCGTTGCCCGGTCTGGGCCCGTCAAATGGTGTCGCCATTCTGATCCCGCTGGCCTTCACGCTGGGTCTGGGCGCGACACCGTCGCTGATCCTGCTGACCAGTGTCTATTACGGGGCAATGTACGGCGGGCGGATCTCATCCATCCTGCTGAACATCCCCGGTGACGAGCCTGCGATGATGACCTGTCTCGACGGGCATCCCATGGCGAAAAAGGGTTTTGCCGGCGAGGCTCTGTCGCTGTCCGGCATCGCCTCATTCGTGGGCGCGTTTCTGGCCACATGGGGGCTGATCTTCCTGGCACCACAGCTGGTGAAGATCGCACTGCTGTTCGGACCGGCCGAGTATTTCGCGCTGTTCGCGCTGGCCTTCATGACGCTGGGCGGCGTGTCCTCGACCAATCAGGCGAAATCCGCCTTTGCCGCAGCGCTGGGCCTTGGACTGGCCACCATCGGTGTCGATACCCAGACCGGCGTGCCGCGTTTCACCTTTGGCGAGGTGCATCTGTATGACGGGCTGGATTTCCTTGTGGCCATCGTTGGCCTGTTCGCCCTGTCTGAAGTGTTCATCTTCCTCGAACGCCGCCACGGCGGCTCGGATGCGGAGGGGCGCAAGCTGAATATCGGCCGCCTCTACCCGCCGATGTCGATGATCCGAAACTGCACGCCAACCATGCTGCGCACCTCGTTCCTTGGCTTCATCGCGGGCGTCCTGCCGGGAGCTGGGGCGTCACTGGGCTCGTTCATTTCCTATTCGATGGAGAAGCGGCTGGTCGACAAGGAAAACACCTTCGGCACCGGCGATCCCCGTGGCGTGGCCGCGCCCGAGGCCGGCAACAACGCCGCCGCCGGAGGGGCCCTGGTGCCGATGCTGGCGCTGGGCGTGCCGGGGTCCGGGACCACGGCCGTCCTGCTGGCGGTTTTGCTGGCGCTGAACATCACGCCCGGGCCATTGCTGTTCACCCAGAACCCGGATGTGGTCTGGGGTCTGATCGCGGCGCTGTTCATCGCCAATTTCATGCTGCTGGCGATGAACATCCCGATGGTCGGCCTGTTCACCCGCGTCCTGATGATCCCGTCGCGTATCCTGATGCCGATTGTGGCCATGGTCAGCTTTGTCGGCATCTATGGCATTTCGGGGTCCAGCTTTGATCTGCTGGTGATGATCGGGTTCGGCGTCATGGGCTGGGTTCTGCGCAAGCTGGACGTGCCGCTGGTGCCGATCATTTTGGGCACGCTTCTGGGCAACTCGATGGAGAACAACCTGCGCCGCGCGGTCACCATCGACAACGGCAACTGGTGGACCCTGATCGACAGCCCGCTGTCCATCGCCCTCTGGGCCATTGCCATCATCGGCTTTGTCCTGCCGCTGATCGTGGGTGCGCGGCTCAAGGCTAAGATGCACCAGCGCCGGGACGAGGAAGGCGCGATCAGCGACTGAGGCAAACGGGGACCGCCCTTGCGCAGGGGCGGCCCCGGCATTTCGTGGCCATCAGCCAATTGTCGCAATCAAATCCGTTTGCTAACGTCGCCCTCGCGTCGGGGAGGGCGCGCAAACCCAAATGCTGGATTATTCCCATAACGCCTGGCTTGTGGCGGCGTCGCTGGCCGTGGCGCTGATGGCCGGATTTACCGGCCTCTATCTGACCCATGGCGCGTCCAGGCTGGACGATCAGCGGCGCAAGCTGGTCGTTGCGCTTGCTGCGGTCATTCTGGGCGGCGGTATCTGGTCCATGCATTTTGTGGCGATGCTGGGTCTGCAACTGCCGATCCTGTTCTACTACGATGCTCTGATCACGTTGATCTCTGCGCTGGTGGCCATCCTGATGGTGGGTCTGGCGCTGCTGCTGCTGCATTTCCGCCCCCGCAGCGTGCAAACGATGATCGGGGCCGGGGTTATCGTCGGTCTGGGCATTGTGGTGATGCATTATGTCGGCATGGCCGGGATGCAGCTGTGCCGCCCGGTCTACACCGTCTGGGACGTGGCGATTGCCACGCTGGCCTCGGTCGTACTGTCGGTCATGGCGATCTGGGTGGCCTATGACAACCGCACCCAGCGCAACATCCTGCTGGGAACCGTGTGCTTTGGGCTGGCGGTGTTCACCATGCATTTCGTGGCCACCGGTCTGACCGATTTTGTCGCCAGCGACAGCGCGGGCGGGGCCGGGCCGGCGCTGAACAATCAGGTGCTGGCGATGGGGGTCACGGTGGCGGTGTTCCTGATCTGCGGGGCGTTCCTGCTGACCGGGATCAGCTTCATCGGGCCGGAACCCGGGGCAGGCACCGAACCTGGGCCCGAACCCGAGCCCGCCACCCTGCGCGCAGGCGTCCCGTTCGAGCGCGAAGGCCAGACCTTTTTCGCAACGCCCGCCCGGATTGCCGCCATCCGGGCCGAGGGGCACTATACCGTGCTCTATATGGGTGCGGAAAAGCTGTTCTGCCCCTGGTCGATCACCGAGGCCGAAGCGCGGCTGAAACCGGATGGCTTTCTGCGCGCCCATCGCAGCTATCTTGTGAACCCCAGCCATGTCTCGGGCTTTGAGCGGCACAAGGATAACGGCACCTGTTATTTCGACAGTGTTGACGCATTGGCCAAAGTGCCTGTCAGCCGATCCCGCCTGCCGGACATTCGCGACGCGCTGGGGCTTTGATCGCAGCTCGTGCGCCCTATTCGCAACTGGTGAAACAAGCGGCGCGCCCCGTTGCCTGTGACTGGAAGACATAAGGCGGCAGCCGTTTTTCTGATCTCAGGTCCCCCAAGGCAGATCGCCCGGACCCAGGGAGGAAAAACATGATACCAGCCGGTTTTGAGTATCACCGGCCAGGCGATATCGCCTCGGCCATTGGCATCTTGCAGGAACACGGAGACGAGGCGCGCGTGCTTGCGGGCGGGCACAGCCTGATCCCGATGATGAAACTGCGCATGGCCGAGATGAACCATCTGGTGGACCTGCAGGCCATAGACGAATTGAAGGGGATCGAGATCGGGTCTGACAAAGTGACCCTGGGCGCGATGGTCACGCAGCACGAATTGATCACTCATGACGGTCTGGCCGCCGCGATCCCGTTGATCCGCGAGGCGGCGTTGCAGATCGCCGACCCGCAAGTGCGCTACATGGGCACCGTGGGCGGCAACGTCGCCAATGGCGATCCGGGTAATGACATGCCGGGGTTGATGCAGTGCCTGAACGCGACGTTTGAACTCTCTGGCCCTGATGGCGACCGCAGCGTCGCTGCACGTGACTTCTATGAGGCCGCCTATTTCACCGCCCGCGAAGATGAGGAAATCCTGACCCGCATTTCTATCCCGGTTCCGGGCGCAGGCGTCGGTCAGGCGTACGAAAAGCAAAAGCGCAAGATCGGCGATTATGCGACCGCAGCCGCAGCCGTGATGGTGGGCAACGGAACGGCCTCGGTCGCGATGACCAATCTGGCCGACACGCCCATCTGGTCCGAAAGCGCCAGCAGCGCCTTGGCGGGCAGGGATGTCGAGGGCTGCGTCGCGGCGATGCTCGACGCGATCGACCCGGTGGTCGACAACCGCGGCCCCGTCGAATTCAAGAAACACGTGGCCGCCGTGATGCTGCGCCGCGCCATCGACCGCGCGCAAAGCCGCGCGGGTTGAGGGAGGGGAACCCATGTCGAAAATGCACGTCAAACTCACCGTGAACGGCAAACCGGTCGAAGGACTGGCCGAGCCGCGCACGCTTCTGATCCACTTCCTGCGGGAAGACCTGAAAATCACCGGGCCTCATATTGGCTGCGAGACCAGCCATTGCGGGGCCTGCACCGTGGATATCGACGGTAAGTCCGTCAAATCCTGCACCACCTTCGTCGCGCAGGTGAACGGCGCGGATATCACCACAGTCGAGGGGCTGACCAATGACGATGGCAGCCTTGGTGTGTTGCAGGAAATGTTCCGTGAACATCACGGGCTGCAATGCGGTTTCTGCACGCCGGGTATGATCACCCGCGCGCATCGCTTGCTGCAGGAGAACCCCAACCCGACTGAAGAAGATATCCGCTTTGGCATGGCCGGCAACCTGTGCCGCTGCACCGGCTACCAGAACATCGTCAAGGCGATCTCGGCCTCTGCCGACATGCTCAATGCACAGAAGGAGGCCGCGGAATGAACGACCAAACTCTGACCCCCGAAGAACGCGCCGCCAACCTCAAAGGCATGGGCTGTGCCCGCAAACGCGTCGAAGATGTGCGCTTTACCCAAGGCAAGGGCAACTATGTCGATGACATCAAGCTGGACGGGATGCTGTTCGGCGACTTTGTGCGCTCCCCCTACGCACATGCCCGTGTTGTCAGCGTCAACAAAGAGGCAGCCTTGGCTCTGCCCGGTGTGATTGCTGTTTTGACGGCCGAAGACCTGTCGCCTTTGGGTCTGCACTGGATGCCGACGCTGGCGGGTGACAAGCAAATGGTGCTGGCCGATGGCAAAGTGCTGTTCCAGGGCCAGGAGGTGGCTTATGTGGTCGCCGAAGACCGGTACATCGCGGCGGATGCCGTGGAACTGGTCGAGGTTGAGTATGAAGAACTGCCCGTCCTCACCGATCCGTTTGAGGCGCTGAAATCGGACGTTGTCCTGCGCGAAGACCTCGAAGGTCAGACGGAGGGCGCGCATGGCCCCCGAAAACACCACAACCATATCTTCACCTGGGAGCAGGGCGACAAAGACGCGACCGAATCGGTTCTGGCCGAGGCTGACGTGGTGGCCGAAGAAATGGTCTATTACCACCGCACCCATCCCTGTCCGCTGGAAACTTGTGGCTGCGTGGCCTCGATGGACAAGGTGACCGGCAAGCTAACGCTCTATGGCACGTTTCAGGCCCCGCACGCGATCCGGACGGTTGTGTCGCTGATCTCGGGTCTGGCCGAGCATAATATCCGCGTGATCAGCCCCGATATCGGTGGCGGTTTCGGCAACAAGGTCGGGGCTTATGCGGGCTATGTCTGTTCGGTTGTGGCGTCCATCGTGACCGGCAAGCCGGTGAAATGGGTCGAGGACCGGATGGAGAACCTGATGACCACTGCCTTTGCCCGCGATTACTGGATGCAGGGCAAGATCGCTGCCACCAAGGATGGCAAGATCACCGGTCTGTGGTGTCATACCACGGCGGATCATGGCGGGTTCGACGCCTGCGCTGATCCCACCAAATTCCCCGCCGGGTTCATGAACATCTGCACCGGGTCTTATGACATCCCCACCGCCTATCTGGCCGTGGATGGTGTCTATACCAATAAGGCTCCGGGAGGAGTGGCGTATCGCTGTTCCTTCCGCGTGACCGAAGCCGCCTATTTCATTGAGCGGATGATCGAGGTTCTGGCCATCAAGCTGAACATGGACGCAGCTGAACTGCGGCGGATCAACTTCATCAAGGCCGATCAGTTTCCGTATCAATCGGCGCTGGGCTGGGAATATGACTCGGGCGACTATCACACCGCCTGGGATAAGGCGTTGAAAGCTGTGGACTATGACAGTCTGCGCGCGGAACAGGCGCAGCGGATCGAGGACTTCAAAGCCGGGAAAACCCGTAAACTGCTGGGGATTGGTCTGACGCATTTCACAGAAATTGTGGGTGCAGGGCCGGTGAAGAACTGCGACATCCTCGGGCTGGGCATGTTCAACTCGTGCGAAATCCGTATCCACCCGACCGGGTCCGCCATCGCGCGGCTGGGGACAATCTCTCAGGGTCAGGGCCATGCCACGACCTTTGCCCAGATCATCGCCAGCGAGATCGGCCTGCCTGCGGATGATATTACGCTGGAGGAAGGTGACACCGATACCGCGCCTTACGGGCTGGGCACCTATGGGTCACGTTCTACTCCGGTTGCGGGGGCGGCAACGGCAATGGCTGCGCGTAAGATCCGCGCCAAGGCGCAGATGATCGCGGCCTATCTGTTGGAAGTCCACGACGACGATGTTGAATGGGATGTGGATCGGTTCGCCGTCAAAGGCGCGCCCGAGCGGTTCAAGACCATGAAGGAAGTCGCCTTTGCAGCCTATAATCAGGCGATTCCGGGGTTGGAGCCGGGTTTGGAGGCGGTCAGCTATTACGACCCGCCGAACATGACCTATCCGTTCGGGGCCTATATCTGTGTCATGGAGATCGACGTGGATACCGGCGAATGGGAGGTGCGGCAGTTCTATGCGCTGGACGACTGCGGCACGCGAATCAACCCGATGATTATCGAGGGGCAAGTCCACGGTGGCGTGACCGAGGCACTGGCCATCGCGATGGGCCAGGAAATTGCTTATGATGAGATGGGCAACGTGAAAACTGGCACGCTTATGGACTTCTTCCTGCCGACCGCATGGGAGACGCCCAACTACACCACCGATCACACGGTGACCCCGTCACCGCACCACCCGATTGGCGCCAAGGGTGTAGGTGAAAGCCCGAATGTAGGCGGCGTGCCGGCGTTCTCGAACGCGGTGCATGATGCGTTCCGGCCCTTTGGCTTGGTGCAGAGCCATATGCCGCATGACCATTGGCGCATCTGGAAGATAGCGAACGGTCTGGGGCTGCACGGGTAATCGGTCTCGGACCGGCTTGCGCCGGTCAGACCGAACGGAGGGGGTTCTACCCCCTTCGAACCTCCCCCGAGGTATTTATAGCCAGATGAAGATTGGATCCTGGTTTTGACTTTGAGTGATGTACAAAACGGATTGTCCGCGCAGGGTTATGTCGCAGATGACCGGTTGGCGATGGCGCTGCATCTGGCGCAGGAGCTGGGGCGGCCTTTGTTGCTGGAAGGGCCGGCAGGCGTGGGCAAAACCGAAGTGGCCAAGGCGCTGGCGGCGTGGCGGGATGCGCGCCTGATCCGGCTGCAATGCTATGAGGGGCTGGATGCCAGCCATGCGATTTATGAGTGGAATTATCAGCGCCAATTGTTGGCCATTCGCGCCGGTGAAGCGCAGGGAGGGATTGCTGAGGCGCAGTTGTTTTCGGACGACTACCTGCTGAAACGGCCTTTGTTAGAGGCTATTTCGGAAGAGAAGCCTCCGGTTCTTCTGATTGATGAGATTGACCGGGCGGATGAGGAATTCGAAGCGTATCTGTTGGAGATCTTGTCGGATTTCCAGATCACGATCCCTGAACTTGGAACCGTAAAGGCGCGAGTGCGACCCATCGTGATCCTGACTGCCAACGGAACGCGCGATTTGTCGGACGCGCTGCGGCGGCGGTGTTTGTACGGCTTCCTCGATTACCCGTCGCGCGAAACGGAACTGGCGATCCTGCAGGCGCGCATGCCGCAGATCGAAGCGGTGCTGGCGCGACAGATCGTCGGTGTCGTGCAGGCGCTGCGCAAGGAAGAGCTTGAGAAAAGGCCGGGCATTGCCGAGATGCTGGATTGGGCGGCGGCGCTGTCGGGTTTGGGCGTCAACGATCTGGCCAGATCGCGGGATGAGGTGCAGGCGACCCTTGTCTGTCTGCTGAAGACCGCCGCGGATTACGACGCCGCGCCGCCAGAGGTGATGGATCGTCTGATCGGGAAGGTGGCGTGATGCGGGTCACCCGGTTTCCGTCGCGTGCTGCGGGACTGGCAGACCGCATGTCCGGCTTTATCGCGCATCTGCGCATGAACGGTATGCCGGTGGGACCGCGGGAAACCGGCGATGCGCTTGCGGCGCTGGCGGCGGTTGAAGCTACCGATGCGCATCAGGCGCGGCAGGCGCTGTGCGCCGTTCTGGCAGGCGATGCGGATGACTGGCGCCGCTTTGACGACCTGTTTGACGCCTATTGGTTCAACTCCGGCAGGCACCGGCAGGGATCGGCGCAAACCGCGCATGTCCGGGTGCAGGCTGCGAAGCCGATGATCTGGCAACAGCCGGACAGTGACGCGGAAGAGGAGCAGAACGGATCGGATCAGGCCACCGCTCCTGATCCGGGCGACAGGGAGGCTGTGGGGAGAGACGGGAAGCTGATCGCGACCCGTACGGCCAACCTGTCGCGCCGGGATCTGCGGGAATTGATGGATGAACAGGCTCTGAAACAGGCCGAAACGGTTGCATTGAACCTGGCGCGTGCAATTCGCGACCGCCGATCGCGCTGGCGCAGGCAATCCCTGCGCGGCCCGGCGCTGGACATGCGGCGGATACAGCGGGCCAGTCTTGCGCGTGGCGGAGAGCCGATGGACCTGTTCCGCCGCGCCCGGCCTCCGCGCCCGATGCGGATCGTCGCGCTGTGCGACGTCAGCGGGTCGATGACCGTCTATGCGCGCGTCTTTCTGGCCTTTCTCAAAGGTCTGATCGGCAGTGACGCACAGGCGGATGCCTATCTGTTTCACACCCGCCTGATGCGCGTGACCGATGCGCTGCGCGACCATGACACGTTGCGCGCGGCCGGGCGGCTGTCGCTGATGGCCGAGGGGTTCGGGGGCGGCACGGATATCTCGGGCAGTCTGGAGCGCTTTCTGGCCGGGTATGGCGCCCGGGCGCTGAACGGGCGGACCATCGTACTGATCCTGTCCGACGGTTATTGCAGCTCGGACCCGCAGGCGCTGGGCGAGGTGCTGGCGCGCATCCGGCGCAAGGCGCGGCGGATCGTCTGGCTGAACCCGCTGAAGGGCTGGCAGAACTACCAGCCCGTCGCGGCAGCGATGCAGGCGGCTGAACCGCATCTGGACGCGCATTTGCCCGCCAATACGCTGGACGCGCTTGCGGCGCTGGAACCGCAGTTCCGAAGGTTGTGAAAGGACCCCGTATGGCAAGTTTCGACATATTCGACACAATCGAAGACCTGCGCCAATCCGGCGAGGGGTTTTGCATCGCCACGGTGTTGCGCACGGCGGATGCAACCTCGGCCAAGGCCGGAGGCAAGGCTGCGATCACGAAGGACGGACGCATTCTGGGCCATCTCGGCGGGGCTTGCGTTCAGCGCTCGGTGCAAAGCTCGGCACGAGTGGCGCTGGTCAGCGGTACGCCGCAGATGATCCGGGTGAAACCTTCGGAAAAGGTGGTGAACATGTCCGATCCTGACGGTGTGCAGACCTACAAAAGCGGATGCCCGTCCGGCGGCACCGTCGATCTGCTGGTGGAACCCTATCAGCCTGCGCCGCGTCTGGTGATCTTTGGAGACTCGCCCATCGCGGTTGCACTGGCGGCGCATGGGGCGCTGGCGGGGTTTCGCGTCAGCGAGACGGACGAGGTCGAGACGGAAGGCGACTACGCGCGGTTCACGCCGGAGACCATCGGGCAACTGCGCATCTCGGCGCGGGATTTCGTTGTTGTGGCCACGCAGGGGCAAGGCGATGCGGCGGCGTTGATGGCCGCGCTGCAAACGGATGCGGCGCGTGTTTCCATGGTGGCCAGCCGCAAAAAGGCTGATACGCTGGTCGCAAAGCTAATCGCGCAAGGGATGGATCCGGTGCGGGCGGCGCAGCTCAAATCTCCGGCGGGTCTGGATATTCACGCGATCGACCCGCATGAGATCGCCCTTTCGATTCTGGCCGAGGTTGTGCTGTGGCGAAACACCGACAAATCCACGGAGGCGTCCGATGATGAAAAATTTGCTTGATCGCCTGCGGTCCCTGTGGCCGGCCGGCCCCGAGCAATCTGCGGAACAGGCGGCCGAAACCGCGCTTTTGGTTTATCCGAGATGTTGTTGAACGAAGGAAACATGAATGGAACTCAGTGACGAAATCCGTATCGCGGCACCTCGGGATGTCGTGTATCAGGCTCTGAACAACCCCGACATTCTGCAGGAATGCATCCCCGGCTGCGAGGAACTGATCCAGAACTCACCGCAAGAGCTTGAGGCGAAGGTTGTCCTGAAGATCGGCCCGGTCAAGGCGCGGTTTGCCGGCGAGGTGACACTGGACAATTCCAACGCGCCGGACGGGTTTTCCCTGACCGGCGAGGGCAAGGGCGGCGCGGCCGGGTTCGCCAAGGGCGGGGCCGAGGTGACCCTGACAGAAGACGGCGCCGAGACGATTCTGGGCTACACGGCCAAAGTGGATGTGGGCGGAAAAATCGCGCAGCTCGGTAGCCGGCTGATCGCAGGGACGGCCAAGAAACTGTCAGGCAAATTCTTCACCCGGTTTGGCGAGATAGTCTCGGAACAATCGGTGTCCTGATTTAGGGCAACCGTTCAGGCCCGGCCCACAGGGGCCGCGCCAACAAGGCGCAATTCGGTTGACGGCAGCACCAATCGGCGCGATCACCTTGGCAGCAGGCGGATGATCCGGCAACAGGAGGCCAGGGTGCAAAACCTAGCACAGTTGCAACAGTTGGAAGAGTGGCTGACGATTAAGCCCGGCGATCTGCAAATGATCCGGCGGCTTGTCACGCTACTGGATTTTTCCGGATCCCGGACCGCTCCGACCGGTGCCTTTGGCAAGGCGCAGGCCCGTATCGCCAAATCTCTGAAACCGGGCTGGCGGTCGTCTTTTCTGAACCCCGCCGGAAACGCTGCCGCCTATGCGCAATGGCTGGCCATTCTGCAATCCGCCCGGATCCGTCAGGCTGTACCGTTCGGTCAGGTCTTTTCCGGCCGGGTGATGACCATTCGCGGGCAGGACGTGCATTGCGGCGAAAAGCTGAAATTCTTCAAGGAAGCCAGTGTGATCCCCGGCCTGTGCCATGATTGCTACAAGGTTCAGATATTGCCCGAAAACCTTGAGGCGATGTTTCAGACCTATTTCCTACTGCTCAACCTCGACCTGCCCGGCGACAACGCCCGGAAATGCATGATCGAGCTGCGCGACGGCATCAAGTTTCCCTACAAGGCTTATATCTACTGCGAAAGCGTCGCCGAGGCGCAGGCCTGCCGGACGGCGCTGTGCGATTTGCAGGCCCGGTTCGGAATTACCGGTGTGCACGCAAAGATATCGCATGGCTGTTCCGAATACGGACAGGAATACCCGGAGTTCAAATATTCGGATTCACCGGATCAGAAACCTTTCGAAACTCCGGCCGGGTGGCAGAAGATCGAAGACAGCTATTTCAGCGGGTTGAATCTTGCGGCCCCGCAGAGAAGAAGCAACACCAAGCCCCTGATCAGCCTGCGCGACGTTTTCGCGTTCCGGACATGGATCAAATATGCCGAGCTTATCGGCGATGAGAGCTGTCGCGCTTACATGGCCGCGAAGGGCCCCGATCTGCCCGCCCCGTTTGTGAATCGCGTCAAGGCGCAGGCCGCCATGCGGCATCGCGAAATGGCTGAGCTTGCCGCCCGCACGGATTGAAAGGTGACAGGACGCGAGCGAAGGTCGAAAGTGGGGACATGCGTGCGTTTGAAATTCTCTGGATCGTTCTCTTTCGGTTCGCGCCCCTGCCGAGGGTCTGGGCGATCTGCCTGATACTGGTAAATCTGGGATCTCTGTTCTTTCTCGATACGTTTTACGCACAGATGAACCTTATAGCGATCGGCGCGGGCATCGCCGTGATGATCGCCATCTATCTCAGGCTGGGCTTCGTCAGGCTGCTGGGCATCGGTCATGTCCTCTGGATTCCGATGATCGGGTATTTTCTGATGAACCTGCCGGACAGTATTTCCCAGCCGGGTCTTTACACCTGGGTTGTCATACTGATCGCCTGCAACTCCGTTTCCTTGATCATCGACGCCATCGACGTCTCACGCTTTCTCAGAGGTGAGCGCGAGCCACATTACAGATGGTAGGACCAAAGCCCGCAACTGGCCTGATGCGCAGGCTGCGAGTACCGGAAATCGACCCGAAAGCTGGGCCAAGGCGTCGTTTTTCTGTATCGTGTCGGGGATTTGGTGCCCAGGAGAGGACTCGAACCTCCACGTCCATACGGACACTAGCACCTGAAGCTAGCGCGTCTACCAATTCCGCCACCTGGGCAGGTGTCGTGGAGGGGCGTTTAAGCCTACTGGCGGGGGGCGTCAACCGGATTCGGGAAGTTTTTTGAAAGTTTTTTGACCCATGTCCGAATGCGTCCTGATCGGGCAGGATTTTCGGCCCCGCGCGGCGTTATTGCGCCTTGTTTGCCGGGGCTTTGGGCGGTAGATCGGATCAGGACCCATCAGCAGGAGCCCACTCATGTCCAAACTGGTCACGATTTATGGCGGATCGGGATTTGTCGGTCGGTATATCGCGCGGCGCATGGCGAATGAAGGGTGGCGCGTGCGGGTTGCGGTACGGCGTCCGAATGAGGCGATGTTCGTCAAACCCTATGGCGTGGTCGGTCAGGTCGAGCCCATCCTGTGCAATATTCGCGACGATGCGTCGGTAGCGGCAGCGATGCATGGGGCGGATGCGGTGGTGAACTGCGTGGGCGTGCTGAACGAGCTGGGCAAGAACGCGTTTGACGCGGTTCAGGCCGAAGGGGCCGAGCGGATCGCGCGCCTGGCTGCCGAACAGGGCGTTGCGCGGATGGTGCATATCTCGGCCATCGGGGCGGATGCGGAGTCCGACAGCGAATATTCCCGCACCAAGGCGCAGGGTGAGGCCGGCGTGCTGGCCCATATGCCGGATGCGGTGATCCTGCGGCCGTCGGTCATTTTCGGAACCGAGGATCAGTTCTTTAACCGCTTTGCCGGGATGACCCGTATGGGGCCGTTCCTGCCTCTGGTCGGTTCGGAAACCAAATTCCAGCCGGTCTATGTGGATGACGTGGCCAAGGCCGCGGTTCGGGGCGTTGTGGGTCAGGCGGAGGCCGGCACCTATGAGCTGGGCGGACCCGAGGTGAAAACCTTCCGCGCCCTGATGCAGCAGATGCTTGCGGTCATCCATCGCCGCCGTGTCGTCATCGGTGTGCCTTTCTTTGCGGCGCGGATTATGGCGGGCCTGCTGGATATTGCGAAATTCGTCAGTTTTCAGCTGTTCCCGAACCATATCCTGACCCGGGATCAGCTGAAGAACCTGCGCCGCGACAATGTGGTGTCTGACGGGGCCAAGGGGTTTGCGGATCTGGGGATCGAGCCTGCCACGCTGGAATCGGTACTGCCCGATTACCTGTGGAAATTCCGCCCCTCGGGCCAGTATGACGAAATTCAGAAGTCGGCCGACAACCTGCGGACCTGATCAGCTATAGGCGATGACCAGCAGGATCGCGCCCAGAACCACGCGATAGATGACATAGGGCGTAAAACTGATGCTGCGCAGCAGACGCATCATCAGAGCCAAAGCCAGCAGCGCCGAGACAAAGGCGAAAAAGGCGGCGATTGCGCCGTCTTTGGCCAATTGGGCGTCCGCCTCGCGGATTACATCGGCAGAGAGCAGAACACCGGATGCCAGAATGGTCGGAATCGACATCAGCATGGCGATGCGCGCGCCGTCTTCCCGCGTATACCCAAGCTGCCGCGCCCCGGTGATCGTAATGCCCGAGCGCGAGGTGCCGGGGATCAGCGCCAGTGCCTGCCACAACCCCAGTATCACCGCGTCCCGCAGGCTCCAGTCGCCGCTGCGTTTGGTTTGCGGGCCTTTCTGATCCATCCAGTACAGCAACAGACCGAACCCAAGCATGGTCCAGCCGATCACTGCCATCGAACGCAGCGATTGGCTGAACCCCGTTTTGAACAGGATGGCGCCGATCACGACCGTCGGAATGGTTGCGATGATCAGGCACATGGCCAGGCGCGCCTGTGCCGTGTCGGTCCGCCCGGTCAGGGCGCGCGGCAGGCCCGCGATTGCCTGTTTCACGTCCGACCAGAAATACAGAATCACCGCGCCCAGCGTGCCGACATGCACGGCGACATCGATGGCCAGCCCCTGGTCGTCCATCCCGGTCAGGCTGGGCAGCAGGATCAGATGGCCCGAGGAAGAGACCGGCAGAAATTCAGTGATGCCCTGAATAATCGCCGCGAGAATCAACTGAAAAAGACTCATTCTACTGCCCGTGCTGCCGTCACGTGTTGTTTGTGATCAATGGGTATAAGTGTGGTGCGGAAAAGGAAAGCGCACATATAGGTCCGATTCGGAACTAAAAACATGGAATTTTTCCGCCGAGTTGACCGGGTTGTCGAAATTTTTTCAAACTAGGTCAGTATGATTGACTTTTCATCCGACTGTGCATCTCTTAAAGAAACCCGACCAAGCCAATTCATGGAGTCTGACCTGTGGCCAAGCAACCGATGCTGAAATTTGTGCAGATCGACCGCGTCATGCCGGAAAAGCGTGCCGCAGATGACCGCAAGGACGACTTTGCCGAAATCTATGCTGAATTCGCGGCGGACAAGGCGGCAGAGCAGGCCAGCCGGTGCAGTCAGTGCGGTGTGCCCTATTGCCAGTCGCACTGCCCGTTGCACAACAATATCCCGGATTGGCTGAACCTGACCGCAACGGGGCGTCTGGAAGAGGCTTATCAGACCAGTCAGGCCACCAACACCTTCCCCGAGATTTGCGGCCGCATTTGCCCGCAGGACCGCCTGTGTGAAGGCAATTGCGTGATCGAACAATCGGGCCACGGCACCGTCACCATCGGCACGATCGAGAAATACATCACCGACACCGCCTGGGACAAAGGCTGGGTCAAGCCCGTCGTGCCTGCCGCTGAACGTGGCGAAAGCGTTGGTATCATCGGCGGCGGTCCCGGTGGTCTGGCGGCGGCGGATATGCTGCGCCGCGCCGGAATTCAGGTCACCGTCTATGACCGCTATGACCGCGCCGGCGGGTTGCTGATGTACGGTATTCCGGGCTTCAAGCTGGAAAAAGACGTCGTGCAGCGCCGCAATGACCTGCTGGCAGACGGCGGGGTCGAGTTCGTTCTGAACTGCGACGTGGATGCGGGCAAATTCGAAGAAATTCGCGCCAGCCACAACGCGGTGATCATTGCGACGGGTGTCTATAAATCCCGCGACCTGTCCATGCCCGGCAGCGGGCTGGCCGGGATCGAGAAAGCCATCGACTTTCTGACCGCCTCGAACCGCAAGAGCTTTGGTGACGCTGTCGAAGATTTCGACAATGGCCGCCTGAATGCTGATGGCAAGAAAGTTGTGGTGATCGGCGGCGGCGACACTGCGATGGACTGTGTGCGCACCTCGATCCGTCAGGGCGCCACCTCGGTCAAATGTCTGTATCGCCGCGACCGCGCGAACATGCCCGGCTCGCAGCGGGAAACCCAGAATGCCGAGGAAGAGGGCGTGATCTTTGAATGGCTGAGCGCCCCCAAAGGGTTCACCGGGGATGACAATGTGTCCGGCGTGATGGTGCAGAAGATGCGCCTGGGTCAGCCGGACGCAACCGGCCGTCAGGCGCCCGAAGTGATCGAAGGCGCGGATTATGTCGAAGAGGCCGATCTGGTGATCAAGGCGTTGGGGTTCGAGCCCGAAGACCTGCCCACCCTGTTCGGCCAGCCCGATCTGCCCGTGACCCGCTGGGGCACCGTCAAGGCGGCGTTCCAGACCGGTGAGACCGAGATGGACGGCGTTTATGCCATCGGTGACATCGTGCGCGGTGCGTCGCTGGTTGTCTGGGCGATCCGCGACGGGCGCGACTGCGCTGACGCGATCATCGACCGGTTCAACAGCAAGGCTGCCGTCGCGGCCGAATAAGTCCAAGCCCAGCGACAGGAGGGTCGGGAATGCCCGAATTGCAAGGCCAATGTATGTGCGGCGCGGTCACGGTGACCGCAACCCCGGCGCGGGATGCGCTGGGTGCCTGCCATTGCGATCAATGCCGCCGCTGGACCAGTTCCATGCTGGTCACGTTTCAGGCCGAGCCGGGCTATGCCGCGCTGGGTCCGGTGAAAACCTTTACCTCGTCCGATTGGGCCGAGCGTGCGTTCTGCGCCGAATGCGGCTCGGCGCTGTGGTACCGGATCACCTTGCAGGGCGAGATGCATGGACACACGCAAATGGCCGCCGGGCTGTTCGACAACGGCGCCGGCAGCCCCCTGAAACTTGAACTCTATATCGATAAGAAGCCCGAGGGGTACGCCTTCGAAGGCGAACGCAAGCAGATGACCAAGGCGCAGGTCGAAGCCATGTATGCCCTGCCGGAAGAAGGAGACAGCCAATGACCAGATACGATGCCGATTGGGTGCGGGCCGAGGAAGCCAAGCGCAAATGGATGGCGAAAAACGGTCTCTATTCCGAGGAAGAAGAGCATTCCTCCTGCGGTGTGGGCCTGGTTGTTTCGGTCGACGGCAAGCCCTCGCGCAAGGTTGTCGACGCAGGCATCGACGCGCTGAAAGCGATCTGGCACCGCGGCGCTGTGGACGCCGATGGCAAGACCGGCGATGGCGCGGGGATCCATGTGCAGATCCCGGTACCGTTCTTCTATGACCAGATCCGCCGCACCGGGCATGAGCCGAACCTGGACGAACTGATCGCGGTCGGTCAGGTGTTCCTGCCCCGCACGGATTTTGGCGCGCAAGAAAGCTGTCGGACCATCGTGGAAACCGAAGTTCTGCGGATGGGCTATTACATCTATGGCTGGCGCCACGTGCCGGTCGATGTCACCTGTCTGGGTGAAAAGGCCAACGCGACCCGGCCCGAGATCGAGCAGATCCTGATCTCGAACTCCAAGGGCGTGGACGAAGAAACCTTCGAGCGTGAGCTTTACGTTATCCGCCGTCGTATCGAAAAGGCTGCCGCTGCAGCAGGCATCTCCGGCCTGTATCTGGCGTCGCTCTCCTGCCGTTCGATCATCTACAAGGGCATGATGCTGGCCGAGCAGGTCGCGGTGTTCTACCCGGACCTGATGGATGAGCGGTTCGAATCCGCATTCGCCATCTATCACCAGCGTTATTCCACCAACACCTTCCCGCAATGGTGGCTGGCGCAACCTTTCCGTATGCTGGCCCATAACGGCGAGATCAACACGCTGAAGGGCAACATCAACTGGATGAAAAGCCATGAGATCCGCATGGCCAGTGGCACCTTTGGCGATTATGCCGAAGACATCAAGCCGATCATCGCGGGCGGATCGTCGGATTCGGCTGCATTAGACTCGGTTTTTGAGGTTCTGGTGCGCGCCGGTCGCTCGGCCCCGATGGCAAAAACCATGCTGGTGCCGGAAAGCTGGTCCAAGCAGGCAGTGGAACTGCCGCAGGGGTGGCGCGACATGTATTCCTACTGCAATTCGGTGATGGAACCGTGGGACGGCCCCGCCGCGCTGGCGATGACCGATGGTCGCTGGGTCTGCGCCGGTCTGGACCGCAACGGCTTGCGCCCGATGCGCTATGTGGTGACGGGCGATGGTCTGGTCATTGCGGGCTCCGAAGCGGGCATGGTGCCAATCGATGAGGCATCGGTGACCGAAAAAGGCGCGCTGGGCCCGGGTCAGATGCTGGCCGTGGACATGAAGAAGGGCAAGCTGTACCGCGACACGCAGATCAAGAACAAGCTGGCAAGCGCGCTGCCGTTTGGCGAGTGGGTCGGCAAGATCAACGATCTGGATGACGCCCTTGCCGGGGTCACCGAAACCGCACTGTTTTCGGGTGAGGAGCTGCGCAATCGCCAGATCGCGGCGGGCTATTCGGTCGAGGAACTGGAGCAAATCCTTGCCCCGATGGCCGAAGACGGCAAAGAGGCGCTGGCTTCGATGGGTGATGACACGCCGTCGGCGGTGCTGTCGAAACAATACCGCCCACTGAGTCATTTCTTCCGGCAGAATTTCAGCCAGGTGACCAACCCGCCCATCGACAGCCTGCGCGAATACCGTGTGATGTCGCTGAAAACGCGGTTCGGAAACCTGAAAAACGTGCTGGATGAGGACAGCAGCCAAACCGAGATCGTTGTGCTGGGCAGCCCCTTTGTGGGCAATGCGCAATGGGACAAGCTGGTGGAAACCTTTGGCTCTCCGCTGGCCGAGATCGACTGTAGCTTTGAACCCGGCCGAGGCGCGCTGAGCGCCGCTTTAGCCCGTGTCAGAGCCGAAGCAGAAGAGGCCGTGCGGTCCGGCGCCGGGCATCTGGTGCTGTCGGACATGAACTCGGGTCCGGGGCGCGTGGCGATGCCGATGATACTGGCCACCAGCGCGGTGCACTCGCATCTGACCCGTCAGGGCTTGCGGACCTTCTGTTCGCTGAACGTGCGGTCCGCCGAATGTGTCGACCCGCATTATTTTGCCGTTCTGATCGGCTGCGGTGCGACCGTGGTGAACGCCTATCTGGCCGAGGATTCGCTGGCCGACCGCATTGATCGCGGGCTGCTGGACGGTTCCCTGACCGAAAACGTCGCCCGCTATCGCGAGGCGATCGATCAGGGTCTGCTGAAGATCATGGCCAAGATGGGGATTTCGGTGATCTCGTCCTATCGCGGCGGTCTGAACTTTGAGGCCGTGGGCCTCAGCCGCGCCATGGTGGCCGAGTATTTCCCCGGCATGACCAGCCGGATTTCGGGTATCGGGGTGACCGGTATCCAGACCAAGGTCGAGGAAATTCACGCCAAGGGCTGGGACAGCGGTCTGGACGTGCTGCCCATCGGCGGGTTCTACAAGGCGCGCAAGTCGGGTGAAACCCACGCGTGGGAAGCGACCTCGATGCACATGATGCAGATGGCCTGCAACCGTGCGTCCTATGAGCTGTGGAAGCAGTTTTCTGCCAAGATGCAGTCGAATCCGCCCATCCACCTGCGCGACCTGATGGATTTCAAACCGTTGGGCAATCCGATCCCGATTGAAGAGGTGGAATCGATCACCTCGATCCGCAAGCGCTTTGTCACGCCGGGCATGAGCTTGGGCGCGCTGAGCCCCGAGGCACACAAGACGCTGAACGTCGCAATGAATCGGATCGGGGCCAAGTCGGATTCGGGCGAGGGCGGTGAAGACCCGGCGCATTTCGTGCCCGAGCCCAACGGCGACAACCCGTCGGCCAAGATCAAGCAGGTGGCATCTGGCCGGTTCGGCGTGACCGCCGAATACCTGAACCAGTGTGAAGAGCTGGAAATCAAGGTCGCCCAGGGTGCGAAGCCCGGTGAGGGTGGGCAGCTGCCGGGCATGAAGGTCACCGACCTGATCGCGCGTCTGCGGCATTCGACAAAGGGCGTCACGTTGATCTCGCCGCCACCGCACCACGACATCTATTCGATCGAGGATCTGGCGCAGCTGATCTATGACCTCAAGCAGATCAACCCGCGCTGCAAGGTGACGGTGAAACTGGTGGCATCCTCGGGCGTAGGCACGATTGCTGCCGGTGTGGCCAAGGCGAAAGCGGATATCATACTGATTTCGGGTCACAATGGCGGTACGGGTGCATCGCCCGCGACCTCGATCAAATATGCCGGTCTTCCGTGGGAGATGGGCCTGACCGAGGCGCATCAGGTTCTGGCGATGAACAACCTGCGCGACCGCGTAACCTTGCGGACCGATGGTGGCCTGCGCACGGGGCGGGACATTGTCATGGCGGCGATGATGGGGGCCGAAGAATACGGCATCGGCACCGCTGCCCTGATAGCGATGGGTTGTATCATGGTGCGTCAGTGCCAGTCGAACACCTGCCCGGTTGGCGTCTGCACGCAGGACGAGTCCCTGCGTGCCAAGTTCACCGGCAATGCGGACAAGGTGGTCAACCTGATCACTTTCTACGCGCAGGAAGTGCGGGAAATCCTTGCCAGCCTGGGTGCACGTTCGGTCGATGAGATCATCGGGCGGGCCGATCTTCTGGCTCAGGTCAGTCGTGGCTCGGCGCATCTGGATGATCTGGACCTCAACCCGCTGCTGATCACCGTCGATGGCGCGCATGACATCGTGTACAACCGCGACAAGGACCGTAACGCTGTGCCGGATACGCTGGACGCCGAGATCGTGCGCGATGCGGCGCGGTTCCTGAAGGACGGCGAAAAGATGCAGCTGTCCTACGCGATCCAGAACACGCACCGGACCGTGGGCACGCGGGTGTCCAGCCATATCGTGCAGAATTTCGGGATGCAGAACACGTTCCAGTCGGACCACCTGCACGTCAAACTTCAGGGCTCGGCCGGCCAGTCACTGGGGGCCTTTGCCGCTCCGGGGCTGAAGCTGGAAGTATCCGGGGACGCCAACGACTATGTCGGCAAGGGTCTGTCGGGCGGCACCATCGTGGTGCGGCCGCCGCAGGTCAGCCCGTTGAAGGCGGATGACAACACCATCATCGGCAACACGGTGCTTTATGGGGCCACCGATGGCCACCTGTTCGCTGCCGGGCGCGCCGGTGAGCGGTTCGCGGTGCGGAACTCGGGCGCGACAGTGGTGATCGAGGGCTGTGGCTCCAACGGGTGCGAATACATGACCGGTGGCGTCGCGGTGATCCTGGGCGATATCGGGGCCAACTTTGGCGCAGGTATGACCGGTGGCATGGCCTACCTGTACGACCCTGAAGGCAAGGCCGAGCAGCTGATGAACATGGAAACGCTGGTGACCTGTCCGGTGACAGTCGACCATTGGGAGGATCAGCTGAAATCGCTGATCGAAACCCATCAGGCCGAAACCTACAGCCGCAAGGCCGCCGATATCCTGCAGCATTGGGAGGTTGAAAGAACCAACTTCCTGCAGGTCTGCCCGAAAGAGATGCTGAACAAGCTCAGCCATCCGCTGTCCGCCGAAGTGGCTGCTGTTCCGGCCGAATAAGGGCGCAACGCAACCTGATCCAGAAACCCGCGTGTCACAAGAAACACGCGGGTTTTATCTATTTTTGGCTGCGCGAATCGCATTTATTGCGTTTTTGCTCGGATCGCGCCTAGCTATGGCCACAGTTTCTTCGGGATTTGCGGTCATGCTGTATCCCGGTTTTGCGAGTTTGCAGGAGCAGTTGAATGCCGACGACCTACATAGATCAGTTTTTTGTGCTCGACCCGGCCAATCCGGGCGCGAACGGTACGGTGGTCGGAACACCGCTGACCGTGCAGAAGTTCGACATCGTGGATCAGAACGATGACGACCTGATCAACCGGCTGAACGACGATTCGGTGGACGGGTCCGATATTACAGCGTCGTATTTCGATGACACGGTGACGATCGAACTGTCCGATGGATCGCAGGTCACCTATACCGGTGTGACCTTTTATCTGGCCGACGGGCGCGAGGTGTTCACCCCCACTGACGGGCAGGTCCTGCAGAACGGAACCTTTGTCAGCTCAACCGCCACGGATTTCAGCGATACCGGCGGGTCGTTCGGTTCGGTCGATATCAACAATGACGAACTGGGCCCGCCCTGTTTCACACCCGGAACCCTGATCGAAACGCCGGATGGTCCGCGCCCGGTCGAGGATTTGAAGCCCGGGGATCTGATCACCACCGTGGATAATGGCCCGCAACCCCTGTTGTGGGTCGGGCGCACCCGCGTCAAGGCGGAAGGCAAGCTTGCGCCGATCCGGTTCGAGGCGGGCGTTTTGGGTCTGGAACACCCTCTGACAGTGTCACCGCAGCACCGGATGCTGGTCGAAGACTGGCGCGCGCCTTACCTGTTCGGCCATTCCGAAGTTCTGATCGCTGCGCATTCGCTGGTCAACGGCGACAGCGTAACCCGGGTCGAAGGCGGCAAGGCCGACTATATCCACCTGCTGTTTTCCCGGCATGAGATCGTGATCGCCAACGGGGCGAAAAGCGAAAGCTATTACCCCGGCCACGCGGTCACCCAATCCGACCGCGAAACGCAGGCCGAGGTTTTGCGCCTGTTCCCGGAACTGCGCGCCCGAAACCCGGTTTTGCCGGAAACCGCGCGCCCGGTCGTGCGCCCGCGCGAGGCGCGCGCGCTGGCGATTTAAACCGTTCCAAACGGTCGCGGCGCGTCGTATAGCAACAGCATGGCAAAAAAAGCAGCGCGCAAGTCGAGCAGTAAGAAAAGCAAAGCGTCAAAGACAAAGAGGATCAGCACCCGGTGGATTCGCCGCTGGGTGACGCGCGCCGGGTTGGGCGTGGTTGTTCTGATCGTGGGTCTGGTGGCGCTGTTTTCGGTCGTGAACCCACCGGTGACCCACACGATCTGGTCCGAATGGCGCCGGCTGGGCAGGGTGCAGCGCGACTGGGTGCCGATCGAGGACATGACGCCGGTCATGGCCCGCGCCGTGGTTGCGGCCGAGGATGCGAATTTCTGTCTCCACTGGGGTTTCGACGTCGAAGCGATCCGGGACGCGCTGGAGGATGGCGGCACGCGCGGGGCGTCGACCATTACCCAGCAGGTGGTGAAGAACGTGTTTCTGTGGCAGGGCCGCAGCTGGGTGCGCAAGGCGCTGGAAACCTCGATCACGCCGGTTGTTGAAATCTTCTGGAGCAAGCAGCGTATTCTGGAGGTTTATCTGAACGTGGCCGAGACCGGGGAAGGGGTGTTTGGCATCGAAGCCGCGGCGCGGCGCAACTTCGGCGTATCCGCCGCGCAGCTTTCACCGGTACAGGCCGCCCGCATTGCGGCGATCCTGCCTTCGCCCCGCAACAGGTCGGTCACCGACCCTTCGGTTCGGACGCGCAGGCGGGCGGCGTCGATCCTGGACGGGGCGGCCACCATCCGCGCAGATGGTCGCGCGGATTGTTTCGAGGATTGAAACCCCTGGTCCCTCGGCGCTAAAGCTGGGGGGTATTCACTGGTTCGATTGGAAGCCCATGGCGCGTCTGTTTCACGTTCCCCTGTCCCCCTATTGCCGCAAGGTGCGCCTGTCGCTGGCGGAAAAGAAGATCGAAGTTGAACTGGTCGAAGAGCGATACTGGGAAAAAGACCCGGATTTTCTGCGCCGCAACCCGGCCGGAAAAGTACCGGTGCTGCGGCTGGACGGTCAGGTCATGTCGGAAAGCGCCGCCATTTGCGAATATATCGAAGAGACCCGGCCCGAGCCGCCGCTGATGCCCAAAGCCACCGAGGCGCGATACGAGGTGCGCCGACTGGTCGGCTGGTTCGATGACAAGTTTCACCACGAGGTCACATCGAAGCTGCTGTATGAGCGGGTGAACAAGAAAGTAACGGGCGAGGGTTACCCCGACAGCAAAAACGTCAAGCAGGGCGCGCGCGCCATCAAATACCATCTGGATTACATGGCCTGGCTGCTGGATCACCGCCGCTGGCTGGCCGGGGATCAGATGACGTTGGCCGATTTTGCGGCCGCGGCGCATCTTTCGGCGCTGGACTATATTTCGGATGTGGACTGGAACCGCAGTTCGGCGGTCAAGGACTGGTATGCCAAGATCAAGTCGCGCCCCGCGTTCCGGTCGATTCTGGCGGATCAGGTGCCGGGGTTCCGGCCACCGCCTCATTACGCCGATCTGGATTTCTGATAGGGTCGCTGGGGGGCTGTCTGCCCCCCATCGCGCTGGGGCGCGATTCCCCCCGAAGGTATTTGTGGCCAGATGAAGAGCGGATCGGGTTTAAAGGACAAGCTGGTAGCGCAGGCGCTGAGCGAGGGGTTTGTGTCCTGTCGTGTGTGCCGCCCGTGGGATGTGCCTGAGGTTCCAGCGCGGTTGGCGGCGTTCTTGCAGGCCGGGTATCACGGGCAAATGGGCTGGATGGCCGAGCGGACCCATTGGCGCGGCGATCCGGCGGCGTTGTGGCCCGAGGCGCGGTCGGTGATCATGCTGGCCGAGAGCTATGCACCCGATCATGACCCGACCGAGGTACTGGGGCACCCGGACAGGGCCGCGATTTCCGTCTATGCGCAGAACAAGGATTATCATGATCTGGTCAAGAAACGGCTGAAGAGGCTGGCGCGCTGGCTGATTGCCGAGGCTGGCGGCGAGGTGAAGGTCTTTGTCGATACCGCGCCAGTGCCCGAGAAAGCGCTGGGGCAGGCCGCCGGGTTGGGGTGGCAGGGGAAACACACCAATCTGTTGAGCCGCGATTGGGGCAATTGGGCCTTTATAGGCTCTGTTTTCACCACACTTGACCTGCCGGCGGACATGGCTGAGACGGATCATTGTGGGTCTTGCCGGGCCTGTCTGGATGTATGCCCGACAGATGCCTTTCCTGCGCCGTACCGGTTGGATGCGCGACGGTGCATCTCTTATCTGACGATCGAACACAAAGGACCGGTCGCCGAAGAATTACGCAGCAAGCTGGGCAACCGGATCTACGGGTGCGACGACTGCCTTGCGGCCTGTCCGTGGAACAAATTTGCGGTTGCCGCGAGCGATGTCCGTTATGCCGCGCGGGATGATCTGCGGGCGCAGCCCCTGGCGGAGCTGGCAATGCTGGACGATGCGGCGTTCCGTGCAAAGTTTTCCGGTTCACCGATCAAGCGGATCGGGCGCGACCGGTTCGTGCGCAACGTGCTTTATGCCATTGGAAATTCGCGATCGGCGGCGTTGCGTCCCGTCGCGCAGGGCCTGGTGGATGATCCCGATCCTGCGGTGGCCGACGCGGCGCGCTGGGCGGTAAAACGATTGTCCTGAGTGCCGCAAACAGGCTGGACGTGTCGGTCCAAACCGCTACACCCATCTGCAGCGAACAGGAAGGAGATCCCGATGGCGTTGGCTTTGGGGGTGGATACGGGCGGAACCTATACGGATGCGGTTCTGATCCGGGATGAGGAAGAGGTGATCGCCTCGGCCAAGTCGCTGACCACGCGGGCCGATCTGGCGATTGGCGTCGGAAAGGCGATTCAGGCAGTGCTGGATCAGGCGCAGGTCGCGCCGGACCGGATTTCGATGGCGTCGCTGTCGACTACGCTGGCCACCAATGCGCTGGTCGAGGGGCAGGGCGGGCGCGTCGCGCTTGTCTATATCGGGTTTCGGGACAGCGATCTGGAAAAGCACGGGTTGAAGGACGCGCTGAAGGGGGATCCGGCGCTGGTGATCTCGGGCGGTCACAGCCATGCGGGCGGTGAGGCCGCGGCTCTGGATGTCGCTGCGCTTGAGGCTTTCCTGGACTCTCATAAGGGCATATCCGGGTTTGCCGTCGCTGCCCGGTTTGCCACGCGAAACCCGGCACATGAGTTGGAGGCGGCGCGGATCATCACCGAGAAAACCGGCGCACCGGTCACCTGCTCGCACCATCTGTCAGCCCGGTTGAACGGACCAAAGCGCGCGGTGACCGCCGTGCTGAATGCCCGTCTGATCGGGATGATCGACCGGCTGATCGGGCGCGCGCAGGATCGGTTGCTGGAGCTTGGGATCACTGCACCGATGATGGTTGTGCGTGGTGACGGTGCGTTGATGAGCGCGGAACAGGCGCGGGCGCGGCCGATTGAGACGATTCTGAGCGGACCGGCGGCCTCGATCGTGGGGGCGGGCTGGCTGACCGGTGCCAGGGATGCGCTGGTGTCGGATATCGGCGGTACCACCACGGATGTGGCACTGATCCGCGGCGGAAAGCCCACCATCGATCCGGAAGGTGCACGGGTGGGCGGGTTCCGGACTATGGTCGAGGCCGTGGCGATGCGGACCCACGGTTTGGGCGGCGACAGTCAGGTGCATGTGATCACCGAAGGGCTGCGCGGCGGTGTGTTCTTGGGGCCAAGGCGGGTGCTGCCGGTGTCTTTGACGGCGGCCGAAGCACCTGACATCGTTCACCCGGTTCTGGATGCGCAGCTGCGCGCCACGACCGTTGGTGAACACGACACGCGGTTTGCCCGGCGCGTGCCTGGCATCCACGCCGGAGGGCTGGGCGCGCGGGAAGCGGCCCTGCTGAACCGGTTGGGTGACGGCGTGCTGCCGCTGAGCGATCTGTTGCGTTCACGTATGGAAAACGGCGCTTTGACGCGGCTGGTGGATCGCGGGATCGTGCAGGTGTCGGGGGTGACACCGTCGGATGCGAGCCATGTTCTGGGCCGGTTGGACGCCTGGGATGCAGAGGCCGCGCGCAAGGCGCTGGAACTGGTGGCCCGCAAACGTGTGGGAACGGGCGACAGGCTGGCCGCAGGACCAGCGGCGCTGGCGCAACTGATCGTGGATCAGCTGACGGAACAGACCACATTGACCTTGTTAGAGACTGCATTTGCCGAAGAAGCAGAGGGTTTCGGTGTTCCCGCCGCCGATCTTGCCCGGCATGTTCTGACGCAGAAAGGGTTGGCGGGGCATCGGGGCTTGCTGGCGCTGGATGCGGCGCTGAACGTGGATGTGGTGGGGCTTGGGGCTTCGGCCCCCAGCTATTACCCGGCGGTGGGAGAGCGGGTGCGATGTCGCATGATCCTGCCGGACCATGCCGGCGTGGCCAATGCCATCGGTGCGGTGGTGGGGCGTTTGACCCTGCGCCGGTCGGGTACGGTGACGTCCCCGTCCGAGGGCCGGTACCGGGTGCATCTTGACGACGGTCCGCAGGATTTCGACGAGACCGAGAAAGCGCTGGCCAAGCTGGAATCGGTTCTGCGCAACGCGGCCGAAGATGCTGTGCGTGAGGCCGGGGCCGAAGATATCCGTGTGATTGTCGACCGCGACATCCGCACCGCCCGGGTTGAGGCGCAGGACGTGTTTGTCGAGGCGATGATTACTGTAGAGGCCAGCGGCCGGCCCCGGGTTGCATCGGGCTAGCCCCCGGTTTTCCCGGGGGCGGTCGTTTCATTCCGCGGCGTCGCGCTTGGGCAGAACCCAGTCCGGGCGCGGGAAATGGCAGGTATAGCCGTTCGGGATACGCTCCAGATAATCCTGATGTTCTGGCTCGGCCTCCCAGAAATCGCCGACGGGTTCAAGCTCGGTCACCACTTTGCCGGGCCAGATGCCGCTGGCGTTCACATCGGCGATTGTGTCCGCTGCCACCTGTTTCTGCGCGTCATCCGCATAGTAGATGGCGGACCGATAGCTCATCCCGCGGTCATTGCCCTGACGGTTCAGTGTGGTCGGATCGTGGATCTGGAAAAAGAACTCCAGCAGGTCACGATAGCTGATCTGCGCGGGGTCAAAGAAAATCTCGATCCCTTCGGCATGGGTGCCATGGTTGCGATAGGTGGCGTTGGGGACATCGCCGCCGGTATAGCCGACGCGGGTGCGGGACACGCCCGGCAGTTTGCGGATCAGGTCCTGCATGCCCCAGAAACAGCCCCCGGCAAGAACAGCGCGTTGTTCGGTCATTGGATTTCCTCCACATGGATCAGGTATTCGCCATAGCCTTCGGCCTCCATCTCGTCACGATGGATGAACCGCAGCGCGGCAGAGTTGATGCAATAGCGCAGCCCGCCCTGTTCGCGCGGGCCGTCGGGGAACACATGGCCCAGATGGCTGTCCCCGTGTTTGGACCGCACCTCGGTTCGGATCATGCCATGGGTGGTGTCGCGAAACTCTTCCACATGCTCATGCATGATCGGCTTGGTGAAGCTGGGCCAGCCGCAGCCGGATTCGTATTTGTGGGTCGAGGCGAACAATGGCTCGCCCGAGACGATATCGACATAGATCCCCGGTTCCTTGTTGCCCAGGTATTTGCCGGTACCCGGACGTTCGGTTCCACTGCGTTGGGTGACGTGAAATTCTTCGGGTGAGAGGGCGGCAATGGCCTCGGGGTCTTTGGTGTAACGGGTCATGGCTCCTCCGGAGGTTTGGCTCTGGACCAATAATTGGGGTTTGCGCGGCGAAAGCAAAGGGGTGTTACACCCGCCTCGCGCGGTCGTGCGGGGATCAGCCGGGTTTTGCCACCGGTTGCCGGGCCAGCTGAACCGCCAGAATGCCCAGCGTGGTGATACCGACCCCCACCGCATCCAGCGGCCCCAGCTTTTCACCCAGCAGGATGGCGGCGATGGTGACTCCGAAAACCGGGTTCAGGAAATGGAAGGTCGCCGCCCGGGTGGCGCCGATCCTGTCCAGCAGCAGGAACCAGATCAACGTCGCCAGCAGGCCGGGGAACAGGGTCGTGTAGGTAAAGGCCAGCGCCAGCGGCACGGTCGGGTGGATATAGATCGTCTCGAACAGCGGGGCGGCGACAAACAGAACCGCCGATCCCACCAGCATCTGCAAGCCGACCACCATCATGAAGTTCCCGCCCGAAGTGGCCCCGCGCACGGCCAGTGTGGCGAAGGTCAGGGCCAGTGCGCCGATACCGCAAAGCGCCACGCCAAACAGGTCGATGCCCGCGTCGATCCGGCTGTTCATGATCAGCGCCACACCGGTGAACCCGGCCAGCAGGCCAACGACCCCGACGGGGCGCAACCGCTCGCCCAGAAACAGCCACCCGGCCAATGCGACCAACAGCGGCATGGTCGAGGCGATGATGGCGGCGACAGAGGCCTCGACCGTTTGCATCGCATAGAAATTCAGACCCAAATAAAGGGCATTCTGGCAAACTCCGAACAGGATGGTGGCGTACCACTGGGATCGGGTCAGGCGCCAGCTTTGCCCCATGGCACGGGCAATGGCTACGCCGATCAGCCCCGAGATCAGAAACCGCAGGGCCAGTGAGAACAGAGGCGAGGCATCCGCCACGATGATCCGCGCCGAGGTAAAGGCCGAGGACCAGATGAACGCAAATATCAGCCCCATCGCTATGGCGCGCAGATCCATCATGACCCCCTGTTCGAACTGTCGCGCACTGTTCCCGAATTTCCCATCAGCCGCAAGCAGCGCCGGTGCTTGCGTCAAAAAAGGCACATCCCGGGGGCAGCATTTCAATTCAGTTCGTTTTTATTGATTGACCAGCCAATAAAGTATAGCAACGCCCCCATCCAAAATATCATGGGAGGCGTTTTGGTGCTTCTGGAATACATCCTGTCATTTGGCGTTTTGCTGGCCCTCGGGCTGGTCGCCTTTTTCGTGGTGAAATGGTGGAACCTGCGCTGTGTCGGCGTCACCCCCGTCCACCTGTTCACCTTCATCGCGATCCTGTTCACGTCCGGTCTGGACGTTGGCCTGATCATGTTCCCGCTGACCGAGTTCGGCGGCTATGCCGAAGACCCGGCCTATGCTTTTGCCAATCCGCTGGCCATCGAGTTCGGGTTCTGGGGTTTTCTGATCTGGGCGTTCTATTTCCTGACCGCGTTCTACTTCTGCGTTATCGAACCGCGCGTGAAGTTCTTTGAGATCCCGTTGGTCAAGCTGATCAACAACGTGGTGATCATCGGCACCTGTGCCTTCACCGCCAGCCTGTTCCTGATCTACCTGCCGGGCTATCTGCCCGAGGTCGGAGACGGTGAATCCGTGGTGACCACCTTCTACATCATCGTCTTCGTGGTCATTCTGGCGGCGGCCTATTCCTCGACCGATCTGAAATACGTGCGCATTCTGTCGGTGGGCTCGACCTTCCTGTTCCTGGCCCTGATCATCGGCATGTGGGTCGCGGCCGGCATGGGCCTGACCGGATTTGCACAAACCGGCAGCAATATCGGGGCGTATTTCGCCAATATCCACAAATTCGTCCTGCCGCTGACCGACTATCACGCCTTCTACCTGTTCTGGTGGTTCGCGTGGTCGATCATGATCGGCCAGTTCACCTCGCGCTTTGTGGGTGGGTTGAAAACATGGCAACTGCTGGCGGCGCTGCTGATCTTCCCGTCAATCCCGCTGGGGATTTGGTTCACCGTTCTCTACTATTACCACCTGAACGGCATCAGCACCGCAGGTATCACCAACATCGCCATGGTTATCGTGGGCGTGACCTTCGTAATCAACTCGCTGGACTCGCTGATCCGCCTGTATACCGACAACCTGAACATGACGGTTGAGCGGTTCGGCAAGGCGATCTATGTAGCGGGCAACGTCGCCCTGCTGTTTGTCCTGACCCTGCTGTTCCAGAGCCAGTGGCTGCAGATCCAGTGGATCGGCGCTGTGGTCGTCGGCCTCTATCTGGCCTGCGTGGTCTATATCCTGATCACCAAGCGCCAAGAGGTTCTGAGCATCGATTCAATGCCCGAAGACCGCGATCTGGACTTCCACAAGGTTGAGACGGTTCACTGATTAGCCTTAGTGATGAAACAGAAACGGGCGCTAATGGCGCCCGCTTTCTTTTGGATCAATCTATATGATCTGTTTCAGCGTAACCGCGAAACATTGCGACTTTCCTACCAAAATTCTATGGTGACGGACGTTGTCCGCAAAATTTTTTTGACAGTAACTGGCTAAGTATCGCTGCAATCGACCATTAGTTGTTTGAAAGCCTCCACCAAGTCATCCACAGTTTCACCCTGAAGCTGTATCGGCTTGAGAAATGGACGTTGTGATTGACCCATTGGGCAATATTCGACAGTACTCAGCGAATGAAAACTGTCCACGTCATTCTTCAAAAGAAATTCTTTATTCGCAGCAATTGCCGCATCTTGGCCCCAGCCCAGCTTTGCCCGCGCAGAACTTAGAAATTTTTCTTTTTCGTAGTTAATTTCTCCAGACCTTGTCTTCCACTTACCTTTTGGTTCCAGTTCAATGCGGAACCGCCACTCACCGTTGACCTCACGAGCATGATTATCAAGATATGTCGCAGTGTGATGTCGCAGATCAACGAAGTAACTGTTCGCCTGAATTGTTCTACCTTGGGAACACCCTTCGCTATCTCTCCTGTGGAACCTTACGATGCATTGATCAATAGATGCATCAAGTTGATCAAAGCAGGAACCTTCATAAGCCCGTTCTAGCGCGCTTGAAATTCGGCTATTGGCCTCATCAGACAAGACGGCCTGCGGAACAAGAAGCAACAAGCTTGCGTTGACCGTTGTGGCAAAAAATATCGTCAAAGGAGGCTTCACGGAATCTCTCCTGCTTTGAAAATACTCTTTTTGCTACATGTTAGGGTTGTATGGATCAAGTTCCAATTTTGGCTGATGGCGCTCAAATGTTCGACGAAGCACCAAAGCAGCTATCTATACTGACCGCAGCATAGGCCACAAAGGACTCAAAGCAGACAAGCACAAAAATCCTATTTCAATAGGGTCAAAAAGAAAAAGGGCCCCCAACCGGCGGCCCTTGATCGTATCGCGATAAAGACTGAAATCAGCCGTTCACGCTGTCCTTCAGCGCCTTGGCGATGGTCATCTTGACCACCTTGTCGGCCTCTTTCTTGAACTGCTCGCCGGTGGCGGGGTTGCGCACCATGCGCTCGGGGCGTTCGCGGCAGTAGATTTTGCCAACGCCGGGCAGGGTGACAGCACCGCCAGCGGAAACTTCGCGGGTGATCAGGCCGGTCACGGCCTCCAGCGCAGCGTTTGCGGCTTTCTTGTCGGTTCCCATTTCCTCAGCGAGAGCAGCAACCAGCTGAGTCTTTGTCATAGGCTTTGCCATTTCTTGGTCTCCTTAACGTGCCCGATAGATAGGGCCTCACCGCGTAACTGTAACGGGATATTGTGGGCGAACACAACGAATAGTAGCGCTGAAAACCCTAAAAATAGGGGGAATTCGTTGCTTTTTTGCGTCAGAGAAAGGCCGTTTCGTCGAATGAACGCAATTTCCGGCTGTGCAGACGCTCCAGCGGCATGCCGCGCAGATGCTCCATCGCGCGAATTCCGATCGCCAGATGGCGGCTGACCTGCGTGGTATAGAACGCCGAGGCCATGCCGGGAAGCTTTAATTCCCCGTGCAACGGCTTGTCGGAGACACATAGCAGGGTGCCGTAAGGTACCCGGAACCGATAGCCGTTGGCGGCGATAGTGGCGCTTTCCATGTCCAGCGCAATTGCGCGTGACTGGCTGAGCCGCTGCACCGGGCCAGACTGGTCGCGCAACTCCCAGTTGCGGTTGTCGACCGAGGCAACCGTGCCGGTGCGCATGATCCGTTTCAGCTCATACCCCTCAAGCTCGGTGACCTCGGCCACCGCCTGTTCCAGTGCCACCTGAACTTCGGCCAATGGCGGGATCGGCACCCAGACCGGCAGGTCGTCATCCAGCACCTTGTCCTCGCGCAAATAGGCGTGGGCCAGCACGAAATCCCCCAGCGCCTGGGTGTTCCGCAACCCGGCGCAATGGCCGACCATCAGCCAGGCATGCGGGCGCAGGACGGCAATATGGTCAGTGGCGGTTTTGGCATTGGACGGGCCCACACCGATATTGACCAGCGTGATCCCCGAACCGTCTTCGCGCTTGAGGTGATAGGTCGGCATCTGCGGCAGTTTCAGCGGCTGTTCCAGCGCCGCCTCCGGGTCCGTGATCTCGGCGTTTCCGGTTGAGACAAAGCTGGTATAGCCGCTGTCGGGATCGGCCAGTTGCGCGCGGGCGTAGTTTTCGAACTCGGACACGTAGAACTGGTAGTTGGTGAACAGGACGTGGTTCTGGAAATGGCTGGGATCGGTCGCGGTGTAATGCGCCAGACGGGCCAGCGAGTAATCGACGCGCTGAGCGGTGAACAGCGACAGCGGCCCGGATTCGTCGGCTTCCTGGTCATAGACGCCATTGACGATGTCGTCATTGGTCGTAGTCAGATCCGGAACATCAAACACATCGCGCAGGGTAAACCCGGCCGCGCCCTGATGCGGGACCACCAGATCGGGGTTGTTGGCCACTGCGAAATGCACCGGGATAGGGGTTTCGGACGCGCCGATCGTGACCGGCTGATCGTGGTTCTTGATCAGCAGGGCGATTTGTTGCGTCAGGTAGTTCCGGAACAGATCGGGCCGCGTCACATTGGTCGCGTGGGTGCCGGGCTCGGACACGTGACCAAAACTCAGCCGGCTGTCGACCTGCGCGTAGGACGCGGTTTTGATGCGGATTTCGGGGTAATAGGCTCTGTACCGTTCGGTTGGCGCCCCCTGTTCCATCGCCTTGGCAAAGCTGTCGCACAGAAACGCGGTTGCCTGTTCATAGAGTGTCTCAAGCCGCGCAACAGCGGCGGCGGGGTCGGTGAATTTCTCGGGGCCTGGGACGTCAGGCGTTTTTATTATTGTCATGCAAGAGGTTCCAGAAGATCGATCTTTTCAAAGGTGCGCACATCGACAAGCCCAAGGTCGGAAATGCGAAGTTCCGGGATCACGACCAGCGCCAGCAGCGAATGCTGCATATAGGCGTTGTTCAGCTGACAGCCGCAGGCCTGCATCGCCGCGACCATCTGTTCCGCTTTGGCCGCAACCTGTGCGGCCGGGCTGTCGGACATCAGACCTGCGATGGGCAGTTCGACCAGCGCCAGCTCCTCACCCTCGCGGAAGATGGTGATGCCACCGCCCACTTCGGCCAGCCGGTTCGCTGCCAGCGCCATTTGGTCCCGGTCGGTGCCGACGACGATCATGTGGTGGCTGTCATGCGCCACGGTCGAGGCCATTGCCATCCTGCCCTGATAACCAAAGCCCGAGACGAAGGCGTTTGTCACCCCTCCGGTCGCGCGATGCCGTTCGACAAGTGCGATCTGGCAGACCTCGCCTTCGCCTTCGACCAGCCCCTCGATGATCGGCAATTCTGCCTTCAGCGCCTTGGTGGGGGCCTGATTTTCCACAACGCCGATCACGTTGGCCTGCACCCGGTTGGCGCCGGCCGGGGCGGCGATTTCGAAATCGCCACCGGTCAGCGTATGGCCCAGACGTACTGTCTGGCGGGCGGTGTCCGGCCAGTTCAGGTGCGGGCAGTCCACCGTAATCCGACCCTCTTCCGCCACGACCTGACCGCGTGCGATGACCATTTCGATGGGCAGGTCCGTCAGGTCTGAGCTGAGAATGACATCCGCGCGCCGCCCCGGCGTGATCGAGCCGATCTCGCGCTCCAGCCCGAAATGGGTTGCGGTGTTGATCGTGGCCATCTGCAGCGCGATCAGCGGGTCGCAGCCACAGGCGATTGCGTGCCGCACCACTCGGTTCATGTGCCCGTCATTGACCAGAGTGCCTGAGTGGCAGTCATCCGTGCAGAGGATAAAATTGCGCGGGTCCAGCCCCTTTTCCGTCACCGCCGTGATCTGGCTTTCCACATCAAACCAGGCCGAGCCCAGCCGCATCATCGACCGCATCCCCTGCCGGACGCGGGCAATCGCGTCGGCCTCGCAGGTGCCTTCATGGTCATCCGCCGGGCCGCCCGCGACATAGGCCGCAAATTCGGGCCCCAAATCGGGCGAAGCATAATGTCCGCCGACGGTTTTGCCGGCCCGCTGAGTCGCCGCGATTTCAGCCAGCATTTTGGGGTCGCCATGAATCACGCCCGGGAAATTCATCATCTCGCCCAGGCCGATAATGCCCGGCCACGCCATCGCCTCGGCCACGTCCTCCGGCGTGATTTCATAGCCGGTGGTCTCCAACCCCGGCGCGGACGGTGCGCAGGATGGCATCTGGGTATAGATATTGACCGGCTGCATCAGCGCCTCGTCATGCATCATGCGCACGCCATCCAGCCCCAGAACATTGGCAATCTCGTGCGGGTCGGTGAACATCGAGGTGGTGCCGTGCGGAATGACCGCGCGGGCGAACTCGGCAGGGGTCAGCATGCCCGACTCGATATGCATATGCGCGTCGCACAGTCCCGGCAGCATGTAACGGCCTCGGGCCTCGATAATTCTTGTGTCGGGGCCAATGCAATGCGCCGCGTCCGGGCCGACATAGGCCACGCGTCCGGCGGCGATCGCAATGTCATGATCGGGCAGGGTTTCGCGGCTGTGCACATTCACCCAGATGCCGCCGCGAATGACCGTATCCGCGGCTTCGCGCCCGGCAGCTACGGCAATCAGACGAGGGGCGGCATCGGGCCAGTCAGGGAGGGGTGTGTATTCCATGGCTCAACTTTCCCGAATGCGGGGAAAGGTGCAACCCCCGCCGTACAGGTATCATGATTCCGTCACGCAGCGCGTCAGCGCTGCCCGGCCCAACCAGAGGAGACGCCCCGCAGGGGCGTTGACGATGGGCGGGAGCGCGCCGGATCACGCCCTGCGATCCGCTGCCATTTCCCGGCGCAGCCAGTCGGCAAAGGCCACCGCCCCCGGTGTTTCCTCGGCCTGCGGTGACAGCAACAGGTAATAGGCTTCGGGCATTGCCGCGCGATGGGGAAAGGGTGCCACCAGCCTGCCCTGTTCAATCAGCCCGCGCGCGATGGTGTCATGGGTCAGGCAGAGGCCACCGCCGGCCATGGCCACGGACAGGCTGACCAGATAGGTGGTGGAATAGGTGATCGGCGGGTTTCCCCAGTTCAGACCCTGATCTTCGGCCCAGCTTTGCCAGTTGGACAGCAGGTTCGAGCAATCGAACAGCGGGTGATCCTGCACGGTGTCAAGCGTCACCCGATAGCCGGGCGCGCAGACCGGGTAGAAATGGTCGGTACGCAGCAACTCGGTCCGCACGGTATCGGACGGTCGCAGGGAGTAGCGGATTTCGACCGCGGCTCCTTCGGCCATTTCCCGGGGCTCCCACAATTCCGTGAAGATATTCAGCTGAACATCCGGGTGTGTGGCCCGGAACTGCGGCAGGCGCGGGGCCAGCCAGTTGACCGCAAAGGTGATGTTGCTTTGCACCTGAACCGCGTTCTGCTGTGCCCCGGTGACCGCCTGCGTGCCGCGTACCAATGTGCGAAATGCCTCGCGCACCACCGGCAGATAGGTGATGCCGGCCTCGGTCAGTTCCAGGGCGCGCGGGCGGCGCAGGAACAGCGGCTGGCCCAGATACCCTTCCAGCGACTTGATCTGCTGGCTGACCGCGCTTTGGGTCATGTTCAGATCCCGGGCAGCACCGGTAAACGACAGGTGGCGGGCCGCCGCCTCGAAGGTGCGCAGCCAGCCCAGCGGCGGAAGCGGTTTCTGCATGAGTATAACCTTGGCATTAGCTCAGCTAATGGAATAGGTGCGTTTTTTTCGTTGGTCAAATTTTCGCGCCGCGGGCACGCTTTTTCCAAGCACCAGCCAGCCGCGAAGGAGCCCGGAATGCAAGTCACGTCTCTGCGCCCCAATATCGACCACTGGTCCGAACGCGTGGACCTTGCCGCCACATTCCGCTGGACCGCGCGGCTGAACATGCATGAAGGCGTGGCCAACCACTTCAGCCTGGCGGTAAATGAGGACGGCACGCAATTCCTGATGAATGCAAACCAGATGCATTTCGTGCGGATCAAAGCGTCGAACCTGCTGTTTCTGGATGCAAATGACGCGGATGTCATGAACCAGCCCGGCGCGCCCGATCCCACCGCCTGGGGGTTGCACGGGTCAATCCACCGCCATTGCCGCCACGCGCGCTGTGTGATGCATGTGCATTCGATCTTCGCCACCGTTCTGGCATCGCTGGCCGACAGCACTCTGCCGCCGATCGACCAGAACACGGCCACCTTTTACAACCGCTACGTGGTGGATAACGAATTCGGCGGTCTGGCCTTTGAAAGCGAAGGTGAACGCTGTGCCGCGATGCTGTCGGACCCGAAAAAGAAGGTCATGATCATGGGCAATCATGGCGTGCTGGTCATCGGCAGCGATCCGGCGGACACATTCAACAGGCTCTACTATTTCGAACGCGCCGCCGAGACCTATATCCGCGCGCTGCAAACCGGTCAGCCGCTGCGCGTGCTGTCGGACGAAATAGCGGAAAAGACCGCGCAGGAACTGGACGACTATCCCGATCAGGCCGCTGCGCATCTGCGTGAGATCAAGGCGTTGCTGGATGCCGAAGGCTCTGATTACGCCACCTGACCATTGCAACAGGGTAATTGCCATGACCGATACCGCTCTGGACCCCGAATCCGCCCGCTGGCACTATCACCCCGAGGGGCCGGTGGGACTGAACCCACTGTTCAACTGGCCGCCGCGCCCGGCCGCCGTGTTGAAATGGTATAGCGGCGCGTGGCTGCAGATCACGGCGCTGACGCTGTGCCTGGCGCTGACCGTGATTGCCTATGCGTATTTCTTCCCGTCGCTTGAGACGATGCAGCGTTTTGCGCCGGGCTGGATGTTCCGCATCTGGTTGCTGAACATGGTGCCCCAGATCCTGATCGCGGGCGGCCTGCACTGGTGGCTGTACATGCGCAAGGGGCAGGGCATGTACAAGAAGTTTGACCGACGCGATCTGACCCGCGACAACGGCAACTTCACCTTTCGCAATCAGGTCCTGGATAATATTTGGTGGACGCTGGGCAGCGCCATGACCGTGGCGACTGTCTACCAGTGGATCATCTACTGGGCGATGGCCAACGGTTATGTCCCCACCGTGACATGGGCCGGTGCGCCGGTCTGGTTCGTGATCTGGATGATGTTCATTCCCATGTGGTCGGGGCTGCATTTCTATTGGGTGCACCGGCTGGAGCATCATCCAAAGCTCTATAAACACGTCCACGCCGTGCATCACCGCAACGTCAATACCGGTCCCTGGTCGGGAATATCGAACCACTGGTTTGAAAACCTGCTGTATTTCACCACCTACTTCATCCACCTGATCGTGCCTTCGCATCCGATGCACCTGCTGTTTCACAGCTATTTTCAGCAGATCAGCCCGGTACTGTCGCATTCCGGGTTCGAAAAGCTCAGGGCCGGGGAAAGGGATGCCGCCCGCGCCGGGGATTTCTTTCATCAACTGCACCACCGGTATTTCGAATGCAATTACGGCACGTCCGAGATTCCGTTCGACAAGTGGTTCGGCACCTATCACGACGGCTCGGCCGAGGCGACGACGCGGACCCGGGCGTTCAAAAAGCAGATGTATACCTGACTTTGGCGGGTCAGGTCCGCTCGAACAGCGCGATCAGCGCGGTATCGTCACGGTTCGGGCCGGCAGCCAGATCGCCGTAGATCCGCACCTCGGGCAGGGACAGGTTCCGTATCCGGTCCTGCGCCAGCACATGAAGAGCCTCGGCGAACCCTAGTTTTTCGTAATGCTTGGCGTTGATCGACAGGGCGAATTGCGCACCGGGCCGGGCCACGCGCAGCAAGGCGGTCAGGGCCTCGGGGCCAAGATGTCCATGGGTGAACGTCCCCGAAGAAACGATGCCGGAATAGCTTTGACGCGGAACCGGGATACCCTGGTTCAGATCGGCCTCGATCGCGTCGCGGTAGATATCCTTGCGCATCGCCTGATCCAGCATCTCGGCGCTGATATCGGTGGCGTCGATCGGCCCGACGCCCAGCCCGGCCAGAACAGCGCCGCACAGACCGGTGCCTGCGCCGACATCCAGAACCGGACCCTGCCCGCCCGCCGCAACAAAGGCGCGGGCCGTATGGATGTGCAGTTGATAATCCTCGCGCGCTGCGAAAGTCTCGTCATAATCCCCGGCCCATTCCGCATAGAGCCGCCGGTGATCCTCGGGCGAATCCAGCGCATAGGCGGCGTTCAAGTCGGGTGTCTTGTCACTCATACTGAAAGAAAGGCGCATTGCGGGATTCGAATCAAGTATTCCGGCGCGGGTGCTTGCATCCGTCGAAATTGCGGATCATCAAAGGTGCCATGACAGGTAGTTTGTTTTCCTTCGGCCACGGGTATTCGGCGCAAGCCTTGTCCCGGCTTCTGAAACCGCAAGGCTGGCGCATTTGCGGCACCACGCGGGACCCGGCGCAATCCGACACCATCCGTGCTGCGGGCGCCGAACCTCTGATCTGGCCGGGGCAGGTGCCGGATTTGGATGGCGTGACGCATATGCTGATCTCGACCGCGCCAAACGCGCAGGGCGATCCGGTTCTGGCCCAGATGTGGGATGAAATATCGGAACGTGCCGGTCAGTTTCAGTGGGTCGGATATCTGTCGACAACGGCGGTATATGGCGACCATCAGGGCGATTGGGTGGATGAATCGACACCACCCGCGCCCTCCGCCGAACGCGGCAGGTGGCGAGTGACAGCCGAACAGCAATGGCAGGGTATCCCCGGGCTGCCGACGCATATCTTTCGGCTTGCGGGCATTTACGGCCCCGGTCGCGGCCCGTTTTCGAAACTCAAGCGGGCTGGCATGCGGCGCATTATCAAGCCGGGGCAGGTGTTTTCCCGGATCCACGTCGCCGACATCGCGCAGGTTCTCGCGGCGTCGATGGCCACGCCAAATCCCGGTGCGATCTATAACGTATGCGACGACGAACCGGTCCCGCCACAGGATGTCATCGCATATGCCGCACGGCTTCAGGGCTTGCCACTACCCCCTGCCGTGCCTTTCGATGAGGCCGACCTGAGCCCGATGGCCCGCAGCTTTTACAATGAAAACAAGCGCGTCAGAAATGACAGGATCAAAGATGAGCTTGGGGTAAAGCTGCTGTATCCGGATTACCGCGTTGGTCTGGACGCACTGATGCGAGGCGGCTGAGCGCGGACCCGGTTGATTGATAGGTTTTGTTTATGGCTATCATCCATAAACAAAACTTTTTTGCATGGTTTGGATTTGCTACCTGTAGCGGTGACAAGACAAATAGAGTCGCCGATATCCCGGACCGCCCGCGAACCATACCGGATGCGCTGGCAGGCCGGGTAAAAGTGTCATCTGCATGTGTTCTTGATCGCCCGAGTATTCACCGCGCGAAACCGCCGGAATCTAGCCAGGATTGGAGATCGATATGGACGGAAGTGACAACCCCAACATGGGCGGATGCCCTGTCATGCATGGCAACGGAACCCGGTCGAACCGGGACTGGTGGCCCAATCAGCTGAATCTGTCGATCCTTCACCAGAACGCCCCCGCGTCAAACCCGCTGGGCGCGGAATTCAGCTATGCCGACGAATTCAACAAGCTGGACCTGAAGGCGCTGAAACAGGACCTTTACGCGCTGATGACGGAATCGCAGGATTGGTGGCCTGCCGATTACGGGCATTATGGCGGTCTGTTCATCCGTATGGCGTGGCACAGCGCCGGCACCTACCGGACTGCGGACGGGCGCGGCGGGGCCTCGACCGGGAACCAGCGGTTTGCGCCGCTGAACAGCTGGCCGGATAACGGCAATCTGGACAAAGCACGCCGCCTGCTATGGCCAATCAAGCAGAAATACGGCAACCGGATTTCCTGGGCCGACCTGATCATTCTGGCCGGCAATTGCGCCATTGAATCGATGGGGGGAGAAACCTTTGGATTCGCCGGCGGTCGCGAGGACATCTGGGCCCCCGAAGAAGACATCTATTGGGGAACCGAAACCGAATGGCTGGCAACCAGCGATCAGCCGAACAGCCGCTATTCCGGCGACCGCGAGTTGGAAAACCCTCTGGCCGCGGTGCAGATGGGCCTGATCTATGTGAACCCCGAAGGCCCGGACGGACAGCCCGACGCCCTGGCCTCTGGCCGGGACATCCGCGAAACCTTTGCCCGGATGGCCATGAATGATGAGGAAACCGTCGCCCTGGTCGCGGGGGGCCACACTTTTGGTAAGGCGCACGGCGCCGGCGATCCCGATCTGGTCGGCCCCGAACCCGAGGCGGCCCCGATCGAAGAGATGGGTCTGGGCTGGATCAACAAGTTCGGCAGCGGCAAGGGGGACGACACCACCACCAGCGGCATCGAAGGGGCCTGGACCGCGAACCCGACCAAATGGGACAACGGCTATTTCGATCTGCTGTTCGGATATGACTGGAACTTGACCAAAAGCCCCTCGGGCGCGTGGATCTGGGAACCGGTCAATGTCCGCGAAGAGGATATGGCCCCTGCGGCACACGACCCGTCGAAAAAGGTCAAGACCATGATGACCACCGCCGACATGGCGATGCGCATGGATCCGATCTATGGGCCGATCTCGAAACGCTTCCACGAAAACCCGGAAGAATTCGCCGACGCCTTTGCGCGCGCCTGGTTCAAGCTGACCCACCGCGACATGGGTCCGCGGACGAACTATATCGGCGATGAAGCCCCGGCTGAGGAACTGCTGTGG